>NZ_SSMW01000015.1 GCF_004799405.1 Bradyrhizobium sp.
CATGTCACGCTTCACCTCGGTGTCGGCGGCGCGCAGCCAGGCCATGAACCCCTGCAGCGAGGCCGGCGCCTTTTTCTCGTGGGACAGCGCCAGTTCGAGGAATTCGTCGAGCGCATCGTTGGCTTCGTGGCCAAGCCGGCGCAGGATTCGCGCACGTCCGCCGTCGCCGCCGAGCAGCCAGGCATAGAAGGCGAACGGCGTCTCGGTACGAAAGCGCCGCTCGCACCCGGCCAGCCGGTCGAGCGCGCTCCTGAACTCGCCGCGCTCGGCGGCGTGGGCGGTCAGCGCATCGCGCAGCGATCCCTTGCGGTTCCAGGCCAGGGTGAACAGCTCGTCTTCGGTGAGGTTGAACAACGGGCTCTTCAACGCCACCGCGAGCGCAAGGTCGTCCTGCGGCAGCAGCAGGGCGTCCGCCAGATTCATCAGGTCGATGATTGCAATGTGTTCGGTGAGTTTGAGCCGGTCGGCGCCGGCCACGGGAATGCGGGCGTGTTTCAGCGCCTGGATGACGGCGTCGAACAGGTTGCCGCGCCGGCGCACCAGCACCAGCACGTCACCATAGGTAAGGCGGCGACGATTGCCGAGCCGTCCGGTCGCGGTGCCGCCGTCGACGAGCCGCCTGATTTCGCCCTGGATGCGTTTCGACAGCTTAACCTCGGCGCTCGTCACCGGCACGCCATCGAACGGTGCGCGCCAGCCTTCGATGTCCTGCCGGTCGTCGGCGATCGAAAGCTCCCAGAGGTCGATCTGGCTTGGACCCGCGTCAGCAAGCGCTTCATGCAGCGGATAGGCCTTTTCAGCGTGAATGCTGCGGTAGATCGTCTCGTCGCGAAACACATGATCGACGGATTTCAGGATCGCGTGCCCGGACCGGAACGAATAGGTGAACGGGATGGACTCGAATCTCATCTCGGCGTCTTCGAACTTCTTTTTTAGCTCCCGGCGGCGGGCGTCGAACTCGCGCGGCGCAGCCCCCTGAAACGAGAAGATCGACTGCTTCTCGTCTCCGACCGCGAATACGGTGCGCATCAAGTTGTCGCGCGCGCCCGCGCCGGCGGTGAATTCCGAAATGATATGCGCAATGATGTCCCATTGCCGGGGGCTGGTGTCCTGCGCCTCGTCGATCAGCACGTGATCGACGCCGCGGTCGAGCTTGTAATGCACCCAGCCGGACGCGCCGCTCGCGAACAGGGCCAGCGTCTTGTCAATCAGATCGTCATAGTCGAGCAGTCCGCGCGTCAACTTTTCGCGGCGGTAGTTCGCGGCAACCGCGATTGCGATGTGCAGCAAGGCCTCGCTGCGGTCGCGCGTGGTGATGGCGCGGCGCTTTTCGATCAGGGGTGGAAGACGGAGGGCTTCGGCGTCGAACCGGTTGCCAAGGTCGGCATTCTTATTTCGAAAACGGTTGGTCACGACCGAAGCACGTGGCGTCTTGGCGTCGGTCAGGAACAGGTTGAGGTACTCGTCGACCTGGGCGGTATCCGTAGCGCGCATCGCCTCGGCGAGTCGTCCGGCCTGCGCCTGGTCGGCATTGCTGCCAGCGGCGAGTGCGGTGGCGGTTCCCTGCCAGAGCGGCCGGGGCAAATTCGGCCCATCGACGATCTCGCGATCGATGTCGTCAAGACGATCACTGACCTCGACTCCTAGCGCTGCTGATACTTGCCTCGTTGCCGTTTCAGCGCTGCCCGCCGCGTCGGTCCAGGCCATGAAATGATCGCGGCTGAGGCAGGCCTCGCGCACGACGTCCTTGAAGGTAACGTCGGCTGCGTTCGCCATCGCGGCCAGCAGTGCACGTCCGATCGCGCTGTCGGGCGCGCGCGAGGCATCGAGCATCACGGCGAGGCTGGCGCGCTCCATCATCTCGGTCTGGTCACGGTCGTCGAGCACGGTGAAGCGAGCCGGTACGTTGGCTTCGAAGGGGCATTGCTGCAGGAGGCGGGTGCACAATGCATGGATGGTCTGAACTTTCAGCCCGCCCGGTGTCTCCAGCGTCGAGGCAAAGAGTTCGCGCGCCGAGTTGCGCAAGTCGGCCGTCGGGTGCGCGATGCCGGCGTCGCGGATCGCGGCATCGAGTTCGTCGTCCTCAAGCGTCACCCAGCGGCCGAGCGTCGTGAACACGCGCTCGGCCATGTTGGCGGCGGCTGCCTTGGTGAAGGTGAGGCATAGGATCTTTTCCGGCGGCACGCCGGCAAGCAGCAAGCGGATCACGCGCTGCACCAGCACATGCGTCTTGCCCGAGCCGGCGTTGGCCGATACGAACACGGATGTCGCGGGATCGGATGCGCGGGCCTGCGCGTCGCGGACGGGCGGAGGAATGGTACGCGGAGCCTTCACCACTCCTCCAGCGCAACGCCACCGGCGGCGGACCATTCCTTGACGCGGGCGAGGTTGTCGTAGTCGCCGTAGCGGGCGGTCCACATCGACAGGACCAGCGATCGATACGGCTCGTCGGGGTTCTCGAATCGTCGGATCAGCGCTTCGAGCTGCGCCCGCACATAGTCGGCCGCCTCATCGGGCAACTGCGGCGTTTCGTTTTGCTTGATCTTCAATTCCACCGGCTTGAACTCGCCCGGCGGATTGTTGCCGCTCAATCTGACATAGGCGAGTTCGCAGACCGAGGCGCCCGCATCGATATCGGCGAAGCCGCCCTCGCGCAGGATCGCTGCCTCCAGCGTGAGCTGCGGCGACAATCCCATCCGGACCTGCTTTCCGCTCGGCGGTTGCCCGGTCTTGTAGTCGAGGATGGCGTAGCGGCCGTCGCGATGGCGTTCGATCCGGTCGGCGCGCGCGGACAGCGTGAATATTCTGGCGTTGTCGAGGGGGATCTTGATTTCGCCCCGAATCTCGGCGGCGATGGCGGCGATGCCGCCGCGGCGCGCGGCCTCCCATTCGGCGAACCAGCGCGCGATCCGCTGGAAGCGCGGCCACCACAGGGCACGGGCCTCCGGCTTCTCCATCAGCGGCGCGAAATGCTTTTCGCCGATACGACGCAACTCGCCCACGATGTCGGCCGGCAACGCGTTTGCATATTCCCTGGTAAACTCGCCCAGCGCTTCGTGGATTGCAGAGCCGCGGTCGGCCGCCGACAGCGGCATGTCGACGGGATCGAGCGGGTCGAGCTTGAGAATGTGGCGGGCGTAGATGGTGTAGGGATCACGCAACCAGTCCTCGATCGCGGTGACCGAGAGCCTTGTCGGACGCGTCTCGCGCGGCGGCTTGGGTTGCGGCTGCTCGATCGGCTTGACCTCCGCAGGCTGGTCGATCGCGCCGGCGTAATGAATATACCTGTCGCCGGCTGCCTTCGCGTCTTTCCAGCGCTGCTTGCCCGCGACGGCTTCCAGCCGGTGGAGAAAGCGTGAAGCGACTGCCGGACCGCCTCCGACCTTGGCCGAATGGGTGAGGATCACGTCCTCATGGCCGAGCAACTGAGCGAAGTCGTGCGCGGAAAGGCCGATGCGGCGCTCCGGAAGGTCGAGACCGAGTTCGTGACGCATCGGCCGGCTCAGCCAGGGATCGATGCGCGGCGCCGGCGGCCACACGGTTTCGACCAGCCCGCCCAGGATTACCCGGTCGGATTCCGTCAGCCGTGCTTCCAACTGGCCGAAGATGTGGATTTGCGCTCCCGGCAACTCCTGCCGCCGCACCAGACGGTCTGCAAAGGCGGCCTGGAACACCTCGGCATAGTCGCCGGCCTCGACCATCAGGCCGATCTTCTCCTGCCGGCCGAGCAAATCGTCGAACGCGGACGCGAGCGCAAGCCCGTCCGGCCTCTCGAATGCCATGGCGACACCGCGCTCGTCGGCGGAGAGACTAGCCAGCGTTTCGCGATGGCGCTGCGCGAGTTCGGCGAAATCATGCGGTTTGGAGGCAGCAAGGGTTTCCAGCGGCGTCAGGGCCTTGCGGAGTGCGGCGATCAGCGATTGCGCCTGGTCGAGTTCTTCGGCCCCGAGCCGTGCACGTGGTTCGGCACGGTGCAGCGATGAGGTTTCGCCGCTGCGCAGCTTGCGCAGTTCATCGCGGAAGCGCGCGAAATCGGCGGCCAAACCACTGCTGCCGGCTTGCGGCCGGGTGCCGCGCAGTAGCGAAAGTTCGAGCGCTTCACCGCCGCGCTTCACCGCGCCAGGCGGGCCGCCGAGCAGGAGCATCGGATGTTTGAGCAGCGCCAGCAGGATGGGCGGCTCCAATCCTTTCGTCGCGGCTTCCGCCGCCAGCCGCGCAAAGATGCCGGCCGGCGTATCCGTCAGCGCGTCGCCGCCGGAATCGTTGAATTCGAGATTCCAGCGGCCGAGTGCCGCGATCACCCGCCGTGCCAGTGCGCGGTCCGGGGTCACCAGTGCCGCCGACTTGCCCAGATGCCGCGCTTCACGCATCGCGACCGCGATCGCGAGCGCCTCGATCTCCGGATTTGGCGCCCCAACCACGGCGAGCTTGTCCATGCCCGCTGCGATCTTCGCCGCGATATCCGGCCGCTTCAACCGATCATGCCATTCCGCGGTGGCGTTCGACGGCCGCATCGCCTCGGATGCGAGCAACTCACGACCGCCTTGTGCAGGCTTCCCGAGAATTTCGACATCGGCGCGCTTGATGCCGAAGCGCGACAGCAGCGCGTGCATCGCATATTGCGGATGGTTCGAGGCTGGAGGTGCGGTGAATTTGCCCTGCGCGTCGCGGATGCCGCCGATCGATTGCCAGGCGTCGTCATCAAGATCGGTATCGAGGCCCGGCAGAACCACCGCGCCGCGCGGCAGTCTTGCCACCGCCTGCAGGAATTTTGCCGTCGACGGCATCGATCCGGTGGAGCCCGCGGCGATCACCGGGCCGTCGGATTGCCTTGTAAGGCGCACAGCTTCAGCATCGATCAGAAGGTCGCGGCGTGCGGCGGGTTCGATTCTGTTGGTTTCGGCAAGAAAAGCCGGCCAGAACTCGCGTGCGATCTTCAGGAAATCCAGAGTGTGTTGCCAGTATTTGTCGAACTGGTCGGGTACCAGACGGTCAAGCGCGTTCCAGTCGACCTCGCGTGTCACCATGTCGTCGATCAGCCGCGCAAGGTCGCCAGCCAGCGCAAGCGTGGAGGCAGGACTTCCGACCACCAGCGGCGACAGCGCGGGGCGTTTGGCCCAGGCGGCGACAAGGCGCGCCAGAGCCAGCCGGCGTTGCAACTCACCAAGTTTCGGCGGGATGTCGAGTGGCGCGATGGCACCGGGTTCACCGTCCTCCGAGAAGGCCAATTCGTCCTCGTCGATATCGCCCAGCGCCACGATGCGCGGCAGGATCGCGGCGTCGGCCTTCAGCACATCGAGAAAGATTTCGCGCGCCAGCCGCCCCGCGCGCCGGGTCGGCAGATAGAGCGTTGCCGCTGCCAGCCGCTCGGGCTGCGTGCGCGCCTCAAAACCTTCGACCAGCCGGCCGTCGATCAATGCCGCAATGACGGTGCGCAGAAACGGAACGGAGATCGGTACGCTGAGAACGCGCATGGGCTTCCTGATTCGGGGTCAGGTTGCATCATGGCATGGCGGGGAGACAGGAGGGAGTCGCGCTTACGCGACGCTGGCGAGAAAGGCCTGTTCCGCGGCGTGAACCGCGTCGGGGGTTCCGACATGCATCCACACCCCGTCGAGCCGCAGGCCGAACAGCCGCTCCTGCTCGTTGGCCCGGTCGAACATCTTGGTCAGCGAAAACTCGCCGGACGGGGCGTCGGCAAACAGCGCCGGCGACATGATCGCGGCGCCAGCATAGACGAACGGGACCACCTGATGCTCCCGGCGCTTGCGCAGCGCGCCATCGGGCAGCATCGCGTAATCGCCGCGCCCGCTATATCCGATGCTGCTGGTCGTCGGCGCCATCAGCAGCAGGATATCCATGCGCGCGGGATCGAAGGTTTCGGCCAGCCGCGCCAGATTGGGGCGAACGCCGTCAATCCACAGCGTGTCGGCATTGACGTGGAAAAACGGGGCCTGGCCGAGCAAGGGCAGCGCCTTGACGACGGCGCCGCCGGTGCCGAGCACCTCGTCACGCTCGTCCGAGATGATCACCCGGGGCAGCTTGCGCGCCGCGACGTGATCGATGATCTGGTCGGGCAGGTAGTGCACATTGACGACGGCCTCGTTCACGCCGGCATCGCCGAGCTTGTCGAGCACATGATCGAGCAAGGTCTGGCCCGCCACCCGAACCAGCGGCTTTGGCATCTTGTCCGTCAGGGGACGCATGCGCACGCCAAGACCGGCGGCAAGAACCATGGCTTTGGTGGGTTTCACAGACATTTCGGAGATTTCTATATCACGGTGATTCGGTTGGCGCATCGATTGTGCACGCCATAGCGGTCCGAGATGACGTTTGTGCGACCGGTGGAAAGGCCTGTTCAGACGTCCACCGTCTGCGAAGCAACGCGTCCCGCCGGCTTTTTCTTCTTGTCGCTGGGTCTGAGGAAATTGACGCCGATTTGATCGCCATTGACCCAGGCCAGTTCGCAGCGGCGATAGGCGAGCCCGGTGGAGGACAGCAGCAGGAAGAATTCCTTCAGATGCAGTCCTTCGACGGAGCCTTCGACCGTGAGTTTCGCGCCGGTCTCCGAAATGTCTTCCATCATGCAATCGCGGCGCCAGGTGCCGTCGATGCCCATCATGTGCGCGCTGATCCCGCGCTCGAATGTGACGCGCTCGCCCCTGCGCCGTTCCACCGTCATCGTTTCGCTCCAGCCCTCAAGCAGACACCCTGCTCCTCAGGGCAGGGTCGGCCACAGATTAAGGGTAGCCCGGCTAACAAGTCGTAAATTATGAAACGGGAGGTGGCACATTGGCGGCGTACCACTCCCGGGCGTGTGCGAGCACCGGATGAGCCAGCGAACGGTTGAGATAGGTCCAGATCCGGGGCAGATGACGCAGATATTGCGGCTTGCCGTCGCGCCGGTTGAGCCTCGCAAAGGTGCCGAGCAGCCGCGTGTTGCGCTGCGCCGACATGACGGCGTAAAGCTCGGCGAAACCAGCCGGATCGAACGTTTCGTCGGAAGCAAGCCGCGCCTTGATGTAGCGCGTCAACAGCGCAAGCTCGAGCTGCTCGGGGATGTCGATCCGCGCGTCCTGCAACAGCGATACCAGATCATAGGCGGCTGGACCCAGCACGGCGTCCTGGAAGTCGATGATGCCCACTTTCCCCGTTCCGGGCCGTTCGTCGAGCCAGATCAGGTTGGGGGAGTGAAAGTCCCGCAGCACCCAGGTCTTGATGGCCGCCGCCGGCTTGCTTAGCAAGTCGCGCCACATCATGACGAATTCGGCGCGCAGATTGTTGCTCGGCTGTGCCCCGCGGTCCGGCAGGTACCATTCCAGCATCAATCCGACCTCGATCAGCAGCGCGTCGGTGTCGAAATTGGGCATGGCGTAAGTGATCTGCGGCGCCAGCGGGAGAATTTCGGGCAAGGTTTCGCGATGCAGCGCCGCCAGCATGTCGGTGGCGGCTTGATAGCGCTCCGCGATCGGCGCGGGCGGATCGCCTTCGACAAAACCCGCGGTGCCGAAATCCTCCGTGATCAGGAATCCCGCGTCGAGGTCGGCGTGACGGATCGCGGGCGCGGAGAAGCCGCGTTCGCGCAGGCCGTTGGCGATCGCGACAAACGGCTTGACGTCTTCGGCCAAATGAACCGCGGCACTGTATGATTTGCCATCATAGATCGCGGCGCCATCGGGGCGCCGCGGCGAGTTCATTAGGATGACGACGCCATCGTCGCGGACCAGCCGCGCATAGGAACGCGTGGAGGCGTCGCCCGCCATGCGCAGACGTTTGGCGTCGACATAGCCTGCGCCGGCCAGGAACTGCCGCAGCGCCTTGAGCCTCTCGACTTGCGCCGCCGCCTTGCCATGGCCGGTGATTTCGGCCGCACGCGCGGTCGATCCTAGCGCCGGACGATGGCTCAGGGCGATATCGATCCGGTCCGGGGGAAGTGCGCCGGCTGCGCGTTCCGGCCATTCGATCAGCGCCACGGTCGCTTCCGGCAGCGGTGACAGACCGATCTCTTCAAGTTCTGCGGGATCGCCGACGCGGTAAAGATCGGCATGAACCAGCGGAAACGGCGGCAGGTCGTAATTCTGAACCAGTGTGAAGGTCGGGCTCGGAACTTCCAGCGCGTCGTCGCCGGCGAGATACCGGATCATGGCGCGCGCCGCCGCGGTTTTTCCGGCACCAAGATCGCCCGACAGCGTGATGACGTCGCCCGGGCCGATCAGCAGCGCAAGATCCGCCATCAAATGCGCGGTCGCCGTCTCGTTCGCCAGTGCAAGCGAGAATGTCGTAAGATCGGTCATTCCGCGGCGTTGCGGTGGGCGGCCTGATCGGTCGGGAAATCGCACGTGACGGTCGTGCCCTTGCCGACGCTCGAATCGACGCGCACGTTGCCGCCGTGCAATTCGACAAAGGAGCGCACCAGCGACAGGCCGAGGCCTGCGCCGCGACGCCCCGACCCGTTGGAATGACCTTCGAACCAGTCGAACACCTTGTCCTTGAGGTCAGGCGGAATGCCCGGTCCGGAATCAGTCACGGTGAAAATCACGTGGTGTTCGGTTCGCCTTGCGCTCAGGCCAACCGTGGTGTCGCGGGGAGAGAACTCGATGGCATTTGCCAGCAAATTATACAGCACTTGCACCACGCGGCGTTGATCGCCAACGAAGCTTCCGATCTCGGGATCGAGATCGACCTTGAGTTCGATGCGGTCGCGGGCGAGCCGGTCCTGGATTCCCTCCGCGGCATCGTCGATCGTTTTGCGAATATCGACCGGACCCAGTTCAAGCGTCATGGCGCCGGCATCAATGGTGGCGAGATCGAGAATGTTGTTGATGAGCGCGTACAGCGAATTGGTCGAGGTCGTGATGTAATTGAGATATTCGGCTTGCTTCGGCATCAGCGGGCCGGTGGCAGGATCGGTCAACAGATGTGCAAAGCCGATGATGGTGGTCAGCGGCGAGCGCAGTTCGTAGGACACGTGGTGGACGAAATCGATCTTCATCTTGTCGGCCGCTTCCAGCGCCTCGTTGCGCTCGCGCAGCGCGCGCTCGAAATTCTCGGTATCGGTGATGTCCTGGAATGTCAGCATGGTGGCGCCGTCGGGCAGCGGCATGGTCATGCAGTCCAGCACGCTGCCGTCCTTGCGCTCGAACTTTAGCGGCACCTCGATGCGGTTCTCAATCGCGGTGATCGCTCCGCGAAGCGTTTGCCAGGTGGCCGCGTCGTCGAACAGCGGCTTGCACCAGGCCACCACGGTTTCGATATGCGGCTGTTCCCGCAGCGCGTCGGGCGACAGCTTCCACATCTTGGCGAATGCGGGATTGAACAATTGGGCGCGGCCGTTGCTGCCGAATACCGCGACGGCTTCGGCGAGATTATCCAGGGTTTCGCGCTGCACCCGGATCAGCGCGTCAAATCGCCGCGCCAGGTCGAGGCTTTCGGTGACGTCGTCGAACAGGTAGGTGACGCCGCCTTCGGGGTTTGGCGTGGTGACGACGCTTAACGCGCGGCCGTCGGGCAAATACCAGGTGTCCTTGGCCGGATCGACCGCGCGATAGGCCTCGTGCAGCTTGGCCTTCCAGGCTCGGAAATCCGGCTGTTCCGCAATCTTGCGCGCGGCGCGCAGCCGATCGAGTACACTGGAATCGTCAGGATTGCTGTCGAGAAATGCGCGGTCGAGGTCCCACAGCCGGCGATAGGAATCATTGTAGAACGAAAGCCGCCGCTGGGCGTCGAATACCGCGACCCCGGACGACAACTGATCGAGCGTGCGGCGATGCGCCTCCGCCATTCGCACCAGTGCGGCGCTGAGCGCGGTGGCCTCGGAGGCGTCGATGGCGATGCCGACGCTGCCGCCGCCTGCATTCAGAGCATGGACATCGTAGAAGCGCCGCTCGCCGCCGACCACGATCGGCAATCGCGCGGTGAAGGCGGCCTTGTCGTGCAGAGTGCGTTCCATGTCGTTGCGGGCGCCGCTGTCGAGCAGTTCAAGGTTGCGATCGATTGCATCCGCGACGCTGGCGGCCTCGGTCGCCCGTGCATAAGCGGCGTTGGCATAGCCGAGACCGCCTTTGGCGCGTTTGGTCCAGATCGGCCAGGGGGCGGCGGCGGCAAAGCCGCGCAGCAGTTCGGTTTCCTCCATGAGCGCCTTGTGCCGAAGGTTGGTTTCGGCGAGTTCCCGCCGCAATCCGCTGAGTTCGCGAATCCGCACAATGGCTTGGCCGCCGATGGCGCGGCCCATCGACTCGATGGCGCGTCCATTGGAGGTGGTGAGATGAAGCAGGAAACCCTCGCCGGCCTCGCGCAGCGCATCGACCGCATGATCCATTTGCAGCGCCGGCTCCGGCGGCAGCCAGCTGCCGAATGCGAGAATGCGCTGCGGCGAAGACTGCTGGAAATCCTGCGGCAGCAACAGCGAGGTGTCGCCGCTGATTTGCGGGCGATTGTCGCCCGCGGCCCAGGATATCAAGACCTGCGGTTCGGCGAACAACAGCGCGCGGAAACGGTCGGCCTCGCTCTGCAGGCTTTGAATATCGGAACGCAACCGCGCCTCGCTTTTGGCCGCGCGGACCCGCGAGCGCATCAGCAGGATCGCCGCCAGCACCGAAAAGCCGAGCAGCGCCAACGCCGTCGTCAGCACGGCGATCTCCTGATGGTTGAGATCGAAGAATGCCGAGATCACCTGGGAGAAAGTGAGGTCACCGGCTTGAGCGGGTGCGACGCCGACCAGCATGGCGCCCACGGCGACGAGGCCGTTGCGCGCCAGCGATGTGCACGACAGCAGGGTCCGACGCATCTTTGCGATCACGCCCGACATGGTTTGCCCCAAACCGCACGACTGCACGCCCGGCGTTTCGCTCGCCGTTCGCGAATCGAACGACAATATCCCCAAGGGGAGTCGGTGGGTAAGAGTCCAGACCGTGAACGCA
>NZ_SSMW01000150.1 GCF_004799405.1 Bradyrhizobium sp.
ACTCGTCGCTGGCGGTGGCGATCGGATATCCCGACCTGGTTTCGGTTTTCATGGGCACGGCGCTCGGCCAGACCGGACAGGCGATTGAAATCATCGCGATCACGATGGCCGTCTATCTGGTGATTTCGCTGACCACCAGCGCGATTATGAATTTTTACGGATGGCGGCTCAGCCGGAGCCTCGGCGCATGAGCGATATCGCCGCGTCATCGTCGTCATTCGTCCGGCGGGAACTCGTCCCCGAGCGCCCCGCGCCGGTCAAGACGACAGGCATTCTCGGTTTTCTCCGCACCCGCCTGTTCAATTCGCCGACCAACATCCTGCTCACCATTTTGAGCGTGCTGCTGCTCTGGTTCACCGTCATTCCGTCGCTCAAATTCCTGCTGGTCGACGCGGTGTGGACCGGCGCCGACCGCAACGCGTGTCTGGCCGAGAATGCCGGGCATCCGGTCGGCGCGTGCTGGCCGTTCGTCGAGGCGAAATTCAGCCAGTTCATGTACGGATTTTATCCGGAGCTCGAGCGCTGGCGGGTCAATCTAACCTACGTCCTGGCCGCATTGTTGCTGTTGCCGCTGCTGATTCCGCGGGCGCCGGCCAAAGGCCTGAATGCGGGACTGTTCTTCATCGTCTTTCCGGTCGTTGCATTCTTCCTGCTGCATGGCGGCGGCCTGGCCGGTTTCGGCGTTAGCTGGACGGCCGGCTTTCTGTCGGGATTTATCGACAGCATCAGCGGTGGCGGCCGCAAACTGATCAGCGTCGGCGAAACAACTGCGGTCGTTGGGGTCCTGCTGGGTCTGCTCGGCAGGCTTGTCGTTTTGCTCGGCTCTGCGCTTTCTCTTCTTGTCTGGCCGCTGGTTTGGCTGCGCGACCAAATTCAGGCATCGAGCCGTCCGCTATGGACCGACTTTGCGGCCACCGCCGCCATCGTTTCGGTGCTGCTTTTGCTGTTGAATGGCGGCATCCGCACCGGATGGCGTGCGCTGACCGCCGGCCTGTCGATCTTCGCCGGCATCGGCATCGTGATAGCGGTCATGGGCCTCGACCGCGGCGGATTTCCGATCGTCGACACCCGGCTGTGGGGCGGACTGTTGGTGACGCTGGTGGTGTCGGTCACCGGGATTGTCACCTCGATGCCGGTCGGCATCGCGCTAGCACTGGGTCGGCGCTCGACCATTCCGCTGATCCGGATCTTCTCGATCATGTTCATCGAACTCTGGCGCGGCGTGCCCCTGATCACCGTGCTGTTCTTCGCGACGTATCTGCTGCCGTTGTTCCTGCCCGGCAATTTTTCGGTCGACGGCCTGGTTCGCGCCCTTGTCGGTATCGCGCTGTTCGCCGGCGCCTATATGGCCGAGATAATCCGGGGCGGCTTGCAGGCGATCCCGCGCGGACAAAGCGAGGCGGCAAGCGCGCTAGGTCTTTCCTGGGGGAAGACCACTGGATTGATCGTGATGCCGCAGGCGCTGCGCCACGTCATTCCGAGCCTCGTCAACAGCTTCATCTCGCTGTTCAAGGATACGTCCCTGGTGTCGATCGTGGCGTTGTTCGATTTGTTGGGGTCGTTGCATGCGTCGTTCGCCGATCCGGTCTGGGCGACACCGACGACGCTGTTTACGGGTTTCGCTTTCGCCGGAATGATCTACTTCACTTTCTGTTTTGGGATGTCGCGCTACTCACTGTTCGTCGAACGCCGTTTGAACGCCCGCCAGCGCAATTGAGCAAATGACCATGACCGAAAAATCGATTGTTAGCATTATCGGCCTCAACAAGTGGTACGGCGATTTTCACGTGCTGCGCGACATCAATCTCGAAGTCGCCAAGGGCGAGCGCATCGTGATATGCGGCCCGTCCGGTTCGGGCAAATCGACCTTGATCCGCTGTATCAATGCCCTGGAGGAATTCCAGGAGGGCGAGATCGTGGTCGATGGCATCGAGCTCGGCCCCAATCTGCGGCGCGTCGACGACGTCCGGCGCGAAGTCGGCATGGTGTTCCAGAGCTTCAACCTGTTTCCGCATCTGACCGTGCTGGAAAACTGCACGCTGGCGCCGATCTGGGTGCGCAATATTCCGAAAAAGGATGCCGAAGCCGCCGCCATGAAATATCTGGAGCGGGTGAAGATTCCGCAACAGGCCAACAAATATCCGGGGCAGATGTCCGGCGGCCAGCAACAGCGCGTCGCAATCGCCCGCGCTCTGACCATGAACCCGAAGGTGATGCTGTTCGACGAGCCGACCTCGGCGCTCGACCCCGAAATGGTCAAGGAAGTGCTCGACACCATGGTCGACCTTGCCAATGAAGGCATGACCATGCTGGTCGTGACCCACGAAATGGGATTTGCCCGCGAAGTCGCCAATCGCGTCGTGTTCATGGACGCCGGCCAGATCATCGAGGCCAACACGCCGGCAAATTTCTTTGCCAATCCGCAGCACGCACGGAGCAAGCTGTTCCTCAGCCAGATCCTGCGGTGAGGATTTTCCGTGAATTGCTGTCATGCCGCCGGTTTCTTGCGACTGGCTTTCCCGGTCGCTTTCGCCTTGGTGGCATCCGCTGCAGGTGCCGACGCAGCGGCGCCGCAGGCCCCGCTTGAGCTGACGGCCGACAATCTCGCCGGCGTGGTCGATCCGCTGATGGATGAGTGGGTCGGCAAGCACAAAGGTCCGGGTGCGGTGGTCGTGGTGGTGACGCGCGATGGTCCGCTATTCGCCAAGGGTTATGGCTTTTCGGACATCGAGGCCAAAAAACCGTTCACCGCCGATGCGACGCTGGTGCGGCCGGGATCGATCTCGAAGCTTTTCACCGGCATTGCGGTGATGCAGCTCGTTGACAAAGGCCGGCTCGATCTCGATCGCGACGTCAACGATTATGTCGACTTCGCGATTCCCGTGCCGCAAGGCGGCGTTCCCGTCACGCTGCGCCGGCTGTTGACGCATCGCGCCGGTTTCGAGGAACATGCAAAAGACTTGTTCTCGAGGGATCGCGAGCCTCAACCGCTCGGGCCCTGGCTTGCTAGAAGCCTGCCGCAACGTCTGTTTCCCAACGGCGATGTCGAAGCCTATTCCAATTGCGGCCTGGCGCTCGCCGGCTACATCGTCGAACGCGTTTCGGGCGAACCCTACGCCTCCTATATTCAGCGGCACATTCTGGATCCCCTCGGCATGAGCCACTCGACATTCCGGCAGCCGTTGCCCGACGATCTCAAGCCGCTGATGGCGAAAGGTTACCGCAGATCGGACCAGCCGCCGCTGCCGTTTTTCGAAACCATCACTCCGGCACCAGCCGGTGCTCTTTCGGCGACGGGCGAGGACATGGGCCGCTTCGTCCGCGCGCTGCTGAACGGCGGCGAGCTCGATGGCGTTCGCATCCTGCCCAAGGCGCGGTTGGATGACATGATGGCGCCCGCCAACGCAACACCGGCCGGATACCTCGGTCTCGTGTTCTTCGGAACCAAGGTCGCAGGTCACGACACGATCGGGCACGAGGGCATCACGATGACCTTTTTCAGCGATCTCAGGATTTTCCCCGAGCAGGGAATTGGCGTTTTCGTGTCGCGCGACGGAATCGGCGAAATCAAGAACGTGACAGAGCTACCTCATCCCGCGACGGCCATCGCCCGGAGTTTTCTGCCCAAGGCGACCGACGGAGAAGATCCCGGCGTCGCTAGCTTTCCAAGCGAAGCGAAAGTGGCCGGCATCTACCAGTCGAGCAGGCGCAACGAGTCGTCGTTTGTGAGATTATCGGCGCTGCTGGCGCAGATTGTCGTCAAGGTCGACGGCGAGGGGCATGTGCGAGGGTTCTCCGCGATCTGGCCGTTCGGTGATGGGACGCGATGGAGACGCGTTGAACGCGATCTCTACCAGGGATCCAGCGGGCGTCTCGCCTTTGTCGATGACGGCAACTCCGGCTCTTACCTCGCCACGCCGGCTCTGCGTCTGCAGCGCGTGCCCAGGTCGCTCGACGCGCGGTGGATCGCGCCGGCGTTTGTCGCGAGCACCGTGACGGTCTTCCTGTCGCTGCTGGCCTGGCCGCTCGCCGCGCTATGGCGTTACCTGCGCAAGAAGCGGTGGAGCGAAGACAGCGGCGAGCGGCGCAACTTTCTCGCTGTCAGGCTGGTCACGCTGGTCGACGCCGCCGTCATCGGCGGTGTCGCGGTGCTTTTTGCGAAGAGTTCAGACTACACCATTTTCAATGGCGCTCTCGATCCCTGGCTGCTGGCGCTCTATGCCTTCGCATGGCTCGGCGTTTTCGGAGCGGTGTTGACGCTATGGGCCGTCGCCGGATTCTGGCGCCACGGGACCGGCGGCCGATGGTCGCGGGTCCATCACACGCTGATTGCAGCAAGCAGCGTGATGATCGCGTGGTTTTTCCTGACCTTCCATCTCGCCGGGACGACGCTGAATTATTAGCGCGCCTTCGTGCAATATTTAGCGATCTGCGAAAGCAATTGGAAACCACAAGGCTTCGCCGACCGCGCACCATTCACCCCTCGGAAAGCAATTTGTGGCCAGTTGGCGCGAAAAGGGTGCGTCAATGCTCGGCTTCCTGTTCGGTTTCAATGCGCGTCTCGGCCGGCTGCAATATTTCTTCGCCACCATCGGCCTTGCCGTGCTGATGACGGCGATCTGTTTCGCCATTGCGATCTATGTTTTTGGAACCACCCCACGAGCCATGCTTTCGCCCGCGTCCTTGATGAATGCGTGGCCGGTGATCGCGGCCATGGTGTTTTTTGGCTGGGCAACCTTCACGCTGCAGTCGATGCGGATCCGCGACATCGGATGGGATCCCGTCTGCGTGATTCCGGCCTGGATCGCCATCCTCATCGTCGACAAGATCATCGCGGGCAAGATCCCGGCATGGTCGCTGGACCATGACCGCAACGGAACGGTTGTGGGCGCGCTGACCAATCTCGTGCTTGTTCTGGCGCTGATGTTCTGGCCGAGCGGCGACTACCAGGAGCCCTTCAACGACGCCTACAGGATACCGGTCAGGCCCGCGCCGAGGACCGCCACACCGTCAGCGGCGGCCGAACGCATCGCACGGGCATCGGGCGGGGGTTTCGGTCGGCGCGGTTTTTGAAGGACCGGCGCGTGGCCGGGGCGACGCGCGATCATATCTTCTCGAACGGCAGGTCGATCTTGCTGCGCTTCTCCAGCCATTCCGGCACCGGCAGGTTCTTGGCGCGCATAAAATCAGGATTGAACAGTTTGGACTGATAGCGATTGCCGGAGTCGCAGAGCACGGTGACGATGGTCTTGCCGGGCCCAAGCTGTTTGGCAAGGCGAATGGCTCCGGCGACGTTGATTCCGGTCGAACCGCCGAGGCAGAGCCCCTCGTGTTCGAGCAGCTCGTAGATCACGGTCACGGCTTCCTCATCCGAAATCAGAAAGGCATCGTCGACCTTTGCGGTCCGGATCACGGGCGTGACGCGGCCCAGTCCGATGCCTTCGGTGATCGAATCGCCCGGCGTCGACTTGGCCTCGCCGTGCTTGAACAACTCATACATCGCAAAGCCATGCGGATCGGCGCAGGCGGTCACGACGTCCTTGCTCTTTTCCTTAAGGAAGGCACTGACCCCCGCCAGCGTTCCGCCGGTACCGACCGAGCAGATGAACCCGTCGATCTTGCCGCCGGTCTGCTGCCAGATTTCCGGGCCGGTCGAATCGTAATGCGCCTTCGGGTTATCCAGGTTGTTCCATTGGTCGGCGAACAACACGCCGTTGGGTTCGCTTTTGCGCAGCTGGGCGGCCAGCCTTTTTCCGACGTGCTGATAATTGTTCGGATTGGAGTAGGGCACCGCCGGTACTTCGATCAATTCGGCGCCGCAGAGCCGCAGCATGTCCTTCTTTTCCTGGCTCTGGGTTTTCGGAATCAGGATCAGGGTCCGGTAGCCGCGCGCGCTCGCCACCACCGCAAGACCAATTCCGGTATTGCCCGCGGTTGACTCGACCACGAGGCCGCCGGGTTTCAACTCACCGCGCTTCTCGGCTTCGAGGATCATCCATTTGCCGGCGCGATCCTTGACCGATTGGCCCGGATTCATGAACTCGGCCTTGCCGAGAATGGTGCAGCCGGTCAGTTCGGAAGCCCGCTTCAGTTTGATAAGCGGCGTATTGCCGATCGCTTCGACGACGTCTTTGTTGAATATCATGTGCCTGGTGGCCGGTTGTTTAATCGCCACGCGACCCTAATGGACCGCCGCTGGCGGCACAAGGTAACCGGGTGCACTGCGGATTATCGTCCGTTACTTCGGTTTGGCGAACACCACCTGGCGAACGTCGATATTCCCCGACAGGAATCCGGCCTCGCAATAAGCGAGGTAATATTCCCACAGCCGACGGAACCGGTCGTCGAATCCCGATGGCATCAGGTTCGGCCAGGCCGTGCGAAAATTGCTTCGCCATATCGCGAGCGTCTTGGCGTAATCTTGCCCGAAAATGCGCTCGCGGATAACAGGGACGCCGAAGCGCTCGCCCAGCGATTTCAGCACTTGCGGCGAGGGCAGCATGCCGCCGGGAAAAACATAGCGCTGGATGAAGTCGACTTCGCGGCGATAGGTCTGGAACAGGCTGTCCTGGATGGTGATAGCCTGGATGCCGGCGAGCCCGCCGGGCAAAAGCCGGTCGCGCAACTGGGAAAAATATTTCGGCCAGAACTGCTCGCCGACCGCCTCGATCATCTCGATCGACGCGATCCGGTCATACTGCTCGCGCTCGTCGCGGTAGTCCTGCAGCCGGATCTCGACCTTGTCGGCAAGGCCGGCATTGCGAATCCGCGCTTGCGCAAAATCGCGCTGCTCCTTGCTGATGGTGAGCCCGACCACCCTGGCGCCAAAGGTCTTGGCGGCATATTCCGCAAAGCCGCCCCAGCCGCAGCCGATCTCCAGCAGTTTCTGGCCGGGCTGCAGGTCGATCGCCTCGGCAAGCCTTCGATACTTGTTGTTTTGTGCCGCCGTCAGATCCGCCGTGTCGTCCTCGAACAACGCCGAGGAATAGGTCATGCTCGGATCGAGCCAGGCCGAATAGAACGCGTTGCCGATGTCGTAATGCGCATAGATGTTGCGGCGCGCCTGCCGCCTGGTGTTGCGGTTGAACCAGTGCCTGACGATCTGGACGAAACGCATCAGCGGCTTGTTGCCGAGCATCGCCTGGATCAGGTCGTGGTTGACGCAGAAGAGATAGAGGAACTGGGTGAGGTCGGGCGTGTCCCATTCGCCGTGCAGGTAGGCTTCGGCTATTCCGATGTCGCCGCCGTTCAATAACCGCGAGGCAAAGCCGTAATTGTAAAGCTTCATGGCCGCCGAAGGACCGGGCTCCAGGCCGCCTAACCTCACCGTGCGGCCATCGGGCAGCGTGACGTCGAGCGTGCCTCGCCGCAGCCTGGAGCCGAAGCCAAGCGCCAGCCGGACCAGACGGGGCAGGTCTGAAAGTACCTGGTCCACGTTGTCGGGCGTTACCGAGATCAAGTCGGTCATGGGCAGGTCCACCACGTGATGCGGCCCTGTGTCCAGGCTCAGCCGAGCGATCGACCCGGTTTCGCCTTTCACTGAACCAGCGCGCTTTCCCGTGGATCTGTCATTCTCGCGGCCGCCGCGGGCAAAGCGACTCCAGTATAGTCGTGACGTTCGCTGCTCGCCAAGCCGGTATTGCGGGCGCTCGCGGGTGCAGCACACGGGCGTGGCACGAGCTGCGCTCCCTTGAGCCAGAGCCGCAACGCTTCCCAATGGATCGCCGCGACGATTTTGAAGGTCACGAGCGGCAGCGAAAGGAACGACCGCAGCAGCGCCGCGGTAGTCAGCGGGCGGCGGCGGCCGTTGAAGGTCGCGGCGAGCAGGGGGCCTTCGCGGTCGGTCGCCAGGATGCGCAATTTGACGGTTCCGGCCGGCGGAGAAATCCGGAAATGGTAGCGCATCGCCATCCCGATGAAGGGCGAGACGTAGAACAGCTTGTCCTGCTGCTGCCGGATTCCGGCAGCGCTGGTCTCGCCTGGTTTCACCGGAAGCACGTAGGCGTGGATATCGCCGAAAGTGTTGCGGACTTCGTAGATGACAACGGCGAGCTGTCCGTCGGCGCGACAGCAGAAATAGACCGACAGCGGATTGAAGGTGTAGCCAAGCAGCCGGGGATAGCACAGCAGCGATACGCGCCCGCCTGTCAGGTCGATGCCGTGCGCGGCAGCGCAGCGTCGTGCGTAGGCGCGGAGGGATGACCCGTCGCGTTCGCCGTGATCGACCTCGTTGAAGCTGTAGAGCGCCGCCCGGTTGACCCCGAACAACCGCGACTGCCGGTCGGCCTCGTCGAGCCGGTCGAGATCGATCAGCAGGCTCATCACGCGGTAGCTGAAGCGGTGGCCCATCGGCTTCAGCCGCGCATGCATGACATCGCCGAAATAAAGCGCCGCGGCGTCAGCGATCTCGCCATGCGGTCCAGCCTTGTCAGGTTCCTTGGCAGGTTCGTCAGGCATCGGCTACTCCGCGGCTTGCACCAGCTCCGGCGGTGCGCGCCACGGCACCGACGCGCCGAGCGATTCGGCGACCGACAGCCCCGAGCGTATGCCGTCCTCGTGGAAGCCATATCCGGTCCACGCGCCGCAGAACCAGGTGCGGCGCCGGCCCTGAATTTCGCCCAACCGCTGCTGGGCGGCAAAGGCCGCGATGTTATATTGCGGATGCTCGCACATATATTTGCCGAATGTCAGCGCCGGATCCGGCTCGAACGGCGGGTTGAGGCTGACGAACAGCGGCCTGCGGTCATCGATTCCCTGCAGCCGGTTCATCCAGTAGGTCACGGCGACGTCGTTTTCGGCCTCGCCCTCGCGCTGCCAGCGCAGGAAATTCCACGACGCCCAGGCCCGCTTGCGCTTCGGCATCAGCCTGGTGTCGCGATGCAGGTACACCGTGTTGGGTGAATAGCCGATGGCGCCGAGAATGCCGCGCTCGCGGCCATCGGCGTCGGACAGCATCGCCAGCGCCTGATCGCTGTGCGTCGCGATCACGACATGGTCGTAGGCGTCGCTTCTGCCGTGGCTGTCATGGACGACGACGCCGTGCGATGTCCGTTCGATCGACGTCACCGCGCAGCCGAGCCGCAGCCGATCGCGGAACGCCGACGTCAGTTTTTCCACATAGCGCCGGCTGCCGCCTTTGACGGTGCGCCAGACCGGGCGGTCGTATTGCAGCAGGCGGTGGTTGCTGAAAAAGGCGACGAAATTCTCGGCCGGGAAGTCCAGCATCTTTTTGGCCGGCGCGGACCAGATCGCGGCCCCCATCGGCGCGAGGTAATCGGTCAGCAGTCGCGGCGCGAATTTGCGATCGTTGAAATATTCGCCGAGGCTATATCCGGCCAGCCGGCCGGCGGCGTAGTCCTCGATGCTTTGGCTGTTGAAGGTCAGGATGTCGCGGAGCATTCGCAAGTATGACGGGGACAACAGGTTGCGGGGCTGCGCGAACAACCCCCGCGCGGTTTCACGCCAGGTGGCGCCGCCGCCTTTCCACTCGAAGCGTCCGGCGTCCGCCGTGACCGCAAAGCTCATGCAGCTTTCCACGGTTTCGATGCCGAGATGGGCGAACAGCGCGGTCAGGTCAGGATAGTTCAGTTCATTGTAGACGATAAAGCCGATATCGACCGCAAGCGCGGCCCCGTCATAGTCGATGGTGACGGTGTGGCTGTGGCCGCCGGGCCTGATGTCGCGATCGTAGACCGTGACCTGATAACGCTTCGACAGGGCCCAGGCTGCGGCGTTGCCGGCAATTCCCGTTCCGATCACCGCGACGCGCATTCCGGCCCCCGTTTGCTCATGAGCCAGATACGGTGCGCTGCTCCCCGGGTTTCAGCCGGGCCGGTCGGCGTTTTCCGTCGGCGGCCGGCACCCACGTCGGCGGAACAGCACTGGGCCGGCTTTACCTTGTTGAAGCCCGCCGCCGCGGAGCGTATAGCGGGCGCATGTCGAAACAGACCGAAGCTGACACCGGCACCGCCGAGGCGATACCGGACTGTCCGCGCTGCCTCAAACCGTTGCCGCTGTGCATTTGCGACAGCATCACGCCGATCGAAAGCCGGGTTTCGCTGTTGATCCTGCAGCATCCGCAGGAGCAGGACAGGGCGCTCGGCACGGCAAGGCTGACCGCCCTGCATTTTGCGAACGCGGTGCTGAAGATCGGGCTGTCGTGGCCGAGCCTTTCCAAAGCGCTGGGGCGGCCGGTCCACGATCCCTCGCGCTGGGCGGTGCTCTATCTCGGCTCGGCGAAAGTAGCCGACCTCGGCACCGACCGGGATATCGTCGCCATCAACCGCAAGGGCGAGATCGAGGACAACCAGCGCGCCATCCTCAAGGACATCGAGGGCATCGTGCTGCTCGACGGTACCTGGAGCCAGGCCAAGGCGCTGTGGTGGCGCAACGCGTGGATGCTGAAATGCCAGCGCGTCATCCTCGGTCCGCCGCGCCCCTCACGCTATGGCCAGTTGCGCCGCGAGCCGCGTCGCGACGGCCTGTCCACCATCGAGGCCGCGGCGATGCTGCTGGCCGGTCTGGAAAAGCGGCCCGATATCGAAGCGACGCTGAACGGCAGTTTCGAGCGGATGCTGGCGCAGTACCGCAAGGCGCAAAGCACGATGCCGCAGCTGGCGCCAAAACCGAAACCGAAGCGGGATTACCGCCGCCGCAAGCGGGCGTGATCGGAACCTGATCGCGCGAGCGCCAAGGTCAGACCAGCACCGACTTGAAGAACGCGACGCCCACCTCAAAATACAGGAATGCAAAAGTGGCGATCACCACACTCTGGGCCGCCCGCGGCAGCAGTGCGAGCAAAATGACGAGGGGTAACAGGTTTGCCTCGGCGCGGGTCAAGGAAACAGCATTGCCCATCATGAGGGGAAACAGCCAGAACAACGCCACGTGGACCGCCGCGATCTGTTCGATCCGGGTGATCTGCCGGAAACGCACAAGGATGTAAGCGAGCGTACTCCCCACGACGGCGCAGACTATCAGCGATTGTGCAGGCCCGATAAATTTCTCCGGATTGTTGCGCTGGTCCACTGCGGTTTGCCAGACGTGCCCGATGGTGGCGAGCGGGTCGTGAACGGCATGGCCGTATTTTGCCTGGACGAGGAAGAAAGCATTCCAGTGGTCAAGGATGATCGCATGCATGATCATCACGGCACAAAGCCCGGCAAAGCCAATTGCGCCGTACAGGGCCGCTTCGCACAGCCGCTTCGGCCACGGGCTGTCTCGCGCGACCAGAACGGCTGCGGCCACGACGCCGCTGAGCAGAAACCCGGTCGCATACGTGAACGCGCCGCCAGCCGCCGCAAGCGATGCCAATAGAAAACGCTCCCGAACCGCAAGCAGCATCGCCAGCAGCGCGAGGAACATCACCAGCGAGATCGGAAATACGCCGAAGTAATAGATCCCGCCCGGAAAGGCCGACGCCGCCAGAAAGCATGGGAAATTGTCGCGGCCGGGGGCAGCATCCTCGATGAGCAGCCTCAGCAGGATCAGGCTACCGAAATAAAATCCGCAGGAGCAGAGCAGTCCGGCTGCCTGGCGGTCCATCTGTAGCGCGATGAGCAGCTTCAATATCAAGGGATAGCCCGGCATCCAGCCGCCGTTTCCGCACCACTGGGCGGGGTCGTATCCCTGAAGCCGTTCACAGGAGAAAAACTCGTAGCCGGATTGGGCGATCCTGAGATAATGGCCGCTATCGGAATGCACGTAGGACGAGGCCGTGAACGGGTCGACGCCTGCGGCATATGCTGAAATTGCGGCCAGACATGCCGAGAAGACCCATGCGAGAGCGGTCTCAGCGCACAGTCGCTGCTTTGACAAGCCTCGAATCCCCGGTCCCGCCCCAATTCGGTCAGCCAATGTAGCTCCGGGGATGATCTTGCCTAGGAGTTTTTCCGGGGATGCTTGAGGGAAAGACCTGGCGGCAAGGTTCGCCGCGTGCCGCCGGCGGGCCGGCAAATGCGATTGGAGGCATCTGACGGCAGCGCTCGCGTGCGGACCACAGGGGCGGCCAGGATGGGTTGCCTAAGTGCTTGATGCCCTATAATGATCCGCGCCAATGGGGCCACGTGGCGGAGTGGTTACGCAACGGTCTGCAAAACCGTGTACACCAGTTCAATTCTGGTCGTGGCCTCCACCTCATCCCATTGATTTCAAAACATTATTTGATTCTGGATTTGTTCCGTCAAACCAGTTTGCTACCGGATTTGCTACCATTGCTTTTCCTGCCGCTTCTGGATGGCCGATTTTAGCGCGATATCCACCATCGCGGCGGCATCCTCCTGCATTCTGGGAATGAGTGGCTGTAGAGATCCAAGGTAATTCCCACCTTGCTATGCCCCAAGCGTTCGCTGGCGACTTTCGGATGGACCCGTTGGCAAAGTGGGTTGTTCGTCTCATAGTGGCCGCGGGAAATAGCCGCGCGACTGCGCCGCTCATTCCAACCATGGTCAATCGCCCAATCCGACCCCCGGCACCCCCCGCCTATTAGGCCGGATCGAAAATCAACCGAGGGCCAC
>NZ_SSMW01000151.1 GCF_004799405.1 Bradyrhizobium sp.
AGACGTTCACCTGGTTGGTGTTGGTCAGCTTGCCGCTGTTCAGCGACGCCGTCGTGCCCTCAAGGTCCAGCGTCCCCTTGTTGGTGACCTGGCCGCCCGTGATCGACGCCCCGTTCAGGGTCAGTATCGCACCAAGATCGATGGTGACCTGGCCGGAATTGGCGACATCGACCAGAACATTGAGCGTGCCGCCGGATACTTCGATGGTCCCCGAGCTAAAATTCGTGATCGTACTTAGACCTTTGAAGTCGCCGCCATCCTGCAGCGTAAGCTGGCCGTAATTCTGCAGCGAGCTCTGATCCAGCACTTCCATCAAGCCGCCAACGGTGATGGTCCCGTAATTATCGACAATGGAGTCGGCGCCGAGACTGATCCCGACCCCGTCGACGCCGGCGCCAACCGTCAGAGTGCCGTTATTGATCAGCGTCGGAGAATTGGTGAACAGAGTGCCGAAGTCATTCATCGTCAGCGAATTGGCGTACGCCACTGTCGTTGCGTCGATCGTGACCGGGTAATACGGCGTCTTCCCTTGCAGCTGATCGGTAATGATGATGACATCACTGCTTGCGGTCGGAACCGTTCCGGTTTCCCAGTTCGACCCTTCGTTCCAGTCCCCCGGATTGGGTAAGCCGTTTCCAACGGTGTCGATCCAGACAACTGCGGCCGCGTCGGTACCAGTAATCGTGACGACGACGTCCTGAGTGGAAGTTGCGCCCTGTGAATCCGTCACGATCACCGTATAGGTGAGGGTCAGCGTCTCTCCCAAGGGAATGAAATCCGCGAGGAAGGCTTTGAGTTCGGCCAGCTGCCAGGTGATGGTTCCCGTACCCGTTCCCGTGCTGTCGGTGGTGACGGATGCGGAGAGGGCCGTTTCAAAAACCGCGAACGGGCCCGGGAAGTCGGCCTCGAGTGCCGCCAGAGTGAGGGTGGTGCCGCTCAGCGACGCACCCGTCAGGTCCGTCGAAACAATCGTATGGGTGTCGGTCAGGTCGGGGTCGGTGAACGTGAACGTTCCCGACTCTGTATATGTCAGCGTTCCCGGCGCATTGTTCACATTGACGCCAGTGGTCTCCGACGTGGGGGCGAGGTCGCCGCCTGGCGTGAACTTGCCGCCGGCAAAATTGATGGTTTGCGGCCCGGTGGTAATGACCGGAGCGTCATTGGTGCCGGTGATCGTGATCGTGAACGTAACGAGTGTCTTTAAATTATCCGGCGCGAAATTCGAATCGACTTCCGCCGTGTAAGTCAGCGTCAGCGTCTCGCCGGCGGCTAGGAAGTCGAAATTCTTGTCGGCGAGACTGTAAGTCCAGGTCGCCGTACCGACATTGCTGTTCCCCCGGGTGGCAACCACGACAAGCGGGGTTTCCACCGCGACGATGTCTGGGGCGATGTCCGCCAGTACCTGTGCCAACTGCGATGGCGAGAGGTTCGCGGTGTTGCCCTGGTAGGTGAACGAGGTGAACGCTGTCGTGGCCGTCGGATGGTCGCCGCGGTTAATGTCATTAAACTGGATTAGACCGGAAACCGTATCCAGTGCCGGACTGCCGGTAACGTGAACGCCGAGGAGCTCGCTGAAGGCGTTACCGGAGACGAGGACCGTGGGCGCAATAGGGACGTGATTAAGGGTGTTGTCCGGCGGCGTCACGCTTGTGCCGCCCGATGATTTGCCCGTGAAAACGAGAGTGGGGAGCACAACGTCTTGCTGACCGGGGGGGACAAAATTGATTGGTTGCAGCGAAGGTGGCGTGCTCGATCCGGTTCCGCCTGTGCCGGTTGGATTTGCGTTAGGCCCCGCCGCGTAGGAATGGAGCGCCTCCTGCTGGAACTTCCGTAATTCCTCCATTCGCGCGGGACTATTTGCAAGGACGCTGATGGACCCCTTCCCAACGATCACTGTTTGTCCAGGATCATCAAGGGTGTAGTGTCGACCATCCCTCATAAGGAGATCTACTACGCCGTTCAGCTGCAGGTCTTTGGCCGTTATGTCGTCGTCATCCAGGGAATCCGACGGTGGGAGTTGCGCGGCCTCGACTTCCTCCAGAAGCGATAAAATCAGCGCGGTGAGGGACAGCATGCCGATCCCGCCGGTACGGGCGCGGCTCCGAATGGTTCCAACAGGCGTGTCGATACTGACGCAACTGGTCTTGGGAACTTGGCCGACAGCGAAAGCGAAGGACCCTTGGACCAGACTGAGCAGCGAAGAATCGCCCGACCCGTTCGGGTCGTAAGCCGTTTCGTTGAGCACCATTCTCGCGTTCGACGAAAGTTCGAACACAGCATCGGTGAAAGTGATGCCCAGTTGCGAGTCCGATCCAGTCTGGACGATGTCGCCCTTATGAACATTGCAGCCCATGCTCAGGACGATGGACACTCCGTTGCGGATGACAGTCGCGCTTCCGGTGAGTTTCGTTACATGGCCGATGACCTTGGCGGCATCCGACGCGCCTCCTGCCTCGGCGTACTCAACCTGCCCTGTCAACGCGTTGACAAGATCGCCGTTGAGGTGGGCGCCGTCGGGAGACGCCAACGCAGCGCGCTTCTCGCCCTTGAAGTAATCCTGCAGAACCAGTTCGTGGCCGTCCTTGGAAAGAATGAGGTCGACGCCGGACCGCTTGAAATCTGCGTTGAAAAGCAGCTCCGCATCAGAGACGATAATTGCATCCGAAGGAACGGGCGAAACGGTCTCGAAATGGCTGAGCGCGCCGGAATGCGAATGCGCACCCAGACCGTCCTCAGGCAGCTTCGCGTCAAATTTGCCAACGAAGTTCAATGTGACGCCACCGTATAAGGTTAAAATTTATATAATTTTCCCAAGTCTAAAGCTTTCGTACCACCGGGAAACGGATTGCGAAACCATCTCGTGCTTTTTGGAACCCTCGTGCAGACCTATCCTGTAGAACCGCTGGCAAACTGTCGACCCTCGAAACCTAGAACAGACGCGGTATTCCGGACCACTGTCATCAATAGACGACGGTATTGTCAGGAAAAACGAAGTTTAGTGGATTCACTTTAATGTATAAATTAAACGCCAATACTTTTACTAACTTTTCAAACCTCCCCTTGCAAAGGATATTGGGCCGATTTTTCCGATAAAACTGTGATCTGGATAACCAAAAGTGATGATTGCGATTAAATTAGCTATGTCCAACGAAAGCGCTGAAAACAACCATCGCACCGCGACTCCCTGCCTCCCTCATTGGCGGGGGGGGCTTTGGCCTCCGGAACCGAAGGTCCGTAAAATCTTCAACAAATTGGCGAGACTGATTTCAGCCTGTTTCATGCTTTCCGGCCCAACGGAGCAGACTTTAAGCAAAAGAAAAGTTCCGCCGCTCATCATCCGCTGCGAAACGATCCGGTCACGAGCTGGCTAATCAAGGCCTCGCCGATGCTCCGGACATGGGGCGTCAGATGATGGGGATTTTCGGTCATTCGCACGCGTTGCGTGCCGTCATGCTTGCTTTGGGCATCGCCTGGTTCGCGCCAGCAGCGGAGCTTACAGCCGGAACGTTGTTTACGCCCGGCGCGGCGGCCCTGGTCAGGAAGTCGGCCGAGCCCTTCGGAGTGTTTACCACGCACGTGTACGGCGGCGGCTTGCTCGAAAAATGGCTCACTGTCGAGCGCGAACTTGATGACGAAAGGGTGCAACTGGCACTGTGCGACGGCGACCGCGAGCGCTGCGTATCTACCGCCGCGCTTCAATTTCTGGCCATTGTGGACGCCGGAAGGGCTCGGGAGGGCCGTACCCGTCTCGGCGAAATCAATCGCGCGATCAATCTGGCGATCAGGCCGATAAGCGATCTGGCCCAGTGGGGCGAAGTCGATGTGTGGAGTCCGCCGCTGGTCACGTTCGCGCATGGCGCGGGAGATTGCGAGGATTACGCGATCGCAAAATTGGTCGCATTGCTTATGGCCGGCGTTTCGCCCGACGACCTGCGGATCGTGGTCATGCACGACACCATTCACGACGAGGATCACGCCGTCGCCGCGGCGCGGCTAGACGGCCATTGGCTCACGCTGGACAATCGCCACATGGCTATGGTCGAGGACGCGTCCGTCAGGAACTACCGGCCGTTGTTTGTCATCGATCAACACGGCGTCATGCAGTATGTCGACACAGATCTGCAGCTCGCGCAATCCGCAGCGTCTAACTCGGATGTTCAGCGCGACTTGATCTCATCTTCCAACGACGTGATCTCATCCTCCAACTAAGGAAGCCGGATTGGGACGGTCTGCAGCGAGCCGCGGTTAGGCGCCTGAAGGCGGCCGTTCGACGGGATGTTGGCGTAGCAACGCTTTATCGAGGCTTGGTTTACAAGCAAAGCGGGGGCTAGCCGTACTGTTTCTTGCCAAATTGTCTAAGTCTCTGATAATAGGGCGATTTTAGCAACTCTCTGGAGTAAACTCATCTTTTGATGAAGCCGATGAAGTCAATTTGCGGCTATTTGTTGATGAAACATTACTATGCTACAGTCCCGCTGCATATTTTATCGTAAGTTCAGAAGGCTAGGATAGAATCGAATTTTTTGTACCCGATATGCTCCCTTCTCAAGGAGGAGGAGGATCATGTATTTGCATACGATTACCGTGCTGGCCTTTGTTTCGCTTGCCCCCGGTTTTTTACCTGGTCCGGCTCAAGCGCAAAGCGATCCTGCCCAACCCGCCGTTCAGAACGCGGCATCGAGCCCCATTGGAAAAGTTATAGCCGCCACGGGTTCGGTCACAATTGAACATGTAAACGCGGTGGTAGTTCAGGCGAATGTCGGCAGTCAAGCCGGCCAGGCAAAAGTTGGCGATCTCGTCTACCAGGGCGATGTGGTTCGGACCGGAGCCGATGGCCGGGTGAGCATCAACTTTGCTGATGACACCTCATTTAATCTGTCGAACAACGCCAACATGGTTTTGAACGAGTTCGTGTACGATCCAAAGGGGAAGTCCAATTCGACCTTGTTCAACCTGAGCAAGGGAGCGTTCACTTTTGTGGCTGGCAAGATAGCGAAGACTGGCGACATGAAAATTGACACTCCGGTCGCCACCATGGGGATTCGGGGCACCACGCCGCACGTCGAAATTTCGGAGGATGGTACAGCCAAATTCTCGACCCTTATTGAAGAGGGAAAGAGTAAGGTTGCGAAAAAGCTTGGCGCAGCGCCCCCGGCTCAGCAACTCCAGCAAAAACCCGATCAGAAATTGAATTTGAACATCTGTCGAGGGTGCTAGAACTGCCGCTGTGGCGCAGGCAGTTCTCGGTGCGAGAGTTGCCATATACGACGGGCTACAACGTACTGCTTGCCAAAGCCACTATCCGAAGAGTCGGGGAGTTATGGAATCTGTTGCAAGGGGAACAATCATCAACGGCGTGGCGCCTATCCTCATCCTGCTACTGCTTGGGACACCGGCAGCGCCGCAAAACCCTACCACCAGGAGCCTTCTCGAGAACCTCGCGTTGTGCAACGGAAGCGATCGCACCTCGCCTGAACCCCAAATCATTGGCTGCACGGCGGTGATCGATTCGGTGGGCGAACGCGCGCCGGCTGCGGCTATGGCCTACAATAATCGTGGCGATGCCTATACCACAAAGGGGGACTACGACCGCGCCGTTAAGGATTTCGATCAATCGATAAAGCTTAATCCAGCTGACGCCAAGCCCTTCAACAACCGCGGCGTAGCTTACTCGAAGACGGGCGAATACGATCTCGCGCTCAAGGATTTCGAAGAGGCGATCAGGCTCGACCCCAACTACGCAAAGGCCTTTATTAATCGTGCCGAAACCTACGAAAAAAAGAACGCATACGATCTCGCGGCCCGCGACTATGATGAGGCGATTCGTCTTGACCCCGGCTTGAAAGCCGCCTGGAGTGGACGATGTTGGACCCGCGCCATCCTTGGTGAACTGCAGGCGGCGCTGGAGGACTGCAATCGGGCGCTTCAGTCGGAGCCGACCGATGCCGCGACATTTGACTCCCGAGCGTTGACCTACATGAAGATGGGCCGATTCGACCCAGCTATCGACGATTATAATTCTGCACTGCGGCTGGAGCCAAAGCTGGCCAGCGCGCTCTATGGACGTGGTCTTGCCAAGCGCAAGAAGGGCGACGCCGTGGGCAGCGATGCCGACATGTCAGCGGCAAGGAAAATCCGGGCGAAGATTGGCGACGACTTCGCACGCTATGGCGTGCAGTAATCGATCCAGCCTTTTGCTCTGACGCCCAAGCTCGTCGGCGGCTCCTGAGGCATCGGTGGGATTTGCCGCCCCCGATTCACCGCGCCGAAAGTTCTTGGGTCCATGGTTCGCAGCGAAACCAGAACCTGGAATGCTCCGACACCATGAAGCCCGGCGAATCCGCGCTGCAAGTGCGAGGGTTAACAAAGCGTTTCGATCGCCTCGCGGTCGACTCGCTCGACCTCACCATCCGCACCGGCGAGTTCTATGCTCTGCTCGGGCCGAACGGCGCCGGCAAGACCACGACATTGCGCATGGTGGCCGGACTGCTGCGGCCCGACGCCGGTTCGGTGTCGGTACTCGGCATCGACGCTTTGCGCGACTCCGTCGCCGCCAAGCAGGTCACGGCATGGGTATCCGACGAGCCGATGATCTACGACAAGCTGACGCCGCTGGAATACCTCGAATTCGTCGCCGGCCTCTGGGGCATCGATCCCGCGGTGTCGGAACCAGCCGCGCGCGATCTGCTGGTCTCGCTCGGGCTGGAGCTGCATCTGCATGAACGCTGCGAGGGATTTTCCAAGGGCATGCGCCAGAAGGTCGCGCTCGCAGGAGCGCTGGTGCACGACCCGCGCCTGATCATCCTCGACGAGCCCCTCACCGGCCTCGACGCCGTCTCCGCGCGCCACGTCAAGGGCTTGCTGCAGGAGCGCGTGCGCTCCGGCGGCACCGTCATCATGACCACCCATATCCTGGAAGTGGCCGAGCGGATGGCCGACCGCATCGGCGTCATCGCCTCGGGACGGCTTGTCGCCGAAGGCACGCTGACCGAGCTGCGCCAGCAGAACGGTCAGAACGACACCAGCCTCGAGGACATGTTCATCGCGCTGGTCGATGTCGAGGCCGCCGCGGCAAGAGCTCGGCCGCGGCCCTGACCTGGTTTGCCCGGCACGAGATCCGGCTGGCATGGCGCGAATGGCTGGCGATGATGACGGCCGGCCGCTGGAAAAAACGCAGCGCGCTGATAGGACTGATCGTGTTTGCCGCGGTCATGCATCTGCCGGCCTATGCCGTGATCGGCCGCTTTGCCGGCCCGCGAGGGCCGTTCGACAAATCCACCCTTATCGTCATCAGCGCGACCCTGTTCCTGGCCTGGGCCCTGATGCTGTCGCAGGCGATCGAATCCGTGACGCGGGTGTTTTATGCGCGCGCCGATCTCGACCTGATCATGTCGTCGCCGGTCAGGCTGACCAACGTGTTTTCGGTTCGCATAGCGGCGATCGCGCTATCCGTCATCGCGATGGCCCTATTGCTGTCGGCGCCCTTTGTCGATGTCCTCATGATCGGCGGCGGCTTCAGGTGGTTTTCGGCTTTCGGCGTCGTCATCGCCATCGGACTGTCGGCGGCGGCGATCGCGATCGCGGTCACCATCGTGCTGTTCTGGATGATCGGCCCGAGCCGGACGCGATTGGTCGCGCAAATTCTCGCCGCGATCATCGGCGCGGGTTTTGTGATCGCGTTGCAGATCGCCGCGATCCTGTCCTACGGCACGCTGTCGCGGTTTGCGGTTCTGACTTCGGACGCCGCGGCGGCGTTCGCACCGGACCTTGGGAGCGTGATCTGGTGGCCCGCGCGCGCCGCCCTCGGCGACGGCGAGGCGCTCGTGCTGTTGCTGTCCGCCGGACTCGTACTGCTCGGCGTTGTGATGGCGATTTTCTCGCCGCGGTTTGCCGATACCGTCGTCAGCGCTTCGTCGAACGCTTCGCCTGTTCAGCGCGGCTCGCGCGCTGCGCCGTTCCGTGCCGGTTCGCGGCAGCAGGCGCTGCGCTGGAAGGAATTCGTGCTGTTGCGGCGCGATCCTTGGCTGGTGTCGCAGACACTGATGCAATTGCTTTATCTGCTGCCGCCGGCGCTGATGCTGTGGCGGAGTTTCGCCAGCTCCGCCGCCATTGTGCTGGTCACGCCGGTTATCGTGATGGCGGCGGGCCAGCTCGCGGGTGGCCTCGCATGGCTTACGATATCCGGCGAAGACGCTTCCGACCTGGTGGCGACCGCGCCGCTGCAGCCATCGCGCGTGATCCGCGCCAAGGTCGAGGTGGTGCTGGTCGCGATCGGCGTGATATTCGCGCCGCTGATCGCGGCACTTGTATTTGCCTCACCGTTGCAGGCCGCGGTCACCGCGTTCGGCGTCGTGACCGCGGCGGCATCGGCGACCGCGATACAGCTCTGGTTTCGCGTGCAGGCCCGGCGCAGCCAGTTTCGCCGCCGCCAGACCTCGTCGCGGCTGGCGACATTCGCGGAGGCCTTCTCCTCGATCGGATGGGCCGCGACCGCGGCACTGGCGCTGTCGATCCCCATCGCCGCGTTGATTACCGGCCTGATGACCGCTGCAATATTGGCGGCGACCTGGAAGATCAGCCCGCGGCGCGGCTGATCGCAAGACGTCCTCTCCGACAAGTGATTGCCGCCGCAGGATTGCGCGATAGAGTACAGGCCTCACCGCGCGATGGGCCGTTGTCGATGTTGCGATTCTTCCCTGTCGTCCTTGCTGTTCTGGGTTCGCTGATCGCCTCCGCCGCGGCTGAGGATGTCCCGCGCAGCGAGTGTCTGGCGATGGCGAATGCGCCGCCGCGCGTCACGCCGGTCGGTTTTCGGCAAGCCGACGCCAACACCAGCGAAGTCGCAATCACCTATGCCGGTCATTCGACCTATTACATCGATACGCCCGGCGGCGTGCGGATCGTGACCGACTACAACGGCGCCTACACCATCGGCCGCCTGCCTGACGTCGTCACCATGAACCGCGCGCACTCCACGCACTACACGCTGTTTCCCGATCCGCGCATTCCCCATGTGCTGCACGGCTGGAACGATGACGGCGGGCCCGCAAAAATCAACCAACTGATAGGCGACGTGCTGATCCGCAATGTGACGACCGACATCCGCCGCTATTTCGGCGACGATCCGAACGCGGAAATGATCAAGGACGGCAATTCGATTTTCATATTCGAGGTCGCCGGCCTCTGCATCGGTCATCTCGGTCACCTGCATGTCAAGCTCGACGACACCCAGTTCGCGGCGATCGGCCGGCTCGATATCGCGATGGTGCCGATCGACGGCACCTACACCATGTCGCTCGACGGCATTTCCGATATCACGCGCCGGCTGCGCGCGTCCGTCGTGCTGCCGATGCATCGCTTCATGACACCGCTCGACGAATTCATGCGCCGGATCGGCGAGCAGTTCGCGATCGACGTCCGTACCGAGCGGACCCTGCGGATTTCGCGGGAGACGCTGCCGGGCACGCCGACGGTGATTATTCTGGACGGGGTTTGAACCCTCCCCTACAAATCACGCCAACAATAAAAAATCAGGGAGTGACGATTGATGGCCAGCACACTGCCCACCACCAGGAGCGGGCTCTATGCCGATCCGCGCGAGGATTGGCTCGCGCAACACACCGAGGAAATCATCGATCCCGCGCGCCCGATCGTCGATCCGCACCATCATTTATGGGATCGCGGCGGGCAACGCTACCTGATCGAGGAAATTACTGCCGACATCGCATCCGGCCACAACATTGTCGCGACCGTCTATGTCGAGGCGCGCTCGATGTACCGCGCCAGGGGACCCGAAGCGTTGCGCCCGGTCGGCGAGATCGAGTTCGCCAACGGCGCCGCGGCGATGAGCGCAAGCGGCGGCTACGGTCCCGCAGCGATCTGCGCCGGCATCGTCGGCCACGCCAATCTCCTGCTGGGCGAGGGCGCACGCGACGTTCTCGAAGCCGAGATCGCCGCCGGTGGCGGCCGTTTTCGCGGCATCCGGCATTCCTCGGCATGGGATGCCGACGCCGATGTCGCCGGCATGTATGCGACGCGCCCGAAAGGCCTGCTGCTGGACCCGACATTCCGCAAGGGCTTTGCCTGTCTCGCGCCGCTGGCCTTAAGTTTCGATGCGTGGCTGTTTCATCCGCAGATCGGTGAATTGACCGATCTGGCCCGTGCGTTTCCGCAGACGCGAATCGTGCTCGATCATTGCGGCGGACCGGTCGGCCTCGGCGGTTATGCCAACCGCGAGGAGGTTTTCAAGGTCTGGAAAGCGGCGATCCTCGAAATTGCAAAATGCCCCAATGTCGTGGTGAAGCTTGGCGGCCTCGCGATGCGCCTGCTCGGTTATGATTTTCACGAACGACCGAGGCCGCCCTCGTCAAAAGAGGCGGCCGAGGCGTGGCGTCCCTATATCGAGACCTGTATCGACGCCTTCGGCCCCGAACGCGGCATGTTCGAAAGCAACTTTCCGCCCGACAAGGGCCAGTGCAGCTATCAGGTGATCTTCAACGCCTTCAAGCGCCTCGCCGCGCAATACAGCGACGCCGAAAAAACCGCCCTGTTCTCGAAGACGGCAACGGATTTCTACCGGCTGAAGCTTGGGTGATGGCGATCGCGGCGGGCATGACTGCGGCGGGCTAACGCACGATCGCCGTTCGGCGCGCCGCCGCGCGATCGCGACGCCACGTCCCCAGCCACCAGTACAACCCTGCGGTTATCAGCCCGGCCAGGGGATACAGGACCGTGATCGGATCGGCGGCCCAGCGCAGGAAGAACGCCAGGAAAGTCTCTGTCGGCGGTCCCGAATCCGGACCGCTGCCCTTCCATTCCATCAATGTCAGCGGAACGAATACCGCCGCGCCCAGCACCAGGCCGAGCAGGCAGACCCTCATGCCCGTCATTGGCCGCCACCAGGAAAGCAGAAACAGCGAGGGCAGGAACAGGAATATGGTGGTTCCGTAGGAGACGATGCAACTCGGGACCAACAGGATCAGGAACAACAGTGCCGAACGCTCGCCCTGGAAAAAACCCAGCATCGCCGCGCAAAACAACAGCGGCACCGGCAGCGGCGCCAGGATCAGGCCGGTCCAACTGAAGCGCATCGCCTCTGCTACGCCAAGTCCTGGAAGAGCGGGAGCCCGCTGAAATCGTGATCGGACGTGCATTTAAAACTCGCCTGGTCGGCATAATAGTGTCCGAACACAGTCTTCGAGTTCAATAAACCGGCAAATGGCGCGCCCGAAGAGATTCGAACTCCTGACCCCCAGATTCGTAGTCTGGTGCTCTATCCAGCTGAGCTACGGGCGCGTGTTTCGCTGACATTTCAGGGCATAAAGCCCGCCGATGCCGCGTGCATTCGGAAAACATGTGAGAGGCCGCGAAAGCGCGCCATAGCTACCGGCTCCGGCCGAACTTGGCAAGGTCCGGAAGCTGTCATCTCCCGGTCCTTCCGCATCTCAAGAAGCCGCCAAAAAGCGGCAGGCTGCGCCGTGATTACGCCCGTGCCCGTTCATTGCGCACGCTCATCAGTTCCACCGGCCGATCCGGTATGGCGATCCGGAAGGTCGCGCCGATGGTGCCCTCCACCAGATGAATGTCACCGCCATGGGCGCGGACCAGTTCGGCGGCGATCGCCAGGCCCAGCCCGCTGCCGCCGATACGGCCCGAGGTCTGGAACGCCTCGAACAGATGATCGCGGGCCCTGGCCGGCACGCCGGGGCCGGTGTCGGACACCTCGATGATCGCGACCGAGCCCTCGCGGCGTCCGGTGATGCGAATCTGCATGGTCGCGGCATCACCGCGGGGCCGGCCTTCAAGCGCCTGCGCGGCGTTGCGCACGAGGTTGAGCAGGACGCGAAACAGTTGATCGGGGTCGGCATCGATGGTCAGCCCGCGTTCGATCGCGCTGATCCAGGTAATCGACGCATCCGAAGCAAGGCCTGCGGATTCGCGGACCTCGGCCACCACGGGTTCGACCAGGATCATGCGGCGGTCGGGTGCGGCCTCCTGCGCGCGGCCATAGGACAGCGTCGACTGGCAGAACGCGATGGCGCGCTCCAGCGAGCGCATCAGTTTCGGCGCGAAGCGCTGCACCCGCGGATCCGGTACGCTGGCGAGCTGGTCCGACAGCAGTTGCGAGGACGCCAAAAGGTTGCGCAGATCGTGGTTGATCTTCGATACCGCAAGACCGAGTGCTGCGAGCCGGCTCTTCTGATGCAGCATCGACACCAGGTCGCGCTGCATGTCGGACAATTCGCGTTCGGCGACGCCGATTTCGTCGCCGCGCTGGCTCGGCACGATGATCCGCGCCGAGCTTTCAGGATCCTCGTGGAAGCCGACCAGACTTGCGGTCAGACGCCGCATCGGCCGCACGAACAGGTAATGCAGCGCCAGATACACCAGCCCCGCGGTCAGCATTGCGATCCCGAGCGAGACCCCGAGCAGGTTGCGGGAAAACCGGTACATCGCCTGACGCAGCGGCAATTCATCGATCACGACCTCGATGAATTGCGCGCCGCCGGGCGCCGGCCCGATCACGCGGATCGCCTGATTGCCGTTTTCAAGCATGACCTCGAACGAATCGACGATCGCGGACCACACCGTCATGGACCGCATGTCGATGTCGTGATCGATCGCCGGCGGCAGATCGGCGCTGGCCAGCAGACGGCGTTGCTGCCCCATCTTGATGGCGACCGCGCGGGCGCCGATGCTGGTCAGGATTTGCCGCGCCAGCGAATCCGGAACCATGCCCGAGGGCGCGGCATCCAGCACCAGTGCTGCGGTGTTCGCCGCCGCCAGCCGGTCGTTGAGCCGGTTCATCCGGAAATTCGCAATCGCGGGCACGTAGATCAGGAACCCTGCGATCATCACCAGCGGAATGGTCAGCAGCAGGAGCTTGCCGGACAGGCCCAGCCGGCGCGGAGGCAGGGGCCGCCGCGGTGGAATTGTGGCCTGTTCGTCGATCACTGACACGATATCTATCTGCCTTCGACGCCAAATCCGGCTTCAACACCGGATGTTTTCGAGGATGCGTTTTGCACCACAACCGGTCAAATTACGGATCGCTAATGTCCGATGGTTCCAAGCCGCCATCCTCGCACGGAAAACACCGGAAATATTGATATATTCGAGCCAATTGCGCCGTTTCGAAGAACCTTGGCGACGATACCCGGCAACATTGACGAAAACGGGTCGCTCCCGTATAAGCCGCGCCAATTGTCCGCGATGGCCCGGTCCGACCGGGGCGGCTCATTTGGGCCGGAAATGGCCTGTTTTGGGCCGGCCAGCATCAACGGACTTATCTCAATATCAGGCATATTGCCCGGTCAGCGGAGAACGACCCGTGAAGCGGACTTATCAACCCAGCAAACTGGTGCGCAAGCGCCGTCACGGCTTCCGCGCCCGCCTTGCGACCGCCGGCGGCCGCAAGGTCCTCGCCGCGCGCCGCGCGCGGGGCCGCAAGCGTCTGAGCGCCTGAGCCGGGCTTCCCGGAGATTTCACCATGGATCGGTTAAGGCAGCGGGCGGACTTCCTCGCCGTTGCCAATGGCGCGCGGGCTGGCAGCGCTGCTTTCGTGGTGCAAAGCCGCCATCGCGACGATGACGGCCCGATCCGGGTCGGCTTTACCGTTACCAAAAAGAACGGCACCGCCACCGAGCGCAACCGCATCCGGCGCCGGCTTCGCGAATTGGTGAAGCGGCTGGACGTCATATCAATGCGACCGCACAGTGATTATGTGCTAGTCGGCCGTCGTGACGCGCTGACCCGCGACTTTGCGACCATGCTCGACGATCTCCGCTCGGCGCTCGATCGCCTCAAGCGGCAGCCCAAGATGCCGCGTGCCAAGATGCCGCGTGACAAGACACCGCGTGACAGGACCGCAAGCCGCAAACCGACCGAATGACGAGACCTTGAACGATGACCGATAATCGCAACACCATCCTCGCCGTCATTCTGTCCGGCCTCGTGCTGATCGGCTGGCAATACTTCTTCAACATTCCGCAGATGGAAAAGCGGCGCGCTGCGGAGCAAATCCAGAGCGAGTTGGTGAAGCCTACGCCAGACGGAGGCGGAACCACCCCGCAGACCGGTGCGGCGCCGACGCCATCCGCCAACGCCCCCGCGATGACCCAGCCCGCATCGACGGCGCCCGCGGTCAGCCGCGACACCGCCATCGCCGCAGCCCCGCGGGTCAAGATCGACACCCCGCGCCTTGCCGGCAGCATTTCGCTCAAGGGCGCGCGGATCGACGACCTTTCGCTGGTGCAATTCCGCGAGACTGTCGATCCGGCTTCGCCCGCGATCGTGCTATTCTCGCCCTCGGGCACGGCTGAACCTTACTATGCGGAATTCGGCTGGGTCCCAGCCAGCGGTTCGACGGTAAGGCTTCCCGACCAGAATACCGTGTGGCAGCAGGAAGGCTCAGGCAGTCTGGCGCCGAACAGCCCGGTGACGCTGAAATACGACAATGGCGACGGCCTCACCTTCCGCCGCACCATTTCGATCGACGAGCGCTATCTCTTTTCGATCAAGGACGAAGTCACCAATGTCGGCAATGCGCCGGTCACGCTGTATCCGTTTGCGCTGATCTCGCGGCATGGCACCCCGAAGGTCTCAGGCTACTACATCCTGCACGAGGGCCTGATCGGCTATCTCGGCGAACATGGGCTGCAGGAATTCACCTACAAGAAGATAGACGACACCAAGGAAGTCAAACTCGACGCTACCGATGGCTGGCTCGGCATCACCGACAAGTACTGGGCTTCGGCGCTGCTGCCGGACACCAACGCGCAGGTGCAGGCCCGGTTCTCGTCCAATCTCGTCGGCGCCATCCGTACCTATCAGACCGACTACCTGGAGAATCCGCAAACCATCGCGATCGGCGGCACCGGCAGCGCCAACGCGCGATTGTTTGCCGGCGCCAAGGAAGCCAGCGTTGTCGGCATCAACTTTCCGCTCGGGGGTCTCGGCGGCTACAACAGGCAGCTCGAACTCAACCACTTCGATCTCATGATCGACTGGGGCTGGTTCTATTTCATCACCAAGCCGATGTTCCTGGCGCTGGACTTCTTCTATCACCTGGTCGGCAATTTCGGCATCGCCATCCTGCTGGTGACGGTGCTGGTGAAGCTGTTGTTCTTCCCGCTTGCCAACAAGTCCTACGCGTCGATGGCGAAGATGAAATCGGTGCAGCCGCAACTGGCCGCGCTGAAGGAACGCTATCCCGACGACAAGGTGAAGCAGCAGCAGGAGATGATGGAAATCTACAAGAAGGAGAAGATCAACCCGATCGCCGGTTGTCTTCCCGTGGCGCTGCAGATTCCGGTGTTCTTCTCGCTCTACAAGGTATTGTTCGTCACCATCGAAATGCGCCACGCGCCGTTCTTCGGCTGGATTAAGGATCTGTCGGCGCCCGATCCGACCAATCTGTTCAACCTGTTCGGCCTGCTGCATTTCGATCCGACCGTGGTGCCGGTGTTCGGGCATTATCTCGCGCTCGGCGTCTGGCCGATCATCATGGGCATCACGATGTGGTTCCAGATGAAGCTCAATCCGACGCCGCCGGATCCTACCCAGCAGTTGATCTTCAGCTGGATGCCGCTGATCTTCACCTTCATGCTGGCCGGATTCCCCGCGGGCCTCGTGATCTACTGGGCCTGGAACAACACGCTGTCAGTGCTGCAACAGAGCTTCATCATGCGCCGCAACGGCGTGAAGGTCGAACTGCTGGACAATCTCAAGGCCACCTTCTCGTCCAAGAAGGCCGAGTCGAAAACCTGACGACCTGGCGCCAACAGGGCAAGAATCCCCTAAGCCGTCATGGCCGGGCTTGTCTGGCATGACGATGGAAAGCCCTTCGCATGACCACCAACACCGATGCGAAGCTGATTGAACAGGGGCGAAAACTGTTCGCCGGCGACTGGCAGTTTTTCTGGGCCTCGCCGTCGATCGAAACGCTGCCGCCGATGGCGGGCGTGGAGGTCGCGTTTGCCGGCCGATCCAATGTCGGCAAATCGAGCCTGATCAACGCGCTGACCGGGCGCAATGCGCTGGCGCGCACCTCGCATACGCCGGGCCGCACCCAGGAACTGATCTTCTTCGAAGGCCCCGAGAACAAGGGCTTCCGGCTGGTCGACATGCCCGGTTACGGCTACGCCTCGGCGCCCAAGGCCAAAGTCGCGTCGTGGACCGCGTTGATCCATAAATTCCTGCAGGGCCGCAGCAGTCTGGCTCGGGTCTATGTGCTGATCGATGCGCGGCATGGCTTCAAGGACGTCGATCTCGACGTGCTCAACACGCTCGATAAATCCGCCGTGAGTTATCAAATCATCCTCACCAAGGCCGATCAGGTAAAGCCGGCCGAGCTCGAAGCGCGCACCGCCGACACGCTGGCCGCCCTTGCCAGGCATCCGGCTGCCTTTCCGGAGCTGATTGTGACATCCTCCCACACCGGCGCCGGGATGCCGGAACTGCGCGCCGCCATGGTGCGCCTGCTCGGCGAGCGCAATTGATGATGACATCCCGCAGTTTGCGCATTCTCGTCATTCTGGCCGCCGTGATGGGCGGCGACGGCGTCATCCTGGCGGCGGCATCGGCGCATCAGCCCGACGCGACCAGGCTGGCGTCGGCTTCCTCGATGCTGCTGTTTCACGCCACCGCCGTGCTCGCGGTGGTGGCGCTGGCCGAACGCGGCGTCATTCACGGCCGAATCGGGATCGCGGCGGCATTCGGCTTTGTGGTCGCGGCGGTGCTGTTCGCCGGCGACCTGACGCTGCGGCAATACGCCGGTCACAGCCTGTTCCCGATGGCGGCGCCGACCGGCGGAACGCTTCTGATCGTGAGCTGGCTGGTGCTCGCGGTGGCGGCGGCCTGGCCCAGACGCACCTCCTGAAACGGCGGCGGACATGCTTTGCGCCGTGCCCGCCAATCAGATAGAACCCGCCCCATCCTGCTGACCATGAGACCCGCTTCATGACCGACGCGCCATATATCAGTCCGCTCGATCAGGCCCGCATCCTGTCCGAGGCGCTGCCGCATATGCAGCAGTATGACGAGGAAACCATCGTCATTAAATATGGCGGCCATGCCATGGGCGCCGAAGACCTTGCCAAGGCGTTCGCGCGCGACATCGTTTTGCTGGAACAGACCGCCATCAATCCGGTGGTAGTGCACGGCGGCGGGCCGCAGATCGCGCAAATGCTGCAGCGGCTCGGCATCAAATCGGAATTCGCCGCCGGCTTGCGTGTCACCGATACCGCCACCATCGAGATCGTCGAAATGGTGCTGGCCGGTTCGATCAACAAGCAACTGGTCGGCTACATCAATGAGGCCGGCGGCAGGGCCGTCGGCCTGTGCGGCAAGGACGGAAACATGGTGACGGCGTCAAAGGTGACGCGCACCATGGTCGATCCGGGTTCCAATATCGAAAAGGTGGTCGATCTCGGTTTCGTCGGCGAACCGGACAAGGTCGATCTGACATTGTTGAACCAGTTGATCGGCCATGACCTGATCCCGGTGCTGGCGCCGCTGGCGACCTCGAAGACCGGACAGACCTTCAACGTCAATGCCGACACTTTTGCCGGCGCGGTCGCGGGCGCGCTGAAGGCCAAGCGGCTGTTGCTCCTGACCGACGTACCCGGCGTGCTCGACAAGTCGAAGAAACTGATCCCTGAACTGTCGGTAAAGGACGCGCGCAAGCTGATCGCCGACGGCACCATTTCCGGCGGCATGATTCCGAAGGTCGAAACCTGCATCTATTCGCTCGAGCAGGGTGTGCAGGGCGTCGTCATCATCGACGGCAAGACCCCGCACGCGGTTTTGCTCGAACTGTTCACCAATCAGGGTACCGGCACGCTGATACACAAGTGACCCCAGCGATTTCCACGTTCTCATCGTTCCCGCGCCGGCTCGGCGCCGTGATGCGGCGATACTGGAGGCGGACGGCGTTCGCGCTGTCGGCTGCCGTGACCGCGTTCCTGGCTTCGTCAGCGCCCGCTTACGCCGACCTGAAGCTCTGCAATCACATGAGCTACGTGATCGAGGCTGCGATCGGCATCGACGACAAGGCCGCCACCGCCACGCGCGGCTGGTTCCGGATCGATCCGGCCGCCTGTCGCGTCGTCGTCCAGGGCACCCTGACCGCCGACCGCATCCTGCTCAACGCCCGCGCGCTCGGCGTCTACGGCTCGTCTCCGATTCCGCAGAACGGCGGCGATACGCTGTGCATCGCGTCCGACAATTTCGTGATCGCCGCAGCGCGTCAGTGCCGCGCCGGACAAACCCCGGCACCGTTCACCCAGATCGTCCCGACGGCGACCGACGACGGCAACCTGGTGGCCTACCTGGCCGAGGACAGCGAATATGACGACGAACAGGCGAAGCTCGCGGGCATTCAGCGGCTGCTGGTGATCGCCGGCTATGACGCAGCTCCGATCGACGGCGTCGACGGCCCGAAGACACAGGCGGCACTGGCGGCATTCCTGAAAAATCGCGGGCTGACGCCCGATATCGTCCAGGCGCCGAACTTCTTCGCCACAATGATCGACGCGGTGCAATCGCCGTCTTCCACCGGGCTCACCTGGTGCAACGACACGCCGCACAAGATCATGGCCGCGGTCGGCACCGACGACGGCAAGACCGTGATCAGCCGCGGCTGGTATCGTATCGATCCCGGCAAATGCCTGCATCCCGATGTCACCGGTCAGCCCAGGCAGATTTTCAGTTTCGCCGAAGCGGTCGATGGCGAAAACCGCACCGTGAAGTTCAAGGACAAGCCGCTGAACTGGGGCGGCGCCACCCAGCTTTGCACGCGTGAGAGCAAGTTCGAGTTCAACGAACAGGGCGACTGCGGCACTCGCGGCCTCGCCGCAACCGGCTTTGCCGCCGTCGACATGAGCAGCGGCGGCAAGACGCTGCGCTTCGCGATGCCATGACGGAGGCACAACGTCCCTTCACCCATATCGACACCTGGGTGTTCGACCTCGACAACACGCTGTATCCGCATCATGTCAATCTGTGGCACCAGGTCGACGCGCGGATCGGCGAGTTCGTCGGCGCCTGGCTCAAGATACCGGCGGATCAGGCGCGCGTCGTCCAGAAGGATTATTACCGGCGCTACGGCACCACGATGCGCGGCATGATGACCGAGCACGGCGTGCACGCCGACGACTATCTCGCTTATGTGCACCAGATCGACCATTCGCCGCTGCAGCCGAACCCGGCGATGGGCGCTGCCATCGCCAGACTTCCCGGCCGCAAGCTGATCCTGACCAATGGTTCGACCGAGCATGCCGACAAGGTTTTGCAGCGGCTTGGTCTGGCCAGGCATTTCGAGGCGGTGTTCGATATCATCGCCGCCGACCTCGAGCCGAAGCCGGCGCCGCAGACCTATCAGAAATTCCTGCGGGATCACGCGGTCAATCCGCAGGCCTCGGCGATGTTCGAGGATCTGGCGCGCAACCTCGTGGTGCCGCATCAGCTCGGCATGACCACGGTGCTGGTGGTGCCCGACGGCACCAGGGAAGTCGTCCGCGAGGAATGGGAGCTGGAAGGCCGTGGCGCAGCTCACGTCGACCATGTCACCGACGACCTGACCGGGTTCCTGGAAAGGCTGGTGCAAAGCTAGACGTCTGCTTTGCGGAGCATTCGGTCGTCATGCCCGGGCTTGACCCGGCAATGACGAGCCAGTGAGGTTCGACGGGACGACATGCCGGTGAGTCTTGACTCTCCCTCCCCAAATTCCGACAAAAGCTCGCGCCTGCACCACCAATTCCTCCAAGGAAACCGCGATGTCTCTCGCCTCCCTCGAATCCACCGTCAATGCTGCGTTCGATGCCCGCGACGGCGTTTCTACTTCGACCAAGGGCGAAGTCCGCGAGGCCGTCGATCACGCGCTCGAACTGCTCGACAAGGGCGAGGCGCGGGTGGCGGTGCGCGAGGCCGGCGGCAAGTGGAAAGTCAATCAGTGGCTGAAGAAGGCGGTGCTGCTGTCGTTCCGCCTCAACGACATGAGCGCGATCGGCGGCGGCCCCGGCAAGGCATCGTGGTGGGACAAGGTGCCCTCCAAGTTCGAAGGCTGGGGCGAAAATCGATTCCGCGACGCAGGTTTCCGCGCGGTGCCGGGTGCCATCGTCCGCCGTTCGGCTTTTATCGCCAGGAACGTCGTGCTGATGCCGTGCTTTGTGAATCTTGGCGCCTATGTCGATGAAAACACCATGATCGATACCTGGTCCACGGTCGGCTCCTGCGCGCAGATCGGCAAGCGCGTGCATATTTCCGGCGGCGTCGGGATCGGCGGCGTGCTGGAGCCGTTGCAGGCCGAACCCGTCATCATCGAAGACGACTGCTTCATCGGCGCGCGCTCGGAAGTCGCCGAGGGCGTGATCGTGCGCAAGGGCGCGGTGCTGGCGATGGGCGTGTTCCTGGGCGCGTCGACCCAGATCATCGATCGCGACAGCGGCAAGGTCTATATCGGCGAAGTACCGGAATATGCGGTGGTGGTGCCGGGATCGCGGCCGGCGCGGCCGCTGAAAGACGGCTCGCCGGGTCCGGCGCTGTCCTGTGCCGTCATCGTCAAAACCGTCGACGAGCAGACCCGCTCCAAGACCAGCATCAACGAGCTGTTGCGGGACTGAATCGGGCAAGCAATGACTGACGCCCTCTCCATTGCCCGCGACCTCCTGCGCTGCCGATCGGTAACGCCGGCGGATGCCGGCGCGCTCGGCGTGCTGGAAAATATCCTGGGCGCCGCCGGCTTCGAACTCCACCGCGTCACCTTCAGCGAGCCCGGCGCTGCCGATGTCGACAACCTCTATGCCCGTATCGGCGACAGCGCGCCGCTCATCACCTTTGCCGGGCACACCGATGTGGTACCGCCGGGCGACGAGGCCGCGTGGACCCATGGCGCGTTCGCGGGCGATGTGCAGGACGGTTTTCTGTACGGGCGCGGCGCCGTCGACATGAAGGGCGGCATCGCCTGCAGCGTCGCCGCGGCGCTCAACTATCTCGCCGACAACGGCGGCAAGCCCGGCAAAAATGGCAAAGGCTCGATCTCGTTTCTGATCACCGGCGACGAGGAAGACATCGCGGTCAACGGCACCGTCAAGCTGCTGCAATGGGTCGCCGCGCGCGGCGAGAAATTCGACCACTGCGTGCTCGGCGAGCCCAGCAATGTCGAGGAACTCGGCGATTGCATCAAGATCGGCCGCCGCGGCTCCCAGTCGGGCACGCTGTATGTCGACGGCAGGCAGGGTCATGTCGCCTATCCGCACCGCGCGTCGAACCCGGTGCCGGATATCGCCCGCCTGATCGTGGCGATCAGCGACGAGCCGCTCGACCATGGCAGCGCCCAGTTCCAGGCGTCGAACCTCGAATTCACCTCGGTGGATGTCGGCAACACCGCCGGCAATGTGATCCCCGGACAGGCGCGCGCGAAATTCAATATCCGCTTCAACGATCACCACACCCAGGAGACATTGCGGACCCTGATCGAGGAGCGCGTCACCAAGGCGGCGGGGAATCGCATCCACGCAAGGATCGTATGGGAGCCGTCGAACGCCAACGTGTTCGTGACCAAACCGGGTGCCTTCACCGATCTGGCGGTCGCCGCTATCGAGCACGTCACCGGCCGCAAGCCGGAATTGAGCACCAGCGGTGGCACCTCGGATGCACGCTTTATCGCCGGCTATTGCCCGGTGATCGAGTTCGGCCTGGTCGGCCAGACCATGCACCAGATCGACGAGCGCACGCCGGTTTCCGATCTGGAGAAGCTGACCAGGATTTATCGCGGCGTGCTGGATCGGTATTTCGGATAACTCTCTCTATCTCCCTCGCCCCGCACTTGCGGGGAGAGGTTAAGAAGCGCCAGCACCAACTTAATAATCCACCCGCACCAGATAGAGCCCGTCCGGCGGAGCAACAGGTCCGCAGGCGGCACGGCTGCGGGCGGCCAACGCTGCGGCAAGATCGTCGGCGCTCCAGCGGCCTTCGCCGACCCACACCAGCGAGCCGACCATCGAACGCACCTGGCTGTGCAGGAACGAGCGCGCCGAGGTCACGATGTCGAGGGCATCGCCGTTCCTGACGACGTCGAGCTGGTCGAGGGTCTTTTCCGGCGACTTGGCCTGGCACTCGGTGTCGCGAAACGTGGTGAAGTCGTGCTTGCCGACCAGTTTTTGCGCGGCGATGTGCATCGCGTCGGTATCGAGCGGCCGCGGCAGCCGCCAGACATGACCGATGTCGAGCGCCAGATTGGCCCGGCGATTGCTGATGCGATAACGATAATGCCGCCGCCTCGCCGAAAAACGCGCATCGAATGTATCCGGCACGATCTCCGCGGACAGCACCCCGATCGGATGCGGCCGCAGATGCGCGTTCAACCCGTCGCGAAAGCGTCCGGGCACGAAATGCTTGGCAATGTCGCAATGCGCCACCTGTCCCAGCGCATGCACGCCGGCATCGGTGCGCCCGGCGCCATGAACGCGAGCCGGCTCGCCGCAGATCGCCTTGACCGCGTTCTCCAGCGCGCCCTGCACCGACGGACCATTGTCCTGGAGCTGCCAGCCGCAGAACGGCGCGCCGTCATATTCGATGGTAAGTTTGTAACGGGGCATCAGGTGAGCCGTATCGGCGGCTTCAACGGGGTGCCGCGCAGAAATTCTTCCGCTTTCATCACGCCTTTGCCGGCGCGCTGCAGTTCGAGAAACCGCAATGCGCCATCCTTGCAGGCAATCTCAAGCCTGTCATCGAGCAGATCGCCGGGCGTGCCGGAACCGTCCGTCAATGCGCAGCGCAGGATTTTGACGCGTGCCAGTTCGCCCTCGATCGGCATCTCGCACCACGCGCCGGGAAACGGCGACAGCCCGTGAATATGGCGAAGCACCTGGCGTGCCGGTCTGTTCCAGTCGATCCGCGCTTCGGCTTTCTCGATCTTGGCGGCGTAGGTCACGCCGGCTTGGCTTTGCTTGCTGAGCTGCAGCCGGCCGCGTTCCAGTGCGCCCATCGCGCGCACCATCAGATCAGCCCCGAGCGGCGCCAGCGCATCGTGCAGATCGGCCGCGGTCATCGCATCGGTAATACCCAGCCGCTCGGCCATCGCCACGTCGCCGGTATCGAGGCCGGCGTCCATCTTCATCACCATCACGCCGGTCTCGGTATCGCCCGCCATGATGGCGCGGTTGATCGGAGCAGCGCCGCGCCAGCGCGGCAACAGCGAGGCGTGCAGATTGAAGCAGCCGAGCTTTGGTGCATCGAGAATGGCTTGCGGCAGGATCATGCCATAGGCCACCACGACGGCCGCATCCGCGTTATGCGTGCGAAATTCTCTAAGTGCTTCCGGCGCTTTGAGCGTGGCCGGCGTCAGCACGGGAATGCCGAGCCGTCGCGCCTCTGCTGCCACCGGCGTCGGCTGCAATTTCATGCCCCGTCCGGCAGGCTTTGCCGCTCGGGTGTAGACCGCTGCGATCGCATGGCCATGCGCGACAAGCTCGAGCAGCGTCGGCACCGCGAAATCGGGCGTGCCCATGAAGATCAGTCGGAGAGGCATAATGCTGGCTCGGTGCGTTCCCTCCCCCCTTGTGGGGGAGGGTTAGGGAGAGGGGTAAACCACAAGCATCGAACCCGCGGCACCCCCCCTCACCTCTCCCCCACAAGGGGGGAGAGAGCAGACCGAGCAAGGTGCGACACTGATGCTTTTCATTTACTCCGCGCGCTTGGCGGCCTTGGTGAACTTCTTCAGCACGCGGTCGCGCTTCAGCTTCGACAGATAATCCACGAACAGCACGCCGTTGAGATGATCGATCTCGTGCTGGATGCAGGTGGCGAACAGGCCGTCGGCGTCTTCCTCATGCACCTTGCCGTCGAGATCGGTGAAGCGTACGCGCACCTGCGCCGGCCGCTCCACTTCCTCGTAATATTCCGGGATCGACAGGCAGCCTTCCTCATAAACCGACAATTCTTCCGATGACGACAGGATTTCGGGATTGATGAAGACGCGCGGCCGCGGCTGGCTCTCGCCATCCTCGTCCTTCTTGGCGAGATCCATCGTAATCAGCCGCAGCGGCTGCGCGACCTGGATGGCCGCGAGCCCAATTCCGGGGGCGGCATACATGGTCTCGAACATGTCGTCGGCGAGCTTGCGCACCTGCGCCGTGACTTTTTCGATCGGCTTGGAGACGAGCCGCAACTGCTTGTCCGGCAGGACGATAATTTCACGAATGGCCATGTCGGGCGATTTAAGCTGCTGATTTGCCGGGGTCAATCCGGCGCGGTCGCCTGTTAACCCATCTCTAACCATGAATGTTAAGCCGGCATTAACCACGAAAATTAATCCATCATTTACCGGAAACGTTCCCTCTTCGTTCGCGCTTGCCTCCGAATCGGCTACAAGGGCGACATGAACGAGATTCTTTTCATGGTCGGCGACTGGCCGATTCGTACCGGCGCGGCGCTGATCGGCTTCGGCGCGCCGGCGCTGGTGTTGCTGCTGTGCATTGCCATCGCGGTCGCGCGGTCGGGCCGCCGCGGGATGCAACTGGCGATGGCGCAGGCGATGCGCGCCGACGAACTTGAAGACCGCCTGAGCGAAATGCTGCGAGCCCAGAGCGAGGCCACCGGCCGCGTCGATGCGATGGGGCAGGCGCTGGCGGGCCGCCAGGCCGACATGGCGCGCGCCGTCAACGAGCGGCTGGATTCGGTGACCCATCGCGTCGGCCAATCGATGGAACAGACCACGCGCAACACCATGGATAGCTTGCGCGTGCTGCATGAACGGCTCGGCATCATCGACAACGCGCACAAGAATCTCACCGACCTTACGTCACAGGTGACGACGCTGCGCGACGTGCTCGCCAACAAGCAATCGCGCGGCGCGTTCGGCCAGGCGCGGATGGAAGCGATCGTCCAGGACGGCATGCCCAAGGGTTCCTACGAATTCCAGTTCACGCTCTCGTCGGGCAAACGGCCGGATTGCGTGGTTTTCCTCCCGGACCAGCGGCCGCTCTGCATCGACGCGAAGTTTCCGCTGGAGGCGATGACCGCGCTGCACGACGCCCGCTCGGATGAGGAGAAGAAATCCGCCACCATGCGGCTGCGCACCGATGTGATGAAGCATGTCAGCGACATCGCCGAGAAATATCTGATCGCCGGCGAGACCCAGGATACCGCGCTGATGTTCGTGCCGTCGGAATCGGTCTATGCGGAGATTCACGACGGTTTCGACGACGTGATCCAGAAGGCCTACCGTGCCCGTGTGGTGCTGGTGTCGCCGTCGCTGCTGATGCTGGCGATCCAGGTGATGCAGCAGATCCTCAAGGACGCACGGATGCGCGACGCCGCCGATCAGATCCGCACCGAAGTGCTCAACCTCGGCGACGATCTGGGACGGCTGCGCGACCGCGTGCTGAAACTGCAGAAGCATTTTTCCGACGCCAACGAGGATGTCCGTCAGATCCTGATCTCAGCCGACAAGATCGAAAAGCGCGCCGGACGGATCGAGGAACTCGATTTCAGCAAGAGCGAAGGGCCTGCCGAACTCCCGCGCATCGTCAAACCAGGCGCGCCCGAGCTATTCCCGCTGCCGCGCAAGCTGCAGGCTGGGGAGTAGGTCGGCGCAGCACACCAATCCCAGTTGGGACGATCTGTGCCTAAGCATAGCCAGCTCTCAATTTTCCTTATCGTTCTCTCGGTTCCCGTCATGCCCCGCGAAGGCAGGCCATCCAGTAATACGAGGAGGCTGTTGGTGAACTCAGGCTGCGCGGAATGCTGGATCGGCCGCCGGAGCCTGTCGTCCGGCCGGACCGGATGGCGGATGATGACGGCGAACTAGCCGTCAAGCCGGGGGATGACATTGTCATTTGTTGCGTCCGAATCTGCTAGCACTGCGGCATGACCGGTGCGCCCGACGGCCTTCCCGAAATAAAACCTCGTGCCTCGTGGCGCGACAGTATCGCCGTCTACCTGCAGCGCCGGGTCCTGATCGTGTTGCTGCTCGGCTTTTCGTCCGGGCTGCCGCTGGCGCTGTCGGGATCGACGCTCCTGGTCTGGATGCGCGAATCCGGCGTCGATCTCGGCACCATCGGCCTGTTCGCGCTGGTCGGCACGCCCTACACGCTGAAATTCCTGTGGGCGCCGCTGGTGGATGCGCTGCATGTGCCGTTCTTCACGCGGCGGCTCGGCCGCCGGCGCGGCTGGCTGGTGTTCTCGCAACTGCTGCTGATCGGCGCCATCCTGCTGCTGGCGCTGACCGATCCGGCGCGCTCGCCTCTATTCGTGGCTCTCGGCGCGCTGCTGGTCGCCGCGATGTCGTCGACCCAGGACATCGTGGTCGATGCGTTTCGCGTCGAGAGCCTGCCCGAAAGCGAGCAAGCCGCCGGCATGGCGTCCTATGTCGCCGCCTATCGCATCGGCATGCTGGTCTCGACCGCGGGCGCCCTGTTCATGGTGAGCGGCTTCGAAAGCACCGGCATCGCGCGCGCCTCGGCGTGGATGTGGGGCTACGTGGCGATGGCGGCATTGGTGCTGATCGGTACCGTCACGGCGCTGGCCGCCACCGAGCCCGAACCGTCGGTGCGCGCGGAAGCCGCGACGCAGGCGGAGACCGCTTTCGTGCGGGTGCTGCATGCCGCGGTCGGCGCATTCTCGGAATTCCTGGTCCGGAAAGACGCGCTCGCAGCACTCGCCTTCGTGGTGCTGTTCAAGTTCACCGACGCGTTTTCCGGCACCATGACGGCGCCATTCGTGATCGACCTCGGTTTCTCCCGCAACGACTATGCCGCCATCGTCAAGGGCGTCGGCCTGGCCGCGACCCTGATCGGCGGCTTTGCCGGCGGTTTCGTGGCGCGGCGCTATTCGCTGGGCGTCAGCCTGTGGATCGGCGGCGTGCTGCAGGCGCTAGCCAACCTGTCGTTCTCGTGGCTGGCGCTGGCCGGCGTCAACGAATGGGCGCTGGCCTTCGCCATCACCGCCGAGAATTTCACCAGCGCCATCGGCACCGTGATCTTCGTCGCCTATCTGTCGGCGCTGTGCAGGAACCCGCTGCACACCGCGACCCAATACGCGCTGCTGACGGCGCTCGCCGCCGTGGGGCGCACTTATTTGTCCTCGGGCGCGGGCTACGTGGCAAAGGCGACGGGCTGGCCGTTGTTCTTTGCGATCTGCGTCGCGGTCGCGGTGCCGAGCCTGATCCTGCTGGCGTGGCTGCAGCGGCGCGGACATTTTGAGGGGCTGGAGACCAAAGTTTAGCTGTCGTTCGCCTCAATGCTTCGTCACCACGCTCCACTTGGTGACCACGGCTTCGCTGTACTGCCCGGCGTCCTGCGCGCAGGCGACCTCGTCGACTTTCACCGAGACTTCCTTGCCGACGAAACCCTTCAACTGCGCGGCCTGCGCGTCATTGCTGGTGACGATCTGAAAGGTTTCCGGACCGGTCTCCAGACCGCAAAGCCCGTTTGGCGGCGGCAGCCGGCGCGGTTCGCTGGTGAGCTGATAGGTCGCGACGCGTTTTCCCTTTTTGGCACCGCGCGTGCGCAGGGCATTGAGCTGGCCCGAAAGCACGTCACCCGCATTGATCAACCTGGCGCCCTTGGGCGCGCTCTCGGCCTGCTGCCCCAAGGCAGGCGCCGCGCACGCCGCCGCAATGACTGTCACCAAAACCAATCGCCTGCCTAGTCGCCGTCTCGTCATGTCGTTCATTTCCGTCCGTGATTGTCAGAACAATGTGCGCTGCCGCATGGCTGCGGACAGCGTGCCTTCATCGAGATAGTCGAGTTCGCCGCCGACCGGCACTCCATGCGCCAGCCGCGTCACCTTGACGCCCGCCTCCTGCAGGAGGTCGGTGATGTAGTGTGCGGTGGTCTGGCCGTCGACGGTGGCATTCAAGGCGAGGATGATTTCGCTTACCCGCGAATCATGCGCGCGCGCCACCAGCGCATCGATGGTCAGGTCCTGCGGCCCGACGCCATCGAGCGGCGACAGCGTCGCGCCGAGCACGTGATAAAGTCCGTTGGTCGCATTGGCCCGCTCCAGCGCCCAGAGATCGGCGACGTCGGCGACCACGACGATGATCGCCGGATCGCGCCGCGGGTCGGTGCATACCGTGCAGGGATTCTGGGTGTCGATATTGCCGCAGATCTTGCAAACCTGGATCTTGTCGATCGCCACCTGCAGCGCGCCGGCAAGCGGCGTCATCAGCGCTTCGCGCTTCTTGATCAGATGCAATGCCGCGCGGCGCGCCGAGCGCGGGCCAAGTCCCGGCAGCCGCGCCAACAACTGAATCAGACGTTCGATTTCGGGACCGGCAACGGCAGAAGGCATGTTTCAGCCAAGACCCAGGCCCGGCGGCAGCCCGAGGCCGCCGGTCAGCGACTGCATTTTTTCCTGCATCGCGGCTTCCGCCTTGCGGCGCGCGTCGTTGTGCGCAGTCACCAGCAAATCTTCGAGGATCTCGCGCTCGTCCACCTTCATCAGCGACGGGTCGATCTTGACGGCCTTCACTTCCATCTTCGCGGTCATGCGCACGGTGACCAGGCCGCCGCCCGAGATGCCCTCGACCTCGACATGGCCGAGTTCTTCCTGCATCGCCTGCATCTTCGATTGCAGTTGCGCCGCCTGTTTCATCATGCCGAGAAAATCAGCCATCAATCATTCCCTTGGAAATTGCTATTAATCGTCGCTGTCGGAAAGATCCGTCGGGTCTTCACCGCTAACATCGGATTCCGGCGGCTCGGGGGCAAGCTTGCGTACTTCGACCACCTTGGCGCCGGGAAATCGCGCCAGCACTTCCTTCACTCGCGGATCGGATTCGGCGGCGCGCTCGCGCTGGTTCCGCTCGCTCTGGTTCTGCGAACGCAATGTCGGTTGCCCGGCTTCGTTGGACACGATCACGGTCCAGCGCCGCCCCGTCCATTGCTCCAGCTTGCGGGAGAGATCGTTGATCAGCGTCCGCGCAGCACTGCGCTCCAGCGTCACCTCCAGCCGACCGTCCTCGATCCGGACCAGGCGGACGTCGGCCTCGAGTGCCGCCTTGGTCAGGAGATCGCGTTTTTCGCCGGCGAGCGCCACCAGTTCCGGAAAGCTGGCAATTTTCAGCGCCGGCGCGGATTGCACGTCCGGCAGCGGCGCGATCATTTGCGTCCGCGCGGATGCCTCGGCGACGGCACGCGGCGCAGAACTGGCGCGCGCGGGCGAGGATTGCATCGAAGCCACGGGTGCAGCCGGCGCGCTGCGGGGCGAGGCATTTGCCGCGATCACCGGCGAAGCGCCGCCATTCTGGTCGAGCATCCGGATCACCTCATCCGGCGTCGGCATGTCCGCGACATAGGCGATGCGCACCAGCACCATTTCGGCTGCCGCTGCCGGCCGCGTCGCAGCCTGCGCCTCGGTGATGCCCTTGAGCAGCATCTGCCACATCCGCGACAACACTCGCATCGAGAGCTTGGAGGCGAAGTCGCGGGCGCGCAGCCGTTCGGTTTCGCCAAAGGCGAGGTTATCCGCCGTCGCCGGCACGGCCTTGACCCGGGTGACGAAATTGACGAATTCGGCGAGATCGCTGAGCACCACGATCGGATCGGCGCCGGTGTCGTACTGCTCGCGAAATTCCCTGAAGGCGCTCGCAATATCGCCGCGAACCAGCGAATCGAACAGGTCGATGACGCGCGTGCGGTCGGCAAGGCCGAGCATCTGCCTGACAGCGTCGGCGCGCACCATGCCCGCAGCGTGCGCAATCGCCTGGTCGAACAGCGACAGCGAATCGCGCACCGAGCCCTCCGCCGCGCGCGCGATGATGCCGAGCGCTTCCGGCTCGGCTTCGACGTTTTCCTTAGCCGCGATATTAGAAAGATGTGCCATCAACACGTCGGCATCGACCCGGCGCAAATCAAAGCGCTGGCAACGCGACAGCACCGTCACCGGTACTTTTCGAATCTCGGTGGTGGCGAAGACGAATTTGGCGTGCTCCGGCGGCTCCTCCAGCGTCTTCAGGAACGCGTTGAACGCCGCGGTCGAGAGCATGTGCACTTCGTCGATGATGTAGACCTTGTAGCGAGCGCTGGCCGGCGCATAGCGCACGCTGTCGTTGATCTGGCGCACGTCATCGACGCCGGTATGGGAGGCGGCGTCCATTTCCAGCACGTCCATGTGCCGGCTTTCCATGATGGCCTGACAATGCACGCCCGGCACCGGCATATGGATGGTCGGCCCTTTTACCGAGCCGTCGGGCAGTTCGTAATTCAGCGCACGGGCGAGAATCCGCGCCGTGGTGGTTTTGCCGACGCCGCGCACCCCGGTCAGGATCCAGGCCTGCGGGATCCGCCCGGTCTCGAACGCGTTCGAAACGGTACGGACCACGGCGTCCTGGCCGATCAGGTCGTTGAAACTGGTGGGGCGGTATTTCCGCGCCAGCACGCGATAGTGCTTGCCGGCCGCGGGCGGCCCGCCGAGATCGAAGCCGCCTTGATCGGCGCTGTCGGAATCGTTGGGGGGAGTTACGGGAGCGCCAGCGTCGGTCATCGATCGATCCGCAATTGATTGTCTCTCGAAGCCGGCTTTGCGGGACTGACGAGTCAAATTCCGGCGCAAGGACAGATACCGGCTTTTGCGCGATTCGCTCGAAAAAACAGGTAGGAGACTGACGAGCGACCCGATCCGGACCTCGTTAGGGCTGCTTCCTTCCGGACCTGACCCGGTTGGCGAGTGGCTCGTCCACCGCCAATCTCCCGGTTCTTATTTGGGGCCAAAAGCGCCGGAAAGCAAGCGGGGTGGGGACCGCGAACACCATCAGTTTCGTCATGGCCGGGCGTAGCCGTCGGAAGGACGGCGTCGCTTCCGCTCGCCTATGCCCGGCCATCCACGTCTTGCTTCCCAGCTATGTGCAAAAAAGCCGTGGATGCCCGGGCCAAGCCCGGGCATGACGGGTGTTGTTTGCCGAACCACTCTCTGCAAGGCTATCGAACCGAATAGAGAACCGCCATGCCCTCTGACGCTCCCGCCTGGTCGCTGCATTCACGACTCAAGGAAGACACCATCGACATCGGCGACCTGCCGCTGTGCCGCGTGCTGGTGATCAAGGACGCGCACTACCCGTGGCTGTTGCTGGTGCCGCGCCAGGCCGAGGCTGTGGAAATCATCGACCTCGATGAAGTCCAGCAGGCGCAGTTGATGACGGAAATCAGCCGCGTCGCGCGCGCCCTGAAAGAGATCACCAGATGCGACAAACTGAATATCGCAGCCCTGGGCAACCTGGTGCCGCAACTGCACATCCACGTCATCGCCCGCCGCTCAAGCGACGTCGCCTGGCCGCGTCCGGTCTGGGGAGTGATGCCGCCGCTGGCCCATGACGCCGAAGAAGTTCAAACATTCATCAGCGCGCTTCGTCGCAAGATATGGCTTGGTTGAAACCATGAGTGCATTCGATTCATTTCCGTTGGGCCGGCCGGCCTTCGTCACCCATGTGCTAGATCGCGCCGCGCACCTGCGCACCGACGACTCGAAACTGCTGGCGCTCGAAGCGCGCCAGGATTCCCGGGCCTATGTGGTGCATCGCGACTCGCTGGTGGTGAAGAAGGCCGCAGAAGGTCCTCGAGCCTTGCTGACGATCGATGAGGCGCTGAAATTCGGCGCCAATCCCGGCACCATCTTTCTGGGGCTGCGCGACGGCGCGGCGATCTTCGGCATGGGCATCGCAGCACCCGCGGTGGAAAAGCTTTTGACCCGCGACGACGTCGCCGTGACCGAACTGCGCGGCATGGCGATGCAAGGCGTAGTGCCGCCCGACCAGCTCTCGGCGATCGCGATGGCGAAATCGATGGTGACCTGGCATCAGCGCCACGGCTACTGCGCCAATTGCGGAACCCGCACCGCCATGACCCAAGGTGGCTGGAAGCGCGACTGCCCCAACTGCAAGGCCGAGCATTTTCCGCGCACCGACCCGGTCGTGATCATGCTGGTGACCCATGGCGACAAGTGCCTGCTGGGACGGCAGAAGCAGTTCCTGCCCGGGATGTATTCGTGCCTTGCCGGCTTCGTCGAAGCCGCCGAAACCATCGAGGACGCCGTGCGCCGCGAAATCTTCGAGGAATCCGGGATTCGCTGCACCGATGTGACCTATTACATGACGCAGCCGTGGCCCTATCCGTCATCCCTGATGATCGGGTGCACGGCGCGCGCCACCAGCGAGGACATTATCGTCGATCGCTCGGAACTCGAGGATGCGCGCTGGTTCGACCGCGCCGAGGCGACCCTGATGTTCAAAAGACAGCATCCCGACGGTCTTGCGGGGCCGCATCCGTTTGCCATTGCCCATCATTTGCTCGGCCGCTGGCTGCATGAGGGGCCGGACGCGCATGCATAACGGGAACGCGAGCATGGCCCAAGCCATTAACCCCGGACCTTGGTTCCGGCACACCGCGGAACCGGCATGACGGATTCCAGCGTGAATTTCCACGACGGCGCACCCAGGATCCCGCCCCGCATCCTCTGCATCGGCATGCCGGTGCGCGACCTGACCTTCAACGTGCAAGCGGTGCCTGGACGCGGCCAGAAATTCAATGCCGATCGCTTCGCCCAGATCTGCGGCGGCAACGCATTGAATGCCGCGATCGGCATCAGCCGTCTCGGCGGCAAGGCCTCGCTCACCGGCCCGATGGGCGATGCCCGCGAGACCTCGAGCCGGTTCATTTTCGAAGACCTTGCCAGGGAAGGCATCGACACCTCGCATCTGGTGCATATGCCGGGATTGGTCACACCGATCTCCGCAATCATGATGGACCCCTCGGGCGAGCGCACCATCATCTCGTTTCGCGATCCCGGACTTTGGAAGGTGAGCCTGCCCGGCGCCGATCTGCTGCTGCGGGATTGCGACGCCATTCTGATCGAGAGCCGCTGCGCCGGTTTCGCAACCGGCCTGTGCCACGAAGCGCGCAACCGCGGCATCCCCGTCGTCGTCGATGTCGACAGCACGGTTTCGCAGCGTGAGGGGCTGTTGACCGCGTCGTCGCACCTGATCTTTTCCGATGAAGCCTTGCAGTCCACCGCCGGGATCTCCGACGACCTCAAGGCGCTGAAGAAAATCGCGACTCTGACCTCGTCCTTCCTGGCGGTGACGCGCGGCCCCAAAGGCACCATCTGGCTCGACGACAAAGGCGAGCCGCAGGAGACCCCGGCCTTCCCGGTCCACACCGTCGACACGCTCGGCGCCGGCGATATTTTCCACGGCGCGTTCACGCTGGAATTCGCGGGCAGGGCGGACATCAAGCACGCGCTGCGTTTTGCATCGGCCGCTGCGGCCCTGAAATGCACCCGTTTCGGGGGCGCCTTTGCTGCCCCGCAACGTGCTGAAGTCACAGAACTTTTGAGCCGAGCCTAGCCGTTTGATCGGCAACCGCCGACCAGAACTAGCCTTGATTTAGAAGAATTTTCTATATATGGAGGAGATCGACCCTTCTATTGGAAAGTTCTTCTCATGACCGACGCCGCCGTTCACGTTCTCGAACCCAACCGCCGCCTCGACGCCATCGACCGCAAGATCCTGACCGTGCTGCAGGACGACGCCTCGCTCTCCGTCGCCGAGATCGGCGACCGGGTTGGCCTGTCCTCGACGCCGTGCTGGAAGCGCATCCAGCGGCTGGAAGCCGACGGGGTGATCCTGCGCCGGGTCGCCCTGGTCGACCAGAACAAGATCGGGCTCGGCATCTCGGTTTTCGTGTCGGTAGAGAGCGCCGACCATTCCGAAACCTGGCTCAAGACCTTCGCCGAAGCCGTCAGCGCCATGCCCGAGGTGATGGAATTCTATCGCATGGCGGGCGACGTCGACTACATGCTGCGCGTCGTGGTCGCGGACATGCCAAGCTATGACGTGTTCTACAAAAAGCTGATCGGCGCGGTCTCGCTCAAGAACGTCACCTCGCGTTTCGCGATGGAGAAGATCAAATCGGTGACCGCGCTGCCGGTGCCGGCGGCGTAGCCGGACGGGGTCGCGAAACAACCACGGTCGTCGTCACCCGCGAAAGCGGGTGACCCAGTATTCCAGAGACGCCAGCGATGGAACCGAGAAGCCGCGACGTACTGGGTCGCCCGGTCAAGCCGGGCGATGACAGCGGCGGTGATGTCGCGTTCGCGTCTTATATCTTTTGGTTGTACGCGCCGACTTCCGGATGCGTACGCAAAACCTCATCCATCGCCTCGAACATGTCGCGCATGCGCTGTTCGCTGACCGGGCTCTCGACCACCACTACCAGTTCCGGCTTGTTGGACGATGCCCGCACCAGGCCCCAGCTGCCGTCCTCGACCGTGACGCGGACGCCGTTGACCGTGACGAGATCGCGGATCGGCTGTCCCGCAACCTTGCCGCCTCTATTCTGCGTCGCCTCGAAATGCTTCACCACGGCATCGACGACGCCGTATTTGGTCTCGTCGGCGCAGTGCGGCGACATGGTCGGCGACGACCAGGTCTTGGGCAGCGCATTCTTCAGATCCGCCATCGATTTGCCGTGGGCGCGATCGAGCATCTCGCAGACCGCGATCGCCGAGATCAAGCCGTCGTCATAGCCGCGGCCGAGCGGCGCGTTGAAAAAGAAGTGCCCTGATTTTTCAAAGCCCGCCAGCGCGCCCAACTCGTTGGTGCGGCGCTTCATGTAGGAATGACCGGTCTTCCAATAGCTGGTCGTCGCACCCTGCCTCTGCAGCACCGGGTCCGTCACAAAAAGCCCGGTCGATTTCACGTCGACCACGAACTTCGCGTTTTTGGTGATGGCCGACATATCGCGCGCCAGCATCACGCCGACCTTGTCGGCGAAAATCTCTTCCCCGGCATTGTCGACCACGCCACAGCGGTCGCCATCGCCATCGAAGCCGAGGCCGACATCGGCCTTGTGCGCCAGCACGGCGTCGCGGATGGCGTGCAGCATTGCCATGTCCTCGGGATTGGGATTGTATTTCGGGAAGGTGTGATCGAGCTCGGTATCGAGCGGCACCACCTCGCAGCCGATCGCTTCCATCACTTGCGGCGCGAAGGCGCCGGCGGTGCCATTGCCGCAGGCGACCACGGCCTTCAGCTTGCGCTTCAGTTTCGGGCGCTTGGTCAGATCGGCAATGTAGCGCGCCGGGAAATTGGCGTGAAACTCGTAGGAGCCGCCCACCCTGTTGCTGAACTCGGCATTGAGCACGATCTCTTTCAGCCTCGTCATCTCGTCGGGACCGAAGGTGAGCGGACGGTTGGCGCCCATCTTGACGCCGGTCCAGCCGTTGTCGTTATGCGACGCCGTCACCATCGCGACACAGGGCACGTCGAGTTCGAATTGCGCGAAATACGCCATCGGGGTCATGCACAGGCCGATGTCGTGCACCTTGCAACCGGACGCCTGCAGTCCTGATATCAGCGCGTATTTGATCGAGGCCGAATAGCTGCGGAAATCATGCCCGGTCACGACCTCTTGCTTCGCGCCGAGTTCGGATATCAGCGTGCCCAGCCCCATGCCCAGCGCCTGGACACCCATCAGGTTGATTTCCTTGCCGAACAGCCAGCGCGCGTCATATTCGCGAAAGCCGGTCGCCTTCACCATCGGCTCGGATTCATAAGCGTAGGTGTTCGGAACCAGGACGGATTTCGGCTTCGGAAACATCAAAGGCGGCCTCGTCGTAAAACGCGGAACGATTTACCGCAGGTTTAGTGAAAGTAACAACCGGTGTCATCGTCCGCGAAGGCGGACGATCCAGTATTCCGCGAAATATCGTGTATTTCCCCGACAGCCCGGCGTACTGGATGCCCCGGTTTCGCGGGGCACGACGACACTTACTGCTCCAGCACCATCTTGCCGTTAGCGTATTCGAAGCGCTTCAGCTTCGACAGGAACGACAACCCCAACAGGTTTTCCGACAGCGCCTCGTCGGGCAGCACCATGGCGTCGACATCGCGCACCACGAGACCGCCGACATCGACCATCGCAAGCCGCGTGTGCGCCGCCTTGATGGTGCCGTTGGCAGTGGTGACCGTGGCATTGTAGTCGCCGCGCGACGGACGCAAGCCGAACCGTGCCGCCGAGGTCTCGTTCAGCGCGATCATCGACGCGCCGGTGTCGACCATGAAGCCGATGCGCTGGCCATCGATCCGGCCTTCGGTCTGGAAATGACCGCGGCCATCACGGGGAATACTGATGCTGCGGATGCCTGCCGATGCCGTTTCCTGCACCGGCGCCTTTCGGGAGACGGTATTGGCGAGCGCGGGCGTCATCTTTTCCGCCATCTGCGCCATGAAGGTGCCGAGGACAGCCATCGCAGCCGCAAAAATCATCAGGTTACGCATTACGCCACACTCGATGGAAACACCGGCCATATCACCATGCCAGCCGCAAAGTGGCGACTAACGGCAAGGTCGAAGGCTGCCATTTCAATGAAAAGGATGAGCGAAGTGTTAACGCGGGTTCTCCCCGCAAGCGCGGGGCGAGGGAGCGGATCGAGCGAGGAGCGGAACTCTCACGTTCCCCGTGGCTTGACGCGGCGGGTCGGCATTGCGCCGGCCGGATCCTCCGGCCAGGGATGTCTCGGATAACGCCCGCGCAGGTCGGCGCGAACCGCGGCATAGCTGCCGCGCCAGAACCCCGGCAAGTCCCGGGTCACCTGCACGGGCCGATGCGCCGGCGACAGCAACTCCAGCACCAGCGGCACCGCACCCTTGGCGATCGACGGATGGCTGTTGAGCCCGAACAGCTCCTGCAGCCTGACCGCAATGGTCGGGCCCTGCTCGGCCTCGTAGTCGATCGGGAGCATGGTTCCGGTCGGCGCCTCGAAATGAGTCGGCGCTTCCCGCTCCAGCCGCGCGCGCAAATCCCACGGCAGCAGCAGCATCAGCGCATCCGACATCTCCTGCGCGGAAAATTCCTTGAGCGAAGTCTTGTCGGCGAGCGCCGGAACCAGCCATGCGTCACGTCGTGCGGCGAGCGCATCATCGGACAAATCCGGCCAGGGGTCGCCTTCGGCCTTGCGCAAGAACATCACGCGATCGCGCCATTGTTTCAGAGGTTTCGACCACGGCAATCCGTCGAGACCCGAGGCGATCAGGCCATCGGCCAGCACTCGCGCGGTCTCCAGAGATGGCGATAGCGCCATCGGCGCCTCCGACAGCGTGATGGCATGCAGCATCCGCTTGCGCCGCCCGCGCAGGGAGGTCGAAGCGCGATCGAAAGCGATTTCATCGACGTTCTCGATCTGATCGGCAAAACGCGCTTCGATATCGGCTTGCGCGATTGGCGCTGCCAGCAGAATCCGCCCGTTCGCCGCCGTACCCGTCAGTTCGGCAACCGCGATATAGGACGCGCGTGCCAGCGCAGAGGTCTGGTCCACCGCAGCGCCACGGCCATTGGCGAGCACGAAGCTGCCATTGCCGCGGTTGCGCGCGATGCGATCTGGGAATGCAAACGCCAGCATCAAGCCCGTGGAGAGCGACCGCTCTCCCCGGCCCTCTCCCACAGGGAAAGAGGCAGAGGGAGGCGCGGCTGCCTTCTCGGTAGCTTCAACCTGCGACGCCCAACGCTGCGCCAGTGCGCGGGCACTGCTGGCGCGTTGCGAGCGGTCGCGGCGGAATTGATCGAGCCGCGCCCCGAGATCCACGCTGTCGCCGCCAAGCCCTCGCTCGGTGAGCACAGCTGCGATCGCCGCGGCCTCCTCGCCCGCACCCAACCGATGCGAATCCACGATCATCCGCGCCAGCCGCGGCGGCAGCGCCAGCGCACGAAGGCTTTTGCCTTCGGCTGTAATCCGGCCGTCCGCATCGAGCGCGCCAAGTTCACGCAACAGACTGCGCGCCTCCTTCAGCGCCGGCGCCGGCGGCGAATCGAGAAATGAAAGCGTTGCGGGGTCGCTGACACCCCATTGCGCGAGGTCGAGCACCAGCGACGACAGGTCGGCGCTGAGAATTTCGGGCTGGGTATAGGCGGCAAGCGACGCAGTCTGCGGTTCATCCCATAGCCGGTAACACACGCCGGGCTCGGTGCGGCCGGCGCGACCGCGGCGCTGATCGACTGCGGCGCGCGACGCCCGCACGGTTTCAAGCCGGGTCAGGCCGATATCAGGCTCGTAGCGCGGCACCCGCGCCACACCGGAGTCCACGACAATGCGTACGCCTTCGATGGTCAGCGACGTCTCCGCGATCGATGTCGCCAGCACCACCTTGCGCCGCCCTTTGGGCGGCGGCGCGATGGCGCGGTCCTGTACCGCAGCGTCGAGCGCACCGAACAGCGGCACGATTTCGATCGAGGCATCGTGGATGCGCTCGCCGAGAAAATTCTGGGTGCGGCGGATTTCGGCCGCCCCCGGCAGGAACGCCAGCACAGAACCCGGATCGGCGCGCAGCGCCATCGCGATGGCATCCGCCATCTGGCGCTCCAGCGGCACATCCGCCTTGCGGCCGAGATAACCCGTCTCGACCGGAAAGGCGCGGCCTTCGCTGGCGATGACGGGCGCATCGCCCAGCAGTTTTGCGACCCGCGCGCCGTCGAGTGTCGCCGACATCACGAGAATTCGCAGGTCCTCGCGCAAGCCGGTCTGCGCGTCGCGCGCCAGCGCAAGCCCCAGATCGGCGTCGAGCGAGCGTTCGTGAAACTCGTCGAACAGCACCGCGGCGACACCAGACAGTTCCGGATCGTCGAGAATCTGCCGCGAAAAGATTCCTTCCGTGACGACTTCGATCCGGGTCGCGCGCGACACTTTCGAACCGAAGCGGACGCGATAGCCGACGGTTTCGCCGACACGCTCTGCCAACGTATGCGCCATCCGCTCGGCGCTGGCGCGCGCCGCGATTCGCCGCGGCTCCAGCACGATGATTTTTTTGCCTTGCAGCCACGGCGCATCGAGCAGCGCCAGCGGCACCCGCGTGGTCTTGCCGGCGCCGGGCGGCGCCACCAGCACGGCGGCGTTGTGGCTCGCGAGCGTGTGTCCCAGTTGGTCCAGCACGGCGTCGATCGGGAGCGGGATATCGAAGGTGCGCACGAATTTACCCAAAGCCGCCGGTGTTGCCCCTCTCCCCGCCCTTGCGGGGAGAGGGTTGGGGTGAGGGGCTGCTGCGCCAAACTCTGACATTTCGGATGCGGAGACACCCCCTCACCCGAAATTCGCTCCCCGAATTTCGACCTCTCCCCGCAAGCGGGGCGAGGTGAAGAAGGCGCCGCTAAACCTTTCCCCGGCCGACACTCTCGTAAATAAACCCGAGCGCCGCCATGTCCTCGGGGCGATAGATATTGCGGAGATCGACGACCACGGGCTGCGCCATCTCACCCCTGAGACGCTCGAGGTCGAGCGCGCGGAACTGGACCCACTCGGTCACGATGACAAGCGCATCGGCACCCCGGGCGCAGGAATAGGGATCGTCGCAATAGTCGATATCGGGCAATTCGCGCCGCGCCTGCTCCATGCCGACCGGGTCATGCGCGCGCACCTTGGCCCCCATGTCGAGCAACCCGGTCACCAGCGGGATCGACGGCGCCTCGCGCATGTCGTCGGTGTCGGGCTTGAAGGTGAGGCCGAGCACGGCAACGGTCTTGCCGCGCAGGCTGCCGCCGGCGGCGTTGGAGACCTTGCGCGCCATCGCGCGCTTGCGATTGTCGTTGACGCCGAGCACGGCCTCGACGATCCGCAGCGGCACGTCATGATCGAGCGCGATCTTGAGCAGCGCGCGGGTGTCCTTGGGGAAACACGAGCCGCCGAAACCCGGGCCGGCGTGCAGGAATTTGGCGCCGATCCGGTTGTCGAGCCCGATGCCGCGCGCGACTTCCTGCACATCGGCGCCGACCTTTTCGGCAAGATCGGCGATCTCGTTGATGAAGGTGATCTTGGTGGCGAGGAACGCGTTGGCGGCGTATTTGATCAGCTCGGCGGTGCGCCGCGCGGTGAACATCAGCGGCGCCTGGTTGAGCGACAGCGGCCGGTAGATGTCGCCGATCACCTTGCGGGCGCGCTCGTCGTCGGTACCGACCACGATGCGGTCCGGAAATTTGAAGTCGCGGATCGCCGCACCCTCGCGCAGGAATTCCGGATTGGAGGCCACCACCACATCGGCCGAAGGATTGGCCTCGCGGATCAATCGGTCGACCTCGTCGCCGGTGCCGACCGGCACGGTCGATTTGGTGACGACCACCGTAAAGCCTTTGAGTGCGGTGGCGATCTCGCGCGCCGCGGTATGAACGTAAGACAGATCGGCATGGCCGTCGCCGCGGCGTGACGGCGTGCCGACCGCGATAAACACCGCGTCGGCATTGGCAACCGCTGCCGCAAGCTCGGTGGCAAAATCCAGCCGCCCGGCCTTGGCGTTGGAGGCCACCAGCGCGTCGAGGCCCGGCTCGAAAATCGGGATTTCACCGCGGCGCAACGCCGCGATCTTGTCGGCATCCTTGTCCACGCAGGTGACGTGGTGGCCGAAATCCGCGAAGCAGGCGCCCGACACCAGCCCCACATAGCCCGTGCCGATCATGGCGATGCGCATCTCACAATCCGTCGATAATGGTTAACGCTGATTCCGGTCTTGGGGGCGGGTCTTAAAGCATTTCCCGGCAAAGAGGAAACCGGAAGGTTCCGAAAAGCCGGCATAAAAACCGGCATGTCATTTGAATGAATAAAGCAGAATGAAACCCATCCGGCCGAAGATGCGGCGCCATCGCGCCGAAAAGGGACACCGATGACCGTAAACGGCACATTTGCCATCACCGAGCGTATTGCGCCGTCAGCGCCTGGACGCGTCGAGTGGGTGGACTATGCCAAAGGCATCTGCATCGTCATGGTGGTGATGATGCATTCGGTGCTGGGGGTCGAACTGGCCGCCGGCCAAACCGGCTTCATGCATCCCCTCGTCGCCTTTGCCAAGCCGTTCCGGATGCCGGATTTCTTCCTGATCTCGGGCCTGTTCCTGTCGATCGTGATCGACCGCGACTGGCGCACCTATCTCGATCGCAAGGTGGTGCATTTTGCCTATTTCTACGTGCTGTGGATAACGATCCAGTTCTGCTTCAAGGCGCCGGGCTTCGCCGCGGAGATGGGCTGGACCCGTGTCGGGCTGCTGTACCTGGAATCTTTCATCGAACCGTTCGGCACGCTGTGGTTCATCTATCTGCTGCCGGTGTTCTTTGTCGTCACCAAGGCGACGCGGCGGATGCCGCCGCTGGCGATCTGGGGCGTCGCGGCCGTGCTGGAGATGGCGCATGTCGCAACCGGCTGGACCGCGATCGACGAATTCTGCGCGCGCTTCGTCTATTTCTACTCCGGCTACCTGTTCGCCGGCTATGTGTTCGCTTTGTCCGACCGGGCGCGGGCGAGGCCCGGCCTGGCGCTGGCGGCATTGGCGCTCTGGGCGCTGATCGACGGCGGCCTGGTCGCATCAGGCTCCAGCGAATGGCCGCTGGTCTCGCTCGGGCTCGGCCTCATGGGCGCAAGCGCCGTCGTCACGTCAGGCACGCTGCTGGCGCGAATGCACTGGCTCAACTTCCTGCGCTTTTGCGGCGAGCATTCCATCGTCATCTACCTGGCGTTCTTCCTGCCGATGGCGGCGTCCAGGACGCTGCTGGTGCATGCCGGCTTGATCCGCGACATCGGGATCATGTCCCTGATCGTCACCATCGTGGGCGTCATCGGCGCGCTGGCGCTATGGCGGATCGCACTTTTGGCCGGTGCAAATTTCCTGTTCGAACGCCCCGCCGCATTCTGGATCGCGCCGAAAAAGGCCGGCCCCGCGCTGCAGGCGGCGGAGTAGGCTCTCAAGCAGCGACCACCACAACTGTCATCGCCCGGCTTGACCGGGCGATCCAGTACGCCGTGACGCCAGTAATATATCTCGACTGCTCTGGAATACTGGGGCCCCGGCTTTCGCGGGGGACGACAACCTTTCGGTTTGCCGGCGCGATGGCCCACTCAATCGATCTTCACGCCGTCCTTCGTCTGCTTCATCTTCTCCCGAAACCCGTCGGCGTCGCCGAAATCGGCGAATCCCCGATAATGCGGGTGCGGGCCGAGGATCCGGCGGGCGTGTTTGATCGGGCACCAGTAAACTTCGGTGCGCGACGCCACTTCGCGCACAAACGCGATCGCGCCGTTGCAATAGGAGCAATAGGCGCAATTGATCTTCTCGATGGTGTTGAGATAGGCCAGATGGTGGCGATCGAAGATCAGGTAATCGCGGCGGCGCACCTTCGGGATTTTATAGGCCGGAAAGCAGATCGCCTGATACGCCATCACCCAGAGGTCTACCAGCGCGATCGGCACGATCAGCGAATAGATCACCGGCGCGGTCAACACGATCAACGGATTGGCGTCGATGAAATAGCGCGCCGAGCGTATCTTGAGCGCGCGGTGGAGGCGCTTGACCTTCTCTTCGAAAACGATCTTGTGTTTTTCGATCCGGAACCGGTATGCCTCCCGCTGCTTGGTCAATTCGGCCTCGATCTCGGCTTCGACCGATCGCAGCTTGTCCATCAAGAGGTCGAGTGTTGCGGTCATGAGGTTGTCCTTCCGGCCAAGGTTGCCGCAGGGGGTCATGGAACAGCCGCGGATGCAACTCAATCCGGGCCGCCGGGTCAGTGCAAAAATCACGGCACATCGTCTCGCGGAGGCTGTCAATCACCGCGAAAATCCCTAAGTTGCGGCCATGCCGAAAACATCCGAACAAGCTGCCGCAAAGCCTGCCGCCGCCAAGGCCCCCGCCAGGATTCCCGGCAAGGGCGACCACGTCTTTCTGGTCGACGGTTCCTCCTATATTTTCCGCGCCTATCACGCACTGCCGCCGCTGAACCGCAAATCCGACGGCCTGCAGGTCAATGCCGTGCTCGGCTTCTGCAACATGCTGTGGAAGCTGCTCCGCGACATGCCGCCGGACAACCGGCCGACGCATCTGGCCATCATCTTCGACAAGTCGGAAGTCACCTTCCGCAACAAGCTCTACCCCGATTACAAGGCGCACCGGCCGCCGGCGCCGGACGACCTGATTCCGCAGTTTCCGCTGATCCGCGAAGCCGTGCGCGCCTTCGACCTGCCGTGCCTCGAGCAGGCGGGGTTCGAGGCCGACGATCTGATCGCGACCTACGCGCGGCTGGCCGGCGAGCGCGGGGCGACCACGACCATTGTCTCCTCGGACAAGGACCTGATGCAGCTGGTCACCGACAAGGTGATCATGTTCGACACCATGAAGGATCGCCGCATCGGCATCCCTGAAGTAATCGAGAAGTTCGGCGTGCCGCCCGAAAAGGTGGTCGAGGTGCAGGCGCTGGCCGGGGATTCCACCGATAACGTGCCGGGCGTCCCCGGCATCGGCATCAAGACCGCAGCGCAGCTAATCGTCGAATACGGCGACCTGGAAACGCTGCTCAAGCGCGCCGGCGAGATCAAGCAGCCGAAACGGCGCGAGGCGCTGATCGAGAATGCCGAGAAGGCGCGGATCTCGCGGCAACTGGTGCTGCTCGACGACAAGGTTGCGCTCGACACCCCGCTCGATGAGCTCGCGGTGCGCGAGCCCGATGCCCGCAAGCTGATCGCATTTTTGAAGGCGATGGAATTTTCCACCCTGACCCGGAGGGTAGCGGAGTATTCGCGGATCGACCCGGCCGATGTCGAGGCGGACGCCGGCAACAAGAGCCGTGGGGCAAATGCTGCTTCGCCTGCATCTGCCGAAAAAACACAATCGACGGCAGCGAATGGCGATCTGTTCGCCGGTGGCGGCGCCCCCGCCGCCGCGACTTCTCCCGCAAGCAGCGGCGGCCGCAAAGGGGACAAGCCCAACAGCTTCAAAGGCACGCCAATATCGCTCGCGGCCGAGCGCGCGGAAGCTGTGCGAAAACTCGCTTTCGATCGCGGCAAATACCAGACCATTCGCAGCCTCGATCAACTCAAGGCATGGACCTCGCGCGTGCACGATGTCGGCCAGATCGCCGTTGAGGCGATGTCGGACTCGATCGATCCGATGCAGGCCGAGATATCCGGCATTGCGCTGGCGCTGGCGCCGAACGATGCCTGCTATGTCCCGCTCGGTCACAAGCAATCCGGCGGCGGCGCCGGGCTGTTCGATGCAGGCCTGGCACCCGACCAGATCAAGACGGATGACGCATTGGCGATATTAAAGCCGCTGCTGGAATCGGCCGGCATCCTCAAGATCGGCTTCAACATCAAGTTCAATGCCGTGATGTTTGCCCAGCATGGCATCACCATCCGCAACCAGGACGACGCGCAGCTGATGTCTTATGCGCTCGACGCCGGCCGCAATGCGCACGGGCTGGAGGCTTTGGCCGAGCGATGGCTGAGCCACGCCGTCGTCAACTATGGCGTACTCATCGGCAGCGGCAAGAACAAGCTTAGTTTCGACCAGGTCGCCATCGACAAGGCGGCCGAATATTCCGCCGAAAGCGCCGACGTCATCCTGCGGCTTTGGCGCATGCTCAAGCCTCGCCTCGTCGCCGATCGCATGACATCGGTCTATGAGACGCTGGAGCGGCCGCTGATCAGCGTGCTGGCGCGGATGGAACGGCGGGGCATCTCGATCGACCGCCAGGTGCTTTCAAGGTTGTCCGGCGAATTCGCCCAGACCGCCGCACGGGTTGAAGCCGAGCTCCAGGAGATCGCCGGCGAGCCGATCAACGTCGGCAGCCCGAAACAGATCGGCGACATCCTGTTCGGCAAGATGGGACTGCCCGGCGGCAGCAAGACCAAGACCGGCGCGTGGTCGACCTCGGCGCAGATTCTCGATGAGCTCGCCGAGCAGGGCCATGAGTTTCCGAAGAAGATCCTGGAATGGCGGCAGGTGTCGAAACTGAAATCGACCTATACCGACGCGTTGCCGACCTACGTGCATCCAGAGACCCATCGCGTCCATACCACTTACGCGCTGGCGGCAACCACCACCGGGCGGCTGTCGTCCAACGAGCCGAACCTGCAGAACATTCCGGTGCGCACCGAGGACGGCCGCAAGATCCGCCGCGCCTTTATCGCTTCCCCCGGCCACAAACTGGTGTCGGCGGACTATTCGCAGATCGAATTGCGGCTGCTGGCCGAGATCGCCGACATTCCCGTGCTGAAGCAGGCGTTCCGCGACGGGCTCGACATTCACGCCATGACGGCGTCCGAAATGTTCGGCGTGCCGATCAAGGACATGCCGGGCGAAGTGCGCCGCCGGGCCAAAGCGATCAACTTCGGCATCATCTATGGCATTTCGGCGTTCGGGCTCGCCAATCAGCTCGGCATCGCCAGGGAGGAAGCCTCGGCCTACATCAAGAAATATTTTGAGCGCTTCCCGGGCATCCGCGCCTACATGGACCAGACGCGGGATTTCTGCCGGGCGCACGGCTATGTCGAGACGCTGTTCGGCCGGAAGTGTCACTATCCCGACATCAAGGCCTCCAACGCCTCGATCCGCTCCTTCAACGAGCGCGCCGCGATCAACGCGCGCCTGCAAGGTACGGCCGCCGACATCATCCGCCGCGCCATGATCCGGATGGAAGAGGCGCTGGCGGAGAAGAAACTCTCGGCGCAGATGCTGCTGCAGGTTCACGACGAACTGATCTTCGAGGTACCCGACGACGAGGTGGCCGCGACCTTGCCGGTGGTGCAGCACACCATGCAGGACGCGCCGTTCCCGGCTGTACTGCTGTCGCTGCCGCTGCAGGTCGATGCGCGGGCCGCCAACAATTGGGACGAGGCGCATTGATTTTTTCCTTGCCTCTCCCGCTTGCGGGGGAGGTCGCCGCGCAGGGCGCGCACTTGCGCGCCAGAGCGCGGCGGGTGGGGAAATCTCCACAACAGCGGCGTCCGTTGCTGGGTTGGCACCCCCCACCCCACGCTCCCCCGTAAGCGGGAGAGGGAGCGCGCTGCCAGCGCGCAAATCGCTCCGAAATATTCGGTCAACAATGACGCCTATTACGAAATGGCATGGCGATGCCGTGTGCATTAAACTATTCACATCCCGCACGAGAATCATGATGCCCCATCTCTCCTCTTTGCTCGGCTTCGCGCTGGTCTCGCTTGGCCTGGTGCTGACACCAGGTCCCAACATGATCTATCTGATCTCGCGCTCGCTGGCGCAGGGCTCGGCCGCCGGGATGGTGTCGCTCGGCGGGGTTGCCCTCGGTTTCGTGTTCTACATGCTGTGCGCGGCGTTCGGCATCACCGCGCTGCTGTTCGCGGTGCCCTATGCCTATGACGGGCTCCGGCTTGGCGGCGCGCTGTATCTGTTGTGGCTGGCCTGGCAGGTGTTGAGGCCGAACGGCCGTTCGCCGTTTCAGGTGCGGGAATTGCCGGTCGACAGCCCATACAAACTGTTCGCGATGGGTTTTGTCACCAACCTCTTGAACCCCAAGATCGCGATGCTGTATCTGGCGCTACTGCCGCAGTTCATCGATCCTGCACTGGGCAGCGTGCTGACGCAGTCGATCGTGTTCGGAACGATCCAGATCGTCATCAGCGTCAGCGTCAATGCGATGATCGCGCTGACCGCGGGTTCCATCACCGGATTTCTTGGCTCCCGCCCGGCATGGCTGAGGGCACAGCGCTGGCTGATGGGCACCGTGCTGGCGGGCTTTGCGCTGCGCATGGCATTCGAGGCGAAGCGGGCGTGAGGTTGTTCCTTCACCTCTCCCGCTTGCGGGGGAGGTCGACGCGCTCGACAGCGCACTTGCGCGCCAGAGCGCGGCGGGTGGGGGAATTCTCTCGGTTGGCGCCGGGGCTTGCGGAGGCACCCCCACCCCGGCCCTCCCCCGCAAGCGGGAGCGGGAGAAAAACTCAATCGAGCTTCGCCTCCATGCCGCGCTTGACGCCCGGCCGCGCCATCAGCGCGTCGTACCAGCGGCCGACATTGGGGAAATCCGCAAACGACACCTTGTGGCGCTCGTGCCGCCAGGCCCAGCCGAGAATCGCAAAGTCGGCGACCGACAATTTGTCGGCGACGAACTCGTAGGCAGCGAGGCGGCGATCCAGCACGCCGTAGAGCCGGCGCGTCTCCGCCATGAAACGCTTGAGGCCGTAGGCGCGGTCCTGCTCGTTCTCCAGCGCGATGAAGTGATGCACCTGCCCCGGGATCGGCCCGAAGCCGCCCATCTGCCACATCAGCCATTCCAGCACCGGGATGCGCTCGATCAGCGGCGTGGGGAGGAATTTGCCGGTCTTCTCGCCGAGATAGAGCAGGATCGCCCCGGATTCGAACACACTGACGCGCTGGCCGCCGGGACCGTCGGGATCGACGATGGCCGGGATCTTGTTGTTGGGGCTGATCGCGAGGAATGCCGGCGCCATCTGCTCGCCCTTGGTGATGTTGACCGGGAAAACCTTGTAAGCCAGCCCCATTTCCTCCAGCGCGACGCTGATCTTGCGGCCGTTCGGCGTGTTCCAGGTGTGGAGTTCGATGGTCATGTTGGTCATCCCACTCTATTGGCGCCGCGAAATCGGGGTATTCAGTAACCCGGAACCTCGTGGTCTTACAACCTGGGCTTTCCGCGGGTGGTCCCCGCTGTTGACGGCGCGATATCGGCGCTGGAATGTGCGGCAAACCGCCGATAGATTGCCCGCCCCAGCCCCGAGAAATCAGCCTTGTCCAAATCAGCCTCCCGCGCCCGCCTCGCCGAGATCATCCGCAAGCGCTCGTTCGGCCGCGGCGAAATCACACTCGCCTCGGGGCGCAAGAGCGATTTCTACTTCAACCTCAAGCCGACCATGCTCGATCCCGAAGGCTGCGCTTTGCTGGCGGAGCTGACCTTCGAGGCGCTGAAGGACGACGGTCTCGATTACGTCGGCGGGCTGGAAATGGGCGCGGTGCCGCTCGCCGGCGCGATTGCGCAACTTTCCTGGCTCAAGGGCCATCCGATCGCGGCCTTCTTCGTGCGCAAGAAACCAAAGGAACATGGTGCCCGGCTCGCCGTCGAGGGACTGGCGAAGGGCGAGAGCCTGCAAGGAAAACGTGTCGTGATCGTCGAGGACGTCACCACCACCGGCGGCTCGGCGCTGAAAGCCGTCGAGGCGGTGCGCGATGCCGGCGGCAAGGTCGTGCTGGTGTTCACCATGGTGGACCGCGACGAAGGCGCGACTGAAACCTTTGCCCAGGCCGGGCTGCCGTTCCGTTCGCTCTACAAGGCCGGAGAATTCCTGAAGGATTGATTCTCCTCCCTCCCTCGCAAGCGGGAGAGGGAGCGGAGTTCGATTTCTTTTCGGCAATCCGGCGCTTGCTCATAGCTCGTTTACCATCCCGCACTAAGGTGAAACCGTGCTGAGGCGTTGATCGCACCAGCCGGTTTTGTTGCGTTGGGGTGGAGTTAGCGTTGCGTAAAGAGTTCGCTTGTCAGCGCATGCGGCGCCGCATGATGCTTGTTGCCGCCGTCGTGCTCGCAGCGCCCGTTGCGCTTGCGCCGCGCGTGGCGGCTGCCGAAGGCCTCTTCGACTTCCTGTTCGGCGGGGTCCTCAAACAGCAGCAACAGCAGCATCAGGCCCCTCCGCAAGCCAGTTTCTTCGCCGATCCGTTCGGCCTCACCCAGCAGCCGGCTCCGCCGCCACGCCCGGTTGCCTCGGCCGGCTCCGGGCCGGCATTTTGCGTCCGCAGTTGCGATGGCCGGTATTTCCCGCTCTGGCGGGGCAACGCGACGCCGGTCCAGATGTGCCAGGCGTTTTGTCCGGCCAGCCCGACCAAGGTCTTGTTCGGCAGCACCATCGAGGGCGCAGCCTCCAGCACCGGCGAACACTATGCCGACATGGAGAACGCCTTCGCCTATCGCAAGGCGCTGCGCGCCGACTGCACCTGCAACGGCCGCGACCCGGCCGGCCTCGCCCCGGTCGACCTTTCGCTCGACACCTCGCTGCGTTCCGGCGACGTGATCGCTACCGCCAGCGGGCTGGTGGCGTATTCCGGCGTCAGGGTCGGCGCCAACCAGACCGCTGAATTCACTCCGGTTGCCTCTTATCCGGGCCTGACCGCCGATGTCCGCGCGCGGCTCGGCGAGATGAAAGTGGCGCCGGTCAGCGCGGAAACGGTCGCCGAGGAGACGCCGTCGCGCGAACTGAGCCGCGACGTCACGCTGCCCGCGACCGTGGCGCCGAAACCCGTCTCGCCAAAGGCCAAGCGGGCTGAGCTGAACTAGGCTCCTTCCCTCATGGGGAGGAGCGCGCCACCTGTGCGCATTTCGGACCGTCTGAGTTTGCAGCTCAGCGTCCGACGATCACGCCGATCACGTTCGGCGCCGACAGATATTTCTCCTCGATGTCGGCGCGCGCCGCCGCCCGGTTTTCCGGCGTCAGGAGGCCGCGTTTCTCGGCGAGAATCATCCAGCAATAGCCCCACCAGTCGGTCAGCATGCCGTTGTCATCGACGAGGTCATAGCCCTGCTCGGCGGCGAAGATGCGCGCATGGGCTTCGTCGAGCGTATCGAGCCAGAGGTGGTCGGCGGCGGAAAACAAATCGTCGCTGAAATCGTCGGTGGTGTAGCCCCACACCGACATGCAGACCGCGTTGAACTCACGGTCGATCTGGTCGTCATCGACCGGCCGCCGGCGCGAGGCCAGATGCAGCCGCGACAGCGAGCGGGCAAAGTCGGCGATGCGGGTGAGCGCGAATTGATCGAAGGCGATGGTGGACATGTAGTCCTCTAAAGCTTGGATAGACCATAGATGTTGTGTCGGCATGACAACGAATCACTATGATATATCAAAGACTTGCTAAAGTGTTCTTAATTTGTTCCAGCGATTGAATTCGATATTAAGCGTGCTGTTTGACACTGGCTTGGTTTGCAAGGGAAACACGGCCCGATATTTTATGGCCATAAAAATTGTGAGATTCCTGGGAGAGCAAATGAAAATATTCGCCTTGGTCTTGATTGCCGCGGCCGCTCTAAACGGCAGCGCCGCCCCGCGCTTACGATGCACAGGGGTCCGGAAAAATTTCCGACGGCAACTGCAACTGTAAAAGCCAATGCGACCAGTTCGCCAAAGCGGGCCAGCTTGCGGGGGCGAAACTGGCGCAGTGCAAATCCGACTGCCAGCAAAAATTTGCCGGCTGCAACAAGGGCTCAGCACGGTGATCTACCCGTGCGGTCGCCGTCGGAGAGCCGCCTGAAGTTGGCGGCTTTGTGATTTCCTTTCACATCGCCGAGAGCAGTCTGTCTCCGCAATAATTGGCGTAGAATTTTCCGCCGCATTGCCGGCGGATCGCCGCACAACGCGCCGCGGGCGTGGCGGATTTCGCGACGCTGAAGGAGCAGCCCAGGCCATCCGCGCTTCGGCCGGCCTTGCCGGCGGCGAACGCCGCGCTGGTGGCGCTGATGCAGAATACCAGCAATGCAGCGGCGGCAATCTCGATCGTCAGTCTCATGGTCCGGTCTCCCCAAAGCTTCTTGCCAAAGTCATCCCGGCTAACATCGCGGGTTTACGCACTCTCACTATAGCACCAAGGCAGAACCCGCGCTGGTGCCGGAAAATCGGCCCGGTCCTTGCATCAAATCATGGCATCGCGCTACACAGACAGCACCGCGGGGCGGGTTTCGGACGGAACGTAACGCGCGTATCATTCCAACCGGACTTAAAGGAATTCTGGTTTGTCAGATCCATCGTTCAAGGGAAGCTTTCCGGCCGCCAATCAGCCTATCGATGAACTGGCGCTGGCCGAAATCAAGGGCGCCATTCTCGCCAAGCTGCGGCTTGCGATCGGCAAGGATACCGGGGCTGCCACCCGGCACGACTGGTACAAGGCCGCCGCATTGGCGTTGCGCGACCGCATCGTCCACCACTGGCTGACGGCGGAAAAGAAAAGTTACGACGCCGGCCGCAAGCGGGTCTACTACCTCAGCCTGGAATTTTTGATCGGCCGCCTGTTCACCGATGCGTTGAACAATATGGGGCTGCTGCCGGTATTCGCCGCCGCCCTGGGCGATCTCGGCGTCGATCTTGCCGAACTTCGCAAATGCGAGCCCGATGCGGCGCTTGGCAATGGCGGCCTTGGACGGCTGGCGGCGTGCTTCATGGAGAGCATGGCGACGCTGGCTATTCCCGCCATCGGCTACGGCATTCGCTATGATTTCGGCCTGTTCCGCCAGATCATCGCCCAGGGCTGGCAGCACGAATATCCCGACGAATGGCTGGGTTTCGGCAACCCCTGGGAATTCCAGCGCCCGGAGGTGGTCTATCAGGTCAATTTCGGTGGCAGCGTCGAACATGTCGACGACAAGGGCCGCGATCGCGCGACCTGGCGCCCGTCGGAAACCGTGCAGGCCGTCGCCTACGACACCCCGATCGTGGGCTGGCGCGGCCAGTACGTCAACGCGTTGCGGCTATGGTCGGCGCGCTCGCCTGACCCGCTCAAGCTCGATGTGTTCAACACCGGCGATTATCTCGGTGCTACCGCGGAGGAAGCACGCGCGGAATCGATCTGCAAGTTCCTCTATCCGAACGACGAAAGTCCGGCGGGGCGCGAACTGCGGCTGCGCCAGGAATATTTCTTTGTCGCCGCCTCGCTGCAGGACCTGATCAAGCGGCACCTCACCTCCGACGGCCAGTTGCGCAACCTGGCATCGAAGGTCGCGGTGCAGCTCAACGACACCCATCCAAGCCTCGCCGTCACCGAACTGATGCGGATATTGGTCGATCTGCACAATTTCCGCTGGGACGAAGCCTGGCAGATCACCGTGGCCGCGCTTTCCTACACCAATCATACCCTGCTGCCGGAAGCGCTCGAGACCTGGCCGGTCGAACTGTTCGAACGGCTGTTGCCGCGTCATCTGGAGATCGTCTATCGCATCAACGCCGCGCATCTAGCACTCGCCGATGCGCGGTGTCCCGGCGACGTCGATTTCAAGGCTTCGGTGTCGCTGATCGACGAGAGATCCGGCCGCCGGGTCCGGATGGGACAGCTCGCATTCGTCGGTTCGCACCGTATCAACGGCGTCTCGGCGATGCATTCGGACCTGATGAAGGAGACCGTGTTCCACGACCTCAATCATCTTTATCCGGGCCGCATCACCAACAAGACCAACGGCATCACCTTTCGCCGCTGGCTGATGCTGGCCAACCCGAGGCTGACCGATCTGTTGCGCGAAGCCTGTGGCGAAGCCGTTCTCGACGATCCCTCGCAGCTTGAATTGCTCGAAGCCCGCGCCAGCGACAACGCGTTCCAGCAGCAGTACCGCAACGTCAAGCATCACAACAAGCTCGCGCTGGCGCGGCTGATCGGCGAACGCAACAACATCAAGGTCGACGCCGGGGCATTGTTCGACGTCCAGATCAAGCGCATCCACGAATACAAGCGGCAATTGCTCAACATCCTGGAAACCGTGGCGCTCTATCAGGCGATCAGGGACGAGCCGCAACGCGACTGGGTGCCGCGCGTCAAGATCTTCGCCGGCAAGGCGGCGGCAAGCTATCGCTATGCCAAGCTGATCATCAAGCTGATCAACGACGTCGCCGAAATCGTCAACAACGATCCGGTCATCGCCGGACGCCTCAAGGTCGTGTTCCTCGCCGACTACAATGTCAGCCTCGCCGAGGTGATCATTCCCGCCGCCGACCTGTCCGAGCAGATTTCGACCGCCGGCATGGAAGCCTCCGGCACCGGCAACATGAAGCTCGCGCTCAACGGCGCGCTGACGATCGGCACGCTCGACGGCGCCAATATCGAAATCCGCGATCACGTCGGCGCCGAAAACATCGCGATCTTCGGCATGGAGGCGATGGACGTGGTGGTCCGGCGCAAGCAGGGGCTGGATGCCACCGATGTGATCACGCGGTCGCCGCGCCTGGCGCGCGCGATCACCGCGATCGACAGCGGCGAATTCTCGCCCGACGATCCCGGCCGGTTCGCTTCCGTCGCGCATGCGTTGCGCTATCTCGACCACTACATGGTCAGCGCAGACTTCGACTCCTATTTCGACGCCCAAAGGGGCATCGACGCACGCTGGCAGGTGATCCCGGCGTGGACGCGGGCCTCTGTCCTCAATGTCGCGCGGATGCCGTGGTTCTCCTCCGACCGCACCATCCGCGAATATGCCCAGGATATCTGGAATGTGCCGGTGCGCGGGACTGCGCCGCAGGCGCTTGAGCCGGGCGTGCAGCGCGGGGCGACGCGCTGATTGGAGCGCGCATCCGCCGGCCCGGCCCGACCAATCGATAATCCGCTACCTCCCAAATCATTGAATTCGTCCGCGGAGCAATGATACTGCGGCGAAGATTCGGAAGAATGTCATGCTTGCCAACAACCGGCACCTTTTCGATGAAGCCACGCGGGTGACCGCCGGCGACAGTTGCTGGCAAGGGCAGACCAGCGACGATTATTGGGCCTTCGTCGGTCCGTTCGGCGGGGTGACCGCCGCCACCATCCTGCGGGCGCTGATCGACCATCCGCAGCGGACCGGCGATCCGCTCGCGCTCACCGTCAACTTTTGCGCAGCGATCGCCCAAGGCGCGTTCGATCTCGATATCCGCCTGGTCAAGGCCAACCGCTCGACCCAGCACTGGTCGGTCGAGATGACACAAGGCGCCGAGGTCGCGACGCTCGCCACCGCCGTCTTTGCCGAACGCCGTCCGTCGTGGTCGCACCAGCAGGCGAAATTCCCGCAAGCCACGCCGGTCGAGCAGACACTGCCCTATACCAAAGTGTCGATACCCTGGGTCAAGCAATACGATTTTCGCTTTGTCGAGGGCGAACCTGATTTCAGCGGCAGGCCGCAGGCTGCGCCGGCAAGCACATTCTCCAAATTATGGATCGGCGACCGCATCCCGCGAAAGATCGACGCGCTGTCGCTGATGTCGATGTCGGATGCGTTCTTCGGCCGCGCCTTTCATGCCAGGCGCGAACTGATGCCGTTCGGCACGGTGTCGCTGACGACCTATTTCCACGCCGACGCCGACGACATTGCGGCCGAGGATGCTAGCCGCGTTCTTGCGCTCGCCGACGCCAAGATCTTTCACAAGAGCTACGGCGACCAGACCGGCGAGTTGTGGTCGCCCAATGGGCGCCTGCTCGCGACGACAACGCAGATTGCGTATTTCAAAGCATAGGGAAGGCCTGATGTCCGAACCCGACGCATCGAAAAAACCGCGCATCGCCCTGCTCGGCGTTCCCATCGAAATCGGCGCGTCGCAAATGGGTACGCTGATGGGGCCGGATGCGTTGCGGACGGCGGGTATCGGCCGCTTGCTGGAGCAGCTCGGATTTTCTGTCGAAGATCACGGCAACCTTGCCGCGCCGGGACCTTCGGCGGCCGAAAGCCCGCCGCCCGCCAATGCCAAATATTACGAGGATATCAAGGGCTGGATCCGCGCGATCAGCGAACGCGCTCTTGAGCTTGCGCGTTCCGGCGCGATCCCGATCTTCATGGGCGGCGATCACAGCCTGTCGATGGGATCGGTGAACGGCGTGGTGCGATACTGGCAGCAGGAAATGAACCGGCCGGTATTCGTGCTGTGGGTCGACGCGCATGCCGACTACAACACGCCGGAGACCACGCTAACCGGCAACATGCACGGCATGTCGGCCGCGTTCCTGTGCGGCGAACCCGGACTCGACGGCTTGCTCGGCAACCAGCCACGGGGCTCCATCGGTCCCGATCAGCTCGATCTGTTCGGCGTCCGCTCGATCGATCCCCTGGAACGCGAGCTGGTACGCGATCGCCGCGTCGCCATCGCCGACATGCGCGCGATCGACGAGTTCGGTGTCGGCGTGCTGATGCGTCGGGTGATCGAAAGGGTCAAGGCGCGCAACGGCGTCCTGCATGTCAGCTTCGACGTCGATTTTCTCGACCCGAACGTAGCACCCGGTGTCGGCACCACCGTGCCGGGCGGGGCCACCTATCGCGAGGCGCATCTGATCATGGAGTTGCTGCACGATTCCGGCCTGGTGCGGTCGGTCGACATCGTCGAGCTCAATCCATTTCTCGATGAGCGCGGCCGCACCGCGCGGACCATGGTCGAACTGCTCGGCAGCCTGTTCGGCCTGCAGATCACCGATCGTCCGACGCCCACCAACGCGGTATTCCCGGACGGCTCGTGAAGAGGCTACGCCGTCACTCCGCCGCGAGTTTCACTTCGGGTGCCGCGGCGCGCACTTCCGCGTCGACCTGCGCCTCGAACTTGGCAAAGTTCTTCTGGAACATGCCGACCAGAGCGCGCGCGGTCTTGTCGAACTCGGCCTTGTCGGCCCAGGTCTTGATCGGATCGAGAATATGCGGCTCGACGCCGGGCAGCGAGGTCGGCACCGCGAAGCCGAAATATTTGTCGGTGCGGAAATCGGCCGATCGCAGCGAGCCGTTCAGTGCGGCCGTCAGCAGCGCCCGCGTCACCTTGATCGGCATGCGGCGGCCGGTGCCGTATTTGCCGCCGGTCCAGCCGGTGTTGACCAGCCAGCAATCGACATTGTGTTTGGCGATCAGGTCGCGCAGCAGATTGCCGTACACGGAAGGGTCGCGCGGCAAAAACGGCGAGCCGAAGCAGGTCGAGAATTCCGGCTGCGGCTCCTTGCCGAGGCCCCGCTCGGTGCCCGCCACCTTGGCGGTGTAGCCGGACAGGAAGTGATACATCGCCTGCGCCGGCGTCAGTTTGGCAATCGGCGGCATCACGCCAAAGGCATCGGCGGCCAGCATCACCAGATTTTTGGGGTGCCCGGCGCGGCCGCTTCTCGACGCATTCGGGATGAAATCGAGCGGATAGGCCGAGCGGGTGTTTTCGGTCTTGGACCCGTCGTCGAAATCAGGCGCCCTGGTGTTCGGATCGAGCACCACGTTTTCCAGCACCGCGCCGAAGCGCTTGCTCGCCGCGTAAATCTCGGGTTCGGCTTGCTCCGACAGCTTGATGCATTTGGCGTAGCAGCCGCCCTCGAAGTTGAAGATGCCGTCCTTGCCCCAGCCGTGCTCGTCGTCGCCGATCAGCGTCCGTTTCGGGTCGGCGGACAACGTGGTCTTTCCCGTGCCCGAGAGGCCGAAGAAAATGGCCGCATCGCCATCGGGGCCGACATTGGCCGAACAATGCATCGGCATCACGCCCTTTTCGGGCAGGTAATAGTTCAGCGTGGTGAACACCGACTTCTTCATCTCGCCGGCATAATGAGACCCGCCGATCAGGACGATCTTGCGGGCGAAATCGATCGCGACAACGTTTTCCGACCTGCAGCCATGACGTTTGGGATCGGCCTTGAAACTCGGCAGATCGACCATGGTGAGTTCAGGCACGAAGCTCGCAAGCTCGGAGGCGTCGGGACGAATCAACAGCGTGCGGATGAACAAAGAATGCCAGGCCAACTCGGTGTAGACGCGGGTCTTGATCCGAAGGCTGGGATCGGCGCCGCCATAGAGATCCTGCGCGAACAGCGTCATGCCCTCGGCGTGCTTGAGGAAATCCGCATAGAGCGCCTGGAACTGTTCCGACGTGATCGACTGGTTGCCTGCCCACCACATGTTCTTTTCGGTGGTGGCGTCGCGAACCGTGAACTTGTCCTTTGGGCTGCGGCCGGTGAATACGCCGGTTTCCGCGCACAGCGCGCCATCCGATGTCACCACGGCTTCGCCGGCATTCAGCGCGTGCTCATAGAGTTGCGGCGCGCCGAAATTCCAGTTCACGCCGCCAAGATTTTTGAAGCCGAATTTATCGGCGCCGAAGGCACCGTTATGCACGCCCGTCTCTCGCACGGAAGATTCCTCCTCGAACCCGCTTGTCTCGATCGCGCTGATGTCACCAACGCGCGTCCGTCGCGGTGATCGTCAATATAGCCTTCCGGCTGCGGTCCGGCGACCTAATACTGACGAACGCCGGGCTTGCCAAGCCGATCCCGCAGGTTTTGGTTTTTTCGGAGGGGGTCATGACAGCGCTCCCATGGATGCTGCAGCGCGGGCCTGATCGGCAAGCTCGCTCAGCACCTGCCGCAGTGCGGCAGGAGTGACGATCCGCCGCGGAAAATCCAGCCGCAGCGTTATCGTGCCGGACTGCAGGTCCATTCCGTCGGGATCGCAGCCGGTGCAGTGCCAGTCTCCGGTTTTCGCGCCAAGCAGCCGCGTCGCGTAGAGGTTCATCACCTCGCGATGATCGGCATTCATGTGATCGATGGCGCCTTGTTCAGCCTCCAGCAGCGCTCCAGCATCGGAAATGTCGGTCAGAAACTGCTCAGACCCGAGGTCCACGATCCGCCCAAAACCCGCCACCACATGAGCGGCTGCCGGGATAATTCGAAAAAAGGAAAAATCCTTAAAATTTACAAAGACTTCCGCGGACGGATGAGCGTTGAGGTAGCGGCGGCGCAAAATCGCCATTTGATCGCCGCTGGCCTGCTCCGCCCGGCCCGCAAGCATGATTCGCGATCCTTCCAGCGGATCGCCTGGCCCACGCTCGTCCAGCATCAGCGAGACCCTGGCATCGGCGAGGATGTTCCTGGTATGCAGCGCGAGCCGCGAAATCAGCAGAATCGGCGAACCGTCGGCGTGGCTCGCAACGTTGACCAGCGAGCAATAGGGATCGCCGCTGCCGGCCATCAGGGTCGCCAAAGCCCCCTGCCGGCTGCGCCTGAGCAGCGAGCGGGCCAACCTCGCGGCATCGAAATCAGTGGTGGGCTGCATCGATCATTCCGGTACATCTCATTGCAATAAAAGCCTTTTTTCGGCTAAATCGATGTCTATATAGGCTCGGAACCATGGTTCGCTTAGGCGTTTTATGGGAACTCGGTCACACTTCAGCCCAGCTTGCATTGCTCGTTGACCTTGTTCGAAGCCGGTTTATACGGCGCATCAATGGATTACTCACCTTCCAGCCACTCCGTTTCGGAAAGCAGGCTCATGCCCACAATCGCCCTGGTCGACGACGACCGCAACATTCTCACATCGGTCTCGATCGCGCTGGAAGCCGAAGGCTATCGCATCATGACCTACACCGATGGCGCTTCGGCGCTTGACGGCTTCCGCACCAGTCCACCGGATCTTGCGATCCTCGACATCAAGATGCCGCGCATGGACGGCATGGAAACGTTGCGGCGACTGCGGCAGAAATCCGATCTGCCGGTGATTTTTCTCACCTCCAAGGATGAAGAAATCGACGAATTGTTCGGCCTCAAAATGGGCGCCGACGATTTTATCCGAAAACCGTTCTCGCAGCGCTTGCTGGTCGAGCGGGTGAAAGCGGTATTGCGCCGCGCCGCGCCGAAAGAGCCCGGCGCCGTACCGAAGGAAACCGACGCCAAGGCGCTGGACCGCGGGCTGCTGCGCATGGATCCGGAGCGTCACACCTGCACCTGGAAGAACGAGCCGGTGACGTTGACGGTGACGGAATTCCTGATCCTGCAGGCGCTGGCGACCCGCCCCGGGGTGGTGAAAAGCCGCAACGCGTTGATGGACGCGGCCTATGACGATCAGGTCTATGTCGACGATCGCACCATCGACAGCCACATCAAGCGGCTGCGCAAGAAGTTCAAGGTGGTCGACGACGATTTCGAGATGATCGAGACCCTGTACGGCGTGGGCTACCGCTTCAAGGAAACCTGATCTGGGGGCGTTTCACCGCGGTTTGTTTAACTGACGCCGCCGCCTGTCTGGGGTAGACTGCGAAAGCACCATGCTTCGCAGGACGCAACCCGCAACAACCGGCAGTTTTGGCCATTGCTTGATCGAACGCAGCCTGATCCGGGCCTGAATGCCGAGGACGCCTCCGCGTCGCTGGCGCCGGAAGCCGCTGCCCCCGAGAATCCATCTCCGCTCGGTTGGCAACGTCCGATGGACTGGCTGCGCCGGACCGGGCGGTTTTTCTTCGCGCTCAGCTTCTCCAGCCTGACCCGTCGCATCGTTTCGCTGAATCTGGCGGGCCTGATCGCGCTGGTGGCGAGCATTCTCTATCTCTCGCAATTCCGCGCCGGCCTTATCGATGCGCGGGCCGAAAACCTGCTGTCGACCGGCGAAGTCATCGCGCGGGCCATCGCCGCCACCGGCACCACCGAGAACAACGGCATCACCATCGATCCGGACCGTCTGCTCGACCTGAAACCCGGCGAGACTTTCGGCCCATCCGACGATGCCTTGTCCGGCCTCGATTTCCCGATCAATCCGGAACGGGTCGCGCCGGTGCTGCGCGGCCTGATCCAGCCAACCAAAACCCGCGCGCGCATCTACGATCGCGACGGTGTGCTGATCCTCGACAGCCGCAGCCTGTACGGTCGCGGCGACGTCATGCGCTTCGAACTGGCCCCGCCGTCGGTCGAAAAGCCGGGCCTTGCCGAACGGGCCCTGATCGCCGTCCGCACCTGGCTCAATCGTGGCGACCTGCCGCTCTATCGCGAACTGGGGCCGGAGAACGGCAAGGGCTACAATGAAGTTGCTCGTGCGCTCGACGGCATCAAAGGCTCGATGGTGCGCGTCAACGATCGCGGCGAAGTCATCGTCTCGGTGGCGGTGCCGGTGCAACATTTCCGTGCCGTCAACGGCGCCTTGCTGCTATCGACCCAGGGCGGCGATATCGACCACATGGTGACCGCGGAACGGCTTGCGATCCTGAAGATCTTCGCGGTCGCGGCCGTGGTGATGATCGTACTGTCGCTGCTGCTCGCGAGCACCATCGCCGGGCCGGTGCGGCGGCTGGCCGACAGCGCCGAGGGTGTGCGCCGACGCATCCGGACCCGGGTCGAGATTCCCGATTTCACCCGCCGCCGCGACGAGATCGGACATCTCTCCGGCGCGCTGCGCGACATGACCGATGCGCTCTACAATCGCATCGAGGCGATCGAGATGTTTGCCGCCGACGTCGCCCATGAATTGAAGAATCCGCTGACATCGTTGCGTTCGGCGGTCGAGACGCTGCCGCTGGCGCGCAACGAAACCAGCCGGGCGCGGCTGCTGGCGGTGATCGAGCATGACGTCAAGCGGCTCGATCGGCTGATCTCCGACATTTCGGATGCAAGCCGGCTCGACGCCGAACTGCAGCGCCAGGATATGGCGCCGGTCGATCTTCGCCGCCTGCTCAATACCCTCACTTCGGTGGCCAACGAAACCCGGCTCGGCCACGACGTTAGCGTCCAGGTCCGTTTCGAAAGCCGAACCCCCGATACTTTCTCGGTGCCGGGCCACGATTCGCGACTGGGACAGGTGATCTCCAATCTCCTGGTCAATGCGCAGTCGTTTTCCCAGGCCGGCGGCAAGGTGCGCATCGTCTGCCGCCGCGTGCGATCGGAAATTGAAATCATCATCGACGATGACGGACCGGGGATTCGTGAGGATGCGCTGGAGCGAATTTTCGAGCGTTTTTACACCGACCGGCCGCATCAGGGATTTGGGCAGAACTCGGGGCTCGGGCTGTCGATCTCAAAACAGATCATCGAGGCCCATGGCGGGCGCATCTGGGCGGAGAATCGCGCTGGCCCGCCGGACGCCGACGGCCAGCCCACGGTGGCCGGCGCACGCTTCGTGGTCAGGTTGCCGGCGCCATGACCGGCGCCCGGGTTGCGAGCGTCCACGCTTCGGCGGTCCTTACGGGCAATCGTGCGGTGCTGATCCGCGGACCCTCCGGCGCCGGCAAATCGCGGCTGGCGTTCGATCTCATCCTGGCGGGCCGCTCCGGGCAGATACCGCCGTCGCTGCTGGTCGGCGATGACCGCGTTCATCTGGAGGCCCGCAACGGGCAGCTCGTGGTCCGCCCGGCGCGCGAATTGGCTGGCCTGATCGAGATTCGCGGGCTCGGCATTCGCCGTTGCGACTTTGCCGGGGAGGCCATTGTCGGCCTGGTCGTCGACCTCGATGCCCCGGATGCCGAGCGGCTGCCACCCCCCGAAGCACTGGCGGCGAGGATAGATGGTATCGAAATACCTAGGATTCCAGTGGGCGCCGGCCATGCAGCGCTACCGTTGGTCATCGCCGCGCTAACGATGACCGCGAGTTCATCTTCCGATCGACCTTCGGCTGATTGCTCGAAGGGGATTGGTAACCATATAAGCTCCACACTCGCGACCGAATAGATCGGCGCCGGCTCCCCTCTCCGTCCTTAAATTCCGGGAGAATCGCGAAGATCCCCTCTTGCGCGGGGGCTCCGGATGGTCAAAGTGGCGCGTTCGTGCGGTGCACCAAAAAGCACCCGCGAGGAGTTTTCGATGATTGGTCTAGTACTTGTGACCCATGGGCGCCTTGCCGACGAATTCAGGGCGGCGCTCGAACATGTCATGGGCCCGCAAAAGCAAATTGAAGCGGTGACGATCGGAGCCGAAGACGACTCCGATTTGTGCCGCAGCGATATCATCGAGGCGGTCAATCGCGTCGACAGCGGCGATGGCGTCGCCATCCTCACCGACATGTTCGGCGGCACGCCATCCAATCTTGCGATCTCCTGCATGAGCCGCCCGAAAGTGGAAGTGCTCGCGGGCATCAATCTTCCCATGCTGGTCAAGCTTGCCAAGGTTCGCGAAGAACGGTCGCTTCCCGACGCCATCGCCATGGCTCAGGAAGCCGGCCGCAAATACGTCACCATCGCCAGCCGGGTTCTCGCCGGCAAATGAGCGGCGACGACGCGTCGCCTGAAAACGATGCCGGGCCGGTTGTCCCGCCGGGCGCTATATCTCGCGAACTTCCCATCATCAACAAACGCGGTCTTCACGCCCGCGCCTCGGCGAAATTCGTGCAAACGGTCGAGCGCTTCAATGCCGAGGTCTGGGTGACGCGCGGCGGCGAAACCGTCGGCGGCACCTCGATCATGGGATTGATGATGCTCTCGGCGGCGCCGGGGACCACCATCATTGTTTCCGTGGCCGGCCCCGAGGCGAACGCCGCGCTCGAAGCAATCACCGAACTGGTCGCCAGCAAGTTCAACGAAGAATCGATGTGACCCCGCCGTGGTGAAGGCCGGAACCTAGTTCGCCGGCGGCACGACATAGACCTGCCAGACGTTGGCCGGGCCGGGATGCCCCTGCAAGAAGCGCCGCGTCGTCATGGTGATATGCTCGGCATGTTCCCCATTCGCCGCCATCCACGCCTCGCAGGTCGGCAGCCTTGCATCCGATTCGTCGCAGATGCCGATGAAGCCCAGCCGCCTGGCCTCTTCGAGCGACGTCAGTCCCGACGGCCAAGGTGTATCCGGCTCGAGCGGCGCCGGATGATCCGGGCTGTAGAAGGTCGTCGGGTCGCCGATATCCGTCGCGCCCGCAACCACGGCCCATCTCGACAAGAACCGCGTGTGCCAGGCCCGGGTCAGTTCGCGCGCGAGTTCGGCGCGTGCGATGTAATTGGGCGCGGAGCCAGGAATTTTGCTTATCTCAAGCACGGGAATGTACGGCGATGCGGCAAGCACCACGAGCGCCGTCACAAGCCAGATCGCGGCGATTCGAAACAGCGCGATCTTTTGAACGCGCAGCGGCGGAATCGCAACCAGCGCCAATGGCGTCAGGAAGAACAGCGGGATTCCCCAATCGGTCTTCATATAGATCTTGAAAATCAGGCCGCCGAGCGGCGGCCCGAGCGCGACCACGATCTGGATGATCCAGATATTGAGCGCCTGTGAAGGATTCACGCCCGGATTCGCGCCATGTGACCAGAGGCGCGTCAGCGGCCCTCCCCATCGGTTCCGCCATGCCAACGCAAGTGCCGCGAGCGCCACCGGCAGCATCAGCAGCGCGATATTGTGACCGATATAATTGAGCATCGGTTGCAGGCTCTGCGCACGACTCGACGTCGTATAGAGGTCATCGGCGTAGGTCAGCGCCGCGAAATCCACTTCTTTCAGCCACCACAGATGCGGCAGCATCGCGATCGCCATTGTGACGATCGCAACCCACGGCGCCGGCGAGCGCAGGAACAGCAGCCGGTCGGGATGCAGCAGCGCGGCGATACCGACGGCGCCGATCATGGTCAGCGCCCAGTATTTCGTCAGCAGCGCCAGCGCACCGGCGAGCCCGAGCCAGAGGCCGGATCGCACGCTCCGTTTCTCGAATGCGTGCTGATAGGCCAGCACCACCAGCGGCAGTGTCACGAGCTGCAGCAGATCCGGATTGTACTTGAAGCCCTTGAAGTTGAAGATCGGATAGATCGCCAGCATCACGACCGTCAGGAAGGCGCGACGGCGGTCGACCACGCGCAATGCGATGAACCAGCAGATCACCAGCCCGCAACCGACCGTCGCCATCGCCAGCGCATAGGTAGCCCAGTCGGCGACCGGAAACAGCCTGAACCAGAGGCCGGCGACCCAACCCGACAGCGGCGGATGCTTGCCATAGCCCCAAAGGAATTTCTGGCCCCAGGCGTAGGCTTCCGCGACATCCGAATGGATGTCCTGCGCCGTCTTGAGATAGCTCAGGATGATGGTCCAGAGCACGGCATGTGCGGCGGCAAAGCCGATGACCAGCGACAGGCTCTGCTTTGGATCGCTGGCGAGCGCGGCAAGCCACGCCGCCACCCGCCGGATCGAGGGCTTGCGGCGCGTGCGCGAAGTCGCGGGCAAAAACGATGCAGTCGGCATGGTGCTGTGCGTAGCGTGTTTTCGGCAAAAGTGGAATCAGCTTGACGTGAACGGGCGCCGTTAAAATGCAGCAATATGGTTGCCGCACGGGGATGCGAATGCTATCCCGCGCCCATGACATCCATCCCTATTTCCAACATCCGCAACTTCGCCATCGTTGCGCATATCGACCATGGCAAATCGACGCTGGCCGACCGCCTGATCCAGACCACCGGCGGCCTGCAGGCGCGCGAGATGAAGGAACAGGTGCTCGATTCCATGGATATCGAGCGCGAGCGCGGTATCACCATCAAGGCCCAGACCGTGCGGCTGACCTATCTGGCCAAAGACGGCAAGACCTACATCCTCAACCTGATCGACACGCCCGGCCATGTCGATTTCGCCTATGAGGTCTCGCGATCGCTGGCCGCCTGCGAAGGTTCCTTGCTGGTGGTCGATGCCAGCCAGGGCGTCGAGGCACAGACGCTCGCCAACGTCTATCACGCACTCGATGCTGGGCATGAGATCGTGCCGGTGCTCAACAAGATCGACTTGCCGGCTGCGGAACCGGACCAGGTCAAGCAGCAGATCGAGGATGTGATCGGTATCGATGCGTCCGACGCCGTGATGATTTCGGCGAAGACGGGTCTCGGCATCGACGACGTGCTGGAAGCCATCGTGCACCGGCTGCCGCCGCCGAAAGGCGACCGCGACGCCTCGCTGAAGGCGCTGCTGGTCGATAGCTGGTACGACGTCTATCTCGGCGTCGTGGTGCTGGTGCGGATCGTCGACGGCGTGATGAAAAAAGGCCAGCGCATCCGCATGATGGGCACCAACGCCGCCTACGACGTCGAGCGCGTCGGCTTCTTCACTCCGAAGATGCAACAGACCGACGAACTGGGCCCCGGCGAGATCGGGTTCATCACCGCCGCGATCAAGGAAGTGGCGGACACTCGCGTCGGCGATACCATCACCGACGACCGCAAGCCGGTGACCGACATGTTGCCCGGTTTTAAGCCGGCGATCCCCGTGGTGTTCTGCGGCCTGTTTCCGGTCGACGCCGACGATTTCGAGACGCTGCGCGCGGCGATGGGCAAGCTGCGCCTCAACGACGCCAGCTTCTCGTTCGAGATGGAAACCTCGGCGGCACTCGGCTTCGGTTTCCGCTGCGGCTTCCTGGGGCTGTTGCACCTCGAGATCATCCAGGAGCGGCTGCATCGCGAATTCGATCTAAACCTGATCGCGACCGCGCCGTCCGTGATCTACAAGATGCATCTCACCGACGGCCGCGAGATCGAGATTCACAACCCGATCGACATGCCCGACGTGGTGAAGATCGCCGAAATCGAAGAGCCGTGGATCGAGGCCACGATCCTCACCCCCGACGAATATCTCGGCAGCGTGCTGAAACTGTGCCAGGACCGGCGCGGCTCGCAGAAAGAGCTCACTTACGTCGGCAATCGCGCCATGGTGAAATACGAGCTTCCGCTCAACGAAGTGGTGTTCGATTTCTACGATCGCCTGAAGTCGGTCTCGAAAGGCTATGCGTCGTTCGACTATCACCTGACCGACTACAAGCCGGCCGACCTCGTCAAGATGCAGATCCTCGTCAACAACGAGCCGGTTGATGCGCTGTCGATGCTGGTGCACAAGACGCGCGCCGAAGGCCGCGGCCGCGCCATGGTCGAAAAGATGAAGGAACTGATCCCGCCGCACATGTTCCAGATTCCGATTCAGGCGGCGATCGGCGGCAAGGTGATCGCGCGCGAAACCGTGCGTGCGCTGCGCAAGGACGTCACCGCGAAATGCTACGGCGGCGACATTACGCGCAAGCGCAAACTTCTGGAGAAGCAGAAGGAAGGCAAGAAGAAGATGCGGCAATTCGGCAAGGTCGACATCCCGCAGGAGGCGTTTATCGCGGCGTTGAAAGTGGATAGCTGAATTCTGTCATTCCGGGCTCGCTCGTTTCACTTGCACCCCGGAATGACGACTGAAAGCCGGACCAATTGCCGATGGCGCCCATGCCGAGCTCCATTCCGTCAGGCCAATCCAACCCTCCTCGATCTTGATCCAGAGCGTCAGATGGACCACCATGCCGACGTCGCCAATCAGAACCCCGAAAAAGGGCGAGGAAACGCATGAACAAGCTTCCCGATGTCGGTCTGGTCGAGCGTGCTCGCGCGCTGGCGCCGCTGATCGCTAGCGAGGCCGACGAGATCGAGCGGAGCCGCCGTCTCACCCAGCCGGTGGTTTCCGCCCTGATCGAGAACGGGCTTTATCGGGCGCTGATGCCGCAAAGCGTTGGCGGCGCCGAATCGCAGCCCGAAGTCTTCATGCAGATGCTGGAGGAAATCGCCAAGGCCGACGCCTCCACCGCGTGGTGCCTCGGCCAGTGCAACGTCTGCGGCATGACGGCAGCCTATCTCGATGCCGACGCGGCGCGCGAGATTTTCAGTGCGCCCGACAGCGTTCTGGCCTGGGGGGCGATTGCGCACGCGGTGCAGGTGGTTCCCGGCGGCTATCGCATCACCGCGCGCTGGGATTTTGCCAGCGGTTCCCGCCAGGCGAACTGGCTCGGCGCCCATGTCCAGGTCCTCGAAGCCGACGGCACCCGGCGGATGAAGCCGAATGGGGTACCGGAAATACGCACCATTGTGTTTCCGGCGGCTGATGCCACCATGCACGATGTCTGGGACGTGATCGGCCTTTCCGGTACCGGTACCGACTCCTATTCTGTCGACAACCTGTTCATCCCGGAAAAATTCTCGGCGCTGCGCGATGACGTCGCGGCGCTGCGCGAAAAGGGATTGCTGTACCGGTTCACCACCTACACCATGTTCGGCCTGGGATTTGCCGCGGTCTCGCTCGGCGTCGCACGCGCTACCCTCGACGCGGCGACTGATCTGGCGCGCGGCAAGACGTCGGTCGGTCAAAAAGCGATGCGCGAGAACAATGCCGTTCAGGGGTTGATCGGCCGCACCGAAGGCAACTGGCGGGCGGCGCGCGCCTATATCTACGGGACCGCCGCCGAGGTGTGGGCCGATGTGAGCCGCACCGGAAATCTCACCGAGGAGCACCGTCTGGCGCTTCGCCTTGCGTCGACCTGGACCATCCATCAGGCAATCTCGGTGGTCGACGCCGCCTACCACATGGCGGGCGCCACCGCGGTGTTTCGCTCCAACCCGTTCGAACGCCGCTTCCGCGACATGCACGCCATCGCGCAGCAGATCCAGGCCCGCGATACCCACTACGAAGACGCCGGCAGGGCGATCCTCAGCGGCAGTCCGGTGGCGCGCGGACCGACGACTTAAGCCCCCGCAAGATCATCTGAACCAGCGCAAAGCCGGGCGCGCGAGACAATCGTCGGTACAGCCGGCACGCTTCCGCTAGTTCGAAATCTCGATTCGCGTGTTGCGCGATCCATTGCGCTCGACCAGGGCAAACAACGCCGCGGCATGCGAGGGATGCAGCCTGACGCAGCCATGCGAGGCGGGACCGCCGAGCCGCGAGATGTCGTTGGTGCCGTGAATGGCGAAGCCGTAATAAAAGAAGATCGCGTGCGGCATCGGTGCGTTGTAATATTTCCGCGAGAAATAATGCCGCGCCATGCTCTGCGGATGGAAGGTGCCGCTCGGCGTGCCATAGCCGTCGCGGCCGGTCGAAACCGGCCAGTTGTACCGCATTTCGCCGTCAACGCTCACTGCCATGCGCTGGGACGACTTGTCGATCTGCACCACAACCTCGGCGCGTACAGGCGTCAGCGCTAATCCCGATACCATCACAAAACTCGCGAATGCCAGCCTCGCGAGCCCCATGCCCGACAGCCAATTCATGATCGTGCCCCTGCCGCTCAAATCTTGATGAGTCATGATGGCTTTTCAAAACGTGAATTGTAAAGGCCTGTCCCCGGTTAACGTTTTCGCTATAAACTGGCCCGATGAACCCGCGGCTGATTCTGATCCTGACTTTTCTGCTGTCCGCTCTCCTGTCCGCCCTTGGCGCCACCGGCGCGCTGGCGCAGGACAAAGGCACGGTCGATCCGAAACCGCTGCCGCCGCTGGCCAATCCCAAGGATCCCAAAGTGGCCGCCAAGGAGCTGTTCGCGCGCAAAGTGCTGCCGGCGGCGATGCCGACGCGCGTGATTGGCTTTTATTCCAAAGGCTGCATCGCAGGCGCCGAAGAGATGCCGGTCAATGGCGACACCTGGCAGGTGATGCGGCTGTCGCGCAACCGCAACTGGGGACATCCTGCCCTGATCGCGCTGCTAAAGCGGCTGTCGGTCAAGGCGCACAAGGATGCCGGCTGGCCGGGAATACTGGTCGGCGACATCGGCCAGCCGCGCGGCGGCCCGGCACTGAGCGGCCACGCCAGCCATCAGATCGGGCTCGATGCCGATATCTGGCTGACGCCGATGCCGGACCACATGTTGTCGCGCGAGGATCGCGAGGAAATGTCGGCGGTGATGATGGTGCGCGACGATCGGCTCGACATCGACCCCAAGGTCTTCACGCCGGGTCATGTTGCGGTGATCCGCGATGCCGCGCAGGAACCGGGCGTGCAGCGTATTTTCGTCAACGCCGCGATCAAGAAGGCGCTGTGCCGCGAGGCCAAGGGCGACCGCAGCTGGCTTTCGAAGGTCAGGCCGTGGTGGGGCCATGATTATCACTTTCACATCCGCATGGCCTGCCCGTCCGGCAACAGCGAATGCAAGGGCCAGCCGCCGCAGTCGGGCGGCGAAGGCTGCGGCGCGGGCGATCTCGCTTACTGGTTCAAGGATTCGATCATCCATCCGAAGCCGCCGAAAGAACCGCCGAAGCCGAGCCACGGAATGACGATGGCGGCATTGCCCTCGGCCTGCCGCCAGGTTCTGGCCGCGCCCGACGCCAAGCAATAGCTGCCTCAACATCGCCGCCCTCAAAGGTGCGAAGCCGATTTCATTCGGCCAAGGGATGCGCTAATATTGAGTATCGCTGCGCCGTAAGCGCCGGTGAATTTTCGGGACGATGGTCCCTCTCCCTATTTCACAGCGGGCGATCCTGCCGTCCGAATAGACAAAGGGTTACTTTACCCAGGTTTCCAGCCTGTTATTGTCTTGGTTTGCGATATCCCGATCGGCCGTAAGTCGCAGGGATTCCCGGAACGGTGCTTCCGCCTGTCGCATCCATACCCAACCAACGCCTGAGTTGCGCGCGCGATTTGCCGCAAACCCGCACGGAGCGCTCCCATGCATCGTCTTGCCGGACTTTTTGCCGCCTTCATCATCCTGTGCGGATCGAGCTACCCGCCCGCCCAGGCGCAGGACAAGACTCTCACGGTGTTTGCCGCGGCCTCGATGAGGAATGCGCTCGATGATGTCGATGCCGCCTATACCGCAAAGACCGGCGTCAAGATCGTGGCGAGCTATGCCGCAAGCTCGGTACTCGCCAAGCAGATCGAACAGGGCGCGCCGGCGGATATTTTCGTGTCCGCCGATACCGACTGGATGGACTACGCGACCTCCAGGAAGGACATCGACGAGCCGACCCGGGTCAACCTGCTCGGCAACAGCATCGTGCTGATCGCGCCGAAGGATTCCAGGATCGGGAATGTCACGATCGGGCAACGCTTCGACCTCGCCAAGCTCGCCGGCGACGGCAAGATTGCGACCGGCGACGTGAAGGCGGTCCCGGTCGGCAAATACGCCAGAGCGGCACTTGAAAAGCTCGGCGCCTGGCAAGCCGCCGAACCGAAATTCGCGATGGCGGAAAGCGTGCGCGCGGCGCTGACGCTGGTGGCGCGCGGTGAAGCGGCGCTTGGGATCGTCTATTCGACCGACGCCAAGGTCGAACCCGGCGTGAAGATCGTCGGCACCTTCCCGGTCGATTCGCATCCACCGATCATCTATCCGGTCGCGGCGACGACGACCGCCAAAGCCGAAGCCGCCGATTATCTCGCCTTCCTGCGCTCGTCGGCGGCCAAGGCCATCTTTGACAAATACGGTTTCAGCTTCCTGATCCGCCCGACCTCCTGACGCGAGCGTGTTCGACATTTCGCCAACGGAATGGACGGCGATTCAGCTTTCGCTGCGGGTCGCCATCGTCGCAACGCTGATCGCCACGCCGCTCGGAATAGCTGTCGCGTGGCTGCTGGCGCGGCGCGATTTCTGGGGCAAGTCGGCCGTCGATGCGTTGATCCATCTGCCGCTGGTGCTTCCGCCGGTTGTCACCGGCTATCTGCTGCTGCTGACCTTCGGCAAACGCGGGCTGTTGGGCGCGTGGCTCGCCGATCACCTCGGCATCGTGTTCGCGTTTCGCTGGACCGGGGCCGCGCTGGCCTGCGGCGTGATGTCGTTTCCGCTGCTGGTGCGGCCCATCCGGTTGTCGATCGAAGCCGTCGACCGCAGGCTCGAACAGGCCGCGGGCACGCTGGGAGCGGCGCCCTGGCAGGTGTTTCTCACCATCACCCTGCCGCTGGCGTTGCCGGGCGTGCTGGCCGGCATGGTGCTGGGCTTTGCCAAGGCGATCGGCGAATTCGGCGCCACCATTACCTTTGTGTCGAATATTCCCGGCGAAACCCAGACCATCTCGTCGGCGATCTACTCATTGATCCAGACCCCTGACGGCGATACCGCAGCACTGCGGCTGGTAGTCGTCTCCATCGCGATCGCGATGACGGCGCTGGTCGCCTCCGAAGCATTCGCGCGCCGCGCCACCCGGCGGCTGCATGGGAATTGACCATGTTGCGCGTTGACGTCTCAAAGCAGCTCGGCGAATTCTCGATCGAGGCGTCCTTCATCAGCGAGGGCCGCGTTACCGGGCTGTTCGGCGCCTCCGGCGCCGGCAAGACCTCGCTGATCAATATGATCGCAGGATTGCTGCGGCCCGATCGCGGCACCATCGCCGTCGACACCGAGACGCTCGACGACACCTCCGTGCACATACACATCCCGGCATATCGCCGCCGGATCGGCTATGTATTCCAGGATGCCCGGCTGTTTCCGCATCTCGATGTCAGGCAGAACCTTGATTACGGACGGCGCATGAATCGTCTTGCCGACGATGCTGCGCAGCGAGCGCGCGTCATGGACCTGCTCGACATCGGCGGCTTGCTCGATCGCCGCCCCGGAAAACTGTCCGGCGGCGAGCGCCAGCGCGTGGCATTGGGCCGCGCGCTACTGGCGCAACCGAGATTGCTGCTGCTCGATGAACCCTTGGGGTCGCTGGACGAGGAGCGCAAGGTGGAGATCCTGCCCTATCTGGTGCGGCTGCGCGACGAGGCCGGTATCCCCATGGTCTATGTCAGCCACGACCCCGATGAGATGCGCCAATTGGCGACGCAGATCGTGATGCTCAAGCGCGGGCGTGTGACGGCGTTTGGGGGGCCTGAGGTGTTGCCGGCCACCTCCTCACCGGCGTGATTCAGACGACCGCGCGCGCGCGCAGATCCGCGATCGCGTCGGCATCATAGCCAAGCGAGTGCAGCACCTCATCGGTATCGGCGCCGAGTTCGGGCGCCATGCGATCCAGCCTGCCGCCGCCATGCGCCAGCTGGAAGCCGCTGCCGGCAAAACGCAGCCGGCCATAGGGCGTGTCGATCTCCTGAACGGCGCCGCGCGCCGATATCTGCGGATGATCAATGACCTCCTCGATCTTCCAGATGCTCGCGCAGGGCGCGCCTGCAGCCTCGAGGATGTTTTCCCACTCGCGCGGATTCTTCTTCGACAGCGCTTCCTCGATGATGGCCCGTAGCGCCGGCTCGTTCTCCTGCCGCGCGAACCAGTCGGCGAAACGCGGGTCTTCCAGCGCATCGGCGCGGCCGAGCGCGGTCATCAGCGACCGGTATTGCTTCTCGCTGTTGACCGCTAGCAGCAAGTAGCCGTCGCCTGCCTTGAACAAATTGGCGGTCGGCCTGCGGCTCACCGCCTGATTGCCGGACAGTTGCTGACGATGACCGGCCACCGAGTAATCCGCTACCTGCCCCGACAGGAACGCCAGTGTCGCCTCCAGCATCGAGACGTCGACCATCTGCCCTTTGCCGGTGTGACTGCGCTGGAACAGCGCGCTTGATACGCCGAACGCCGCGGTGGCGCCGGACAGCACGTCGCAGATCGCGAAGCCGGCGCGCGTCGGCCCGGTCTCCTGGTGACCCGTGATCGCCATGATGCCCGACATCGCCTGGATCTTGCCGTCATAGCCGGCACCGAGGCGCTCGGGGCCGGTCTGGCCGAAGCCGCTGATGGCGCAATAGATCAATCTCGGATTGATCGCCGAGAGCGCGGCATAGCCGATGCCGAGCTTGTCCATCACGCCGGGGCGAAAATTTTCCATCACCACGTCGGCCTCGGCAGCGAGTTTTTTGACGATGGCGATCGCTTCGGGCTTCTGCAGGTCCAGCGTCAGGCTGCGCTTGTTGCCGTTGATCGCCTGCCAGCCCGGAGCGAGGCCGCGATCGGCCCATTCGCGGCTCAGCGGGGTGCGGCGCATGTCCTCGCCTTCGCGCCGTTCCACCTTGATGACGTCGGCGCCGAGCAGGGCGAGCTGGTAGCTCGCGTAAGGGCCCGCCAGCACCTGCGTGAAGTCGAGAATCTTCACGCCTTCGAACGGTCGGGTCACCTGGACGTCCTCCTGCTTCTTCCCTCTCCCCTTGTGGGAGAGGGTGGCTGCGATGCGAAGCATCGCAGACGGGTGAGGGGTCTGTCTCCACGAAGACCGAATGCGCTGTGAGATACCCCTCATCCGGCGCTTCGCGCCACCTTCTCCCACAAGGGGAGAAGGAAAACGAAGTCAGGCCGCCCGGTTGCCGCGCGCGATCTCTTTTTGCTTGTCGAATTCGGCCCGGCGCAGCGCCAGTTCTTCCGGACTCATTTGCGCGATGTTGTTGTAGTCGAGCTTCCAGGCCGCGTCCTCGCTCCAGCGCAGCGGCGACTGCATCGTGGTGCGCGCGCCGGGTGCCCGCTCCAGCAGTTCGAGCGCCAGTTCGAGTGTCAAGGCTTGCGACTTTGTATCATGCGGCTTGCCGGCGGAGTTGCCGAGCGGGAAATCGCTGAACAGAAAACGCGGCACGGCGGCGTGCTCGACGATGTCCTTGGCGCATCCCATCACCACGGTGGCAATGCCATTGGCTTCGAGGTGGCGCGCCACCAGGCTCGCGGTCTGGTGGCAGACCGGGCAGTTCGGCACCAGCACGGCGACATCGACCTTGTCGGCGAGGCAGCGGGCCAGGATTTCCGGGGCATCGACATCGATCGTTACCCGGTGGCTGCGATTGGTCGGCGCGCCGAAGAAGCGCGGCGCGACCTCGCCGATCCGCCCCGAGGCCGCGGCCTTCTGCAGTTGGGCTAACGGAAACCAGGTGCCGCTGTCGGTCGCGGTGGTGTGCTTGCGGTCGTAGCCGATATGCGAGATGCGCAGATCGTGCTGCTTCGAGGTGTCGCCGTCATAGACCTTGTAGAACTTGGCGCTGCCGTTATACGCCGCACCCGGTCCCTGGTCGCCCTTGGCCGGATCGTAGGGCGCGGCGGTGGTGACGATCGTCACCCGCGATTGCGCCAGAGGCGTTTTCAGCGGCTGGAACGGCGCATCGACATAATGCGCCCAGCGGTAGGGGGTGGTGTAGCCGATCGCGGCGTAGTAATCGCGGGTCCGCTGCATGTAGGGGATCGGAGAATCGTAATCGGGCGCAAAGCCAAGTTGGTCGTCGGCCATGATCATGTCTCTCCTGCGATTCTCGCCTTAATATCGGATCGGATTTCGGCCAGACTAGACCCACTCCGCCCATGCCTCAACAGCGGATAGCGCGCCTAAATCCCCGCCACCGACGACCACACCTCCGACAGCCTGCGCTTGAACGCCTCCACCCGGGTCTCGGGCGGCACTTCTTCCTCATCCTCAGGCAATCGAAGCCCGACCACATTGACCCGGCCGCCGCCGATGCTACGCGCCACCAGCACGATGGTATCGAGTTCCAGCGTGGCGCCTTCCTTCGGCGCATGGTCGAGATGGATGTCGAAATAGTCCGCCAGCGTCAGCCTCGCCTGCTCGTCATCCACCTTGACGCCGTAAATCTCGGCGAGTTCGCCGAGCGTGTGCTCGCCGGACACGGTGAAATCCCCGAGCAGATGCGGATCGGGCGCGGAATTCGGCGGCATGTCGACAAAGAAGCGATCCAGTGCCTCGGCCTTTTCCGGCGGCGCCAGCAGATAGAGGTAGTCGCCCGCTTCGACCGGATCGGCCTCGGCGGGCGAAAGAATGTGCTGGTCGCGGATCACCAATGTCGGCTTCGACCAGGATGGAATAAGCCCGCGCCGGAAATACAGGCTTTTCGGACGAACGGAATAGCCGACCAACTGCTGCTCGAGCTGGCCCGGCAGATCGAGTTCGACCCGCCGCGGCCCGCGGTCCGCCCGCGGCAGCGCCACATGCAGCCGCCGGGCGGCTGCGGCCAGCGTCCAGCCCTGCAGCAGCAGCGAGATGATGACGACCACGAAGGCGACATCGAAATAGAGATAGGCCTTGGACAATCCGACCAGCATCGGGATCGACGCCAAGAAGATCGCGACCGCCCCGCGCAGGCCGGTCCAGGCGATGAAGATTTTCTCCCGCCAGTTGAAGCGGAACGGCGCCAGGCAGAAGAACACCGCCAGCGGCCGCGCCACCAGCATCAGCACCAGCGCCACGATCACCGCCGGGACAATGCTGACCACCAGCCGTTGCGGCGAGACCAGAAGGCCGAGCAGCACGAACATCACGATCTGCGCCAGCCAGGTCGCGGCGTCGAGAAACGTCACCACCGAATTGTGCGCGCGGGTCGGCCGGTTGCCGATGACGATGCCGGCCAGATAGACGGCGAGAAACCCCGAGGCGTGCGTAATCTGCGCGCCGCCGAAGATCACCAGTGCGGCGGTCGCCACAAACGGCGCGTGCAGGCCCTGCGGCAGCGCCACCCGATTGAGCGCCAGCACCACCAGCCGGCCGCCGATCACGCCGACGACGGCGCCGAGCACAGCCTCGCGGCCGAATTCCAGCGCGACATGCCATGCCGAGCTTTCGCCGACCGAAATCAGTTCGACCAGCATCAGCGTCAGAAATACCGCGAACGGATCGTTGGTGCCGGATTCGACCTCCAGCGTGGCGCCGACGCGCGGCCGCAGCCGCAAGCCCTGCGCGTGCACCAGAAGAAACACCGCCGCGGCATCGGTCGACGCCACCACCGCGCCCACCAGCAGCGCCTCGGTCCAGTTCAGGTCGAGCACATATTTGGCAACCGGTGCGGTAATCAGCGCGGTCAGCAGCACGCCAACGGTGGCCAGCGCCATCGAGGGCGCTAGCACCGCGCGGATGCTTTGAAACCGCGTTCGCAAGCCGCCATCGAACAGGATCAGCGCCAGCGCCACCGATCCCACCAGATACGTGGTGCGCACGTCGTCGAAGCGCACATGGCCGGGGCCGGAATCGCCGGCCACCATGCCGATCAACAGGAACACCAGCAGCAACGGCGCGCCGAAGCGCAGCGCCAGCAGGCTCGACAGAATGCCGGCCATCACCAGAACCGAGCCGAGAAGAATGGCTATGCTGACCGAGTCGAGCGACGTCATGGGCTTTCGCAAAATCAGGCGCAAATACCTGCAATTGCATCCTTATCGTCGCCACAGTTCGACGCCAACCCATTTCTGCCGGCCAGCGGCAATGTGCCCGCTTTGCGCCCTTAACCGATTGCAACCGCCATGTCGTATCGATAGCGCCGGGGCTGCGGTTGTGAGAATCTGCCGGATATTCGAATCAAATTTGCCTGCCAGGTTCCGCCCCCGGACGAGATTTCGACGATGGAAATGAACGACGTCACTAATTTCCTGCACACCGCCGCCCGCTCGGTCGGCGCCGAAGTCACCTCGCCATGGTTCTATCTGCAGCTCGGCTTCGTACTGGCCGCCGCCGGGGTCGCGTTTGCCGTGGGCGCCGCCATTCGTTCGCGGATCGACATGACCACGCTCGCTACACGCTGGCCGGCGCCGGTGCAGTTGTTGATGCAGACGCTGGCGGACCGCACCGCGACCGCGGTATTCGCGGTGCTGATGACGCTGGCGCGCGGCGTGATGCTGCATTCGACCTGGCCCAGCCGCAGCTATCTGCTCTCGGTGGCCGCCAACCTCGCTTTCGCATGGCTGATCATCCGCCTCGCCACCTCGTTTATCCGCAACGACTTCACCGTCCGCCTGGTCTCGCTGTCGGCATGGATCGTGGCGGCCTTGAGCATTCTCGGCCAGCTTGAGCCGGTCATCGATGCGCTCGACTCGGTCTCGGTCGTGCTTGGCGGACTTCGACTGACGCCGCTGCTGCTGATCAAGCTCGGCGTGCTGCTGATCCTGGCGCTGTGGCTGTCGGTGATCGCGAGCAATTTCATCGAGAGCCGGATCACGCGGTCCGGCGACCTGACGCCCTCGCTCCAGGTGCTGCTGGTCAAGATGATCCGGCTGGCGCTGATGGTGTTTGCCGTCGCGGTGGTGATGAGCGCGGTCGGCATCAATCTGTCGGCGCTGGCGATCTTCTCCGGCGCGGCCGGCGTCGGCATCGGCTTCGGCCTGCAAAAGATCGTCGCCAATTTCATCAGCGGCATCATCCTGCTGGCGGATAAATCGGTGAAGCCCGGCGATCTCGTCACCATCGGCGACAGCTCGGGGCGCATCAGCGCGATGAAGACGCGCTATATTTCGGTCGCCGCCGGCGACGGTCGCGAGTTCCTGATCCCGAACGAAGATCTGGTGACCCAAAAGGTCACCAACTGGACCTATACCGACAACAACACGCTGGTGAAGGTCAATTTCGGCACCAATTACGAGGCCGACCCGCGGCTGGTCTGCAAGCTGGCGATCGAGATCGCGGCCGCCGCACCGCGTGCGCTGAAGGGCAAGCCGCCGAACTGCATCCTGACGGAGTTCGCCGAAGCCGGCATGAAGTTTTCGCTCACCTTCTGGATCGCCGACCCCGACGGCATGGACAATGTGAAGAGCGAAGTGATGCTGGCGCTGTGGGAAGCGTTCAAGCGCGAGAGCATCCAGGTGCCCTACCCGGTGCGCGAAATCCGCGTCCGCGGCGGCGCGCTGCCGGTGGAGACCGTGATCGAAGCTTCCGGCTGACGCGCATGCGCTTTGCTCGCGCCCGTCCTGACTTGCTTTGACCGCTCCGATCATTAAATTAGGGGCTTCCAATCCACGGTTCCCCAACTCCCGCCGGTACATGACCCGCCCATGAGCTATATCGAAGCCACCGAAACTTCCCTGCGCAAAACCGGGCAGATCAAGCTGCATGGCCCGAGCGGATTCGCCGGCATGCGCAAGGCGGGCGCGCTGGTGGCCGAGTGCCTCGATCAACTGACCGATATCGTCAAGCCGGGGATCATGACCTCGCGGATCGACGATTTCGTCCGCGACTTCGCCTTCGGCCATGGCGCCTATCCCGCCACCCTGATGTATCGCGGCTATCGCTATTCGACCTGCACCTCGATCAATCACGTGGTTTGCCACGGCATGCCCGGAGACCGGGTGTTGAAGGAAGGCGACATCGTCAACATCGACGTCACCTTCATCGTCGAGGGCTGGTATGGCGACTCCAGCCGGATGTATGCGGTCGGTCCGATTTCCCGCAAGGCCGAACGGCTCAACGAGGTGACCTACGAGGCCATGATGCGCGGCATCGCCGCGGTGAAACCCGGCGCCACCACCGGCGACATCGGCCACGCCATTCAAAGTTTCGTCGAACCGCAGGGCATGAGCGTGGTGCGCGACTTCTGCGGCCACGGGCTGGGCCGCATGTTCCACGACGAGCCGAACATCATTCATATCGGCCGGCCCGGCGAAGGCGTGGTGTTCAAGCCTGGCATGTTCTTCACCATCGAGCCGATGATCAACCTCGGCAAGCCGCACGTTAAAATATTGTCCGACGGCTGGACCGCGGTAACCCGCGACCGCTCGCTATCGGCGCAATTCGAGCATTCGGTCGGCGTTACCGCCAACGGTTTCGAAATCTTCACGCTGTCGAAACGCCACGGCGAGAAGCCGCCGGTGGCGGCCTGATCGCATGGACTCGGGCGTGCGATAATCTCGTCCCCGCGCACGCGGGGGCCACAAATAATCTGTTCGCGTGGATTTCGAATTTCAAACAGCCAAATCGTCTTAGCTTTACCCTCCCCTGGAGGGGGAGGATCGACGCGAATGCAATGAGCGGCGGGGTGGGGTGACAGTCTCTCGCCGCTAACGGTGCACCTGTTGAGACACCGTCACCCCACCCGGTCTCACATTTCGCTGCGCTCATGCGAGCCGACCCTCCCCCTCCAGGGGCGGGTAAGCACAAGTCCGCATTCCCGCGACGCGCCGGGCGATTCACGATTGCAAAAACTGGCCGCTGCGGCATGGTTGGGGCCATGCCGGCGAAAACCAGCGATATCGACGATCAATCCACCGAGACGCCGCATTACCACGGCCACCGCGAGCGGCTGCGCGAGCGCTTTCACAGCGCCGGGTCGGATGCCCTGAGCGATTACGAACTGCTCGAACTGGCGCTGTTTGCCTCGATCCCCCGGCGCGACACCAAGCCGTTTGCCAAGGCGCTGCTGAAGAAATTCGGCTCGTTCGCCGAGGTCGTTCACGCACCGGCGGCGCGCCTGCGCGAAGTCGACGGGATCAGCGACGCCTCGATCAACCAGATCAAATTGATCGCCGCGGCGACCCATCGCATCGCCAAAGGCGAGATCAGGAAAAGCGTTGCGCTGTCGTCGTGGAACGACGTGATCGGCTATTGCCGGGCCGGCATGGCGTTCGCCGACAAGGAGCAGTTTCGCATCCTGTTTCTCGACAAGCGCAACCAGTTGATATCAGACGAGGTGCAGCAGACCGGCACCGTCGACCATACCCCGGTCTATCCGCGCGAGGTGATGAAGCGGGCGCTGGAATTATCGGCCACCGCCATCATCCTGGTGCACAACCATCCCAGTGGCGATCCGACGCCCTCGCAGGCCGATATCCAGATGACCAGGGCCATAATCGACATCGCTGGCCCGCTCGGCATCTCCGTGCACGATCACATCATCGTCGGCAAGAACGGGCATGCGAGTTTGAAGGGGCTGAAGCTGATTTAGCGCCCGGGATGCCGCCACCGAACGAAGCGATTGCAACAGCTGGTATGCGGACCATAGGTCGCTGGCAGGTCCAGCCATGGCGCACCCGAGCGCAGAACCCAAAAGATGCCATTGAGCACGCGACGGTCATTTACCCGCCGAACGCCGCGCGGCTTGTTCGGCATCATAATCGCTGAGTTCATAGCGCATCGTCAGAGGCTCTGGTTTGGGAGCTTGAATCACGTCCACAACAATACCATCAAGCCGCAATAGCTGGCCGCAAGGCCGCTAGTGCTCTAAATTTACTGCCGCTTTCGGCGGCATAGCGGACATAACCAGACCTGCGGCTGGTGCGCCCCTGTAGCGAACGACCTATATCGGACATTCTCGCAAAGGGGTAGCTTTCGGACGGCAAGCTTTCGCATTGACCCAGATCATTAGAAAGTCATGCAGACAGGGAGACGGACGAAATGGCAACAAACGTCAAGCAAATGATGGAGGCCGCCCACGCCGCAGTGCCAAAGATCACACCGGCTCAGGCGCGCGAAATGATCGCGAAAGGCAACACCCTGGTGGTCGATGTGCGCGATGCGCCGGAGGTGAAGAAGAGCGGCATGGTTGCCGGTGCTGTGCATGTCTCGCGCGGCATGCTGGAATTCCGCGCCGACCCCGAGTCACCCTACTACGACAAGAATTTTGCCAAGGACAAGACCGTCATCCTCTATTGCGCTTCTGGCGGGCGCGCAGCGCTCGGCGGCAAGGTGCTCAAGGATATGGGCTATGACCAAGTGTACAACGTCGGCGCCTTCAAGGATTGGGCTGAAAGCGGCGGTGCGATCGAAAAACCGATCGACACCGGCACGTGAAAACACGTTCAGCTTCCCAGTCTTCTTCTGGCATCGCGTCATTTCGCTGCGACGTGGAATTTGATCGCTATGGGGCATAGCGGCTCATCTCCACCTTTCGTGATCGGGAAAGGACTCGCCGGCTTTTCTTCGAAGTTAAGTCATTTGCCCGGCATGCCATCTCGCACTTTGACCCGAAGCGGACATGACGACCTGTCGGCTCGGGGCGACATTTGATAGGATCCCGGCAGGTCATTCAAACGCAAGGCCACGAACATGAAGATCGCAGTCATCGAAGCAGGAAATGTCGGCAGCGCGCTTGGAACTGGTTGGGCCAAGGCGGGTCACGGCATCATTTTCGGCGTGCGAGACGTGAACAAGCCAAACGTGAAAGCCCTGTGCGCGCAAATCGGCGCGACGGCCACGTCACCGGCAGACGCGGCAAGACAAGGCGACGTGGTGATTCTGGCGTTGCCATGGGGTGTGGCCGAAAATGCCGTAAAAGCGCTCGGCGACCTCAAGGACAAGATCGTCATCGACAGCATGAACCCGCTTGCAATGAAGGATGGCTCGCTTGGGCTCGAGCGTGGGTACACTACGTCGGGGGCGGAGACCGTTGCATCCTGGCTTCCCGGCGCGAAGGTGGTGAAGACGTTCAACCAGGTCGGCGCTGAAATGATGATGGCGGGGGCCAGTTTTGCAACCCGCCCGGTGATGTTCGTTGCCGGCGACGACGATAGCGCCAAATCGACGGTAACCCGGCTGGTAAGCGAACTTGGTTTTGAAGCGCTCGATGCGGGTGCGCTTAAACAGGCTCGCATCCTCGAGCCGTTTGCGATGGTTTGGATAAACCAGGCACTGTTTCGTGGCCTGGGACGGAATTGGGCATTCGGCGTGATACGGGCTCAAAAATAAGCTGCTGGCTTTATCAGGGGGACGGAGGTGGCTGGGCCGTACGGTTAGAACAGGATTGAGCGATGCGATCGGAGAGGTGCGGGCTGTGTTAAAGGTCACCGACGCGATTGAGGCGCATCCAGTCATTCGTTGGCTGATGACCGACGGGCGACGGCTAGTCGACCCGAGCGAATTCCTCGAAGCGTTTGCGCACGAGCTTCGCGCGGCAGGCGTCGACGTCTCGCGTATCACGACCGGCGTACCGATCCTGCATCCGCAGATTTTTTCGTTTAGTGGTCTGTGGCAGCACGGAAAGGGCACCACCGAGCGTCGATACCGTACTGAGCCGGATACCCCGGCAACACTCTTGAACAGCCCTATCGGGATCGCCTACCAGGGCCGTGGCCCGGTCCGCTGCGATCTCACCGCGCCCCCGCAAGACGGGGAATTCGTCATCCTTGCCGATCTGCGTCGTGAAGGCTTCACCGATTACATCGTGCACTCGATTCCGTTTGCCGACGGCAGCCACAAGGCGCTTTCGCTCGCCACCAGCCGTCGCGGTGGTTTCACTGCGGACGAGCTGGCGCTGTTCGAGGCCATGATCCCTGCGTTCGCATTCAATCTCGAAGTACAGGCGCTGCGCCGTACCGCGCGCACATTGCTGGATACCTATGTCGGACCGCAAGCTGGTGGCCGAGTGCTTGAAGGTCAGATCCAGCGCGGCACCGGTGAAACCATCGGCGCGGTGATCTGGCTGTGCGACCTCGCAGGATTCACCGGCCTGTCCGAAACCCTTGAGCGCGATGTGCTGATCGACCTGCTCAACTGCTATTTCGGTCCGATGTGCAATGCCGTCACCGAGCAGGGCGGCGAAATCCTCAAATTCATCGGCGATGCGATGCTGGCTATTTTTCCGATAGGACACGATGCCGCAGCGACTTGCGGCGCGGCACTATCCGCCGCCGGGCGGGCGCAGGCGGCATTGATCGACGAGAACCTGCGCCGGAAACCGTCAGGCTTGCCGCGCATCGATTACGGCCTGGCCCTGCATGTCGGCGATGTGATGTATGGCAACATCGGCAGCGACACCCGGCTCGATTTCACGGTGATTGGACCCGCCGTTAATCTCACGGCGCGTATCGAATCGATGTGCCGGCAACTCGGTTCGCCGCTCCTGCTTTCGTCGGATTTCGTGCGAGCCGCAGGTATTGTGGCCGAATCTCTTGGCAAGTTCTCGCTCAAAGGCGTCGGTGTTGAACAGGAACTCTTCGTTCCAGTCCGGATCGGTTGACCTGCTGAAGAATAGGCATGCCGGCATGAAGGGGCTGCGGCTGAATATAGCGCCCTCCCAGAAAACCAGGACGGCTAGAGCAAGATGGTTTTGGGTTGAATCGGTCTGGTCTTCGGTTCACCTCTCCCCAGCGGGGAGAGGTAAAATTTCCATCGCGTCCCCGCTCAATCAAACCTCATCTCATCACGCTTTAGTTCGGCGTGGTCCGGCGCGGCGGGCCGGATGGCGGCATGGTGCGCACAAAGCTCGGCCGCGCCGCGTGCCGGTCGTAATAGGCGGCGAGACGACTGGCCGCGGCGAGCGCCTTGGCGCCTTCGGGAAATTGCCCAACCCGGTGCAGGATCGGCAACAGGTTGATGTCGGCGAAGGTGAACGCGTCGCCGACGAGATAGCCGGTGGCAGCGACGGCCTGGTCGAGAACTCCCAACTGCGCCTGCACCGCCGGCATCACGGCCTCGATCGCCTTGCGGTCAGGCTCGTCACCCGACAGCATCGGGACGATATAGGCGAAGATGTAAGTCCGGATCAGGGTGCGATCCATCACGGTGTTGACCAGCGAGACCCATTGCTCGGTCAGCGCGGCGTGATGGGGATCGGCCGGAAAAACATGCGGAGCCGGAAAGACGCGATCGAGATAGGTGGCGATGGCCTTGGATTCGAACAGCTCGACATCGCCATGGCGCAGCACCGGCATTTTACCGAAAGGATGAATGGCCTTCAGTTCCGGCGCGCCCAGCGGCTTCTCCGTCAGGACATACTCGATCCCCTTCTCCTCGCAGACCATGCACACGACGCGCGTGTAGGTCGAGCGCACCGAGCCGATGATCTCCGGTTTCGGCATGGTTGTTCTCCGCGCGTTGCACCTTGGTCCGTTGTCGACCGGACAACGTGAATGGCTACTGCCGCAGCATGATCAGCGGATCTGCAGCGTCGGGCACCCGGCGCCATTGCGCGTTGTCGTCGGCCTCGAACTGCCAGACCTCGCCGCTGGCGGACATCAGCAACATCTGGCCGTGCTCGAGCCGCCATTGCGTCGGGGCGAACGCTGCGATCGCGGGGTCGCATTTCGGCTTGAGGAAGACCTGGAAATTGTCCGCCGTCGCTTCGGTATTGGTCAGGGTCAGGCCGCAGATCGCCTGGCCGTTACCGCGAACCATCGCCCAGTCGCCGATCATCTGGTCCATCGATTTCGCCAGCGAGCGGGCGGCGGCGAGATTCTGCAGGATGTAGATGCCCTCGCCCTGTCTCAGCCCCTCGAAAATCCCGCTTTCGACTTCGGTAAAATCGATCACCGCCTGGCCCGCGGCGTCCTGCAGCCGCACGATATCGCCGAGCCCCTTGATGCTCCAGCCCGCGATATCCTTGGTGAAGGGCAGCGCCGCGGCGCAGCCGGGTTCAAGCTCAAGCTTCAACCCCTGCGGCGCCGAATCGTTTTTGAGCGTGACCACGCAGGTCTTGCTGCGCTCGGTGGTCGAGAGCTCCCACTGGCCGATCATGTCCTTCCGCAAGGTCGAGGCATCCTGGGCCCGGGCTTGCGATCCGCAAGCGAGCGACGCCAGAAGCGTCGCAAGCGCGACAGCGAGGCGACGGCCGATCATCAGCGGCTCTTCACCGGGGTTTCCGCAACCGGCGTCAGCGGCGGCTTTCCGGCGAACCAGGCCTTGAGATTGTCGACCACGAGTTGGTCCATGGCGTTGCGGGTCACCACCGACCCGGAGCCGATATGCGGCAGCAGCACCACGTTCTGCATCGCGCGAAGTTCATCCGGCACCGTCGGCTCATTGGCGAACACATCGAGGCCCGCGGCCAAAATGGTCCCGGACTTCAGCGCCGCAATCAGCGCCGGCTCATCGACCACGGTGCCGCGCGCCACGTTGATGATGACGCCGCGCGGCCCCAGCGCCTTCATGACATCGGCGTTGATCATCTTGGTGGTCGAAGGTCCGCCGGGCAGGATGAGGATCAGCGTGTCGACCGCCTTCGCCATCTCGATCAAATCGGGATAATGCTTGTACGATACGCCGGGCGCCGGATTGCGCGTGTGGTAGACTACGGGAACGCGGGATGCATCGAGCCGGCGCGCGATGGCTTGGCCGATCCGGCCCATGCCGACCATCCCGACCTTGCGGTCGCGCAGCGAACCGACGCTCAAGGGAAAATTCTGCGTCATCCAGAGGCCGGAGCGCAAGTAGCGGTCGGCCTTGACGAATTCGCGCAAGGTCGCGATCAGCAATCCCATCGCGACATCGGCGACCTCTTCGGTCAGCACGTCCGGCGTGTTGGTGACGACGATATTGTGGTCGCGCGCATACGCCGCATCGACATGATCGTAGCCGACGCCGAACGCGGCGACGATCTCGAGCTTCGGAAACCGCGCCAGCGTCTTGCTGTCGCCGCGCACGGTATTGTAGGTCACCGCGGCGCCGCGGATTTTCTCGGCGACCGCCGGCGTCAATCGCTCGAGATCGGCGGTGGTCTCAAAGGAATGCAGCACGAACTGGTCGGAAAACCCGTTCTCGACGATCGGCTTGGTCGGCCCGTAGATCAGCAAGTCGATTTTCTCGGATGAAATAGTCGCCGCCACCATCAGTTTTCCTTTCCAAGCGCACTCTCGTGCCAGCGCCGCAATACCAGATGCGAGGTTAGCGCCAGCAGCCCATAAATGACAATCCCGGCGGCGGACAGCAACAGCAGCGCGGCAAACATGCGGGGAATGTTAAGGCGATAGCCGGATTCCGCGATTCGATAGGCCAGGCCGGAACCCGCCCCGGCGGTGCCCGCCGCGATTTCGGCGACCACGGCGCCGATCAGCGACAGGCCGCCGGCGATCCGCAATCCGCCGAGGATGAACGGCAGCGCTGCCGGCAATTTCAGATACCGTAATGTCTGCAGCCGCGAGGCGCCATAGAGTTGAAACAATCCGGCCAGGTTGCGGTCCACCGAATTCAGCCCGAGTGTGGTGTTGGACAGTACCGGGAAGAAGGCGACGATCCAGGCGCAGACGATGACGGCGGTCTCTTGCGGAAGGTAGATCAGCAATAGCGGCGCGATCGCAATGACAGGCGTGACCTGCAGGATCACGGCGTAGGGAAACAGCGAATATTCCAGCCATTTCGATTGATTGAACAGCAGCGCCAGCACGATCCCGCCGACGGCTGCGGCCACAAAACCCTCGAGCGTGGTCAGCAAGGTGACCAGCAGCGATTTTGACAAAACCTGCCAATCGCCGATCAGCGTCTGCAACACCGCGCCCGGTCCCGGCAGAACGTAGGGCGGAATGTTGTTGATGCGCACCACCAGCGCCCACACCGCGATACCCGCCGCGAGCACGGCGATGGGAAGCAGAATTCGAACCAGGCGAACCGTGCGGCTCTCCGGCGAACCCGGCTCGGCGGCCAATGGCGGTGTTGGCAAGGCGTCCATCAGCCGGCGGCTCCGGAATAGGACGGCGCCAGCGCGCCGGAGACCGTGCGGCAGTAGCCGGCATAATCGGCCGAGGTTCGAAAATCCTCTCCCCGCGGCTCGGGGGCGGCGATGCGAAACTCGGCGCCGATCCGTCCGGGCCGCGACGTCATCACGATCACGCGCTGCGACAAGTACACCGACTCGAATACCGAATGGGTGACGAAGATGACGGTCTTGCGCAAATTGCGCCACAACGCCAGAAGATCGTTGTTGAGCCGGAAGCGGGTGATTTCATCGAGGGCCGCGAACGGCTCATCCATCAGCAGGATATCCGGATCGGTGACCAAGGCCCGCGCCAGCGAGACCCGCATCTTCATGCCGCCGGACAATTCGCGCGGATAGGCGTCGGCGAATTCGGCGAGGCCCACTTGCGTTAACGCCTCGCCGACGCGTGAGTTTGCTTCGGCGGCGGGCTGATGCGCAAGTTTCAGCGGCAGCCGGACGTTTTCGCGCACGCTCGCCCACGGCATCAGCGTCGGCTCCTGGAACACAAAGCCGATCGAATGCGTACCGCGCGCCTGATTGGCGCGGCGTGAAACGCGTACGGTGCCCGAGGTCGGTGCGTTCAGCCCCGCGATCAGCCGCAAGGCGGTCGACTTGCCGCATCCCGACGGCCCGAGCAGCGAGACGAACTCGCCTTTGTCGACGTCGAGATCCAGCGGCCCCAGCGCCGTCACGCCGCTGCCATAGACCTTGGTGACGCCGCGCAGGCTCACCGCGAGATCCGCCGTGCCGATTCCGGTTTCGGACAAGGTTTTGGGCTCGGCCATCGCGCCCTAGTTCTTTGGCCGCAGGTTCAGGCCGACGCCCTTGTTGATAAACCGCAGCGTGTAGGCTTTCCGGAAGTCGATGTCGCGGCGCACGACGCCGGCCCGCACCATCTTGTCGAAGAAGCTTGCGTAGCGTTCGTCGGTCATGGCGCCGATGCCGTCGCGCAGGGTATCGCCGGAATCGACAATTCCGTATTCCTTCATCTTGGCGATCGAGTAGACCAGCAACTCGTCGGTCATTTCCGGATTGAGTTTCTTGATCGTGGCGTTGGCGGCTGCGTTGTTGCCGTAGAGATAGTTGTACCAACCGACGATCGAGGCATCAACGAAGCGCTGAACCAGGTCCGGCTTGTTGTTGGTGAGGTCGCGGCGGGTTTCGATCACGGTCGAGTAGGCATTGAAGCCGTAATCCGCCAGCAGAATGATGCCCGGCTTGAAGCCGGCGCTTTTCTCGACCGCGAACGGCTCCGAGGTGACATAGCCCTGCATCGCGCTTTGCTTGTCGACGACAAACGGCTGCGCATTGAAGGTGTAGGGCCTGACCTTGTCCTCGCTGAAGCCATACTCGGACTTCAGCCACTGAAAGTAACTGGACATACCCTCCTTGGAGACGAACAGCGTCAGCGGCTTGAGGTCTTCGAGCCTCGCGACTTTCGATTCGGGATGGGTCAGGAAGACTTGCGGATCCTTCTGGAAGATGGCGGCCACCGTAACCAGCGGCACGTTGTTCGCCACCGCGTCGAACGATTGCAGCGTGTTCGCGCTCATGAAGAAATCGAGCTTGCCGGCGGTCAGCAGCATGCGGTTGTTGCTGTTCGGGCCGCCCGGCACGATGGTAACGTCGAGCCCGTAGCTCTTGTAGGTGCCGTCGGCCACGGCCTGGAAGAATCCGCCGTGCTCGGCCTCCGCGACCCAGTTGGTGCCGAACGAGACCTTGTCCAGCGTGGTCTGGGCTCCCGCCGAGGCGATGGCCATGACCACAAGGCCCGCCGTTAACGCTCGCAGCAAAAGAGCCGGGTTCATGGTTGGACTCCGTCGATCGTTCTGGCCCATGATGGGAGGCGATATGGCCGGCTAAGGGCATCAATGCCCGCACCGGGACCGAATACAGATACAATGCAAATCCGTCCAAAGAAACGTTTGGCTCGATGACTTCCCTGCTTCCGCCCCGCGACTGGACCGACATCCACTGGCCTGACCTCGCCGCATCGGGGCCGTCGCGATGGATTGCGGTATTGCCGCTGGCGGCGACCGAACAGCACGGTCCGCATTTGCCTCTCGGCACCGACGTCATGATCGCGCAGGCCTATCTGGCGCGGGTGCGCGAGCTTCTGCCGGAAAACATTCCGGTGACATTCCTTCCGCTCCAGCCGGTCGGAATTTCCACCGAGCATATCGGCTATCCCGGCACGCTGACGCTGCCGACCGAAACAGCGCTGCGGACATGGATGGCGCTCGGTGAAAGCGTGGCGCGCGCCGGCGTCAAAAAGCTGGTGATGGTCACAAGCCACGGCGGCAACAGCGCGGCCATGACCCTTGTGGCGCAGGATTTGCGCGCGCAACACCGGCTTCTCGTCGTCACCACCGGATGGTCGCGCCTCAGTGCTGCGGAGGAATTGTTTTCCGCCGAAGAACTGCGCCATGGCATTCATGGCGGCGCGGCCGAAACCTCGATCATGCTGGCCCGCTACCAGCAGCATGTCCGTCATGAGGCGGTTGCCGATTTTCGTCCCGCCAGCATGGCGATGGAAAAAGATTACCGCCGGCTTTCGGCGCATCGGCCGGCGCCGTTCGCGTGGCAGGCCCAGGACCTTCATGCCAGCGGCGCGGCCGGCGACGCGACGCAGGCCTCCGCGGAGAAAGGCCAGCGCCTGCTCGATCACGGCGCGGCGGCGTTCTGCGAGTTGCTTGCGGACATTGATCAATTCGATCCGGCTACGCTCGCCGACGGACCGGGGATTTGACGGCTCTTCTCGTAACTATATGGAATAGTTGCGAAATTATCATTACCCGGAATTAATAGAGGCGATTCGAACCGGATTCCAGGAGGCTTCGTCCAACTGGCACGCGGACCACAACGGACCCGCTGCAAAACAGGATGGAGTTTCCCATGTCGATCAAAACCAGAATTGCCGCTCTCGCTCTCGCGACGCTCGCCGTCACCGCTTCCATCGCATCAACCACCCCGGCGGAAGCCAAGGGTTTCGGCCTCGGCTGGGGCATCGGAGCCGGCCTGGTCGGCGCCGCCGTGGTCAGCAGCGCGATCGCCGCCAACGATGGCTACTACTATGACGGCTATCGCCGCTGCGGCTGGGTTCGGCAGTTCGATGCCTACGGCAACTACCTCGGCCGCGTTCGCACCTGCTACTGATCGGCTGATGCATTTTCGCCTTGCGCGCTTTCTTCACGCGCGCCGGCACCCACTTCGCTCGAAAACGCTCTCTTCGTGGATCCTGCGTCCGGCACGGGCGCCTCATCCACCCCCGTGCCGCACCCGACCCGCCCGGTTGTCCCCCCGGGCGGGTCATCTTTTTTCCGGTTGATTCATCGGCGTGCGCTGTTGCACGCCCGTCACAATACGATGCCATCCAGCAGCTCCCTGGTATTCATCCTTCCAACTGCGAACAATTTGCAATAAGGCAGGAATAGATTGCGCCTTGCCTTGATCTGGCTTTTGACCGCTGGAAACGGCAAGAAGCGGCAAGTCCGAATCGTCGTGGACTGATGGCTTCATTTGTTTTCCTTGATGGCAGCGCGCCGGCATACTTGCAGTGACCACAACAGAGAGCGGCAATGCTCGCGCTGGAAATATTCACGGGATGACCCACCGCAGCCGATCCAGGGAGCGCGTGTTCGCGGGCTTTGGGCTCGGCCTGCTGGTGACCGGCCCGGCGGCCGCCGATGACCTGCCCACGAGCCTTCCCGTCAAGGCGCCCGTGGCCTACGTCGCGAAAGCCGCGCGGCTGCAGGAAGCAAAAGGTTACGACTGGAGCGGCTGGTATGTCGGCGCCCACATCGGGGTGATCCGAGGCTCGTCGAACTGGTCTGCAACCCAACCCGGGTTCGGCGGGCCGGCTTTGAACGGCTCATTCGATCTTCCGTTCAATTTCGATTTCATGGCCGGAACGGGCAGTTATGTCGCCGGGCTGCAGGGCGGATATAATCACGTTTTTCCGTCGCATTGGCTGCTGGGCTTCGAAGCCGACGCCAGCTTTCCCAATTCGGACGTGCTGATCCCTTATGCGGTGCGCGGCAGCCAGACGGTGACCTCGCCCCTCGCCGGTGAAGTGACCTATGGCGAGGCGGTGATCCATTACGGCAGCGCCCGCGCCCGCATCGGCTATGCCTTCGATCATTTGCTGCTCTATGGAACAGGCGGGCTGGCCTGGACCTACGACCAGGTGACGCGGACCCAGGTCGCCGGCGTCCCCGTCGCCGGTTTCGCGACACCGGGGACGGTCGATACCGCGCTGATGTGGCGATTGGGGTGGGCGGCGGGAATCGGCGTCGAGGTTCCGGTCGCCGGCAACTGGAGCGCCAGGGCCGAATTTCTGTGGACCGGATTCGGCCGTTTGGGAACGATCTTCCCGGCGGGAGCACAAAATTACAGCTCCGACCTCAACATGCAAAGCCTCCGGCTCGGCCTGAACTACAAGATCGGCGATGACACCCACATCCCGGACTTCCTGACCAAGGGGGCCTCCGCGCTGGAGACCGACCGCGTCGCGTTCCATGCCCAGGCCACCTATCTCAACCAGTATGACCCGCCGTTTGCGGCTCCTTACAGCGGCAAGAACAGCCTCGCGCCGAACATCGGCCGCGAGACCGCGGATATCACTCTGTACGCCGGCGTCCGGCTGTGGCAGGGCGCCGAAGCATGGATCACTCCGGAAATCGATCAGGGCTTTGGCCTGAGCGGATCGGTCGGCGCTGCCGGCTTCCCGAGCGGCGAGGCCTACAAGGTCGGGGCGGAATATCCCTACACCCGCCTGCAGCGTGCGTTCCTGCGCCAGACCATCGACCTCGGCGGCGAAGCCCAGAAAGTCGATGCCGGGCTAACCCAGTTTTCCGGGACGCAGACGGCGGACCGGCTGGTGTTCACGATCGGGAAATTCAGCGTCGGCGACATCTTCGACACCAATAAATACGCCCATGATCCTCGCGTCGACTTCATGAACTGGACCATCATCGACACCGGGACGTTCGATTACGCCGCCGACGCCTGGGCCTATACGGTTGGCAGCGCCGTGGAGTGGTATCAAGGCCCGTGGACCGTGCGAGCAGGCATCTTCGACCTTTCGACCGCGCCGAATACGACCACGCTCGATTCGCATTTCGACCAGTTCCAGCTGGTCGGCGAGATCGAGCGGCGCTATTCCATTGCGGATCAACCCGGCAAGCTGGCGATCACCGGATTCCTGACCCGAGGCCGGATGGGAAGCTTCGAGGACGCCATCCAGTTGGCCGCCATAACCGGCGGACCTGCCGATATCGCGGCCGTGCGGCAATACCAAAGCCGCGGCGGCATCAGCATGAACCTGGAGCAGCAACTGATGCCCAATGTCGGCTTCTTTGCCCGCGCCGGCATCGCCAATGGCAATATCGAGCCTTATGAATTCACCGACGTCGACCGCACCGTCGCCGCAGGCCTCTCGATTTCGGGAAAGCAATGGGGGCGGGACGACGACACCTTCGGGATTGCCGGCGTCGTCAACGGCATTTCCAGGGTCCACCAGGCGTTTCTCAATGACGGGGGACTGGGAATTCTGGTTGGCGACGGCATGCTGCCCAACCCCGGCAACGAAAAAATCCTGGAGACCTACTACAGCTTTCCGGTGTTCGCCGCCAAGGTCACGCTGGACTACCAGCTCATCGTCAACCCGGCCTACAATCGCGACCGGGGACCTGTCTCGGTGCTCGGTTTCCGGCTGCATACGCAATACTAGAGCGTTTTCGAGCGAAGTGGATACCGGTTCGCGTAAAGAAAACGCGTCAAAACAAGAATCCAGAGTCCCGTTCCGATTCGATCGGAACGGAAATGGCTCTGGCGCCCGTTATTGTTCTCACCCGGCCGCCGAGAAACTTTCCGCCCGCGCCAGCGCCCAGGCCTCGCGGAAGCGCGGATCGCCGGTGCCGTCGATCAACTCTCCCGGACGAAGCGTCGGATAGAGTTTGGCGAACGACTGGACTTCGGTGGTCGAGGTCCGCTGCGAGAAATGGATCGGGCGAATTTCCTGCGGATGTTCGAGGCCCGCCGCCGCAATCAACTCGGTCAGCGCATGCAGGGTGGCGTGGTGATAATTGTAGACCCGCTCGATCTTGTGCGGCACCACCAAGGCGCGGCTGCGGGTTGGATCCTGCGTGGTCACACCGGTCGGACAGCGATCGGTATGGCAGCTCAGCGACTGGATGCAGCCCAGCGAAAACATGAAGCCGCGCGCCGAATTGCACCAGTCCGCGCCGATCGCCATGGCGCGCGCCATATCGAACGCGGTCGCTATCTTTCCGGCGGCGCCGATGCGGATGCGGTCGCGCGCGTTGATGCCGATCAGCGCGTTGTGGACGAAATTGACGCCTTCGCGCATCGGCATGCCCAGATGGTCCATGAATTCCACCGGCGCCGCGCCGGTGCCGCCCTCCTTGCCGTCGACCACGATGAAATCGGGATAGATTCCACTCTGCAGCATCGCCTTGCAGATCGCCAGAAACTCCCAGGAATGGCCGATGCACAATTTGAATCCGGCGGGCTTGCCGCCGGATAGCCGCCGCATCTCGCCGATGAAGGCCATCATTTCCAGCGGCGTCGAAAAGGCGCTGTGCGAGGCCGGCGAGATGCAGTCCTCGTCCATCGAAACGCCCCTGATCCTTGAGATTTCTTCCGACACCTTGGCCGCCGGCAACACGCCGCCATGGCCGGGCTTGGCGCCCTGGCTGACCTTGAGCTCGACCATCTTGATCTGATCGTCGCAGGCCATCCGTGCGAATTCTTCCGGATTGAAGGAGCCGTCGCGATTGCGGCAGCCGAAATACCCGGAGCCGACCTCCCAGATCAGGTCGCCGCCGTTCTCGCGATGATAGGGACTGACGCCGCCTTCGCCGGTGTCATGCGCGAAGTTTCCTTTTTTCGCCCCCGCATTCAGCGCGCGCACCGCGTTGGGACTGAGCGCGCCGAAGCTCATCGCCGAAATATTGAAGACCGAGGCCGAATACGGCTTGGTGCACTGCGGACCACCGATGGTAATGCGGAATTTTTCGTCGGCATGCGGCTTCGGCGCCACCGAATGATGCATCCACTCGTAACCCTCGCGATAGACGTCCTCCTGGGTGCCGAACGGGCGCTTGTCCAATACCATCTTCGCGCGCTGATAGATCACCGCGCGGGCGTCGCGGGAAAACGGCATGCCGTCTTTCTCGCTCTCGAAGAAGTATTGCCGCATTTCCGGCCTGATCTCTTCGAGCAAAAAACGCAGGTGGGCCGATATCGGATAGTTGCGCAACACCGCGTGACTTTGCTGCATGAGGTCGCGAACGCCGAGCAGCGTCAGCGCGCCGAAAATCACGATCGGAATCAGGACAACATCGAATGTCCTGTGATCCGCGATCCCGATGCCGAGAAGCAGCGCGGTGACGACGGCGCAGATGGTCAGAACGATGAAGCGTGGCGAAAACGGAAGCAGCAGCGTTTCCATAGGACCCCTGAGGCAGATTCTGTCGTATTATTCTTGGCGGCCGCAGCCTAACCCAACTATCCGCATAAGCTCTACACGATATAGAGCGTACAGGTCAGGGATGTGACAGCGGGCCGCTTTCGAGGCAACCGAATTCGGCAGCGCAGAATCAATCCGCCCCTGTGGCGTACCATATCGCCCGGGACGCGAGTTTTGCGGTGCAACGTAGCTTGGTAAAATCCCGACTGCTCAGTGGTCATGCGGGCGCATCGAGTGCGGGATCGTGCGCTGCTCCAGGCCGCCTTGCGCCAGCCAGGCGTCGGTGTTCCTGATCGCGCGTTCAATGTGATCCGCGGTTCGCGAGAAATCGTAAGGCGATCCCACCAGCGGACATAGTGGCGGCACCACGAAGTACTCGATGCCGGCGCCGAGGTCTTCCAGTTCGCTGACCATCTGCCGCGAGATCAGGAGCGTCAGCGCATGCAGCGCATTTGCGACTGCGCCGACCGGAGGCTCGTGGGTCGAACAGGCGTATCCGGTCGGCAGCACGATCAGGCGGTTGGCGCCTTTTGAGACGGCGACCTTGATCGGCGTATTGCTCGAGATCGCACCGTCGGCCAGATAGAAATCCTTGTAGCGGACCGGCGCGAAAGCACCGGGAATCGCGGTCGAGGCGATGATCGCCTGGGCGGTGGGACCCTCCGACAACACCACGCTGTCACCCGAGATAATATCGGTTGCCACGATATGAAGCGGCAGCGTGGCATCCTGCAAGTTGCGAAACGGGATGTGATCGTCGATCAGCTTCTGGATCCCGTCATGCGGGATCAGGAAATCACGGTGCCGGATAAAGCTCAGCACGGTGCGCCACGTGATCGGGAAAACGTCCTGGCGTATCAGCCCGCGCCAGATGGTTTCGAGCCGCAGCACGCCCTTCAGCGTGGGATCGCCGGCATAGAACGCCCCGTTCAGGGCGCCGACGCTGGAGCCGACCACCAGATCGGGGCAAATATCGTGCGCGGCGAGCGAATGCATCATGCCCACCTGAATGGCGCCGAAGCTGCCTCCACCTGCGAATACAAAGGCCGTCTTGGTCGGGCCGCTAGGGTCGGATATGGACAAAGCCTCGCTTGCTCCCTTAACGCCGCGTCGGCGTCGCGGCGTTTTGCAAGGCTTATAGCAGCCGAAGGGCAGGCGGCGCCATCGACAAACTCGTCATTCCGGGGCGCGCGTCGTCGCGCGAACCCGCAATGACGGCGTGACGTCAGCGCTCCACGAACGCTTTTTCGATGACGAAATGGCCGGGCTCGCTGTGGCTGCCTTCGAGAAAACCGCGCGTTTCGAACATTTCGCGCAGCTCTTCGAGCATGCCGGGGCTGCCGCACATCATGATCCGGTCATGCGCGATATCCAGCGGCGGCAAACCGACATCGTCGAATAATTGCTCGGAGGCGATCAGGTCGGTGATGCGGCCGCGGTTGCGGAACGGCTCGCGGGTGACGGTCGGATAATACACCAGCTTGCCGGTCAACAGCGGCCCGAGAAATTCGTCATCCCGCAACTTCGCCACCAGCTCTTCGCCATAGGCCAGTTCGGATACCTGCCGGCAGCCGTGAACCAGAACGATGGTCTCGTACCGCTCGTAGACTTCCGGATCCTTGATCAGGCTCGCGAACGGCGCCAAACCGGTGCCGGTCGACAACAGCAGCAGTCGCTTGCCCGGTATCAGGTTATCCGCGATCAGCGTCCCGGTCGCCTTGCGCCCGACCAGGATGGTATCGCCCTTTCGGATTTGCTGAAGCCTCGAGGTCAGCGGCCCGTCGGCAACCTTGATGCTGAAGAATTCCAGCGAATCTTCGTGATTGGCGCTCGCCATGCTGTAGGCGCGCAGCAAGGGACGGCCATCGACCTCAAGGCCGATCATCGCGAACTGCCCGTTCTGGAATCGAAAGCCGGAATTGCGGGTGGCGGTGAAGCTGAAAAGTGTATCGGTCCAATGCCGGACGGAAAGAACTTTCTCTCGATGGAATGCGCTCATGTGTTTTGATTTATCCGATCTCACTTGTGTAGAACGATCGGGTTGTCCGGTCCTTGATGAAGCGAAAAACCCTTGGGATCATTGGCGATTTAGCGTGTGACCGCCGCCGCTATCAGAGATAGTCGATAAGCCCTGGAGCGCAATTGAGGGCTCAAAAAGGCGGACAAATTATTTTGCAAAAAAGTTCGACACGTCGTTATCGCGCTTCGTCGCATGCGCAATTAACTTGCTGAGATCGGCATCCTTCTGGCAGTTAATTACGGCGCAGGAAACAGGCAGATCGGAATCGACACCGCATGCGAAGCCTCGGGGATTTTCGATCGGGCAGACCGGGCTCCTATCCAGACCAGGCGGTGTATGCGGAATATGCCTGCGCCGAACTCGGACTGGCGTTCGCCGATATCGATGGCGGAACGGGACTCGTATTCAGCGTCGCTTCAACGACCAAAAGCATCCATTTCGGCGCGGGGCGCTGCTCATGGTATCCGCAAAACAACGCCACCGCCTCGACGCTGGCATCGGACAAGTATTTCACCAACAAGATTCTCGAGCGTGCCGGCGTCCCCACCCTGGGCGGCGAGTATTTCTTCCTGCACCAGCGACACCGTGCGCATCGCCCGTCGGGGCATGAACGGGAAAACGCGCTGGAATATTTCAGGAAGCTGGGGGTAAGCGCCTTCGTCAAACCTCTGCTCGGCTCGCGCGGCGATTTCGCGCAAGCCCTTCACGGCGAAGCGGCACTCATTCGATACTTGGACGAAGTGGCCCGATACTACGATTCGATCCTGATCCAGCCGGTCGTCTCGGGAATCGAACACCGGATTTTCGTCCTCGACGACGAGGTGGCTTATTCGGCGCGCAAATATCCGCCCTTCGTGCTGGGCGACGGCGGGCGCACGATCCGCGACCTGCTGGCCGCCCACAACGAAGCATTGCGGTCCCACGGGCTTTCGCCGGCTGCCGTCGACGGTGACGCTTCGCTCGACATCGTGTTGCCAAGCGGCGCGCGCTGGGAGATTCCCGGACGGATGAACCTGAGCGCAGGGGGAACCATGGTGCTCGAAACCCCGCGCCCCGAACTCGCCGCATACGCGCTGGCGAAAAGGGCGGCCAAAGCGCTTGGGCTGCGTGTTGCAGCGGTCGACATGTTCACGGAGTTGACCGGCGATCCGCACGCGATGGCGATTATCGAGGTGAACTCCAATCCGTCGATTCGGTTGCTGGAACAATCGGGCCGCGACGACCTGATCCTGAAAATCTGGCGCCACACGTTTTCGGCGATGGGACTATTGGGTGTTTGACCTTCCGAAATACGGCGACGGCGTTTGCCTGGCGCGGATGGCGTTGCTGCTCGACGCGTTGTCGGTGGATCGCGCTCGGCTGCGACGCATGTCGGTCGTGGTGACCGGCTCCAACGGCAAAGGCAGTACCGCGGCGTTCTCCGCAAATATCGCCCGCGCCTACGGCTTGCGAACCGGCCTGTTCACTTCGCCGCACTTGTTTCGTTTCAACGAACGCTTCCAGGTCGACGGCACCCCGATCTGCGACGATGCACTGAAGCGACTGGTGGCGCGCGTGAAAGCCGCTATCGCGGAAATTTCGCAGCGCTGCGGCGAAAGCTTCGGCGCGTTCGAAGCGCTGTTCGCGCTGGCCTGCCTGCACTTTCAGGACAGCCAGTGCGATTTTGCGGTGTTCGAGGCCGGTATCGGCGGCCGCTATGATCCGGTGCGTCTGGTCGGCGCGCGCTTTACCTGTGTGACGTCGGTCGACTACGAGCATGTCGAACTGCTGGGAAACACGCTGGAACTGATCGCTTCCGACAAGAGCGACGCCTGCGCTGCCGGCGGCAGCATTGTCTATGGCGAGAATTGCCGAAAGCTGCGGTCGCATCTGCTCGAATACAATCGCCATCGCGAGATCGCCTCGCTGTTTGTGCGCGACGACATCAGGGTCGGCGGTGAAACCGTCTCGACCACCGGGCAGCGGTTCGACTTCCGGTTCGAGGCCTGGAGATTCCAAACGCTCGAGATCGGCCTGCCGGGCGCATTCCAGTTCAACAACGCGGCCATCGCCATCGCGCTGTTCCTGCTCTGGCTCGGACAGGCGCGGCCGAAACAAAAATCTGCGACGATCGAATCCGCCGTGCGATCGGGCCTCCGCGACACCCGTTGGCCCGGGCGGCTCGAGGTCATCCACCGCGATCCGCTCACGATCATCGACGTCGGCCACACCCCCGACGCCATCCGGCAATCGCTTGCGAGCCTCAAGGCGATTCATGGCGCCGACAACTGGCTTCTCGTGATCGGCATTTCCAGCGACAAGAAAGCGACCGAAATCGTCGGCGCGCTGGCGCCATCGTTCGACACCATCGTCTGCACCACGGCGCGTCACAAGGGCGCCGATGCCGGGCGCATTGCGGAGGCGGCGCGGAAAGCCAATCCGCATGCAGACATTGAGGTCGCGGCAACCATCGAGGCCGCGGTCAGCCTCAGCCGCACGCTCGCCACCTCGCGGCGACGGAGGATTTATGCGGCCGGCGGATTATTTTCGGCCATCGAATACGCAACCGTCGCGCGCGGTGGACGCGCGCAGGATCTGAATTTCTTTTGACGCCGTGAACGGTCGATCCAGCGCGTTAACGGCGCGTTAACCATGACCGACCGATGGTTCCGTACCGGAGCATCGCATGACCGACATATCGTCCGTGACCTCGTCTGCAGCCGCGATGGTGGCAAAACAGGCCGCCGGCCTGAACAAGGCCGCGAGCGCGGCAACGACGAGCTTCGCCGACACCCTGTCCAGGGTCGGACGCGCGGTCGGCATCAAACCCAGGACAGGCTTTCCCAGGACAGGCTTTACGGCCGGTCCGACCTATGAAGCCGGCACCCTGGCCGGTCAGACCAAGGCGGCCTTCAGCCACACGCTTGGCGCGACCCAAGCCGCGCTCGGCATCAAGCCCTGAAAGCTAGTTACTCGCTCCTTCGGTATCGTCGAGCGCCTTGAAGGCGTCCTCCAGTTGCGGCGACATCGCGACGTTGAGCCGCTCGCCGGTGGGCAGGCGCGACATGAACCATTTGTTGTAAAGCGGAATCAGGTCGTGATTCGAACCCAGCTTGCGGAAGGCGCGTTCGACCACCGCGGTCAATTGCGGCTCGCCCTTGCGATACATGATGCCGTAGGGGTCGTAGGACAGGTAATCGCCGGTGACGCGAAACTTGTCCTGCGACTTGTGCCGCGCGATCAACCCGTACAGCAGGATGTCGTCGGTCGCGAACGCGTCGGCCTTGCCGTCCACCAGCATCTGGTAGGATTGCTCGTGATCCGGCGACGCCACGATATTGAGGCCGAGCGCGAACTTCTTGTCGACGGCGTGCATGGCCTGTTCGTTGGTGGTGCCTTTGGTGACCACCACGGTCTTGCCTTGCAGGTCTTTCGGGGCCGAGATGGTCGAGGCCTTCGGCACCATCAGCTTGGTGCCGGCCACGAACATCAGAGGTGAGAACGCCACCTGCTTGCCGCGTTCTGCGTTCGCCGTGGTCGATCCGCATTCGAGGTCGATCTTGTTCTGCACCACCGCGGGAATACGGTCGTCCGAGGTGACCTTGACGTATTCGATCTTCAGATTGGCATCGTCGACCTCGACGCCGATCTCATCGACGACGGCCTCGCAAAGCTCGAGGCTGTAACCGATCGGCCGGTTGGCCTGATCGAGAAACGAGAATGGCGGCGAGCTTTCGCGATAACCCAGGCGCACGACATGGGTCTGCTTGATATTGGCGAGCGTCGGGCTAAGCCCCTCGCCGCCGGTCTGGGCCGTCGCAGCCGTTGCCAGCAGACACGCTACCAGCAACAGGCCGCCACCCCAGATCGATCGCCTCGAACCTTGGCGCATGCATCGCTCCCGTCAATGGCCGGCCATCGCGGGAATTTCGCCGGGGATCATATCCGGCGGAACGGCGTCGTCGGGTCCAAGCGCGTGCTCGGGCGCCAGTTCGCCTTCCCACTGCGCCACGACGGAGGTGGCGAGCGAGTTGCCGATCACGTTGGTGGCGCTGCGTCCCATGTCGAGGAAGGTGTCGATCCCCATGATCATCAGCAATCCAGCCTCGGGAATGCCGAACTGACTGAGGGTCGAGGCGATCACCACCAGTGAGGCGCGCGGAACGCCGGCGACGCCCTTCGAGGTAATCATCAAGGTCGCCAGCATCGCCAGCTGGGTGCCGAGCGACATTTCGATGTGGTAGGTCTGCGCGATGAAGATACTGGCAAAGGTGCAGTACATCATGGTGCCGTCGAGATTGAACGAATAGCCGAGCGGCAGCACGAAGCTCGAGATCCGCGGCGACGCCCCGAACCGGTTGAGGCCCTCCAGGGTCTTGGGATACGCGGCCTCCGAACTGGCGGTCGAGAACGCGATCATCAGGGGTTCGCGAATCAACCGCAGCAGGTGGCTGTAGCGCGGCCCGATGACCACAAAGCCGACGACGACCAGGATGGCCCACAGGAGCATCAGCGACAGATAGAAGCCGCCCATGAACACGACGAGTTTCCAGAGCACCAGCAAGCCGTTCTTGGCCACCGTTGCCGTGATCGCCGCCCATACCGCGAGCGGCGCGAACAGCATGACGTAACCTGTCACCTTCAGCATGATGTGGCCGAGGTCGTCGATCAGCTCCAGCATCCGCTTGGAACGCTCCGGCATCGCGCCCAGCGCGACCGAGAAGAACACCGCGAACACCACGATCTGCAGGATCTCGTTCTGTGCCATCGCATCCGCGATCGAGGTCGGAATCAGATGGGTCAGGAATTTCTCGATCGAGAACGCCGACACCGGCAGGCCGGTCGATTGCGCCTTGTCCGGCAGGGTGCCCGGGAAATTGGCGCCCGGCTGCAGCAGGTTGACCATCACAAGGCCAAGCAGCAGCGACACGAACGAGGCGCTGACGAACCAGCCCATGGTCTTGGCGAAGATGCGCCCGAGCCTGGCGCCGCTGCCCATATGGGCGATGCCGCCGACCAGGGTGGCGAACACCAGAGGCGCGATGATCATCTTGATCAGGCGCAGGAACAGCATCGCGATCAGGTTTACGTCCGCGGCGATATCCGCCCTTATGTCGGGAAGATAGTTGAAGACCAGCGTTCCCATCACGATGCCGAGCCCCATCGCGATCAGGATGTATTGCGTAAACCTGTTGGACATTTTCTTACCCCCGTAAGTTTGACTGCCGGCGAGTTTGGCAGATTTTGAGGGCGACGCAACACGCTTCGAACATCCGATGCGTTTGCCACAATGTTCCCGTTGTGGAATGGACGTGCGCCGACTAGCGTCGGGCATAGCGCACAATGTGTGCAGTTGCGCGTTTCGCGCGCGGTCAATTGCATCAGGAACGGCCAGATCGGGAGGGAATGCCATGAATGACAATGTCAATCGGCAGGTTTTGCTGGTCGAAAAACCGGCCGGGAAACTTGGACCCGAGCATTTCAAGATGTCGCAAGCAGCCATCCCGGAACCAAAGGACGGCGAAGTTTTGGTGCGGGTGCGCTATATTTCGCTCGACGCCGCCAACCGGGCCTGGATGCACGGCGCGACCTATCGCGCGGCGGTCGAGGCCAACACCGTGATGGCCGGCGGCGGCATTGCCGAAGTGGTGTCGTCGAAAGCGCCGGGTCTTGTGCCGGGCGACATCGTGTTCGGCGATACCGGCTGGCAGGACTACGCAGCGCTACCGGCGAAGCACCTGAGCAAGATGCCGAGGGTCGAGTCGATGACGCATCTTCTCAGCGTCTACGGCATCGCCGGGCTGACCGCCTATTTCGGCCTGCTCGATGTCGGCAAGCCAAAGGCCGGCGAAACCGTGGTGGTTTCGGCCGCCGCCGGCTCGGTCGGATCGATCGTCGGCCAGATCGCCAGGATCAAGGGCTGCCGCGTGGTCGGCATCGCCGGCGGCAAGGACAAGTGCCACTGGCTCACCAGCGAACTCGGCTTCGATGCCGCGGTCGACTACAAGGACGGCGCGGTCTTCAAGGCGCTGAGGGCCGCAGCACCGAAGGGCATCGATGTCTATTTCGACAATGTCGGCGGCGACATCCTCGAAGCGTGCCTCGCGCAGATGAACAATCGCGGCCGTATCGCCTGCTGCGGCGCGATCTCGCAATATGACGGCGTGCCGTCGACGACCGGGCCGCGCGGCGTGCCCGGCCTGATCGTGGTCAAGCGCCTCATCATGCAGGGCTTCATCGTGATGGACTTCATGGACCAGCGCGGCGAGGCCTTGAGCGACCTGCAATCATGGGTCTCTGCCGGAAAACTGAAGGTGCAGGAAGACGTCATCGACGGCCTGGAGAACACGCCGAAGGCGCTGATCGGACTGCTGGCCGGCGAAAACCGCGGCAAGCGGATGATCAAGGTGTAATTTCAAAATCCCGCGGCCGCAAAATCGCCGTCAAATTTGCTGACTGACGCCCGCCAATTCGGTATTCTGCAACCAGGCCCCGCTGATAGGGCCGAATGCGGTTCCGGGGCGTTCCAGGAAGGTTATCGTTCAGATGCTTCTCGCACGCCGCTTTAGTGCTGCGACGGTGTTGCTGATCGCGAGTGGATGTTTCATCCTGCTTCTTTCGATCATGGGGTCCCCGGCCGAAGCGGCATCCGGCAGCTGCGGTGACGTGGCCGAACTCACGGTCTTGCCCTCGCCGATCACGCCATGGAAAGGCGCGCCGCTGCGCGTGATGATCGTCACCGAAAAACCGCTGCAAGGCGTGTTTTCGCTGATTGCGCCCGATGGCAGCGTCGCGGCCAGGTCGCCCGACCGGCACGGCGGATCGCCCTATTCCTGGTACGCCGAGGTCGCGACGCCGGTCGCGGGCACCTGGCATGCGGCGCTGGCGCTCGACGACATGCCGGCGGAATGCAGCACCATCACGCACGACATCGCCGTGAGCGCCCGCAAGCCGGATCCTCCGCGCACCCCGCCGGGAAGCTTCTGGCAGGTGCGCAGTAGCTGGAACCACACCACCGAATCGCTGTTTTCGGTGTGGATCGAGAAGCTGTTCGACGCGCCGCCCGACCAGGATCTGTCCTGGAAAGTCTGGCAGGACGTGCTGCGCGATCAGTCGCGCAATTTTCTGTTCAACTATCTGGGCGCCGGCGAGGACACCCCGAAGAACGGCCTTCGTCCCGACTGCGCCGATTTCGTCTACTTCCTGCGGGCCTATTTCGCCTACAAGATGGGGCTGCCGTTCGGCTATTCGAGTTGCTCGCGCGGCATGGCCGGCAAGCCGCCCAAATGCTCGCAGTGGTTCGACATCGAGCATCCCGAGCTGACGCGTCCACCGCCGCCGCCCGATCAGGACATCGCCTCGGCCACCGCCGCCGCTCCTCCGACGGCGCCAACGCCCAGGTTTATGGGGTTGTTTGGCCGGTCGCAGCCGGACGAGCCTGCCGTTGCGCCGGCCGCCAAGTCAGCCCCGCCGAAGCCGAAGCGCCCGACGACGTTCGGCGAATATTTGCGGGACGTCGGCGACGTCGTCCACACCGGCGCCGTGCGCGTGGTGGCGAACGACGACAACACCGATTTCTACACGGTCCCGCTGACCCAGCAGACGCTGCGCCCAGGCACGGTGTACGCCGATCCCTACGGCCACGTTCTGATGCTGGTGCGTCGCGTGCCGGAACAGAACGGCACGCCGGGCGTCTTCCTCGCCGTCGATGCCGAGCCCGACGGATCGATCACGCGCAAGCGCTTCTGGCGCGGCAATTTTCTGTTCGTGCACGATGCTGCGCTCGGCAGCCCCGGCTTCAAGCACTTCCGCCCCATCCTGCGCGACAAGAACGGTCCGCTGCGGCGGCTGACCAATGCCGACATCGCCAGGAACCCGCAATACGGCGATTTTTCGCTCGATCAGTCGCAGATGAGCCCGGAGGATTTCTACGATCGTATGGACGACGTGATGTCGCCCGAGCCGCTCGATCCGGTGAAGGCGATGACGGACGCCATCGCGAGCCTCAACGAGCAGGTCAAGACCCGCGTCACCTCGGTCGAAAACGGACGAAAATATCTGGAGAAGCAACCCGCCGAGATCGGGATGCCGAACGGCGCTTCGATCTTCGAGACCACCGGCGCGTGGGAAGACTACTCGACGCCGGCGCGCGATTTCCGTCTGTTGATCGCGATCGATGTGGTCCGCGGATTCCCCGATCGCGTGGCGCGGCGTGCGGCGCGCTACGCGATGCCCCCGGGCAAGAGCATCGAGGACGTCAAGAGCGAATTGCAGGGCGTGCTCGTCTCCGAGCTCGCCTCGCGCAAAATATCCTATACCCGCAGCGACGGTTCGCAGTGGACGCTGTCGCTCAAGGACGTTCTCGACCGGACGGTGGATTTCGAAATGGCCTACAATCCGAACGACTGCGCCGAGCTGCGCTGGGCAGCACCCGCCAACAGCGAGGAGGCGTCGACCTGCAAGCGGCACGCCCCGCAGGCGCAGACCGCGAAGATGTCGTCGGATTACCGCGGCTGGTTTCGCGAGCGGCACTGGCCGACGCACGCTTAGCGGTTGGCGCACGTTGCCGTGGACGCGGCGGGGCGTCCAGCCGGCGCGCGGTGTTTACGGCAGCCAATATTCTTGCGTTTCGGCGTGGCGCCAGCACGCCAGGCGCTTGACATCGCTGCCCGCTCCCCCTGTGATGGCGGCCAACAAAAAACAAGAAACACAATGCACAATTTCCAGGGAGGCTTTAATGCCAGTGCGTAAGGCTGCCCGCCTGTTTGGCGGGCTGATGGTCGCGGGTGCGATGCTGGGGATAGCGGTTTCCGCCCAAGCCCAGGACAAGAAGATCAAGATCGGCGTCATCTTCGACCTGACCGGCCCGCTCGCGGGTGGCGGTTCGGAGCTGGAATATATCGGCGCCAAGATCATGCTCGACCAGTACGTCAAGACCGGCGTGGAAGGCTACAAGGTCGAGGCGGTCTATGCCGACGCCCAGAGCAAGCCCGATGTCGCGATCAACGAGTCGGTGCGCCTGCTCGAGCAGGAAAAAGTCGACATGTTGCTCGGCTTCTTCTCGTCGGCGCAATGCGTGCCGGTGGCCGCGCGCGTCGAGCAGCTCAAGAAATTCATGTGGATGACCACCTGCATTTCCTCGGGCGTGTTCGAGAACAAGAATTACAAATATGTCTTCCGGCCGCAGGCCAGCGGCGATCAGTTCGGGCTGATGACGATGGACTTCATCGCCCAGAACTCGCTGTCGAAGTTCGGCAAGGAACCCAAGGACCTGCGCGTCGCCATCATCCACGAAGACGGCGCCTACGGCGTCGACGTCGCCAAGGGTAACGAAGCCGGCGCCAAGAAGGCCGGCTTCAACGTGGTGCTGAAGGAAGGCTATTCGGCGACCGCTCCCGATCTGTCGGCGCTTGTCACCAAGCTGAAGCGGGCCCAGCCGGATGTGATTTTCCACACCGGCTACAATCCCGACATCACGCTGTTGTTCCGGCAGGCGCGCGAACAGGGCCTGAAGTTCGGTGCCATCGTCGGTCATGGCGCGGGTTACGGCGTCTACGAGAAGCTGAAGGAAGGCCTCGGCCCCGACGCCAATTACATCTTCGACACCGATCCGATCTCGATCTGGCTGGCCAATCCCAAGGGCCTCGATCCAAAGCTGTTGCCCGTCATCAAGATGGTCGGCGACGAGTTCGACAAGATAAAGCCCGGCGTCGCCATCCGCTCCGCCCATGTCGGCATTGCCGCCTCGAACAGCTATGTGTTCCTCAACGACGTGCTGCCGCGCGCGATCAAGAAATACGGCGGCGTCGATCCCGACGCCCTGCGCAAGGCTGCGATGGACACCGACATTCCCGAAGGCGGCACCATGCTGGGCTTCGGCGTCAAGTTCTACGCCGAGGGTACCGTGATGGCGGGCCAGAACGAGCGTTCGTTCCCGGTCGTCATTCAGTACATTGACGACAAGTCCTATGTGGTATGGCCGAAGGGCCAGGCGGCTCGCGAGCCGGTGCTGCCGCTGCCGGCCGGCACCACCTACAGCTACAAGTAGGCGGTTCTGAACCGACGGAAGGGACCGCCGTGCTGGTAGTCGAGGGCCTGGTAAAGCGGTTTGGCGGCTTCAAGGCCGTCAACAACGTGTCGTTCAAGGTCGATCAGGGCGAGATTCTCGGCCTGATCGGCCCGAATGGCTCGGGCAAGAGCACGATCTTCAACATGCTGTCCGGCACGTTTCCGCCGACCTCGGGTTCGATGACGTTCGACGGCGCCGAGATCTCGGGCCTGCCGCCGCACCGGATCATCAATCGCGGCATCGGCCGCACCTTTCAGATCCCGCGGCCGTTCCATCGCCTGACGATGTTCGAGAATGTGGCGCTGGCGGGTTATTTCGGGCAGTGCCGGCACAGCCGCGCGAAAGCCGATGAAGCCGCCGAACGCGCACTCGCCATGGTCGGCCTGCCGGCGGACCGCAGCATGAGCGTCGACGGACTCGGCGCCGCCGGGTTGAAGAAGCTTGAACTCGCCAAGGCGCTGGCGACCGGGCCGAAGCTGCTATTGGCCGACGAGAGCCTGGGCGGGCTCGACGATACCGAGATGGAGCAGGCCGCCGACATGCTGCGCAAGATCCGCGACGAGCTCGGCATCACCATCATCTGGGTCGAACACATCATGGGCGTGCTGATGCGTGTGGTCGATCGCGTGATGGTGCTCGACCACGGCGAGAAGATATCCGAGGGCCTGCCGAGCGAGGTATCGAGCGATCCGCGGGTGATCGAGGTCTATCTCGGCACCGACGCCGATGCGACCCAGGCCGCGGCGGCACAAGCGCGCCGTCCCGGAGCGGCCCATGCTTGAGCTGAGATCGGTCGATGCCGGCTACGGCACGTTCCAGGCGCTGTTCGGCGTCAATCTCGACGTCAAGGCCGGCGAAGCGGTCGGCGTGATCGGGCCCAACGGCGCCGGCAAGACCACCCTGATGCGGGTGATCTCCGGCCTGATCCGGCCCCGCGCCGGGTCGATCTCGATGCGGGGCGTCGATATCCTGAAAACGCCGGAACATCGCATCGTCAGCCTCGGCATCGCGCATGTGCCGGAGAATCGCCGGTTGTTTCCCCGTCTGACGGTGGAAGACAATCTCAAGATGGGCGCCTTCATGCCGGAGGCGCGCGCGCGCTATGCTGAACGGCTGGCGTTCGTGTTCGATCTGTTCCCGCGCATGAAGGAGCGCCGCCACCAGCTTGCCGGCACCATGTCCGGCGGCGAACAGCAGATGTGCGCGATCGGCCGCGCCTTGATGTCCGATCCGAAGCTGCTGCTGCTCGATGAGCCCTCGGCCGGCCTTGCGCCTGTCGTGGTCCAGCAGGTTTTCGAATTGGTGAAGCGAATCCGGGCCGGCGGGCTGACCGTGCTGATCGTGGAGCAGAACGTGCAGCAGGTTTTGCGCGTGGTCGATCGCGCCTACCTCCTGGAAGCAGGAACCATCCGCGCCTCGGGCAGATCGAGCGAGATGCTCGCCAACGACACCATTCGGCAAGCCTATCTTGGAGTCTAGGTGAAACCATGATGGATATTTTCGATATCTACCTGCTCGAAGCGATCGTGAACGGCATTCTGCTCGGCGGCCTGCTGGCACTGCTGGCGCTCGGGCTGAACCTGATCTTCGGCGTCATCGACGTGACCTGGATCTGCTACGCCGAACTGGTGATGATCGGCATGTACGGCATGTACTACATGGTCCAGTATTTCGGACTGTCGTATTTTATCGCAGCCCCGCTCACCATCCTGCTGGTCGCCGCATTGGGCGCGCTGTTGCATCTGCTGGTGATCGCGCCATTGCTCTCGGCGCCGCCTATCAACCAGCTTCTCGCCACCGGCGGCGTATTGTTCGTGCTGCAAAGCTTCGCCACCGTCGCGTTCGGCATCGACTTCCGCAACCTCGGCATCCGGCTGCCGGTGCTGCAATTCGCCGACATGCATTTCAGCTACGCCCGCCTCTTGGCCTTTGCCGCGGCGCTGATCGGCATGGTGCTGGTCTATCTCTTCATGAAGCGGACCTATGTCGGCACCGCGATCCGCGCCATCGCCCAGGATCGCCAGATCATGGCGCTGATGGGCGTCGACACCCGCCGCATCTATATCATCACCTCGGCGCTAGGGGGTGCGCTGGCCGGTCTGGCGTCCTGCCTCTTGGTGCTGCAATACGACATTCATCCCTTCGTCGGCCTGTCGTTCGGACCGATCACCTTCCTGGTCTGCGTGCTGGGCGGGCTCGGTAATTTCGTCGGCGGCTTCGTGGCGGCGTTCGTGTTCGCCGAGATCATCTCGGTCGGCGGGCTGTTTTCCGATCTCGAATGGGGTTACGTGCTGGCATTCGCCTTCTTCATCGTCATGATGTTCATCCGGCCCGCCGGGCTGTTGGCGAGGCGCTCGTGACGCTTCGCCAAATCGCGCCCTGGATCGCCGGTATGATAGCGCTGATCGCGCTGCCGTTCGTCTATCGCGACCCCTACCACCTGCACATCCTGATCCTGATCCTGATCTGGTCGTTTGCCTATACGTCGTGGTCGATGATGGGCCGCTTCGGCCTGGTGTCGCTGGGCCATGGCGGGTTCATGGGGGTCGGCGCCTATGTCACCGCGCTGTTGTGGAATCATCTCGGGGTGTCGCCGTGGCTCGGCATTCCGGTCGCGATGACCGCGGCGGCGGCGCTGGCGCTGATCGTGGGCTATCCGTGTTTCCGGTTCCGCATCACCGGCCACTATTTCGTGCTGGTCACATTGGCGCTGTCCGGAATCGTGCTGCAGGTCATCACCGCGACCCGCGACTACACCGGCGGCTCGCTCGGCTATACGCCCGACCGCACCAAGGGCAGCCATCTGCTGGCGCTGCAATTCGACGACAAGGTGACCTGGTACCTGATCGCGCTTGGCGTCTGGGCCCTCGGCCTCGTGATCTGGCGCTGGGTCGACGCCAGCATGGATCGCTATGCGCTGGAGGCCATCTCCGAGGATGAGGATGCCGCGGCCGCCGCAGGCGTCAACGTCACCAAGGAAAAACTCAAGATCACGCTGATCAGCGCGCTGATGACGGCATTCGCCGGCGCGCTCTATTGCCAGTACCAGATGTTCATCTCGCCCGACACGGTGAGCGGCATTTCGGTATCGTTGCAGATGGTCTTTGCCGTCATCGTCGGCGGTCTCTATATGTCGCTCGGGCCGACGATCGGCGCCATCATCACCATCCTGCTGGCGGAAATATTGCGGATCGGCTTCGGCACCAGGGCCGTCGGCTGGGACAATCTCGTCTACGGCGTGCTGCTGGTGCTGTTCATCATCTTCCTGCCCAAGGGCATTTTGGGCAGCCTGGTCGAGCGGCTGCGAACGCAGCGCAAGTCGTAAGGCAACACCCCATGACTCCCTGCTAAGCCTCGACGAAGGCCAGCAGCGTCCCGTTGGCCGCCGCCGGTGCGACGCAAACCGCGTTTCCGCTGCGGACACCGGCGCCGCCGAACGTCTTCTCCGCGGCGACCAGGTCTGAAGTCGCAATCACAAGACCGGCGCCACCGCTCTCCGGCAGTCCCGCCAGCGAGACTGCAGGATATCGCCGGCCCAACTGTTCCCTGGTGAGGAACATAAAGTCGGCGCGATCTGAACCTGACGGCACCGCGACCGCGCCATCCGGCTCGGCTCTGACCTCGCGATCGATCATGCGCGCCAGATGTGCGGCATCTTTCGCCGGCTCCGTTGCGACCACCAGCACCTGCCTGAGGCGCCTGGCGCCATTGGCGTGGTGTTGCAACGCCGGGATCCAGACGGTTTCCCGGGTCTTGTGCTGGCACGCAAAAATGCGAAGGCCGGCGGGCGCCTCCTCGATCGGCCATTGAAAGATCCTGAATTTGGCCGCCGACTGAGCGCCGTCGGGCATGGTGACGGGCCGCTCGAAATCGGTCGGGCCGAGCGCCGCATAGCCGCGGGCGCGAATTTCCTCGGCCCCGGCGGCCAAATCGACCGCGGTGAATGCGACGCGTTCGATGCCTTCGCCGCGCCGCGCCAGGAATTTGCGGCTCGGAACATTGTGTTCGGTTTCGACCAGCACGCCGAGCAATTCGATATAGTCGGGGTCGAGCATGATCGTAATGTTGCCCGTTCCCATCTTGGCGCTGTGGGTGCCGCGCGGCGACACCGTAAAGCCGAGGCGTTGCCAGTTCGCGGCGGCCTGATCGAGATCACGGACCACGACGACGGCATGGTCGATTCCGACGATGTTCCTGAGCGCCACGCGTTTGTTTCCCCGGCAGGAATTGACATACTAGACTAACCGGATCGGCGGAGTGCCCGCAAGCTGACCCAATCCGGACTCACGATTTGCTCGTCGATCGGCAGGAAACAACGATGAAAGATGCCGCAGAGGTCCGCTGGCCTCGCTCGCTATGGGCCGCGATCACCCCGCCCGGTCCCGACCTGCCCGACCTGACCGGGACCGTCGAAGCCGATGTCGTCGTCATCGGCGGCGGCTTTACGGGTCTTTCGACCGCGCTTCATCTGCGCGAAGCCGGCGTCGACGTCGTCATCGTCGAAGCGATGGAGCCGGGCTGGGGCGCATCGGGACGCAACAACGGCCAGGTGATCCCGACCCTGTCGCGGCCGGACCCGGACGACATTATCGCCAAACACGGCGCGGCCGGCGAACGCTTCGTCGCGCTGTTGCGCGACAGCGCCTCGACCTTGTTCGACCTTGCACGGCGCTATCAGATCCAGGCCGAACAGGAGCAGACCGGATGGATACAGCCGGTGCATTCGCCGGGGCGCATCCGGATCGCCGAGCGCCGGGTGCGGCAATGGTCGAAATTCGGCGCTGCCGTCGAGTTGCTGTCGCGCGACCAGACCCGCCGGATGCTGGGATCGGAGGCCTGGTTCGGCGGCTTCTGGAACCGAAGCGGCGGCCACATCAATCCGCTGGCTTTGTCGCGCGGCCTGGCGCGCGTGGTGCTCGAGCGCGGCGGACGAATTTTTGCGCGCTCCGCCGCCGTCAGCTTCAGGCGCGACAACGGCCGCTGGGTGGTCACGACGGACAAAGGACGGGTCAGTGGCCGCGCGCTGGTGGTGGCGACCAACGCCTATACCGGCGAATTTTCCAAATCCCTGCTGCCGGCGATGGCGCATGAAGTCATGCCGGTATTTTCCTGGCAGATGGCGACGCAGCCTTTGTCCGAGGCGGAGCGCAGCACCGTCATTCCCGGCCGGCAGGCGATGTCTGATACCCACGGTGAACTTTACTTCGCGCGATACGACGCCCGCAATCGCCTGGTCACCGGAGGCGCGGTGATCGGACCCGGCAACAAGCCCGAACGGTTGAAAGCCATCGTCGCCGCGCGCCTGCAGCGGCTGTGGCCGCAGATCGGGCGCGTCGAATTCGACTACGTCTGGAACGGCTATGTCGGAATGACCACGGATTTCCTGCCCCGCATTCACCGGCTCGGGCCGGACGCCTATGGCTGGACCGGCTGCAACGGCCGCGCGGTCGCGTTGTCGATCGCACTCGGCGACGAACTGTCCAAGGCCGTGCGTGGCTTTCCCGAAAGCGATCTGGCGCTACCGTTCTCGGAACCCGCGCCGCTTGTCGCACACGGATTGCTGCGCCGGCTCGCACCCCTGATGCTGATGGTCTATCGCCGGCGCGACGCGCGGGAAATCACCTGAGGGCGTTGTCGATGATCTTGCGAACACGAAGGCGTTAGCCGAATCGCAATTTCGCGCATTCCGATGGAATAGCCTGTTAGGATACCGACCACGTAATCACCACGGAGGCGTTCATGAAACGGCGTGAGTTCATGATTCTGATCGGCACCGCGGCGATGACTGCGCCCCGTGCGGGCATCGCGCAGGCGCCGGCCAGGGTCTACCGCGTCGCGGTGGTTACTCCCCGTGGACTTCTGCCTGAATCCGCCCCTTACGCGAAGCTGCTTCTCGATGGACTGGCGCAGCGTGGCTACACGCTTGGACAAAATCTTGGCTTGGAAGGACCTCGCGAGGCGGCAGGGCAGCCCATCGAGCTTCCGCGTTTGATGGAAGAATTGAAGGCAAGCAAGGTCGACGTCATCGTGGTGGTCGGCTATCCGACGGCAGTCGCGGCCAAGGACGCCGGTATTCCCACGGTCGTGGTGAATGGTGTCGGCGATCCGCTCGCGACCGGCCTTGTTGTGAATCTTGCGCGACCGGAAGGCAACATCACCGGCATCTCGGATGTGGCGACCACGCTCAGCACCAAGCGGCTCGGCCTGCTCAAGGAGCTGTTGCCGAAACTTCATCGCGTCGCGATGCTGTGGAACAAGGACGACCTCGGGATGTCCTTGCGCTACGCCGCGTCGGCAAAGGCGGCCGAAGCGATGGGAGTCGCCGTGCAAGCGGTCGGCGTGCGCGAGCCGGACGATTTCGACGAGGCGTTCGCGGTGATGGATCGCGAGCCGCCGGACGCGATTCTGATGGTTTCCGACTCGCTCACGATCCTCAACCGCAAGCGCGTGTTCCAATATGCCGCCACCCATCGCCTGCCGGCCATCTACGAATATGACCCGCTGGTTCGCGAGGGCGGCTTGATGTCGTACGGGCCGGATTTGCAGGAATCGTTCGACCGCGCCGCCTCGATGGTCGATCGTCTCTTCAAGGGCGCCAGGCCCTCCGATCTGCCGTTCGAGCAACCAACGCGCTATTTGTTTGTGATCAACCTGAAGACTGCGAAATCGATTGGCCTTGAAATTCCACCGAATGTCCTGGCGCTTGCCGACGAGGTGGTCGAATGAGGCCTGGCACTTCCGTTGCCGGCGCTTTTACGCCATGCCAACCGCTCTGACGCCCCTTGTCGGAGAAGGCCGGAAGTGATCGATGCCCGGTCAAGAACCTGCCGGCGTGACCGTTTGCGCGCCGGGTGTTTTGCCTTTTCGCTCCGCGAGCCAGTTCTCGAACCGTTGCACCACGACAAAGAAGGTCGGAACGAACAGCACGGCGAGGCAGGTCGAGGCGATCATGCCGGAGAACACCGTGATGCCGATCGACTTGCGGGCGCTGGCGCCGGCGCCGGTCGCGAGCACCAGCGGCACCACGCCAAGAATAAAGGCAAACGACGTCATCAGGATCGGCCGGAACCGCGCCCGTGCCGCCTCGACCGCCGATTCGAGCAGCGGCTTGCGGTCGCGGACATGAAGCTCGAGCGCCACTTCGACGATCAGAATGGCGTTCTTGGCCGACAGCGCGATCAAGAGGATGATTCCGATCTGCGTGTAAAGATTGTTCTCGATCCGAAGGGCCATCAGCACCGCCATCGGGCCTAGCAGTGAAAGCGGCACGGCCAGGATGACCGAGACCGGCGCGTACCAGCTCTCATATTGTCCGGCCAGCACCAGGTAGACCAGCAGCAAAGCGAGGCCAAAGGCCCAGTAGATCTGGCCGCCGACCACCTTCTCCTGATACGACATCGCCGTCCACTCATAGCCCGTCCCCGGCGGCAGGGTTTTGGCGGCGATCTCTTCCATCAAGGTCATCGACTGGCCGGAACTGTAGCCGGTCGCCGGCAGGCCGATCACGGTCGCCGACGGATAGAGATTGTACAGGCTGATCAGCGAAGGGCCGACCGACGGCGTGATGGTGACCACCGTTCCGAGCGGGACCATGTCACCCTGGCTGTTGCGCACCATCAGTCTTTCGATGTCGCGCACCGTCAGGCGAAACTGCGCGTCGGCCTGGGCATAGACCTGGAAGGTGCGGCCGAACTTGGTGAACTGGTTGACGTAGGACGAGCCCAGATAAGACGACAGCGTCGAGAAGATCTGGTCGGTCGTCACATGCAGGGTCTGGGTCTTGACCCGATCCACATCGACGTCGAACTGCGGCACCATCGAGCGGAATGACGAACTGACCCGCTGCAACGCGCTCTGGGTTTGCGCATTGGCGACAATGGCGCCGGTCATGGCCTGCAGTTTGCCGAAATCGGAATTGCCGTCGCGCAACTGGACCTGCATGGCAAAACCGGCGGCATTGCCGATGCCCTGGATCGGCGGCGGCGGTATCACCAGGATCCGCGCTTCCGCAATGGCCGACATCTTGTCGTTCAATCCGACGAACAGCGAACGCAGGTCCTGGCCCGGGCCACGCTCGCTCCACTCCTTCAGGATCAGATAGGCGACGCCGGCATTGGCCAGGCTCGAACTGTTGTCGAGCGCCGAGATGCCGGCGATGCTGATCACCTGCTCGACGCCCGGCGTCTTGCCGGCGATTTCGCTGATCCGGTCGAGCACGCGCTGGGTGCGATCGAGCGACGCGCCATCGGGCAACTGCGCCGCCACCAGCAGATAGCCCTGATCCTCGATCGGAATAAAGCCGGTCGGCACCCGCGACAGGCCGTAGCCCGCGATGCCGATCAGGATCAAAGCGATAATTACCGACAGATTGGCGTGCGCGGTCATGCGGGTCATCAAGCCGGCATAACCCCGCTCAAGCCGGTCATAGACCGAGTTGAAGCCGCGATAGAAGAAATTGCGCTGTTCCGGCGGCACCGGCCGGCGCAGCCACAACGCGCATTGCGTCGGCTTCAGCGTTGCCGCATTGACGGCGCTGAGCAGCGCGGTCGCGGCGATCACTAGCGCAAATTGCGAATACATCCGCCCGGTCAGTCCGGGCAGGAAGGCCGAGGGCAAAAACACCGAGACCAATACCAGCGTGATGCCGACGATCGGCGCGAACAGCGCATCCATCGCGGCGATGGCGGCGTCATGGCTGGACATGCCCTTCTCGATATTGTGGGCAGCGCCCTCGACCACGACGATGGCGTCGTCGACCACGATGCCGATCGCCAGCACGATGGCAAACAGGGTCGAGATGTTGACGGTGAAGCCGAGCGCGGCCATCGCCGCGAAGGCTCCGATGATCGTCACCGGCACCGTCGTCGCCGGCACCAGCATCGCGCGCCAGTCCTGCAGGAAGATCAGGATCACCACCAGGACCAGCAGACCAGCCTCGAACAGCGTCTTGTAGACTTCATTGATCGAGGCCGAGACGAACTTGGTGGTGTCGAACGGCGTGTCGTACTTGACGTCCTGCGGAAACTGCGCCGCAAGCGCCGCCATCTTTTTCTGCACCGCCGCCTCGACCTCGAGCGCGTTGGCGCCGGGCGACTGGAACACGCCGATGCCGGTGGCCGGCTTCTTGTTGAGCGAGAAGACCTGGCTGTAGGTCTGGGCGCCGAGTTCGACCCAGCCAACATCGCGCACGCGGGTGACGTCGCCGTTGTTGCCGGTCTTGACGATGATGTCCTCGAACTGGCTCTTGTCGTCGAGCCGGCCATTGAAGTTCAGCGTGTACTGGAACGCCTGTCCTGCCGGCGTCGGCGGTGCGCCGACCTGGCCCGCGGTGACCTGCTGGCTCTGCTGCTGGATCGCCTGGATGACGTCCTGCGGCATCAACCCGCGCACCTGCAGCTTGTTCGGATCGAGCCAGACCCGCATCGAATACTGGCCGGCGCCGAACACCGTTACATTGCCGACACCGGGCAAACGCGACAACTCGTCCCGCAGATTGATGGTGGCGTAGTTGCTGAGAAACAGGCTGTCATAGCTGGCGTTCGGGGAAGTCAGCGTTACGAACAGTAAAATCGCGGTGGATTTCTTCTGGACGGTGACGCCCTGGTTCTGCACCGCCTGCGGCAGCGACGACAGCGCGCTCGACACCCGGTTCTGCACCAGCACCTGCGCAAAGTTGAGGTCGGTGCCGATCTTGAATGTCACTGTCAGTGAATAAGTGCCGTCGGCACCGCTGTAGGACTGCATATAGAGCATGTCCTCGACGCCGTTGACCTGCTGCTCGATCGGCAACGCGACGGTGTCGATCACGGTCTTGGCGCTGGCGCCGGGGTAGCGCGTGGTCACCTGGACGGTCGGCGGCACCACATCGGGATACTGCGCGACCGATAAACGAAGCAGGCACACTCCGCCGATCAAAATCATCAGAATCGCGATGACGTTGGAAAGCACCGGCCGCTCGATGAAGAATTTCGAAATCATGACCGGTCCTATTTGGCCGATGCCGGCGATGATTCGACCTTCTGCAGTTGCGGATCGACTTTCTGGCCGGGGATGGCGCGCAACAGGCCTGCGATGACGACCCTATCATCGGCCTTCAGCCCGCTGTCGATCACGCGCAGCTCGCCGTCGATCGGCCCGGTCACGACCTTGCGCTGCTCGACGACATTATCGCCGTTGACCACCAGCACGTAGCGTCCGGACTGATCGCTGCCCAGTGCAACGTCAGGCACCAGCAATGCATCCTGCTGCTGATCGAAGGGAACGCGGACGCGAACATAATAGCCGGGCAGCAGCACCCGATCGGGATTCGGCAGGACGCCGCGCACGGCAAGCGTTCCGGTCGACTGGTTGATGGTGGGGGCTGCATAATCGAGCTTGCCCTGGTGCGGATAGCCGCTCTCGGTCTGCAATCCGACCTCGATCGGCAGTTGCGTCAGCTGGCTCGACGTCATTCCCCGCCGCCTGGCTTCGGCCCGGATCCGCAGCACATCCTGTTCGTTGACGTTGAAGTTGACGTAGATCGGGTCGAGTTGCACGATGGTGGCAAGTTGCGTCGGCGACGCCGCGCCAACCAGTTCGCCGACCGACACCAGATGAGCGCTGACGATGCCGTCGAACGGCGCGACCACGTTGGTGTAGCCGTAATTGACCGCCGCGATCTTGGTGTTGGCCTGGGCCTGCTGCAGGTTGGCCTGGGCGTTATCGCGTGCGGACGTGGAGGTATCGAGCGTCGCCTGCGAGACGGCTTGCCTTGCAACCAGATCGACCTGACGCTTGTAGTCGGCCTCGGTCTGCTTCAGCGACGCCTGCGCGCCGGCCTCGGCGGCCTGGGCCTGGTCGAGCTTCAGCTTGTAGGTGTCGGGCTCGATCGTGAACAGCGTGGTGCCTTCCTTCACAAAGCCGCCGTCCTGGTAGTTGATCGTTTGCAATACGCCCTGCACCCGCGCGACGAGATCGACCGACTTGATGGCGGAGGTGTTGCCGGTGGCCTCGAGGTAACGCATGACATTGCGCTGTATGGGCACGCCGACATCGACCTTCGGCGGCGGTGGCGGCACGAAGCTGTTTTGTTCGCAGGCGCTCAAGGTGACGAACGCCAACGCGGCGAGAGAAATGCGGCTGGCGGTGGCGCCCGGCCTCGTGGCGCCGTTCGGCCTAGCGAATGCCGGTGGACGCGTCAGTTTCATCCCTTGCCTCAATCGTTTTATTTAAAAGCGCTTTATTCGGAGAAAATCTTTCGGCATCCATGAATAGCAACAATCCGCTTGCAGTGGAACCCGAAAGCGAAAAGGATGTGACGCACGAAATTTCCTCGTTGAGCGGTCTCAGCAACAGCGACAAGGATTTCTTAAAATGATCAACACGTTGGAACGCGTCGCGGTGCTTTTGACCTCGCTGGCGACTATCGCATTCGCAACGCCGGCCTTTTCACAAGCGCCAACCGATGCGCAACGCAGTGCAATCCGATCCCAATGCCGCTCGGATTATGAAGCGCATTGCGCTAGCGTCCCGCCCGGCGGCATGGCGTCGTTGCAATGCCTGCAGAAAAACATGTCGAGCCTGTCATCGGGCTGCCAGAGCGCGGTGCGTGCAGTGGAAGCACCGGTTGAGCCCAAGGCTGAAGTCAAGACTGAATCCAAACCTGAACCCCCCGCCGCGTCCGCTCCGCCCCCGGCGGCGGCGAAGCCGGCCGAGACCGCGGCTGAACCCGCCCCGAAAGCAACAAGTAAAACCGCCAAAAAGCCAAGCAGCGCACAGACCACAGCGATCCGCAGCGCGTGCCGGTCCGATTATCAAAGAACCTGCGCCGGCGTACCAACTGGCGGCGCTGCGGCGCTGGATTGTCTGGCAACGAATAAGTCCAAACTCTCGGCAAGCTGCCAGCGGGCTGTCAGTGCGGCCGGCGGCGGCGCAACACCCGCTTCCGGACCTGCGGCGACTGCCTCGATGCCTGCGGCGACGCCCGCCGATACCTCGACCCCGGCCCCGGCGATGGTGCTGCGGCCGATGCGGCCCCGCGAGGAGCTTTTCGTCCTGAGGTCGGCATGCAGTGGCGATGTGCGCGGGCTTTGCGGAGGCGTTCAGCCTGGCGGGGGCCGTATCATGCAATGCCTGGCGACCCAGGCCGCCTCGCTTTCCCCCGCATGCCAGGACGTTCTGGCACAGTTCGCCGTGCAACAGTAAGAACAGCACGTTAGACTGCGAATTTTCGGGAGAAGGTTGTGCGAATTGCCGTGATCGGCGGAGGCCCCGGAGGGCTCTATTTCGCCTATCTCTGGAAAAAGCGTCACCCCGACGCTGATATCGAGCTGTTCGAACAGAATGCCGCCGACGCCACCTGGGGCTTTGGGGTGGTGTTCTCGGAGCAGGCGCTTGAATTCCTCCGCGCCGACGACCCCGATACGGTCGACGCCATCGCGCCACGGATGGAAAGCTGGAAGAACATCACGCTGAACCTGCGCGGCGAGAGCGTCGAGATCGACGGCGTCGGCTTCTCCTCGATCGGCCGGCTCGAACTGCTCACGATCCTGCAACAGCGCGTCCGCGCAACTGGTGTTGCGCCACAATACGACACGACGATCCGATCGATGGATCGATTTGCCGGTTACGACCTGATCGTCGCGGCCGATGGGCTGAATTCGCTGGTGCGCCGCACGTTCGAAGCCGAATTCGGCGCATCGGTATCCTACTCCGCCAATAAATTCGCCTGGTACGGCACCGCAAAGCGGTTCGAGACGCTGTCGCAGACTTTTATCGAGACCGAGCTCGGCGCCTTCAACGCGCATCATTATCTTTACGCGCCCGGCATGAGCACTTTTTTGGTCGAATGCGATCCCGCGACCTGGCGGCGCTACGGTTTTGCCGACAAGACGGTGGAAGAATCGAAAAGCATTTGCGAGCGCATTTTCGCATCGACCCTCGGCGGACATTCCTTGCTGTCGAACAAATCGGTGTGGCGCAATTTCCCGTGGATCTGGAACGAGCGCTGGTGGTCGGGAAACAGGGTGCTGCTCGGCGACGCCCTGCACTCGGCGCATTTCTCGATCGGCTCCGGCACACGGCTTGCCATCGAGGCCGCCATCGCGCTGGCAAAGGCGCTGGAGGCGGAGGCTGATATTCCGGCAGCACTCGCCCGCTACCAGACCGAGCGCAAGCCGATCGTGCAGAAGCTGGTGACGGCGGCACGAACCAGCGCCGACTGGTACGAGAAATTCCCCGAGCATATGAAGCTCGACCTGATGGATTTCGCCTACAGCTACATCACCCGCTCGGGACGGATCGACGACGCCCGCTTGCGCGCGATGTCCCCGGCATTCATGGCGCGGTATGAGGCGTCGAGGCATCAGCAAAGCGGGAGCAAGCCGTGACATCGCCTGAGATCACCGATCCGGTCCCGCCCGATAGCCCGGGCGCGCTGGAGATCGGCTTTGGGATTCCGCAGCGATATAATGCCAGCCGAATCCTGTTCGACAACCTGGCCAACAGCCACGGCGAACGGACGGCACTGATCGGCCCGGCCGGAACGCGCAGCTATCGCGAACTCTGCGCGGAAGCTTCCCGCTGGGGACATGCCTTCCAATCGCTGGGGCTCAAGCGCGGCGAACGCATCCTGATGTTCCTCGACGATACCCCGGCCTATCCGGCGGCATTTTTCGGCGCGGTTCGCGCAGGCTTCGTGCCGCTCCTGATCAACACGCTGACACTGCCCGAACTGCTGCAATTCTACCTTGCGGATTCCGGCGCGACCGTTGCCGTCGCCGATGCCGAGTTTTGCGTCCGCTTCGATGCGGCGGCCTGCAAGGATACGCAACTCAAGACATTGATCGCCGTCAACGGCGCCGCAGGCGATCACGCCGCGCCACATGCCATCATCGCCGAGCCATGGTTGCTGGGCTTTCCGGCCGAACTTGCGGAAATCGACACCCATCGCAACGAGATGGCGTTCTGGATGTATTCGTCGGGCTCGACCGGCCGCCCCAAGGGCATCGTTCATCTGCAGCACGACATGGCCTATAGTGAGGCCGCGTTCGCGCGCAACGTGCTGAAGCTCAAGCCTGGCGACATCTGCTTTTCGGTGCCGAAGATTTTCTTCGCCTATGGCTTCGGCAATTCGATCACCTTCCCGTTCTCCGCCGGCGTCACGGCGCTGTTGCTGCCGGGCCAGCCGAAGCCGGCGACAACGTTTGAGGCGATCGAGCGTTTTCGCCCCACGGTGTTTTTCGGATTGCCGACGCTCTATACGCTGCTAATCAAGGCCGAGGGTGCCGCGGCCACTGATTTTTCCTCGCTGCGGATGGCGCTGTCCGCAGCCGAGGTGCTGTCGGCCGATGTGGCAAACGGCTGGAAGGCGCTGACTGGCCTTGAGATCATGGAAGGGCTGGGATCGACAGAGGCGCTGCACATCTATCTCTCCAATCGCTCCAACAAGAAGAAACCGGGTGCGGCGGGCCTTCGCGTGCCCGGCTACGAGATCGAGCTGAAAGACAAGGACGGCCTCATGGTCGGCGACAACGAGGAAGGCATCATGTGGGTGCGCGGCGATTCCAACACGCCATTATACTGGAACCGGCCGGAAACCATTCGCGAGGCGGGCTGGATCTATACCGGCGACCGCTTTGTGCGCGATTCCGACGGCTTCTATTTCTTTCGCGGCCGCACCGACGATCTGGTCAAGATCTCCGGCCAATGGGTCTATCCGCTGGAGATCGAGCTTTGTCTGGTTGAGCATCCTGAGGTGCGCGAATGCGCGGTGTTCGCGATCGAACTGCCGGACCGCCGCATGACCCTCAAGGCCGTGGTGGTGATGAACAAGCCCGGATTCGACCCCGGCGACGCCACCAAAATGCTGCAGGATTTTGTGAAAACAAAACTGCTGCCATTCAAATATCCGCGCGAAATTCGGTTTGTCGACGAGTTGCCAAAAACCGGCACCGGCAAGATCGACCGGCAGGCGCTGTTGCGGGAGTAGTACGTCATGCTTCAGTTGCTCAACCGTCATCGCCCGCGAAGGCGCGGTATGACGAGCGTGTACAGCTTCAACTTCTAATCCCCTAACCCCGTCCCGCCATACAGCCACGCCAGATCGCGATAATAATCCTCCGACGTCTTGGCGCTCATGATGGCGTTGCGGAGGCGGGCGTGTTCGCCGTCGGGATGATAGATGTGTTCGCCGATGGCGCGGGATAACAGCTGCACGCGCGCGGTGCGCGGAAAGCGCTGCGCTCGGTAGCGTTCGAGCGCGCCGGCGTAATCATCGGGATAAGCGTCCAGCACGTGCGACAGGCACACCGCGTCCTCCAGCGCCATGCAGGCGCCTTGCGCGAAATATTGCAGCATCGGATGCGCGGCATCGCCCAGCAGGGCAACCCGGCCATCGATCCAGCGCTCGACCGGATCGCGGTCGCAGAGCACCCACAGCCGCCAGTTCTTGCCGTGGCGAATGATCTCTTTCGCGCGCTCGTGGACATGCGCGAAACCATGCATCACCTCGTCGTCGGATACCGGCTTGCCCGCGACCGGCTCCGGGGCGTCGTTGTGACAGGTGACGACGAGGTTGAACACTTTCCAGCTCGACAGCGGATAGTGCACGATGTGGCATTTCGGGCCGGCCCACAGCGTGGCGGCGTTCCAGCGCAAATCCTCCGGCATTTCTCCGGTCGGAATGACCGAGCGATAGGTGGAGTGGCCGGAAACCCGCGGCGGCCCGTCGCCGACGACCTGCTTGCGGATATTCGACCATAGCCCGTCGGCACCGATCAACAACGAACCGATGACATCATCGCCCGAGGCAAGCCGTGCCGTCACCGACGCGCCGTCCTGATCGTAGCCGGTGACCTCGGAGCTGACGCGCAGCTCGATCAAATCGTGGGCCCGGCACGCTTTGAGAAACACGCCGTGCAGGTCGCCGCGATGCACCACCGCGTAGGGGTTGCCGAACCGGGCGCGAAACGCTTCGCGCAAATCGACGTGGGTGATCTCTTCGGCAGTCAGCGCATCCATCAGCCGCATCTGGTCGACATACACAGCCATGCCACGCGCGGCTTCGCCGACACCAAGATAATCGAAGGCGTGGAATGCGTTGGGCCCAAGCTGGATGCCGGCGCCGATTTCGCCAAGCGCCGGCGCTTTCTCCAGCAGGATCGAGCGGATGCCCTTTTGCGCCAGACCCAACGCCGCCGCAAGGCCGCCGATGCCGCCGCCTGCGATCAGGACCGGCCGATTCGATCCGGCGCCCATCAGCCCGATTTCCTGAAATGTTCGAGCGCGTCTTCGGCGCGCAGCGGCACCCGCGAGGCTTCGTTGTTGAGATCGACCAGTTGCGTCAACAGCGCCATCAAGGTCTTGCGCTCGGCCGGCTTCAACGGCTGCAGCATCCGGGCCTGCGCGCGATCAACCGACGGCACGATCTCGCGCAGCAATGCGGCACCCTCTTTGGTCAGATCGAGAAGCTTGACCCGCTTGTCTTCGCGGGCGGATTTGCGCTCGATATATCCCTTGGCCTCCAGCCGCTCGATCACACTGCCGAGCGTCGAGCGGTCGAACGCGATCACGGCGGACAGCCGCGTCGCGTCGATGCCGGGATGGGTGCGGATCGCGACCAGCGACGCATATTGCACCGGCGTCAGATCATGCGCCTTGCACTCTTCGGCGAAAATCGCGACCGCGATCTGCTGCATCCGGCGAAACAGATAGCCGGGCGCGGTGTAGACCGCGTCCATCGTGATCGGCGCAGACTTATTCGGCATCGGGCTGCCGGTCCGGCGCGGCGTCTGCGAACGCCTTGTTGTTCTTCGCGGCGGCTTCGGCTTTCAGCAGCCGCGGAAAAGCGGCGAGATCGACGCCGAAGCGCCGTGCATTGGCAAGCTGGGACACCAGACAGAGATCGGCGATGGTCGGTGTGGCGCCGAAGCAGAACGGACCAGCTTCATCCGCGATCAGGGTTTCGCAGGCGGCAAGACCCTCGCGGTTGGCCCAGGCCGCCCATCCCGTCACTTGCTCTTCGGACAGTCCAAGCCCGCGCAATCGCGTCAGCACTTTGAGGTTTTGCACCGGGTGAACGTCGCAGGCGATCGCCAACGCGAAGGCGCGGACTTTGGCGCGGCGCAGCGGATCCTTTGGCAGCAGCGGCGGCTCGGGATAGACTTCATCGAGCCATTCGATGATGGCGAGCGACTGGGTGAGGATCGCGCCCGCATCGTTCTCCAGCGTCGGCACCAGCCCTTGCGGATTGATGGCAAGATAGGAGGGCGCGCATTGCTCGCCCTTGCGCAGGTGATGGGACAAATGCTCGGCGCTCAGACCTTTCAGATTGAGCGCTATCCTGACCCGATAGGCCGCGCTGCTGCGGAAATAGCCGTGCAGCTTCATCGGAACCTCCCCTGATTCTTTTGGCTTTAACGCCGGTGGTGTCATTGACGTTAGCCATATTGTAAGTATGCTGTCAATTAATCCAGCAAGAATGACGGGAGGCTCCCATGGAAGCCGTACAGAAGACGCCGGAACGCGAGGCGTTCTACCGCAAGATCGACGGCGAGAATCTCTCGGCGCTGTGGAACGTGATGGGCGATCTGATCACGCCGGAGCCGAAGAGCGCCTGCCGGCCGCATCTATGGAAATTCGACGCCATCCGCGACTACATGACGGAAGCCGGCAAACTGATCACCGCCAAGGAGGCCGAGCGGCGGGTGCTGGTCTTGGAGAATCCCGGCCTTCGCGGTCAATCGAAAATCACCACCTCGCTGTTCGCCGGCGTGCAGATGGTGATCCCGGGCGACGTCGCGCCGGCGCACCGTCACAGCCAGTCGGCGTTGCGTTTCGTGCTCGAGGGCAAGGGCGCCACCACCGCGGTCGATGGCGAGCGCACCGCGATGGCGCCGGGCGATTTCGTGATCACGCCGTCGATGACCTGGCACGACCACGGCAACGAGACCTCCGAGCCGATGTTCTGGCTCGACGGGCTCGATATTCCGCTGGTGCAGTTTCTCGATGCGTCGTTCGCGGAAGGCTCAGACCAGGACCAGCAAAAGATCACGCGTCCCACCGGCGACAGCTTCGCGCGCTATGGCCACAACCTGCTGCCGGTCGACGTCAAGCGTACCTCCCAGACCTCGCCGATTTTCAACTATCCCTACAGCTACACCCGCGAGGCGCTGGAGCAGGCCAAACAGCGCAACGAGTGGGACGCCTGCCACGGGTTGAAGTTGAAATTCTCCAACCCCGAGACCGGGGGCTTTGCGATGCCGACCATCGGCACGTTCATCCAACTGCTGCCGAAGGGTTTTAAAACCGCGCGCTATCGCTCGACCGACGCCACCGTGTTCGCGGCGATCGAGGGCCATGGCCGCACGCGGATCGGCGACCAGACCTTCGCATGGGGTCCGCGCGACCTGTTCGTGGTGCCGAGCTGGCAATGGGTCACCCACGAGGCCGACCAGGATTCGGTACTGTTCAGTTTCTCGGATCGTCCGGTGCAGCAGAAGCTCGATCTGTTCCGCGAAGACCGCGGCAATGCGTGAGGTGAGCGGACGCTGCATACTCGGTATCACCTCTCCCCTTGTGGGAGAGGTCGGATCGCATCGTCAGATGCGATCCGGGTGAGGGGTTAAGCCCTATCGATAGACCGTAACCCCTCACCCCAACCCTCTCCCACAAGGGGAGAGGGAGCTCACCGCAATTGCGGGGAGAACATCGCTTCAATTCAGGCAGGGCCTCACCGCCAGTGCAGCAGCCGCGTCTCCAGCCAGTTGATGACGCGTCCCACCGCGAGGCCAAACAGCGACAAGATCACCACGCCGGCGAGCAGTTGATCGGTCTGCATCAGGTTGCCGGCCTGCAGCACGAAGGCGCCGATGCCGTATTCGGCGCCGATCATTTCCGCGCTCACCACCAACAGCAGTGCGACCGAGGCGGTGATGCGGAATCCCGCCAGGATCGACGGCAGCGCGCCGGGCCAGATCACCCTGCGCACGATGGCATGGAACGGCACGTTGAAGCTCTGCGCCATCCGGATCAGGTTGCGCGGCACCGCATCGACGCCGCTATAGACCGAGATCGCGGTGGAAAAGAACACCCCGAGCGCGATGGTGGCGATCTTCGGCTGTTCGCCGATGCCGAGCCACAGGATCAGCAGCGGCAGCAGCGCGATTTTCGGAATCGGAAACAGCGCCGAGATGAAGGTGATGCCGACGCCACGCGTCAGGCTCGAGAGCCCTATTCCGAAGCCGACGATGACGCCGGCGACGGTCCCGAGAATCCAGCCGGTTCCGATCCGCATGATCGAGTACGAAAGATGTTGCCAAAGCGCGCCCGAGATCGCGAGCCGGTAGATCGCAACCGCAATGGCCGATGGCGCCGGCAGGAACAGGGGATTGACCCAGCCGGCGCTGCCCGCCAACTGCCAGAGCCCGATCGCCAGCACCAGCGCGATCCAGCCCGAATAGCGGCCGGCCTTCGGCGCAAAGCCCGCGCCGCGAAACGCCACGGGACGGGTTTCGTCGGTGCGATCACCGGTTTTGGGGCGCTCAAGCATGCTGAACTTCCCGCTCGGCTTCAACGGCTTCCTCGCGGATCAGCGACCACAGATCGTCCTGCAGCGCGAGCAGCCGGCCGCGCGCATTGATGTCGCCGCGTTCGCCGCGCGTCAGCGGAATGGCGACGACTTCGCGGACCCGGCCGGGCCGCCGCGACAGCACCACGATGCGGTCGGCGAGCCGGACCGCTTCCTCCAGATTATGCGTGACATAGACCGCGCCCATCGAACCATCCGCGAGCAGGCGGATGAAGTCCTCCATCAGCAATTCGCGGGTTTGCGAATCCAACGCCGACAGCGGCTCGTCCATCAAAAGAATCGCGGGCCGCACCGCCAGCGCGCGCGCGATGCCGACGCGCTGGCGCATGCCGCCGGACAATTGCTTGGGATAGGTGCCGCGAAAATCCGCCAACCCGGTGCGGCGCAAGGCATCGTCGACGATTGCTTGGCGCTCGGCGGCGGACAGGCCGGCATGCAGCAGCGGAAATGCGACATTGGCTTCGACCGTGCACCACGGCAGCAGCGCGAAATCCTGGAACACGAAGGTCAGCGGGTTGCGGCTATCCGGCGGTGGCGCACCGCGCAGTTTCGCCTGGCCTGAACCCGGCTGCAACAATCCGCCGAGGATCGACAGCAGCGTGCTCTTGCCGCAACCGGAAGGTCCGACAATCGCGACCACCTCGCCGGCGCCCGTTGTGAACGACACGTCGTCGAGCACCTCGAGCGCGCCGAAGCGGTGACTGATGTGGTCGGCGATCAGGTCCATGCGGCGTTTCGTTTCAATCGGTAATCCCGAGGGCCGTCATTGCGCGGAGCGAAGCGACGAAGCAATCCATATCTACCGCAAGTAAAGCATGGATTGCTTCGCTGCGCTCGCAATGACGGTTGCATCAATCCGGCTTCACATATTCCCCGGCAATGATCGTATCCGCGGTAAATCCCTTGTCGACGAAACCCTGCTCCTGCAGCCATTCGACCTGGTTGGCGACGTTCTTGACGTCGAGCTTGCCGTCGGGATCGATATAGGCGCAATTGCCGACGACTTGCTCGACCGGCAGGTTGGTGTACTTGGCGATGATCTCCAGCAGCGGTTTTGTCACTTCATTGATCGGCGCCTTGCCGTCGGCAACGGCGGCGAGAATCACATCGTGATATTCGCGGTCGGCGCGCGCCAGCGCGGCCAGCAGTTTGGTCACCAGCGGCTTGTCAGTCAGCGTTTTCGGCGACGCGAACACCGCGCCCAACTGCCACGGCGTCTCGTCGCCGACCCAGCCCAGCAATTTGGCGCCGCCATCATCGATCAGCTTGCGCGCGGTCGAGGCCGGCAGCAGCGCGGCATCGACGGTTTCGCCCTTGAGCGCGGCGGCCACATTCGACAGCGACTGCAGCGGCAGCACTTTCATGTCGCTCAGTTTCAGCCCGTATTTGTCGGCGAGCAGGCCGAGCGAATAGTGAAAGCTGGAACCGACTTGCGTCACCGCGATGCGCTTGCCGGCAAGATCCTTCGGCGTCCTGAGGCCAGCGGCGTAGGCGTTGTTGCTGGCGAAATAGCCGATCAGCGGATAGCCCGCCTTTTCGCGACTCATGCCGCCGATCACTTTCAGCGTGCCCTTGCCCGCGAGGTTGTAGAGTCCCGCAGTGAAGGCGGTAATGCCGAAATCGATATCGCCCGATGCGGTCGCCACCGCGATCGGCTGCGCGGCATCGAAGAACTTCAGCTCGATGTCGAGGCCCGCCGCGCGGAAATAACCCTTGTCCTGCGCGATGAACACCGGCGCCGACGACGACAGCCGCAGCACGCCGACCCTGGCTTTCAACAGTTCGTCGGCGCGTACGGTGGAGGAAGCAGCCAGTGCCAACAGGGCCGCCAATATCAGTCGCGCAAATCTCGGCATCCAGTTTCCTCTCTTCATTTTTTGTAGAACCTGTTGTGCGCCGATTGAAGCACTAGCACGATGCCGCAGCAACGGCAGTGCGCTCCCTCTCCCCTTGTGGGAGAGGGTCGAGGTGAGGGGTCCCGGTCTATCGATAGACTTGAACCCCTCACCCGGATCGCATCTATCGATGCGATCCGACCTCTCCCACAAGGGGAGAGGTGAAGTGAAACTTGCAGCACGCGATGCTACAACCCCTCGGGCACCGCCTGATCCTGCCCGATAAACGCGCCCTGTTGCTTCAATTGCACCTGCAGCTTGTCGACCGCGATGTCGCGCGGGATGGTGTTGCCGCCGAGCGCCAGCGCGGCGGCGGTGCCGGCGGCCTCGCCCATCGCAAAACAGGCGCCGGAGACCCGTGCGGCCGACTGGCCGTCATGGGTCATCGAGGCACAGCGCCCGGCGACCAGGAGATTGTCGATGCCATCAGGCGTCAGCATGCGATACGGCAATTCGTTGAAGCCGCGCGATTCCGGGATCGGCGGAAACCTGAAGATCACGTCGCCCGCGACATGGGTCTCCATCGGCCAGCCGTTGACGCCGATCGAATCCTCAAAGGAGGCGCAGCCGAGCACGTCGTCGCCCGACAGCATGTAGCCGCCGATCACGCGTCTGGTCTCGCGGATGCCGAGCTGCGGCGGCAGGTCGACGATGTAGGATTTCTCGAAGCCCGGCACCGTGCGCAGGAAGTTGAAGGCGTGGACGGCCTGGCGGCGGCCCTCGATTTCGCCGCGCGTCAGGTCATCGGGCTCGAGGCCGTTGATCGCGGTGCCGTCCGCGCGCGCCAGTTGCGTGAAATTCACCCGCCATTCGATTTGCGATCGCTGCGGCCGCACGATCGCAGCCTTGCGCGGAAAATGATGGGTGCCGCCCGCTTCGGCCTGTTCCATCAGCGCCGGTATCGTGCGCCACGCATCGCCGGCCTTGGCGGGATCGATGCCGTTCAGGCGGAACATCATCGACGGGTAGAGCATGCTGCCGGCATTGTCGCCGACCTCGAAGCGCGCACCGGCCCAGGCGGCGAGATCGCCATCGCCGGAGCAATCGATGAAGATATCCGCAGTTACCGCCAGGCGGCCGGCTTTGGTCTCCACCATCAGCGCCTCGATGCGGCGCTCGTCCTGCATCGCCACGCCGGCGCCGAGCGCATGGAACAGGATATCGACCTTGTGGGCGGCGAGCAGATCGTCGGCCGCGATCTTGTAGGTCGCAGTGTCGTAGGCCTGCGCCAGGATTTTGCCGAGGATCAGATGCGGCGCGTTGAGCCCGTCGAGCCGCTCGATCCGCGCCAGCAGATCTGACGCGATGCCCTGCACCACCCGATGCATTTCGCCATGGACATTGGCATGCAGCCCGCAGAAATTCGTCACTCCTGCCGCCGTCCCCATGCCGCCGAGGAACCCATAGCGCTCGATCAGCAGCGTGCGCTTTCCCGCCCGCGCGGCCGCCACCGCGGCGGCAATGCCGGCCGGCCCGCCGCCGAGCACGGCGACTTCATATTCGCCGTACAGCGGTATCTGGCGCGCGGGTTCTGCGACGGTGCGAGGGGGCAAGGTGGGTGTTCCTGAATCGTGAGCGGGCAATCATGCCTTGTGGGAGGGCGATGAAGCAATTTGCTGAACACCACGCAACGCCGCCAATGCCAACTTGCCGCTCCCCCAATTGGCGGCGCGTTTTTCGGCATACGAGGCGATGCCTTCGGAGGCATCCACGGTCTGGCGCTTGGCGGCGTGCAGTTGGACAGGATGCGGCATTTCGGTTGTCGCAGCAAGGTCGCACCGGCCGGGATTTGCGGGTTGCGCAGCGCCGCCGGCTTGTGGAAACTGGTTCTCGAACCGCCAACAGGAAACATCTTTCCATGCGAATTTGCATTTTCGGCGCCGGCGCGGTCGGCAGCCATTTCGCGGTGCGGCTGGCGCTGGCCGGACATGATGTCTCCTGCGTGATGCGCGGGCCGCATCTTGCGGCCGTGAAGGCCAAAGGCCTGACGCTGCGGGTCGGGGACGCCGAGTTTTCCGCAAAAGTGAAGGTCTCCGACGATCCGGCAACGCTCGGCCCGCAGGATGTCGTCATCAGCACGCTGAAAGCCACCGGCTTGAACAGCCTCGTCACCGGATTGCGCCCTCTGCTGCGCGACGACACCGCCGTGGTGTTTGCCCAGAACGGCATTCCCTGGTGGTACGACATCGGGATTCCCGCCGATCACCCGCCGCCGCCCGATCTCGCATTTCTCGATCCCGGCGGGGCGCTGCGCGCCGCCGTCGCAAGGAATCGGATCATCGGCGGCGTGATCTTTTCATCGAACGAGATCGTCGAGCCCGGAGTCGTGATGAATCTCTCGCCCGACCGCAACATGCTGCTGGTCGGGGAATGCGACGACCGTTTGAGCCCGCGGATCGAACGGCTGCGCACGCTGCTCGACCAAGCCTCGATCAAATCGCCGCCGGCGCCGCGGATCCGGGAGGCGATCTGGACCAAGCTCCTGACCAACATGTCGATGTCGGTGCTGTGCCTGTTGACCGGGCAGACCGCACGGGGCGTGCGCGAGGATCCCGCGCTGCGCGATGTGATCCCGCGGTTGCTGGAAGAGGCCGACAGCATCGGCCATAGCTGTTTCCCCGACGTCAAGCGCACTACCCGAACCGGGCCAGCCCCCAATCACAAGCCCTCGATCCTGCAGGACTACGAACAGGGCCGCCCGATGGAGATCGATGTCCTGGTCAAGGCACCCTCGGCATTCGCCAGAGCCGCGGGCTTGTCGACGCCGATGCTCGACATGCTGGCGGCGCTCGCGATCCGCCAGGCGCGCGAAAAAGGGCTGTATCGGGCGTGAACACATCTGTTTCGTCATGGCCGGGATAAAGTCCGGGCATGACGAGCAAAGCAGGATCATCACCATGCACATCAAGGATAAAGTCTGTGTCGTCACCGGAGCGGCGAGCGGGATCGGCGAGGCGGTCGCGCGCGCTTATGCCGAAGCCGGTGCGCGCGGCGTGGTGGTCGCCGACCTCAAGAGCTCGCGCGACCGGCTGGCCAGCGTCGCCGGCGAGATCGACGGCCTCGCCGTCACCGCCGATGTCGGACAGGAAAGCGACATCAAGACGCTGATAGCGGCGGCCGAAGCCCGGTTCGGGCCGGTGGACGTGTTCTTCTCCAACGCCGGCCTGTCGCGCAAGGGACAAGAGACCGCTTCGGATGCCGACTGGGACGTGAGCTGGCGGGTGCACATCATGAGCCACGTTTTCGCCGCGCGCGCGCTGGTGCCCGGCATGCTCGCGCGCGGCTCCGGCTACTTGCTCAACACCGCATCCGCCGCGGGCCTGCTGGCTTCGCTGAACTCGATGCCGTATGGCGTGACCAAGCATGCCGCGGTGGCGCTGGCGGAGCATCTCGCCATTCAATACGGCGATCGCGGCATCCGCGTTTCCGTGCTGTGCCCGCAGTCGGTACAGACCGGCATGACGACATCGGGCCCGAGTGCGGCGCGGGTCGATGGCGTGATGTTTCCGGCCGAGGTTGCCCGTATCGTGGTCGAGGCGATGGAGGCCGAACGCTTCCTGATCCTGTCGCATCCACAGGTTCATCAATACATTCAGCGCAAGGCGGCCGGCATCGACCGCTGGCTGGCCGGAATGCGGCGGCTGCGCGACAAGACCTATGGCGCCCGGCGCCCGAGCTGACTTATCCTGCCGCCGGAGGACCGATGGCCTTGAATTTCCCGATCTGCCTGATGCTCGCTTTGTTGATCGGCGCAGCACCAGCCTCGGCGGTGACGGCGGTGGAGCAATGCCGATTCATCCAGGCCAGGCCCGAGCGGGAAGCCTGTTACGAACGCCAGGCCGCCCAACTCGCCGCGAAACGAAAGCCCGAGCCGGCCGCTAGCACCACGACGCTGGATTCGCTGCAGCAGATGCGGCGGGACGACGACGAGGTCTACAAAAGCCTGCGCAGCATCTGCCGCGGATGCTGAGATACGAACGAGGCCGCATTTGCGATCTTGATATCGAGCTTTCGCGGACAAAGTCGCTTGCGATGATGGTCTAGCGGAGCAAAACGATCAGGATTGACCAGACTGGCTGGTGCTTTCCGCGCGAAAAAAACGGCCCCCGGGTTGGAGGCCGTTAAAATCCGATTACTGTCTGTCGATAACAACAGGTCGGCGATCGTGATCGACATCTCTGTCGTGATCGCCCTTCCTAATGATGACGGTTTGGTCGTGGTCCCGATGATCACGATCGCGGATGACGTCACGGTCGCGGTCCCTGTCACGATCTCCGTGGCCCTCACCAACCGTTACACCAACGGGGCCGACGCCAACCCCCCACTTCATCCGCTCCAGCAGGCATTGCGCCGCAAATTCCAACCACGGCGGCGATCACTACGGCATACTTAATCATTGCGTACTCCTATCGTTGTTAAGCTCTGGGAGCCAATGCCGAGACGCCAGGCTCGTTCCGGGTTCCGCTTCGGAGTACGAGCAACAGACGGCCACCTCGTCCCGTCACCGGCATCACCCGCTGACTCTGCCATTCGAAAAAAGTGAGTGGTCAATATTGCTCACGTGCGAAAATTTGATCGGAACCAGTTATGCCAGCCGCTGTTGAGGTCGAGCACAATCTCATTTGTGGGAGGAATTAATGTACAAATTAGCAACCGCAATATTGCTTCTGTCGTCACCGGCACTTGCACAAAACAGCGATCTTCTTCGTGACTGTTCTCCCATTGGGCAAACAGGAAAAGGTGAAATGGTCTACCCGCTGGACTGCAAGGCGATTAGGGCTGAAAGCGCGGACCTGAACTATAAGCCTAAAATGCCAACCACAACCATGAACGAGACAGTCATTCCAAAGTCAGGCGCAACACAAACGCCAGCGGAAACCCCGACGACGGGAGTGAACAAGTAAGAGAACCGAAGATTTTCACGTTGTGTGCGTTAGCTCACCTCACCCACGGCGAAGATGCGCGTAAGCCAGCGACCGATCCACCGCGGCACATTGCATTCTGAATGCAGATAGAGCCGAGATCTGCAAGGTGCCCGCTTATTCCAAGTCAGCATCGAGGCCGCATCTAGATAGCGACCGAAAAACGCTCGCTGGAATTGCACTTCGCGCATTCGAAAGTGCGTATGTCATAGCCGGGTGCAGTCGATTCGATTTGGGACAGCCTCATGGGCATCGCCAACTGTTTGTCGTGGCGCGAGGTATGGTCGAGGCGGATAGCGTCGGCATTGCCACGAATGCGCAGGAACCGGTTGAACGCTCCGTCGTTGAATCTTCCGGGTATTTTGGTCTCACAATTTCGAAATTACCGCCCTTGGTGAAGCGAACGACTATTGAAACCGAATTCGACCCGATTCAGGATTTCCAATCCACAGGTACCTTCAACGTCTAGCCGGTGCATCCATCATGATAGACGATCTCTGGTACAAGAACGGCGTTTTCTATTGTCTTTCCGTCGGGACCTATATGGATGCCAATGGCGACGGCGTCGGCGACTTCAAAGGGCTGTTGCGGCGTCTCGACTATCTGCACGGGCTGGGAGTGACCGCGATCTGGCTGATGCCATTTCAGCCATCGCCAGGCAAGGACGACGGTTACGATATCTCCGACTATTATGGTGTCGATCCGCGATACGGCACGCTCGGCGATTTCGTGGAATTCACCCACGGCTGCCAACAACGTGGCATTCGCGTTATCATCGATCTTGTCGTCAATCACACCTCGGATGCGCATCCCTGGTTTCGCGACGCAAGAACCTCTCAGGATTCGCAATATCGCGATTGGTACGTCTGGGCCGACAAGAAACCAGCCAGCGCTAACAAGGGGATGGTCTTTCCCGGGGTGCAGAAATCGACATGGACGCATGACAAGGAAGCCAAGGCCTGGTTCTTTCATCGCTTCTATGACTTCCAGCCCGATCTCAACACGTCGAACCCATACGTTCAGGCCGAGATCCTCAAGATCATGGGGTTCTGGATTCAACTCGGCGTGTCCGGCTTTCGGATGGATGCCGTCCCCTTCGTGATTGCCACCAAAGGCCCAAAGGTCAAGACGCCGGTCGAGCAGTACGACATGCTTCGTTCCTTTCGCGAGTTTCTGCAATGGCGGCAAGGCAATGCGATCATTCTTGCGGAAGCCAACGTCCTGCCCGAAACCGATATGGAATATTTCGGCAAGGATGGCGACCGCATGCACATGATGTTCAATTTCCACGTCAATCAAAATCTGTTTTATGCAATGGCGTCCGCCGACTCACGTCCGCTTGCCAAAGCCCTCGCCGCGACTAAACCGCGCCCAGCCAGCGCCCAATGGGGGCTTTTCCTGCGGAATCACGACGAACTCGATCTCGGCCGCCTCACCAAGGCCCAACGTGACGTCGTTTTCAAAAGCTTCGGTCCGGACAAGGATATGCAGCTTTACGACCGGGGCATCCGGCGGCGCCTCGCTCCGATGCTCGGGGGTGATCGCCGACGTCTCGAGCTCGCCTACAGCCTGATGTGTACGTTGCCGGGCACACCCGTGATCCGCTATGGTGACGAAATCGGGATGGGCGACAATCTCGATTTGCCCGAGCGCAACTGCGCTCGCACGCCGATGCAGTGGTCGATGGAGCCGCAAGGCGGGTTCACGAAGAGCGAAAGGCCGTGCTCTCCTGTTATCGACAAAGGTCCCTACGGTTACGAGCACATCAATGTTGCAAAGCAGCGCCGCGATCCCAACTCGATGCTGAACTGGACCGAGCGCATTATCCGGATGCGTAAGGAAGTGCCTGAAATCGGCTGGGGAGACTTCCGTGTGATCGCGACGCGGGATCCAGCCATTCTGGCTATTCGCTACGATTGGCGGAATAACTCGGTACTGTTCGTGCACAATCTCGACGAGAAGCCGCGTGGGGCTTCATTTTCGGTTGGACTTGCCGGTGATGAGGGAAAACACCTGATCAATCTTCTGTCGGAAGACCACAGCGAAGCCAACGATCGGGGCAAACATACCGTGATGCTTGAGGCTTACGGTTATCGTTGGTACCGCGTTGGCGGACTGGACTATCTGCTCAAACGAACCGACATCGATGGTGTGAACGCCAATCATCCCGAATAACGCACGATCACCTCAGCCGCATGATGAGGCCTTCGTCGCCGCGCAAATCCAGACCGCCCGATACGGTCTCGCCTGAGCGATCCAGATTCGTGGAAAGCAGTATTTCGCCTGGAAATGCCATGGTATCTGATCCGATCAAAATCGGATCGGCTCCAAGATTGAGAACGATCAAAAGCGCGTTGCCCTCATATTCACGCCTGTAGGCCAACAAGTCGCCGGTAGCAGCAACGGGCGCGTAACTGCCTGCCATGAGTTCAGGCGTTGCCTTTCGCAACTCGATCAGCGCGCGATAAAGGTTGAGGATGGAACGAGTGTCAGCTGAGAGATTCGCTACGTTCTCGCGGACGTAGTTGTTCGCCAATGGTAACCAGGGCTCGCCAGTCGTAAAACCTCCATGCACTCCTGCATCCCATTGCATGGGCGTGCGGCACCCATCGCGCCCAACGCCGATCCCCGGCACATTCTTCTCGAAGGGATCGCGCACCTGATCGGATGAAATGGCGACCTGTTGCATACCGATTTCGTCGCAATAGTACAGCGTCGGCGTTCCCCGCAACGTCAGCAACAGCATCGCAGCGACCCGCGCCTGGGCCTGCCCCACCCGGCTTGCGACGCGCGGTCGGTCGTGATTGCCCAAGACCCAGTTGGGCCACGCCGCTGCAGGCAATGCGCTCTCATAATCCTCGATCAGCTTCGCAATTGCACGTGCGTTCCATGGCGTTGACAATAGTGCAAAATTAAACGGCAGATGCGCACCGGTCAGGTCCTTGCCGTAGTAAGCGACCAGCCGATCGACCGGCAGATAGATTTCACCGATCAGCACACGGTCGCTGAATTCGTCGACCACGCGCCGCATCTCCGTGACTACGTCCAGTATCTCCGGTCGATCTGTGGAATATAGAGGCAGCAGCGCCTCATGGGGTGGGCGACCCGGACGAAAATTCGGATTGGGCGGGTTGTCGCGAAATTCCGCATCCTTGATCAAATGCCAGAGCACATCGACGCGAAAGCCATCGACACCTTTCCGAAACCAGAAACGCATGACGTCGTAGATCGCCTGACGCACTGCCGGTTTGCGCCAGTTCAGATCTGGCTGCTGGGCGAGGAAGGCGTGATAATAGTATTGCTTTGTGCCGGCGTCATATTTCCAGGCGCTGCCGCCAAATTCCGACATCCAGTTGTTCGGGGCAGCACCGTCAGCACGGGGCTCGCGCCAAAGGTACCAGTCCCGTTTCGGATTATCGCGGGAACTTCGGCTTTCGATAAACCACGGATGTTGATCGGAGGTGTGATTCGGGACGAGATCGAGAATAACCTTCAGATTGCTCGCATGTGCTGCAGCGACCAGCGCATCGAAATCGTCCAGCGTGCCGAATATCGGGTCAACACCCTGGTAGTTGGAAATGTCATAGCCAAAGTCGGCCATGGGTGACGGAAAGACCGGCGACAGCCAAATCGCATCGACGCCGAGATCGCGAAGATAGAGCATACGATCGATGATTCCGGGCAGATCGCCGATTCCGTCGCCATTCGAGTCCTGAAACGACCTTGGGTAAATTTGATAGAGAATTCCCTCTTGCCACCAAGAGATCGCTGCGTGATTCATGTCGCTAGGTGCCTTGATCGTCGGTAGCATCACGCGCCGGCGATACGAATAAGGTTTGCGTAGAGCCCACGAACATCAGCCGGCGTGACGACCACTTCGCATCATATTCAGACCGAACGCAGATAGATAGCGTTCCCGCGGGTTGCAAACATATTCTACAATGCCGCACGTTGTAGGATCTTCGCGCGGCGCCTTTTTTGCGTGTGTGGTATAGGCAGATGCGGCGGGACGACGATGAGGTCTACAAAAGCCTGCGCAGCATTTGCCGCGGATGCTGAGACAACAAACAGAGGCTGAAGATGGCTCCGCAGGAAAAAACGGCAGGCTTCGATTGTCCCAAAAGCATCTTCGAAGCTTCAAATCGGTTGAGCGAGGGGTCACTATCCGTCGAAGCTCTGACACGTCACTATCTCGCGGGCATCGACAGGCTGCAGCCCTCCTTGAACGCGTTCATCACCATAACGAAGGAAGAAGCGCTCCGTACCGCGTCCCGGCTCGATGAAGAACTGCGATCGAACCGGCGTCGCGGACCTCTGCACGGCATTCCGATCGTGTACAAAGATAATTTTGACACTGCCGGCGTGACCACGACGGTGGGTTCCGAGATTTTCAGGAATCGTGTCCCCACCGAGAATGCGGCGGCAGTTGAAAGATTGAGCCGGGCCGGAGTCGTCATGCTCGGCAAGACCAACATGAACGAATTCGCGGCGGGCCCCTCCGGCACAAATCAAGCCTTCGGTGACATCCATAATCCGTGGGACCTCGATCGGTCTCCCGGTGGAACCTCAAGCGGTACGGCGTCGGCCGTAAGCGCCGGACTGTGCGTTGCGGGGACCGGAACCGATACCGGAGGTTCAATTCGGATACCCGCCAGCTGGACAGGTGTTTCCGGAATACGACCGACATCCGGTCGCGTAAGCATGACCGGGATATTTCCTCGCGCCACCAGTCTGGATTGTTGCGGGCCGATTGCACGAAGCGTCGCCGATCTTGCCCTGCTTTTATCGGCAATGATTTCCGCCGATGCGCGCGATCCCCGATCGGTCAATTCACCCGTCGAAGACCCTGCGGACGGTCTTGCGACAGAGCTTGGGGGAGTGCGTCTCGGCATTATCCGCGATTACACATTCCGGGATATCGACCCGATGGTCGGCAAGGCAATTGCCGATTCAATCTCCGTTTTCGAGAGCCTCGGCGCAGTCGTCAAAACGGTCCAAATTCCGTTGCTCGGCAACAAGCTGGATTATCGTTCGGTATTCAACATTCTCCTGTTTGAATTCAATCAGGTTATTCGTTCCACCTACAACTCGACTTTGAACCGAGAGACGGTATTCGGACCGGTGGTTCAGTCTGACTTGCGACGATCGGCACAAATCTCGACTGACGCCTATCATGAAGCCATCGATGCCCGAACAAAGCAAACCGACGAAGTCCGTGCGGTTTTTTCAGAAGTCGATGCGCTGATAACGCCGACAATGGCAACAACAGCACCTCTGCTTTCCACATCGCTGGAAGAATTCGACCGAGGAAGACAGTTCATGCTTCCGTTCAACTTCGTCGGCTTGCCCTCACTCACAATTCCCTGCGGCTTCAGCGATGGCCTACCGATCGGATTGCAGCTGGTCTGCGATTCCATGAATGAGGCTTTGCTGCTGCGAATCGGCCATGCGTTTCAATCGGCAACCGACCATCACAAGGCCGAGCCACCGCTTTATTGGAACGGCTAGATTGGAAAGGCCAGGCCAAGCGCCTCGTTGTCGCGGTTCAAAAACGCGCGCCGGCGGGGCGAAGCTGGCGCCGCTGGCGGATTTCATCTTGGTCCGAAATCCGACCCGCACAGGCAAAAATTGGCGATCCCGGCATGACTCGAACATGCGACCTACGGTTTAGGAAACCGTCGCTCTATCCGGCTGAGCTACGGGACCGGAGCCCCGCCGCGACCGGCGGGTGCCTCAACGCTCCATACCAGAACGCCGGTGTGATCGCCAGTATCCGCACGCCTGCCGGTTACCCGCCCCGCACCGGCGATTTCAGCGCGGCGGCGAGACCTAGCGGATCGTCGGTGCCGATCCGGCAGACATCGCCGGATCGCAGCCGCAGTTCGACCGCGTCGAGGCCCGACACGTTATAGAGCCGGAAGCCCGCGGCCATCCGGATGCCGAGGCCATTCCACCATTTGTTGCGCGCCACAGTGATGATTTCGATGTCGCCGAGAGGAAGCCTGTAGGTCCACAATCCCGGACCGAAATACCAGCGCAATTCGTTCTCGCCCACCTCGACCGTGAGGGACGAGAACACCACGGCGACGGCGACGAGCAAAATCAGCACGGCGACCGGAAACCATTGCCGGGTCTGCCACGCAATGACGGCATCGAACGCGGCGAAAACCAGGCAGGGAAGCACGATCCAGAGACCGCGCTGGGTGTGACGATACGGCATGGTCAAGTCCTCCGCCCGGAAAGCGCGGAATCAATCCGCCGCGTGATTTCGGGGCTACTGGTTAAACCGCGGTTCCCGCTGCGATTTCCCATTTGGTCGCCGATGGCGCAGCACCGGTTCAATCCCGCAAACGCGGGATGTGTCCATTGCGTCACACCGGCGGGCGCGCTTTCGAGGTCGAAGAAACGACCGTTCCGGGGGTGACAAATCCCCCGGCAATGACGACAATTCGCCGCAATGATGTCTCTTAGAGTTGCGTTGGGGGAGCGTCCTTGATCGCATCACGCAGATGGCTGTTTGCCGCGTTCGCCGGTTGCATCGTGCTGCAGCCGCTGCGCGCGCACGCGCAGTGGTGGAGCCATGCTCCCGCCGATTTCGAGGAATGTGCCGATGCCGCCGAGAAGGCGGCGACCAAGGAAGCCAAAACGGCGGCGCTTACCGAATGCAACGCGAAATTCGCCGGCCGGCGCAAGCCCGGCGGCGGCTACAGCTACTACGATTTCATGCAGAACCGGAACTTCGATATTGCGGGGCCGAATCCGACGCCGGAAGAGCAGAGGCACATCGACGAGCAATATACCGCCTTTCTCGAACGCGAGCGGCGCAGCAGCATCGCGGCGGCTTTCACGGCCAAGCGGCAGCAGTTGCAGCAGGCGACCTTCAAGGGCGAGACTGAAAAACTTGCCGCGCCGGAACCGGCCGCCAAGCAGCGGCCGCCGGTGAGCGATATCAGGCCGCACACCCGAACGACCTGTGCGCGGCATTCGTTCTCCTGCGACTGGCCGCGGCTTTCGGAAGGCATCAAGGATCTCAAGAAAGCGCTGTTCGGCCCGCCGAGCAAGGCCAAGCGCGGCTAGCAATCTCTCAACGGGTCGTCCCGGCGAGCTAATCCGTAATCACCATCGCCCAGAATTTGCGATACGGCGATTTCGGATTATCCACCGACGCCACGCCAACCTTCCGCGCGCCCGCCATCAGCAGATTCTCGCGATGGCCGGTGGAGTTTTCCCATTCCTTCAGCATTTCGGAAAATTGGAGAAATCCTGCGCCGATGTTTTCCGCCACTCGGGATTTGCGCAAACCTGCGACGCGTGACGGGAAGCTGCCTGCGGCGCTGTGACTGACCGTTCCGGTCGCGGCCATCGCGCGCGCCTGCTTCAACGCGACTTCGTTGAGACGGCTGTCCAGCTTCACCGCGGACAAACCATGCGCACGACGATAGGCGCTGATCGCGCTGGTATAGTCGGCCGCCACGGCCGGCCCGACAAAGCCCGGGCCCAACAACAGTGCTGCGAGAAACAACGTGACACCGGATGGCGTCCGCATGCGCTTCAATGCGTGCCGCCGCGTCGCTTCCCATGGCGCCGGTGAACCGGTCTGGGGCCGGGCGCGACCGGTTCAAAAACCGGCGTCGCAGTCCGTCGCTCCTGCAACCGCGCATCATATCCCGGCGACGGCGTCACCGTCGGCGGCGCGGCGCGCGCCGGCATGATCGAAGCGCCCCCTGCGAGAGCCGCCAGCGCAGCAGCGGCGAGCTTTGCGTAAAACCGTTTCATGTCGTTCCTCCCGGCGCGGCCGCAGCCATGCGCGCCCGATCCACATTCGTTGCTCATCGTCGCGATTTCAAGGCAACCGGCGACTGGATGGCCAGATCTGCTCCGGCGTCAGCCCGGGGGAGCCCTTGCCGGCGGCTTCCGCGCGCTTGATCAGTTCCACGATGCGGCGCGACAGCGGCGCCTGCAGCCCGTGGCGGTCGGCGATCCCGGTGATGACGCCTTGCAGATAATCGATTTCGGTGCGGCGGCCGCGCAGCAGGTCCTCCGACATCGACGAACGCGCCTCGGGATCGATTTTCATGGTCCGCCCCAGCAACACCTCGAATATGGCGTCCGGCAGCCGCAGCATAGCTGGTGTCCAGCTTGCCGGGATCGGCGTCGACGACACCGGCTTGATGCCTTCCGCCCTGATCGCGACCAGCCCCTCGGCGATCTGGTCCGCGAACAGGATGCGCCACGCGCGTTGCGCCAGTTGTTGGCGCAGCGGCAGACCGGCCAGCGCGTTGAGGGCGTTATTGAGATTGACCAGCAGCTTGCCCCATTGCACCCCGGCGATGTCATCGGTGGCAAGCATTTTCAGGCCCGGCACCGACAGCCGCGCCGCGGTGCCGGCTTCGTCGCGTTCAATCAGGATGTCGCCCGAGGTGGCGCGATGAAATTGCCCGGGCCCCTTCGCGATCACATTGAACGGCACCATGCCCGCCAGCACGCGCCGCCCCGGCAATCGCTCGCGCAGCACCGGGACATTGCCGACGCCGTTCTGCAAACTGACGATGATCGCATCAGCCGGCGCGTGCCTCGCAATGACATCGGCGATCCCGGCGGTGTCGGCGCTCTTCACGGTCACCAGCACGGCGCCGGCTTCGCCGAGAATTTGCGGGTCTTCCGACGGCGTCAGCGCGTTCGCCGCGATGGTGCGGTCGAAGCCCTCGAAGCTCGTCAGCCGCAGCCCATTGCTTTCGATTTCCTGGATCACGCGCGGGCGCGCCAGCAAGGCGACGCGGCGGCCACCGGCTGCCAGCATGCCGCCGACAAAGCAGCCGATGCTGCCGGCCCCGGCGATGCCGATCGGCCTGTCCGAATTCATCTTTGAATTCATGGCGCGATTTCCTTCAGATAACTCAACGGTCATTCAGGGGTTCGATAGCAGAGTGGCCGCGCCTTGTAACTGTCATGGGGCATCGCTATCTTCCCGCCGGGCGGGCACGCGGCAGGAGATGACAATGGGCTTACTCGACGTACTCAACGGCATGCAGAATGGCCCGCGCGGCCCGAGCAATCCGAGCGCACAGGGCAGTGGCGGGATGTCGCCGATGACCATGGCGATCCTCGGGCTGCTCGCTTACAAGGCAGTCAAGCATCTCACGGCCGGTCAGCCCGGCGCAGCGCCGGCACCGGCGCCCTCGTCAGGCAATACCGCCAATTCCGGCCTGCCCGGCGGCGGCGATCTTGGCGGCCTGCTCAAGGGCGGATTGGGTGGCCTGCTCGCGGGCGGCGCGGCCGGAAGCGTGATCAGCGGCGGGCTCGGCGACCTGCTCAAGCAATTGCAGCAGAAAGGCCAGGGCGAGACCGCCAATTCGTGGGTGAGTTCGGGCCCGAACAAGGCGATTTCGCCGGGCGATCTCGCCAGCGCCCTGGGCGCCGATCAGATCAACAGCCTGATGTCGCAAAGCGGTCTGTCGCGTGACGAATTGCTTACCGGCCTCAGCCAGCATTTGCCCGACGTGGTCAATCATTTGACGCCGGATGGACGGCTGCCCACCGAGAGCGAGCTATCGCGTCGGATCTGACGCCGGTCATATCGGTTTTTTTACATTCTGCTTTTAAACAAAAGGACGA
>NZ_SSMW01000152.1 GCF_004799405.1 Bradyrhizobium sp.
TGGCTGACGGAGCGGAAGCATGGCTCGGCTTCGTCACAGCGCCTTGACGATGTTCTCGGTCATCTTCTTGGCGTCGCCGAGCAGCATCATGGTGTTGTCGCGATAGAACAACGGATTGTCGATGCCGGCATAACCTGACGCCAGCGAGCGCTTGATGAACATCACGGTGCCGGCCTTCCAGACCTGCAGCACCGGCATGCCGTAGATCGGCGAGGTCTTGTCCTCTTCGGCGGCCGGGTTGGTGACGTCGTTGGCGCCGATCACGAAGGCGACGTCGGCCTGGGCGAATTCCGAATTGATGTCCTCAAGCTCGAACACCTCGTCATAGGGCACATTGGCTTCGGCGAGCAGCACGTTCATGTGGCCGGGCATGCGGCCGGCGACGGGATGGATAGCGTATTTGACCTCGACGCCTTCCTTCTTGAGCCGGTCTGCCATCTCGCGCAGCGCATGCTGTGCCTGCGCCACCGCCATGCCATAGCCGGGCACGATGATGACCTTCTGCGCATTCTTCATGATGAAGGCAGCGTCATCCGCCGAGCCGAGTTTCACCGGACGCACTTCGGCACCGGCGCCGCCCGCGGCTGCCGTCTCGCCGCCGAAGCCGCCGAGGATCACCGAGATGAAGGAGCGGTTCATGGCGTGGCACATGATGTAGGACAGGATCGCGCCGGATGAACCCACCAGCGCACCGGTGATGATCAGCGCCGAATTGCCGAGCGTGAAGCCGATGCCGGCGGCCGCCCAGCCGGAATACGAGTTCAGCATCGAGATCACCACCGGCATGTCGGCGCCGCCGATCGGGATGATCAGGAGCGCGCCGAGGGCGAGTGCAATGATGGTGATCAGCCAGAAGTCGAGCGCGGCGCCCGATAATACGAGGCCGACGATGAACACCACCAGCGCTATGCCGAGCGCGATGTTGATGATGTGACGCGCCGGCAGGATGATCGGCGCGCCGCTCATGCGCCCCGAAAGCTTCAGGAACGCGATCACCGAACCGGTAAAGGTCAGCGCGCCGATGGCGACGCCGAGCGACATTTCAACGAGGCTTTGCGGATGGATATGGCCAGGCGTGCCGATATCGAAGGCCTCGGGCGCGTAGAACGCACCGGCCGCGACCAGCACCGCGGCCATGCCGACCAGCGAGTGAAACGCCGCGACCAGTTCCGGCATCGAGGTCATCGGCACCCGGCGCGCGATCACAGCACCAATGCTGCCGCCGATGGCAACGCCGAGAACGACCAACAGCCAGCCGATGCCGTCGGCCGGCGAATGCGCGGCGAGCGTGGTCGCCACCGCGATCGCCATGCCGATCATGCCGAGGAAGTTGCCCCGGCGGGATGACGCCGGACTTGACAGCCCGCGCAGCGACAGGATGAACAGCACGCCGGCGACGAGGTATAAAACCGCAGCAAGATTGGCGCTCATCTAGAGGCCCCCATTGTCTTCGTCACCACGAGGTGCACACCGCTTACTTCTTTTTCTTCTGGTACATCGCCAGCATGCGCTGGGTCACCAGAAAGCCGCCGAAAATATTTACCGATGCAAAGATCAGCGCCACGAAGCCGAAGCCGCGCGCCCATGCTCCGCCGCTGCCGACCATCGCGACGCCAACCGCGAGCAGCGCGCCGACCACGATCACCGAAGAGATCGCGTTGGTCACCGACATCAGCGGCGTATGCAGCGCAGGGGTTACCGACCACACCACGAAATAGCCGACAAATACGGCGAGCACGAAAATCGAGAGCCGGAACACGAAGGGATCGACGGCCTGCGCGATATGATCCATGACGGCTCTCCTTATGCTTTCGGCTGGAAGTTCGGATGAATGACCGCGCCGTCTTTGGTGAGCGCGGTGGCCTTGACCAATTCGTCGTCCCATTTCACGTCGAGTGCCTTGGTCGACTTGTCGACCAGCGTCTCGATAAAGGAAAAAAGATTGCGCGCGTAAAGGCTCGAAGCCGAGGCCGCAACGCGGCCGGCGACGTTGGTGTAACCGACGATCTTGATGCCGCCGACATCGGCAACCTCGCCGGCCCGGGCGCCCTCGACATTGCCGCCGCGCTCGACCGCCAGATCGACCAGCACCGAACCGGGCTTCATCGACTTCACCATCTCGGCGGTGACGAGGCGCGGCGCGGGCCGGCCCGGGATCAGCGCGGTCGTGATGATGATGTCCTGCTTCTTGATGTGCTCGGCGGTGAGCGCCGCCTGCTTGGCCTGGTACTCCTTGGACATTTCCTTGGCGTAGCCGCCGGCAGTTTCAGCCTGCTTGAATTCCTCATCCTCGACCGCGAGGAATTTGGCGCCAAGACTTTCGACCTGCTCCTTCACCGCGGGCCGCACGTCGGTCGCGGTGACGACGGCGCCAAGCCGCCGCGCGGTCGCGATCGCCTGCAGGCCGGCCACGCCGACGCCCATCACGAACACCTTGGCCGCCGGGACGGTGCCTGCCGCCGTCATCATCATCGGAAAGGCGCGACCGAAGGCTTCCGCCGCCTCGATCACCGCGCGATAGCCGGCCAGATTGGCCTGGCTCGAAAGCACGTCCATCACCTGCGCGCGCGTGATGCGCGGCATCAATTCCATCGCGAACGCCGAGATACCGGCATCCGCCATCGCCTTTAGCGCCGCGTCGTTGCCATATGGATCCATGATGGCGATGACCAGCGCGCCGCGCTTGTAGTTGGCAAGTTCGGAAGACTCAGGGCGCTTCACCTTGATGACGATGTCGGCGTCTTTCAGCGCATCGGCGCTGACGACGGCACCGGCCGCGGTGAATTCCGAATCCGGCAGGCCCGACTTGATGCCGGCGCCGGGCTCGACGGCGATATCGACGCCGAGCGCCCTGAATTTCTTCACCGTGTCGGGCGAAGCCGCGACCCTGGGCTCGGAAGGATCGATTTCCTTGGCAACGGCAATCTTCATGGGGCCTCCGGCGGCGCGAGGCACGCGCGCGAGCAAACTAGCGCTTTTTGCGGAAAGATCGATACCGGTTTTGCGGCCGGCCTCGCGGGCAATTGTTCGAATCGCGCCTTTGGGCGGCGGCGACCGGCAATGGATCAGGTCAGGAAAAACGCCATCAAGGCGAGGATCACGACGACGGTGCCGGTGCCGTATTTCACCAGCTTGATGAACCCTTCATAAGTCTGCTCATGGGCCACGTAATCGTTGCCGTCCGCGGTGGTGTAGGCGACTTCGCTATGCTCTGCCATCGTTCTCCCCGGTCAATGCTCACATCCGGCGTGGAATTACCGCAATCGCGATAAGAGAGCAACGGCGATGCAGCATTTGGACGCCGGCTGCACAGCTATTCAGGAGCTCTCGGACGGCCAGTTGTCCCTGATCCAGCGCGTCAGGCTTTCTTCGCTCACTTCGCCGGCCGCAAGTGCAAGGATGATGGACGTGGACTGCGCGGGGTTGGGGTCGAAAGCAACACCGTTCTTGAGCAGAAAACCCATCATGGCCATGAAGGCGATGCGCTTATTGCCGTCGACGAAGGCGTGATTTTTCGCCAGCCCAAATGCATAGGCTGCCGCCAGTTCAGCCATGTCTGACTGTTCATAGCGCCATTTGTTGATCGGACGTTCGAGCGCTGATCGCAGCATGCCTTCGTCGCGCAAGCCGGGTGCCCCGCCGAAGCGACGCAGTTGACGGCTATGGATTGCGATGGCTTGCTCATAGGTGATCCAACGCGGCTCTTTCGGCTCGCTCACGTCTGCTCCGTCTATTTTGCAAGCGCCGCGAGCGTATCGCGGTACTTGTCCATAATCTGGTCTGCGATCTCCATGGTCTTCTCGAAATCGGGATCGTAAGGCATCGCCTGAAATCCACCTCCGGCAAGTTCGGTAATGTGCAGTTCCTGACCCCGCTTGAGATCGAGCCGCTGCATCAATTCACGAGGCAATAGCAAGCCATCGGAATTACCGATTTTCTTGATTTCTATTTTCATGGTCTGTTCTCCCTCGCGTGTGGCACGAAATGTCAAAGGGTATGTTATACATCTGTATAACATACCCTTTGAGTGCGTTCAACATCTGTAATACAGATTATTTAGCCCATATTCTCCAGCTCATCGATCATCCCGGCGATCACCGACAGCCCGCCATCCCAGAATTCGGGATCCTTGGCATCGAGGCCGAACGGTTTGAGCAACTCGGAATAGTGCTTGGTGCCGCCGGCGGCCAGCATCGCCAGGTAGCGCTCGACGAATCCGTCCGACGCGTGCTCGTAGACCGCATAGAGCGAGTTCACCAGGCAATCGCCGAACGCATAGGCGTAGACGTAGAACGGCGAATGGATGAAATGCGGAATATACATCCAGAGATTCTCGTAGCCCGGCTTGATGTCGATCGCCGGCCCGAGGCTCTCGCTCTGCACGCCGAGCCAGATTTCGCCGATGCGCTTTGCCGTCAACTCGCCGCTGCGCCGCTCGGTGTGGACGGCTCGCTCGAATGAATAGAACGCGATCTGCCGCACCACGGTGTTGATCATGTCCTCGACCTTTCCGGCGAGCAGCGCCTGGCGCTGCCGGACGCTGCCGGTCTGCGCCAACAGCCGCTTGAAAGTCAGCATCTCGCCGAACACGCTGGCGGTCTCGGCAAGCGTCAGCGGCGTCGGCGCCATCAGCGCGCCGTTCTTTGCCGCCAATACCTGATGCACACCGTGGCCGAGTTCATGCGCGAGTGTCATCACGTCGCGCGGCTTGCCCTGATAGTTCATCAAAACATAGGGGTGCGCCGAGGGCGTGGTGGGATGCGAGAACGCACCCGGCGCCTTGCCGGGCCGCACCGGCGCATCGATCCAGCGATCGGTGAAAAACCGCTCGGCGATGTCGGCCATTTCGGGCGAGAACCCGCGGTAGGCCGTCAGCACCATGTTCTTGGCGTCGGGCCAGCCGATGCTGCCGGTGGCGGCAAACGGCAGGGGCGCATTGCGATCCCAATGCGCGAGTTTCTTCTTCTTGAACCAGCCCGCCTTCAGCCGGTAATAGCGATGCGACAGCCGCGGATAGGCGGCGCGGACCGAGCCTACCAGCGCATCGACAACCTCACGCTCGACGCGATTGGCCAGATGCCGCGAATCCGCGACGTCCTCGAAACCGCGCCAGCGGTCGGAAATTTCCTTGTCCTTGGCGAGCGTATTGGTGATGAGCGCAAACGTACGCTCGTTGGCCTTGAAGGTTTTCGCCAACGCCTGTGCGGCCGCCTTGCGTTTTCCCGGCGCGCGGTCCTGCAGCAGGTTCAGCGTCGGCTCGATCGCCAGGTCGCGGCCCGAGACCCCAAAGCGCAGGCCCGAGATGGTTTGATCGAACAACCGGTTCCAGGCGGTATAGCCGCTCTGGGATTTCTCGTGAAACAGCTGCTCGACGCGATCCTCGAGCTGATACGGCTTGTCCTTGCGCAGATCCTCGATCCACGGGCGATAATGTCCGAGTTCGGGCGTTTGCATCGCGCGCTCGATCACGGCGTCATCGATGCGGTTGAACTCGAGCGCAAAGAACAATAGGTGCACCGACGCCATCGTCAGCCGCTCGGAAACGTCGCCGTAGAATTTCGAGATCGCGGGATCGACGCTGTCGCCGGCATGAACCAACCCGGAATAGGATCCGAGACGCCCGGCGAGATCGTCGATCGTCTCGTAGCGCCTGACCGCCTCGGCGAGCCACTTTCCGCCGCCCTCCTTGCCCGCCTGCTCCGCCAGCTTGCCCTTGTAGTCGGTCTCAAACGCGACGCATTCTGCGTCCATCTTGTCGAGGTCGCGCGCAACTTCCGGCGCGTCGATACCGGAATAGAGGTCGCCCAGGTTCCATTCCGGCAGCTTCCCGGTCCTGGTCTTGACGTTTGATTTGCGTTTGGCCGCCGGTTTGCGGGATGCCGATGAGGAGCGCGAGGTCATCTTGTTCGAACCTGTCTATGCGTATCAACCTGAAAGACAGCTACCGCCGCAGCACGGTAGCGGAACGTCAACGTTTAAGCGGGTGTTAATCGGCATCAGCCAGAGTGCCCCGATTCGAGACAGATAGTTGTAAGGTGTGGGGAATGCCATGGCTGCCAGCATTTTGATTGCCGATGACGATGCGGTGGCGCGCCGCCTGGTCGAAAACATGGTGCAGAAATCCGGCTATGAGACGCTCGTCGTCGATAGCGGCGACGCGGCCCTTGCCATGCTGACCGCGCCGGACGCACCGGCGATCGATGCCCTGGTGCTCGATCTGGTGATGCCCGGCCTCGACGGCATGGGCGTGCTGGCAAAAATCCGCGAGGCCGGCCTCAACATCCCCGTCATCGTGCAGACCGCGCATGGCGGCATCGACAATGTGATATCGGCGATGCGCGCCGGCGCCCAGGATTTCGTGGTCAAGCCGGTCGGCATCGAGCGGCTGCAGGTGTCGCTGCGCAATGCGCTCAATGCCAGCGCGCTGAAGGGCGAACTGCAGCGCATCCGGCACAGCCGCGAAGGCAAGTTGACCTTTGCCGACATCATCACCCGCAGCGAGGCGATGGCGGGCGTGCTCAAGACGGCGCAAAAGGCCGCCGCCTCCACGATTCCGGTGCTGGTCGAAGGCGAATCCGGCGTCGGCAAGGAACTGTTCGCACGCGCCATCCACGGCAGCGGCGAGCGCAAATCAAAACCGTTCGTTGCAGTCAATTGCGGCGCGATCCCCGACAATCTCGTGGAGTCGATCCTGTTCGGTCACGAGAAAGGCGCCTTCACCGGCGCCACCGAACGCCACATGGGCAAATTCGTCGAAGCCTCCGGCGGCACGCTGTTCCTCGACGAAGTCTCGGAATTGCCGCTGGCAGCCCAGGTGAAGCTGCTTCGCGCGCTGCAGGAAGGCGCGGTCGAGGCGGTGGGCGGGCGCAAGCCGGTGAAAGTCGACGTCCGCATCATTTCCGCGACCAACCGCAAACTGCTCGACCGAGTCAAAAGCGGGCAATTCCGGGAAGATCTGTTCTATCGCCTCCATGTCTTGCCGCTGACGATTCCGCCCCTGCGGATGCGACGCGAAGACATCCCACACCTGCTGCGGCATTTCCTGGCGAGATTTTGCGCCGAGGAAAACCGCCCCATTACCGGCATCAGCGGCGAGGCGATGGCGCTGTTGTCGCAACTCGAGTGGCCCGGCAATATCCGCCAGCTTGAAAACGCGGTCTATCGCGCCGTGGTCATGAGCGACAGCGACCAACTCGGGGTGACGGATTTCCCGCAGGCCGCGGCGCAATCGTCCCCGGCACACCACCAGCATGGCGAGCCGCTGATCGTCGAACCTGCCTTCCATTCAACTGCGCCCGCCATGGTTTCAGGTAATGAAATACCTATCGCGCCACTCCCCTCCGCCGGCACGCTGGCGATGCTGACGAACACCGGTGAAGTGCGCCCTCTCGAGGAGATGGAGACCGAGATCATCCGGTTCGCGATCTCGCATTATCGGGGGCAGATGTCCGAGGTCGCGCGCCGATTGAAAATCGGCCGCTCCACGCTTTATCGCAAGCTCGACGAGGCCGCCGCCGACGATCCGGCCGCCGGCGGAACGAATGAGGCGAGTTGACGGGAAATGCGCGATTGCGGCCCTGCCATGTCTGAAACCAAGCGGCTGATGCCACTGGCCTTTTCCGGAACATTTGAACCGTGGCTTGGCGGTGACAGACAAACGGAAAAGCGCGTGGCAAAAGCGCGCATCCGTTGCCAAGAGGGTGCTTTGAAGTCAGTTTGTCGTGAGTTGCCTCGCGCCGTGCTGGCTGCATGCGGGGGGCGCGTGTATCGTCTTATGATTCATGATGTGCACGCGTAGCGATGTTGGAGATCGGAAGCACATTCAGACGCGAACCGATGACGTTGATTGAATGCGCTTTCGAACCGATCAGCCGGCGCTTTGGCGAAAGCTGTGACGGAAGGTACTCAAGAGCTGTTCCATGCCGGGGCAGTTTCGCCCGAGGGGTGTGACGATGCTTGATTGTTCAAAGAACCGTGCCGGATTTGACCGCGTGCTGATGGCCGTCGCGGCGACCTTCCTCACGGTGTCCGCGACCTCGGCGTTGGCTCAATCGGACTCGGCCCGCAGCGCCGCCGAACTCGCGATCGACGCGGCGATACCGCGCCCCGAACCCGCCAACGTCCCGCCGCCGACCATCAACGACTTCAAGCCCGACACCACGGCGTCTGTGCCCACCACGACGACCGAGACCAAGACGACCGAAACCAAAGCCACCGAGAAGGCCACGGAAACCAAGCCGGCCGATGTTGTCGCCCTGCCAGCCCCCGACACCGGCAAAACCGACACCGCGACCACGACTCCCGCGTCGCCTCCAGCAGCGGCCGTAACACCGCCCGCAGAGGAACCGGTAAAGGCGGCCAGCAACGTCCCGCCGGCAGACCAGCCGGTCGCCGACAAACTGCATGACATGCTGGGCGCGAAATCGTTGCGCTATTTCGACCGCAAGGCTGAACGGACGGCGGTCGAGAAGTTTTACACCGCGCGCGAATTTGCTCCGCTATGGACCCAGGCCGGCACCGTGACCGAGAGCGGCAAAGCCGTCATCGCCCGGCTCAAGGATGCCGCTTCCGACGGCTTGAACGCGGCCGATTATCCGGTTCCCGATTTCACCGCGGCGACCTCGCCGGATGCGCTTGCGGAAGCCGATCTGAAACTGACCGCCAGCATGCTGGATTACGCACGCCAGGCGCAGAGCGGCCGGATGCACTGGTCGCAGGTCAGCGCCGATATCCTTTATCCCGAGCACCCGACCGATGCTGCCGAAGTGCTGGCCACTGTCACCACGGCCAAGGATGCATCCGCGGCGCTGGAAAGCTACAACCCGCCGCAAAAACTCTATCGCGAATTGAAGGCGAAGCTCGCCGAGCTGCGCGGCCAGGGCGATGGGCCGGTCGTGCAGATTGCCGATGGGCCGGCGCTCAAGTTCACGCCCGCGCGCGGCAAGAAGCAGCCCGCGGTCGAAATGGAAGATGCGCGCGTGCCGCAACTGCGCGCCAAGCTCGGCATCTCCGACAACGCCGACGACACCCACTACGATGCCAAGGTCGCCGAGGCCGTGCGCAAATTCCAGGAGGGCGCCGAACTCAAGCCCACCGGCATCCTGGACGACAAGACCGTCAAGGCCATCAACAGCCCGAAGCGCGACAAGCAGATCGACATCGTGATCGTCAACATGGAGCGCTGGCGCTGGCTGCCGCGCGAACTCGGCGCTGCCCCGATCGGCAATGCCTATGTCATTCTCAACATCCCCGATTATACCCTCAAGGTGATGCAGAACGGCGCGCAGGTCTGGACCACCAAGGTGGTGACCGGCCAGCCCGGCGTTCATGCAACGCCGCTGCTGACCGAGACCATGAAGTTCATCACGGTCAATCCGACCTGGAACGTGCCGCCGTCGATCATCTACAACGAGTATCTGCCGGCGCTGGCCCAGGATCCCACCGTGCTGACGCGCATGGGATTGAAGCTCGACCGCGCCCGCGACGGCAGCATTCACATTTCGCAGCCCCCCGGCGAAGCCAACGCGCTCGGCCGCATCCGCTTCAATTTCCCGAACAAGTTCCTGGTCTATCAGCACGACACCCCGAACAAGGAACTGTTCGCCAAGGAAGACCGCGCCTTCAGTCATGGCTGCATGCGGGTGCAGAATCCGGATCAGTACGCCGCGACCCTGCTCAACATCACCGAACCGAACGGGCATTACACCCCGGACAAGATCCGCGCCATGTACGGCCATGCCGAGATCGACCTCAAATTCCCGACGCCGATCCCGGTCAATATCACCTACCAGACGGCGTTCGTGGACGACGCCGGCAAACTGCAATTCCGCAAGGACGTCTATGGCCGCGACGCCACCATGCTGGCGCTGCTGCGCAGCAGGACCAAGGATCTCGAAAACGTGGTGGCGCATTCGCAGCCGGCCTACGGCGGCGGCCATCCGACCCTGCCGCCGGGTGTCAGCTTTGCCAGCGACAATACCTTCTCGGGCCCGTCGTTCTTCGAACGGCTGTTCGGGGGTCCGACACCGGCTCCGGCGCCCCCGGGCCGCAAGCCGCGCCGATCGGTTGTCCGGTGACGGGTCGCCCCATTCCGGCGCTGACTGGAAATACCTAACAAGATCAAAGGCCTCGCCCATTTGGGCGAGGCCTTTGCATTAACCATTCTCCACCCCGATTTAAGCAGCGGGCACTTTTTCGCCACAGTCGGCGGGTTAGGTTAAGGCCTTGGTGGGGGTGGGAAGTAAATATCGGTTAACCCTCCCGCGTTAAGACTATGTTCACCCTCTTTCGCCGCCCGGGGCAGCGGAGGAGTCTCTCGATCGGTCGTCGTCTTCTGGGTGGGTTCTTACGTGCTGACTGGTTTCGCACGCCAATTCAAATCGCTGTCGTTGTCGAAGGCCGGGTGTCACGCCGGCCTGACTTCATTGTTGCTTCTGATGGGGGCCGGATCCGTCCACGACGCCACCGCGCTGAACGATACCCGCACCCTCTCGTTCCACCACACCCATTCCGGCGAAGACCTCACCGTCACCTTCAAGCGCGACGGGCGCTACGACGAAGAGGCGCTGAAACAGCTCAATCACTATCTCCGCGACTGGCGCAGCCAGGACCAGACCACGATGGATCGTCACCTGTTCGACATTCTCTGGGAAGTCTATCGCGACGTCGACGGCCAGAAGCCGATCCAGATCATTTCGTCCTACCGTTCGCCCGCCACCAACGCCATGCTCCGCCGCCGTTCTTCCGGCGTGGCGCGCTTCAGCCAGCACATGCTCGGCCACGCCATGGATTTCTTCATCCCGGACGTGCCGCTGGAGAAAATCCGCTTCGCCGGGCTTCGCCTGCAGCGCGGCGGCGTCGGCTTCTACCCGACCTCGGGATCGCCTTTCGTTCATCTCGATACCGGCAGCATTCGTCACTGGCCGCGCATGACCCACGATCAACTGGTGCGCGTATTCCCCGACGGCCGTACCGTGCATGTCCCCTCCGACGGCCGTCCGCTGCCCGGCTATCAGCTTGCCCGCGCCGACATCGAAAAACGCGGCGACAGTGGCGACATTGAACCGACCGGAAGCAAACCGGGCCTGTTCGCCGCCTTGTTCAAGGGCAAGTCGAACGACGAAGACGACGAGGGTGCCGGCGCTCCTGAGGTCAGCGAAAAGACTGTTCCGGCTGCCCCTGTGCCCGCCGCCCCCGCCGCCAAATCCGCCGACGCCGTGCCGGCGCCGCGCTCAAAACCCAAGGCCGGCTCGACCTTGCAACTGGCTTCGGCCGACGCACGGGTCGCGCAGCCCGAAAAAGCTGGGCAGACCGCTTCGGCTGAGAAGGCCGAGGCGAAACCGCAGACGCCGGCCGACATCATCAATGCCCGCGGCTTCTGGGGCGACGCCCCCGCAACACCGAACCAGGCAACGCCCGCGCAGGTCGCCGCCATCAGTGCCCGTCAGGCGCTGGCCGCCGCCGATCCGCAATCGACCGCCAGCGTTTCCGCGCTCCAAGCGCTGGCTTACGCGCCGGCTTCCACTGCACCGCTTGACCGCTCAACCATCGTCGCGGCCAGCGCACCCGTTCCCCACAGCGCCCGGCCGGCATCGGCTCCCCGCAACCGCAACCCGATGGCCGTCACCAATGTCACCACGGTCGTTGGCAAGGGGTTGCAGGGTCAGGCTGGCGCGATTGCGACATCGACACGGATCGCGGCGGCCACGGGCAACGACATCTGGATGCGCGCCATGATCCTGGCGCCGAGCGCCAGCACGTCGATGTCGTCGACGATGCTGGGCGACGCCGACTTGACCTTGTTGCGCGAACATTTCGTCAAGCCGCAGGCCGTGGTCACGATGAGCTTCTCGGATGACCCGCAGATGGGAATGGCCAGCGACCGGTTTACCGGATCGGCCACCGCGACGCTTGCGACCCAGTCGTTCCTGCTGCGAACCGCATCGCTGCGCTGAGGCGCACTTTAGTCATTGCCCGGCTTGACCCGCCTGCGGGGCCGAAGCCCTCCGGCGAGGCGAAGGCCCGGCAATCCATCCGCTTCGTAAGAATCGTTTGAGGGTTGATGGATACGCGGGTCAAGCCCGCGTATGACACCATCACTCGGCCTCACAGCATCCCCAGCGCCTGCATATAGGTTTCCAGGATGGTTTCCTGTTCGGCCCGCTCGTTGGCGTCCTGCTTGCGCAGGCGCACAATGGTGCGCAGCGCCTTGACGTCGAAACCGTTGCCTTTGGACTCCGCATAGACGTCGCGGATATCGTCGGAGATCGTCTTCTTTTCTTCTTCCAGCCGTTCGATGCGCTCGATGATGGCCTTGAGCTGGTCTTTGGCGAATTTCGTCGCGGGCGCTTCCTTGACGGCGGCGGAGGTGGCCATCGGGTACTCCTGAATGAACTGATGGTTGGAGGCTTGAAGGAAAGCGCCGCACGCTTTGCCGCACGCCGCATTCCCAAAATGACCCTCAAGAGTGCGATGCCTTGCGTCAAGGCAACATCGCGCTCATCCACAGCGCGCCCACAGGAGAAAAATTTCTTCGGCGTGGTTCGTCGTGCTCGGGCTTGACCCGGGCGTGTCTCGACGGCGCGACAACAACAAGACGCGGATGGCCGGTTTGCAAACCGGGAAGGATCAATGCCCGCTTGGGGCTTTCTTCATCGCGGCGAGTTGCTCGGGGCTGGCCGTAGCCTGATGGGTGGCCTTCCATGTCTCGTAGGGCATGCCGTAGACCGCTTCGCGGCTGTCGTCCTTGCTCATTGGCAGGCCCTTGGCGTCGGCTTCGTCCTTGAGCCAGTTCGACAGGCAGTTGCGGCAGAAGCCCGCGAGATTCATCAGGTCGATGTTCTGGACGTCGCTGCGGCTGCGCAGATGCTCGACAAGGCGCCGGAACACCGCGGCTTCAAGTTCCGTTCTGGTTTTGTCGTCAATCGCCATGGCCGTATCTCGTTTGTTATCTCGCCGTTTTCCAGGGAGGATATTGATATTAGGTGGGAGTTGTCACAGATTTTGCCATATCGCAGCCCAAAGGGAGCGCCAAGGAGCAGAATTTCGGCTACCCATGGCCTGAAATGCCTCCCTGCCGGTGACAGTCTTGGCTTGCCCTCGCGAAATCATCAACGAATTGATATAGCTTCATTAAATGATCCCAAACAATTCTCATCGCCCCCATCCATTCCCTGTTCGCATGACCGCCGGTTTAATGCCGGTATTGGCGTTCACGGTGCTGTGTCTGTGGAACAGTCCGGCGGCGGCGGACTTTCGTCTCTGCAACAACACCTCAAGCCGGGTCGGCATAGCGCTGGGCTACAAGGACGCCGAGGGCTGGACCACCGAGGGCTGGTGGAACGTGTCGTCGCGGGCTTGCGAGACCTTGCTGCGCGGTACGCTGGTGGCTCGGTTCTATTACATCTACGCGCTCGATTACGATCGCGGCGGCGAATGGTCGGGACAAGCCTTCATGTGTTCGCGCGACAAGGAATTCACCATCAAGGGCACCGAGAATTGCCTGGCGCGGGGTTTCGACCGCACCGGTTTCTTCGAGGTCGATACCGGCGAGCAGCGCGCCTGGACCGTGCAACTGACCGAATCCAACGAACAGCCCGCACAGCGCGTGCCGGGAATCCCCGGGACGATCGGTCCAGGCGGAAACGTTCCGGGAATATCCAATCCGCCGGGCGGGCCGCCCGGCCTGCCCAATGCACCGGGCGGAACGCCTCCGGGCGCGTCTGGCCTGCCGCCAGGCCCAGCGCCCGGAAGCAAGCCATGAGACGCCTGCGCCGCATCAAGATCCTTGCAACGCTCGGTCCCGCCTCCTCGGATGCGGCGATGATTCGCCGGCTGTTCGAAGCCGGCGCCGACGTCTTCCGCATCAATATGAGCCATACCTCGCACGACAAGATGCGCGAACTGGTCAAGACCATCCGCAACGTCGAGAGCAGCTACGGCCGGCCGATCGGCATTCTGGTCGACTTGCAAGGCCCAAAACTCCGCCTCGGATCGTTCGCCGAAGGCTCGACCCAACTCAATAACGGCCAAAGTTTTGTGCTGGATTCCAACCAGGCGCCCGGCGACAACACCCGCGTCCAGCTCCCGCATCCGGAAATCCTCGCAGCCCTGAGACCCGGTCACGCTTTGCTGCTCGACGACGGCAAGGTGCGCCTGATCGCCGAGGAAACCTCTCCGGAGCGCGCCGTCACCCGCGTCGTGATCGGCGGCAAGATGTCGGACCGCAAGGGCGTCAGCCTGCCCGATACCGATCTGCCGGTATCGGCGATGACGCCGAAGGACCGCTCGGATCTGGAAGCAGCTCTGGCGACGGGAATCGACTGGGTCGCGCTCTCCTTCGTGCAACGCGCCGAGGATGTCGTCGAAGCCAAGAAAATGATCCGCGGCCGCGCCGCCGTGATGGCCAAGATCGAAAAGCCGCAGGCGATCGACCGGCTCCCCGAAATCATTGAAGTCTCCGACGCGCTGATGGTGGCGCGCGGCGATCTCGGCGTCGAGTTGCCGCTCGAGCGGGTGCCAAGTCTGCAGAAGCAGATGACGCGGCTGGCACGGCGCGCCGGCAAGCCGGTGGTGGTCGCAACGCAAATGCTGGAATCGATGATCCAGTCGCCGGTGCCGACGCGCGCCGAAGTATCCGACGTCGCTACCGCGGTCTATGAAGGCGCCGACGCCATCATGCTGTCGGCCGAATCGGCCGCCGGCAAATTCCCGGCCGAAGCGGTCTCGACGATGAACCGCATCGGCGAAGAGGTGGAGCGCGACCCGACCTATCGCGGCGTTCTCAATGCGCAGCGGGCGGAACCGGAACCGACTGTCGGCGACGCCATTGCGGACGCCGCGCGGCAAATCGCCGAAACGCTCGATCTGTCCGCGATCATCTGCTGGACCAGTTCGGGATCGACCGCCTTGCGCGTCGCGCGCGAGCGCCCGAAGCCGCCTGTGGTGGCGATCACGCCGAACCTCGCCACCGGGCGCAAGCTATCGGCGGTGTGGGGCGTGCATTGCGTCGTCGCCGAGGACGCGAAGGACCTGGACGACATGGTCAACCGCGCCGGCTCCATCGCCTTCAGAGACGGCTTTGCCAAGGCCGGACAGCGCGTCATCATCGTCGCGGGCGTGCCGCTCGGCACTCCCGGCGCCACCAACATGTTGCGCATTGCCTATGTCGGCCCCGGCGGCGACGCCGATATGTGAGCTGCCGTCAAACACCGCGGCATGAGGCCTGGGCTTGCGCAGTGGCGATAGCGGGCAAGCATGAATGCTACGCCCCCACCAGCGCCTTGGCCGGCAGCACCGCCTGCACGACGAGGCCGCGGGCGCGGGCGTCCATCACGCCGACGGCGCGCAGCGCCAGCAGCGTCACGGTCTGGACGGCATCGCGCAGCTTTGCGGGATCATCCAAATTGTCCGGCGCCAACGGGCCGACCAGCGATTCATGCAGCGCACCGAGCAGCGCGGTCGCGGCCAAGGCGGTATCCTGCGCCGGCAAATGTCCGGCACGCACGGCAGCTTCGATCCGCGCACCGATCTCGCCCGATATCTCGCGGCGGCTTGCCAGCCGCGACGCGGTGACATCAACATCGACCGGCTCGGCCAGGATGCCCCATGCAAGCTTGCGCTGCGACAGCACATGCACCGCAACGGTGGTGACGGCGGCCGCCAGCGCCGAGGAGGGTCCGGGCGCGGCGTCCGCCGCACGGCGGATCGCGGCCAGTTCATCGCGCGAAACGTCGGCGATCAGTTCGGAAATCAGATCGGCCTTGGAGGGGAAATAGCGGTAGACGGTGCCGGCGGCGACGTTGGCGCGAATCGCGACCGGCGCGATCTGCACCGCGGCCATGCCGCCGTCGGCGGCGGCATCCCGCGCCGCCGCGAGAATGGCACTGCGCCGTGCAGCAAGGCGCTTCACCACCTGATGGGTCCGCCGATAGACCATGGCGCGTTTCCAGTCCCGGCGCCCGAATGCCTATGGCATCAGGCGCGTCTTTAGTGCTTCTGAGCGAACACATCGCTTTTGAAGAACTGAACACCTATTCATGCGATCTGGCAAGGTATTTGGCGACGGTCTGAGCCTTGAGGGATATGCCGTCCGGACATCGCGGGCAAAGGAATGAACGGCACCCGAGCTTCTTTGGCGAGGCCCGGACCAATTCCAGATAGGGATGCGCGGCGTTCTTGCGGTGTCACCGAAGTTCGTACGGCGCTGCCAAGCCGATCTTTGGTGACGGTACTGCGCGGCGGCGCCAAAGCCCGCACCGTCCCGCGATCAGGCCCGATACGATCAGCGTCGCTCCAAAGCCCGTCGGCGCGCCCAACAGCGGATAGAACACCAGGAGTGCTGCGGCCAGTCCGAGTGCCGGCAATTCGTAGCGCTGGAAGCCTTCGCTCAATCCGATCCGGACCAGGAATGCCACCGCGATCGCCAACACCATCAGGTCGTACAGAAACAGGTACGGCGTGATCAGCAAGGTGCCGGTCGCAAGAGCGGCGGCCTTCAGGGAATAGGAAATGCGGCTGCGCCACATCAGCGCCAGCAGCACCGCCACCGCGCCGCTCATGATCCATTGAAACACCCACGCCAGCGGCTCGGGGCCGCCGAAATAGCGCACCAGCGCGAAGATGCTCTGCATCTTGCCCCAGGGCGCGCGGCCCTCGGTCAGGAAGGCCTGCGAGAACATCGGCATCCAGTGAAAGAACGCCTGCCAGCTCTCGGTGCCGAAGGCGAGCCAGGACGTAAATGCCATGCCGACCGCCACCAGGCCTGCCGTGACGAACACCGTCCATTGCGAAGCCGCGATCAGCACCAGCGGAAACAGCAATCCGTATTGCGGCTTGTAACTCAGCAGGCCCAGGCAAATGCCTGCCAACACCGGCCGCGCCGGCAGCAGGTAAAGCGTGCCGCCGATCAGCGACGCCGTGAGGAAACCGTTCTGCCCGACCAGCGCATTGGTGAGCACCACCGGAAACGCCGCCGCCAGCAACAGGCCGAAGGGCCGCCCGACGATCGCGCGCATAACCGCCAGATAAGGCACGAGGCTGGCCGCAGCCCAGCCGATGAAAGCGACCGCATAGGGAAAATGCGCCAACAAGGCCGCCACGAACAAAAACGGCGGCGGATAGTGCCAGGCGAAGTTGCCCGGATAGCTCTGGCCAAGCACCGCGATTTGAACCTGCTTTTGGGTATCCCAATCATATGCCAGCGCGGGGTGGCCATCGAGCACCAGGCGGCCGGCGGACCAGACGTTGACGAAATCGGTCGGGATGCCCAGGCCCTTCTCGTCGAAGATCCACCAATGCGCCGAGAACGCCGCCGGGAAGAACGCCGCATTGATAACGAACAGCACGAAGCAAGCGTTCATGAGCGGCGCGGGAATGGCGTTCTGCTCCGGGATTCCGGCAGTGGATACTGGCATGGCCATGCGAAGCCTTTTCGCGCGCGGTGAAGCGTCACCGGGAACGCGCCTGGTCCATCAATAGGGCCGAGAGCCTTGAGGAAATCTTAAGCCTTGGGCTTCCGCCGACCCGTAATTTCACGGCGAATCGCCCGATATTGACGACGGCCCGGCAAGCTCGCCTCCAGTCGGTGCGTTCACGCAACGACGCCGGGCCGTGACAATGACGGCACCTGGTGGCGCATCAGCGCCCTATACAACCCCGCTCCCAGCGCGGCACCGATCAGCCATCCCCAATCGACATTGGGGATCACGGCGTAGGCACCCAGCAGCGACAGCCCGATCGAAACGAAACCCGAGAGCCCGAGCGCGATCAGCGCCTTCCGATTCCAGCCGCCGTCGAAATACAGCGAGCCATTCGGCGACATCGAATAGAGGTCTGCAAGGACGACCTGCTGCCGCTTCACCAGATAGTAGTCGGCCACCATGATGCCGAACATCGGACCGAGCGCTGCGCCGAAGATGCTAACGAAAATCGTGATCGCCTGCGGGCTCGAGACGAAAATCCACGGGCATACCATCACCGACAGGATCGAGGTGATCAGCCCGCCCAGGCGGAAGTCGATCTTTTCCGGATACAGGTTGGAAATATCGTAGGCCGGCGAGACGAAGTTGGCGACGATGTTGATGCCCATGGTGGCGACGATGAAAGTGACGGAGCCGAGCGCCACCACCCACGGATTGCCGATGCGCTCGACGATGGCGACCGGGTCCATGATCGCCTGACCGAACACCTTCACCGTTCCCGCCGTTACGATCACGGTGATGATGGCGAATACGATGAAATTGACCGGCAGCCCGAGGAAATTCCCGACCTTCATCGCTCTTTCATCGCGCGCGAAACGGGAGAAGTCTCCGAAATTGAGCAGCAATGCGGCGAAATAGGCCACGATCAGCATCGCCGCATTCGCCATATGGCCAATCGCCGAACCTTCGGTCCGCGGGCTGAGCTGCAGCGACAGGCTCGACGTGCCCGTCTGCGCCACGATCCACAGCGCCAGTGCGAACATCACGATGTAAACGACTGGTCCGCAGAAATCGATGAACTTGCGGATCGTTTCCATGCCGTTCAGGAAGATCAAAAGCTGAAACAACCACATGAACAGGAAGGAGGACCATCCCAGCGCCGACAGGCCAAAAAAGCCGGAATGCGTCCACGCTTCAGCGCCCGGGAAAAATGCCAGCACCAGCACCTGCACCGCCTTGGAGGCAAAATAGGTTTGCACGCCGTACCACACGATGCCGACGATGCCGCGTAAAGCGGCGGCGATATTGGCGCCCATGACGCCGAACGACATCCGCGCCACCACCGGAAACGGTGTGCCGTATTTCAGCGAGGGACGTCCGATCAGGTTCATTAGGAAGTAGACCGCGGTGATGCCGGCCACCATCACCAGCAGCACTTCCCACCCCGTCAGTCCCAGGAAGAACAGGCTGGCCGCGAAAGTGTAACCGCCGACCGAATGCACGTCGGACATCCACATCGCAAAGATGCTGAAGACGCCCCAGGTGCGTCCCTCTGCGGCGACCGGCGCCAGATCGTGATTATAGAGCCGCGAGTCTGCACCCGGAATCGCAACGGCGGATGGCGCATTCGAATGGCCTGACATCGGCGGCTCCTATCTCGACAACGGGAACTGGCTTGTTTCAAGCAAGTCCCGCGCCAAAACAGTCGTCAATTCCCGGTCTGCAACTCGCCGAAGCGCTCCCAGGATTTGCCGTTGAAGCGCATGAACTGCATCTGATCGACCGGGATGTGGTCGGTCGGGCTGGTATTGATCTTGATGCCCGGCAGCAGCATCGGCAGTTCCAGGTCCTTGATGGCGTAGGCCTGCTTGAGAATGTTTTCGGTCGACAGGTCGTCGCCACAGGCTTTCAGCACGGCTTCCAGCGTCATCGCGCTGTTGTAGGCATTGACGTAGTTGGTGTCGTGCAGGTCGGCGTCGGGAACGTATTTGACCATGAATTCCCTCCAGCCCTTGACGCCGGGATCGTCCTTCCATGCGGGGTCGTCGGGATCCTTGACATAGGCGGTGGAAAGAATGCCGATGCCGGCTTCGAGCCCCGCGGGCTGCATCACGGTGGATACCCAGACCGCGACGTTGGACAGAAACGTCATCGGCTTCCAGGCGATCTCGTACACCTTGCGGATCGACTGTGCGGCGAATTTCGGCGTCGCCGCGATCACCAGTACGTCCGCGCCGGAGGCTTTCAACTTGACGATCTGCGAATCGATGGTCGGGTCCTGGACTTCATAGGTCGCATTGGTGACCAGAGAATCGTATTTTTCGCCGAGCACATCCTTCAGCCCCAACAGATAGTCGCGGCCGAAATCATCGTTCTGCGAAATGATCGCGAATTTGGCGTTCGGGTTGCTGGCCAGCGCATAGCGCGCATACAGCCGGGCCTCATAGCGGAACGGACCTTGCACGCCCAATGTCGCCTGCGGGTATTGCGCGATATCGGCGAATTTCGAAGCCCCGGAACCGATGAACAATTGCGGGATGTTCTTGCCCTGCAAGTATTTGGCGATCGCGATGTTGTGGGCGGTGCCGATCGAGGAGAAGATCAATGCGACCTCGTCGCTTTCCACCAGCCGCCGGGTCTGCTCCACGGTTTTCGGCGGCGCATAGCTATCGTCGAGCGAGATCAAATCGACCTTGCGGCCGTTGATGCCGCCACGCTCGTTGATCATCTTGAAATAGCCGACCTCCCCCTTGCCGAGCGCGCCGAACGCCGACACCGGTCCGCTGTAGGGCATGGTCTGGCCGATCTTGATTTCGGTCGGCGTGACGCCGCGCATTTCGGCCACGGTGGCGACCGAAGTCCCGATCAGGACAGCCGCCACGCCCGGCACGCCAAATCCCATGATAAAACGCACGATGTCCTCTCCCAGTCTTATCTGGCGCACTCAAAGGAGCCGCCATACCGGGCGCGGTTGGCCGCGCTCTCGCCGTGAAGCGAACATGCCATGACGCCGAGATCGACGCCAACCATAATCGCGGCACAAAAAAAAGCGGCGTCTCCGCCGCGTTTTCGATTTCAAAATGGCAACCGCTTCAGGTCTGCGGCTGCGGGTGCGGCTCCATGCCGGGATCGGGGTCGGGCCGCGGCCGCGGCTTGCCGGCCGGCGGCACTGCGGAGGCGCGCGGCGTAGCCGGCTCCAGCACCGATTCACGGTTCGGCCTCTTGCCGTTCAACAGATCGGCGATCTCGTCGCCCGACAGGGTTTCGAATTCGAGCAGAGCCTTGGCGAGGATTTCAAACTCGGCCTTCTTCTCGGTCAGGATGTGCCGGGCGGTCTCGTAGCCTTCCTCGACCAGCCGCCGCACTTCCGCGTCGACCTTCTGGGCCGTTGCTTCCGACAGGTTCTGGGTGCGGCCCATCGACATCCCAAGGAACACCTCCTCCTGGTTGTCGCCATAGGCCACGGTGCCGAGTTGATCCGAATAGCCGAACTGCGTCACCATCGCCTTGGCCATCTTGGTGGCCTGCTGGATGTCGCTGGAAGCGCCGGAGGTGATGTTGTCCTTGCCGAAGGTGACCTCCTCCGCGACACGGCCACCCATCGCCACCGCCAGCTGGGAGGTGAACTCCTTGTACTTCATCGAATAGCGATCCCCCTCGGGGAGGAACTTGACCATTCCCATGGCGCGGCCGCGCGGAATGATCGTCGCCTTGTGCACGGGAATGCCGGCCGGAACATTGAGGCCGACGATGGCGTGGCCCGCCTCGTGATAGGCGGTGAGCATTTTTTCTTCCTCACTCATGACCAGCGACCGGCGTTCGGCGCCCATCATCACCTTGTCCTTGGCCTCTTCGAACTCGGCCTGCGTCACCATGCGCTTGTTGCGGCGCGCAGCCGTCAGCGCGGCCTCGTTGACGAGGTTCATCAGGTCGGCGCCGGAGAAGCCGGGCGTTCCCCGCGCCACGATCTTGAGGTTGACGTCGGGGGCCAGCGGCACCTTGCGGACGTGAACCTTCAGGATCTGCTCGCGGCCACCGACATCGGGATTCGGCACCACCACCTGACGGTCGAAGCGGCCGGGACGCAGCAGCGCCGGATCGAGCACGTCGGGCCGGTTGGTCGCCGCGATCAGGATGACGCCTTCATTGGCCTCGAAGCCGTCCATCTCGACCAGCAACTGGTTCAGCGTCTGCTCGCGCTCGTCATTGCCGCCGCCGAGACCGGCGCCGCGATGCCGGCCGACCGCGTCGATTTCGTCGATGAAGATGATGCAGGGCGCATTCTTCTTGGCCTGCTCGAACATGTCTCTGACACGCGAGGCGCCGACGCCGACGAACATTTCGACGAAGTCGGAGCCCGAGATCGTGAAGAACGGCACGTTGGCTTCGCCGGCCACCGCGCGCGCGATCAGGGTCTTGCCGGTGCCGGGAGGTCCGACCAGCAGCACGCCGCGCGGAATCCGCCCGCCGAGCCGCTGGAATTTTCCGGGATCGCGCAGGAACTCGACGATCTCCTGCAGGTCCTGCTTGGCTTCATCGACGCCGGCGACATCCTCGAAGGTCACGCGGCCATGCGCCTCGGTCAGCATCTTGGCGCGCGACTTGCCGAAGCCCATCGCCTTGCCGGCGCCGCCCTGCATCTGCCGCGACAGGAAAATCCACACGCCGATCAGCGCGATGAACGGCAGCCACGAAACCAAAAGCGAGACGAACCACGGCACGTTGTCGCCGGGCGGCTTCGCCGTGATCGAGACCTTGCCGTTATAGAGGCGCGAGACCAGCGTCGGGTCGTTCGGCGCGTAGGTCTGGAAGCTCGAGCCATTGGTGAAAGTGCCGTGGATCTCCGGCCCCTGGATCACGACGTCGCGAACATGATTGGCGTCGACTTCGGTCAAAAGCTGCGAGAACGAGATGTCCTGCGAGGAAGCGCGCTGACCCGGATTCTGGAAAAGCGTGAACAGCGCCAACAGCAGCAAAACAATAATGACCCAGAGGGCGAAATTGCGCAGATTGGCGTTCATCGATCTTCCTTCGTGGTCGCGCGGATCGCGGCCTTAGGTCCTTGGGTAGGCACGCATCCTCGGGGAAACCCCGGGTCGACTGCCCTACAATCTAGGTGCGGCACGGGGCGCTGCCAAGGGAACCACAGCGGACTATTTAGCGCATTCTAGCGCGATTCCCGTTCAAATAATGGCGTTGAAGCCGGTGTTTTCCGGGGTGGTTAAGACCCCAGGGCGGTTTCGAGCCGCGAGCATTCGTTCGATTTCGTCTCAACCCGGACCGCGGCGGCGGGGGGGCGCCGATGTGATGCTGATTCGGCCGTCGACCATGCTGACCAGCGCGCCGGCAAGGGTCTGCTTCAGCCTTTGCCTTGGCGGGCTCGCTGCCGACTTTTCGGCGACCGTGCGGTCCAATGCCGACAGCAACGCTTCGACCTTGCCAAGTTCGGCCGGTCCCTCATGACCGGACCGGTCGATCGCGCGCAGCAACAGCCGCAGGCGGATTTCCTCCGGCATCGCGGCAAAGGCTTTGGCGTCGTACCCCGGCTGCGACGCCTGGCGATCCTTCAGCGCAAGATAGCGCTCGGCGCCATCGACCAGGACTTCCACCGCGGCATTGGCCCGGGCAAGCCGCGAGGCCAGCCGCGCCAGGTTGCGCGCGTCGCCGCCCTCGGCGGCAAGGGCCGGCATGAGCGCGCGCAGGCGTGGACGCGTGAAGTAAGTGTCGCGGTTGGTCGGATCGTCGGCAAAATCGATCCGGGCCTTTCTAAGGGTCGCGACAAGCTGCGATTTCGAAACCTGCAGGAACGGCCGCGCCAACAGCACGCCGTCGCGCTCGGATTGCCGCGCCATCGCCGCCAGACCGGCGATGCCGCTGCCACGCACCAGCCGCATCAGCAGCGTCTCGGCCTGGTCGTCGCGGGTGTGTGCGGTGAGGATATGCGTCGCCCCGCTCGCCCGTGCCGCCTGCGCCAGCAGGCGATAGCGCGCCGCCCGCGCCGCGGCCGGCAATCCCGTTGTCGGCTTGGCGCCGGTCCAGCGCAGCGTGCGATGTGGCAGATCGAGCGTGTGCGCCAGGCGCTTGACCTCACGCGCCTCGCGCGCGGCCTCCGCGCGCAGGCCGTGATCGACCGTGACGGCGAGAAGGCGCGGACCGCGCGCCAGCGAGCGGCGCCAGCGGGCTGCGAGCCACATCAACGCCATCGAATCCGGGCCGCCGGAAACGGCGAGAACGATCGCGGGAGCCCCCTTCCAGTCCGCGAACAGACGTTTCGCGTCCTGGGCCGAGATCGCGGAATGGTCGTCATCGGGCATGGCGTTGCCGCTGGTGTCGAAGCCGGTCTAGGCGAGGTTTAGCATTTAATCCGCTTTTGCTCGCGGTCCACACCCTGTTTGACGGCGTTTGAGGCACGCGGATATTTCCGGATTACCTCGCCGAGAGCAGCACAGGCGGCCTCCCGCTCCTTCAGGGCGGCCAGCGATTGTCCGAGCCGCAGCAAGGCGTCCGGGGCCTTCGCCGATTTATCGAATTTGGTGGTCACGGCGAGAAAGGATTCGGCGGCATCGCGATAGAGCTGACGCTGGAAGAAACTCTCGCCGAGCCAGTATTGGGAATCCGCCAGCAGCGGATCGCTGGGGTATTTTTGCGCAAAGTTGCGCATGGTTTCTTCGGCCAGCGCATAATCCTTCCGCTGCATGTAGCCAATGCCGAGATCGAACTCGTCCTTTGGCGTTGCCGCCGGCGGCAAGGTGGTAAGCCCGCCACCGGGTGCCGGCGGCGATACCGCTGCCGGATTGCGCGGGCCGGTATTGGCAAGATCGAGCGGTTCGCCTGCTCCGCGTCCGCCGGGCGCGCCGACCGGGGGTTCATTTGCGATCGGAAGCTGGCCGCCACCCAGGGCACGCGGGGCGCCCGGGGCATTCGGATTCTGGCTGGGATCGAAGGCATCGCCGCGGCGGCGATCCTGTGCCGGCGGCACGCCCGGCGCTTCCCGCACGATTGGCGCGGGCGCAGTAATCTGAGGGGCATATTCCGGCTGCGACGGCCGATAGCCCGGACCCGGCGGCGGAGGTGCTGTGGCGACATTGGGCTGGGCGACGCCGGGCTGCCCGCCGGGCGGGGCTTGTGCGCCCCCCTGTAGCAGCCGCAAGCGATCCTCGAGTTGGCGATTGCGGTATTGCAATTCCTCATTCTGGCCGGTGAGCTGCCGCAGCTGATTTTCAAGCTGCTGGATCCGCATTTCCGGATCGATATCGCCTTGCGCGAAGACCTGAGACGATAGCGCCAGCATCGCGGACAGGGCCGCGGCGCGGGTAATTCCATGAAATCTGGATGACATTTTAGCCTGACCGCGAAACCGGCGTGACCGCAAAAGCGGCACCACCTTGAGAGAGGGAGTGCGCCAAAAATGTGACTGGTGTGCCGAATCCGGCGCTGGTTGATGCCGTATGGTCTAGTGTTCCTAAACAATCAAGCGGCTTGGCCAGACCGATCGGTCGCCAATTCGCGAAGGAGACCGGCCCATGCATGTGCGCGTCAACGGGGTGCGGCTGTTCTTCGACGTCGAGGGCGCCAAGCTCGCACCCGACGGTCCCTTCATGCGGGAAAAGCCGACCTTACTCTTGCTGCACGGCGGACCCGGCTTCGACCACTCGATCTACAAGCCCGCTTATTCGGCTTTGGCCGATGTAGCCCAGATCATCTACCTGGACCATCGCGGCAATGGCCGCAGCGAGGATGGCCCGCGAGAAAACTGGAACCTGGCGCAGTGGGGCGACGACGTGCACGCGTTCTGCGATGTCTTGGGGATTGCCAATCCGATCGTCCTCGGCGCGTCGTTCGGCGGCATGGTTGCGTTGGCTTACGCCACGCGTCATCCGACCCATCCCTCTAAGCTGGTGCTGATCAGCACCGAGGCCGCCGGGGGCACGTATCGTGAGCGGCGCGTAGCGCTGTTCGAACGTTTTGGCGGCCCCGAAGTCGGCGCCCTGGCGCGCCGCCGATTCCTGGAGGTTCAGGGCCATCCCGACCAAGCCTCGCTCGACGACTGGCTACGACTGGCGATCCCGCTCTATACACGTATTCCGCGCGATCCGGACATGGCACGCCGTGCGGTCAACCGGTCAGAAGTGCTGCGTTGGTTCGTCAAACCGGGCGGCGAGAGCCGCACCTTCAACATGTTCCCTGATCTTGATCGCATCCAGTGTCCGACCCTTGTGATGGGCGGTGAAGACGATCCAATCCACCCGATCGAGAGCCAGGCGGATATCGCAGCCGCGCTCCCCGCCCATCTCGTGCAGTTCGAACGGTTTCCGAACTGCCGGCACGCCGTGGTCACCGATGCACCCGAGCGCGCCATGGCGGTGATCCGGGATTTTATCGAGCGTCGATAGCGAATGAATCGATCGCCAAAACAAAACCGGCGCCCGAGGGCGCCGGCGACAAGCATTTCGGCAAGCGAGCGCTTCAGGAACTGGCGTTCAGCACCGTGACCGCGCGACGGTTCTGCGACCAGCACGAGATGTCGTTACATACCGCGACCGGGCGCTCCTTGCCGTAGGAGATCGTCCGCATCCGGCTGGGATCGATGCCGCGCGAAGCGAGGAAGGTGCGGACCGACTGCGCACGCCGCGCGCCGAGCGCGATATTGTATTCGCGGGTGCCGCGCTCATCGGCATGGCCTTCAATGGTGAAGGAGTAGCGGTTATAGGTCTGCAGCCAGCGGGCCTGCTTTTCCAGGGTCACAACCGCCTGCGGCGACAGATCGGTCTGGTCGCTCTCGAAGAACACGCGGTCGCCGACATTGACCACGAAATCCTGCTGGCTGCCCGGGGTCGCCACACTGGCCATCGCGTCATCGGCGAGCGGGTTCTTGCTTGCGCAGGCACCCATCGACAGCGCCACCGCGAGCACAGCGGCCAGCTTCAATCCCTGGAGGATACGCATCTGGTGTTTCATTCCGGAGCCTCCACGCTCACGTTTTTCGACTGTCGTTCCGGTCTACAGCCCGATAGTTAAGCGAACGTTCCGTCAACCTTGATGGGGTGTTGTCAAACCCGATCAAATGCCGCCAAACCGGCAAAAGCAACCGCGATAGTTAATGAGTTGTAAATGTGGCGCGACGGTGAAGGCAAGCGGGTAGGCTGGCCGAATAGCCGGATTTGGGCCGGCTGAAGTCCAATTGGGCGACCCCCTGGCATGAAATAAAGCGCGCCAGGCCGAATCCAGCCCCGGCGGGGCGGCAGGATCCCTCAACGGCACGCCCGGATTTGATCCGGGGACATGCCGTTCGCGGGGTCAGGAGCGCGGGACGATCGATGCGCGCGAGAACGAGGTGTCGATAGCGTCCGACGACGAATGGCGCTCGCCGCTACGCTGGAACAGCGCCCGACGCTCGAACGCGCTCGATCGCATAAAGGGGAACCGCTGAAACACCTTTTCCCGGATCGCCGGATAGTCCGCAGCCATCAATCCTACCGGCTTCAGAAGACCGGGGAACAACCTTGGTTCGCCGAGCGGTTCCTGCAGAAAGACCTTGCGATAAAACGCCCGATGTTCGGGACGAACATTGGCAAGCCCGATATCGGCGTTGAAGTGGCCGCACGCGATCCAGCCCAGTCTGACCGTGATGTAGGGAAGCTCGGGAAACGTTTTTGCCTTGTCCGGATCCGCCACGAAGCGGGTCGGATCGATGATGACCCGTCCGCGATCGAGCTCAGGGTGAAGGATATCGCCGAACATTTCAGACGACGGCGACCCGCGCCATTCGGAAGTCAGGACGCTGACGCGGATCGAGCTGTAGAGTTCGCCGTGAATATAGATGCCGAATGTCCAGGCATTCGGCGCGTCATCGTAGCGGTCGGTCACGCGCTGGGATTCTGAAGGCAGAATCGCGCCTTCGCGCAGATACGCGCGGTAGCGGAGACGATAAATCCTGTCTTTTTCTTCGGGAGTCTCGGCAAGGCGATAATCGACATGCTCGAGCGGGTCGGGGTTGCGTTCGGGAGCCATCCTGATCGCTTCGGCTGCTGAACTCATACGACACTCTCCTCGGCACCACAACCGTTGCGTGAATATTGGAAGGTTAACATCTACTTAACGTCAATGCAAAGAGATCAGGGTATTAGGGTTAACCGGAAACCGCGGAGTCGACACCGATGCGTCTTCGAAGCAGAAAATTTTCATTGGAGCCGATTATCGGAAGATTTCAGGCGATCGATCGCGACGAAGCCACGAACCTTTGCTCGTCCGGCAGGCGGCGGCCGTGCGATGCATTGAGCAACTGACGCACGCGCACCGCTGGCACCGGCCGGCTGAACAGATAGCCCTGCGCCTCCGTCACCGTGCCGTCGGCGCTGATGAGTTCGAGCTGCTCGTTGGTCTCGATGCCTTCGACTACCACCGACATTCCCAGATCGGCGCTGAGCCGCGCCACGCCGCGCAGCAGCGTCAGCGGACGATCGCTGTCGATCCCCTCCAGGAAGGAACGGTCGATCTTCACCTTCTGCAGCGGGAAGTTGTGCAGGTAGCTCAGGCTTGAATAGCCGGTGCCGAAATCATCCAGCGAAATGTGGACGCCGATCGCGCGCAATTGCGACAACACATCGTGGGTCAATTGCGTGTTTCGCAGCAGCGACGATTCGGTGATTTCGATTTCAAGGCGATGTGCCGGCAGTCCGGAGACCTCGAGCGCGTAACGCACCTCGCTCAGCACGTCGCGCTGATGGAACTGCTGCGGCGAGAAGTTGACCGCGACGTTGACGTTTTCCGGCCATTTCATGCATTCCATGCAGGCCTTGCGCAGGATCCAGCGGCCAAGATCGACGATCAGGCCCATGTCCTCGGCCACCGGAATGATGTCGATCGGCGAGACCGTGCCGCGCACCGGATGATTCCAGCGCAGCAAGGCTTCGCAGGTGGAGATCCGTCCCGACTTGAGATTGACGAGCGGTTGATAGAACAGCTCGAACTCTTCGTTGGCCAGCGCCTTGCGCAGGTCCAGCTCCAGAATCCGGCGCGCCTCGACGGTCTGCGCCATTTCGTCGCGGAAGAAGCAGAAGGTGCCGCGGCCGTCCGCCTTGGCGCGATAAAGCGCCATGTCGGCATTCTTGAGCAGCGTATCCGCGCTGATGCCGGGCGGCGATGTCATCGCGATACCGACGCTGGCGCCGATCTCGACCAGATGATTGTCGATTTTATAACGCTCGCTGAGGCGGTCGACGATTCGCCGCGCCAGGCTAGCCGCGTCCTCGGCCGATCCGATGTTCTGCTGGAACACCACGAATTCGTCGCCGCCGAAGCGCGCCACGAAGTCTTCCGGGCGCAGCATTTCGCGCAGCCTGTCGGCGACCGCGCACAACAGCTGGTCGCCGCAAGGATGGCCCAGCGTGTCGTTGACCTGCTTGAACTGATCGAGATCGACGAACAGCAATGCCGACAATCGCGCGGCATCATGCGGGACCGCCAGAAGGCGCTCGATCTCGTCGCGGAAATTGAGCCGGTTCGGCAGCGCCGTCAGTTCGTCGTAGCGGGCGAGATGACTGATTCTCGCTTCCGCGTTGCGCCGTTCGGTGATGTCTTCCACCAGCACGACGGTGCCGCCGCCGGCCATCGGCTGAAATGTCCAGGACAGCGCCCGATCGCTCGCCGCACACGGGTCGACCGTCGTGATATGTCCCGCTTGCGATTTCTCGATTTCGGAGACGATCAGCTTGCCACTCGCAACCGAGAGCGTCGCGGCGCTGACGCAGGCGGCGGCGATGTCTGGCGCGGTTGCATCGCGGCGCACGAGATCGTCGCACAGCCGCATCATTTCGGTGAACCGATGATTGACGACCGCAAGACGGCCGTCGGCGCCGAACATGCACAGGCCATGCGGCATGTTGTTCAGCGCGGTGTCGAACTGGCTCGCCAGCGCCGCCTCGCGCTCGCGTGCAATCAGGGCCCGCACGAAGATTTTTTGCAGGCTTGTCGAAATGTGCTTGAGCGCGAGGAAGAACAGCACATTCAGGACCGCCATCCCGAAATAATACCGGCTTCCATAAAGCGCCAGCGCCAGCGTAAGCGGTCCGCACGCCAGCAGCATCTGAACGTGGAAGATCCAGGGACGTCCGTAGGTCCGGCCGCCGCCGGCCGCGACGTAGCAGAGCGTGACCGATATGCAGATCATGTGCGCGACGGCATCGTGGCTGCCCAGCAACGCCACGACGCACCAGAGCCCGAGCGCAGCCGCATAGAGCATCGCGCCCACCTGGTAGCGAACTTCCCAGTGCGCGGCTTCATTCGCGGTCAGGCTTGACTTGCGGCGTTGATACTGGCGGGTGTCGAGCGCACGGACGGCACCGGTCACGACCAGGAGTGCCACGCAGGGCCAAAGCCGCACATCGCCGGTCTTCACGGCGGTCATGATCGCGGCAACCGCAGCGCAAAGTGCGCCCGCAAACAGTGGCCCGGGATCCTGAAACAGCGAATCGATCAGCGCCGCGTAAATCGACGGCGACATTTTCTGATCGGAATCCTTGGTGGGGCCAGCCAGCTGCATCGAGCGCGCGCAACGTCCTTTTCAGGCCGCAGTCTTACCTGCGGCTGATGAAATCTTTCTGAGGGAACATCGTTACCGGGACGTTGCCGTTCGGCTGGCAAAACAGAAATCTGCTCTATATTTCAGCAAGCTAGGCAAGCGTTGCCGGTTGCGGCAACCTGCCGGACGGCCGAGCGGCCGGTCTTACGACAATAAGGGCGACCACGCCGGATCGGACGCAAATCCGGGAGTTGGCACCCGCTGTTCGTTGCGCCCGGAAATATCCACCGTGAACAGCGAGGGTCCGCTATTGCCGCCGGGGTCGCGGAAGAACATCAAGACGCGGCCATTCGGTGCAAAGGTCGGTCCTTCGTTATGGAATCCGGAGGTGAGAATCCGCTCGCCCGAACCGTCCGGCTTCATGATGCCGATCGAAAACTGCCCGCTGCCCTGTTTAGTGAACGCAATGTAATCGCCGCGCGGCGACCAGACCGGGGTCGAATAGCTGCCGTCGCCAAACGAGATGCGCTGCGCCGGTCCGCCCGTCGCCGGCATCACGTAGATTTGCGGCTTTCCGCCGCGGTCGGATTCGAAACACAGCCGCGCGCCGTCGGGCGCATAGGAGGGCGAGGTATCGATCGCCGGCGTATCGGTGAGACGCATGGTGTTTTTCGACCGCAGATCCATCACGAACAGGTTCGAATTGCCGCCCTGCTGCAAACTCATGATGACGCGCTGGCCGTCCGGTGAGAAGCGTGGCGAGAACGACATGCCGGGGAAATTGCCGACGATCTCGCGCTGCCCGGTCTCGATGTTGAGCAGGTAAACGCGCGGGTCGCCCTGGCCGAATTCCATATAGGTGATTTCCTGGGTCGACGGCGAGAACCGCGGCGTCAGCACCAGGTCGGTGCCGCGCGTCAAATAACGCACGTTGAAGCCGTCCTGATCCATCAATGCCAGCCGCTTGATGCGCCGTTCCGTTGGCCCGGTCTCGTCGACGAACACCACGCGACTGTCGAAATAACCCTTCTCTCCGGTCAGGCGCTCGTAAATCTGGTCGGAGATGATGTGCGCGATCCGCCGCCAGTATTCCGGCGACGTGAAATATTGCTGGCCGGTGAGCTGTTGCCCGGTGGCGACGTCCCAGAGCCGGAATTCCGCCTTCAGCCGTCCGTCGCTCTGCCGGGTCATGCGGCCGCTCACCAGCGCCTGCGCGTTGATGGCCTTCCAACTCTGGAATTGAGGGGCCGCGTCGATGTTGGTGATTTTTTCGATATAGGCGGCCTGGTCGATCGGTGCGAACAGCCCGCTGCGCTTGAGGTTGTTGGTGATGACCTGGGCGACGCCGACACCGACTTCGGCGTCCCCCGGCGTTCCCGCCACGAAATTCGGAATCGCGATCGGCAGCGGTGCAACATCACCTTCGGTGATGGGCACGCGTTTTTGCCCGAAGGCATTGCGGACAGGACTACCCGTCAACACGGCGGCCGACGCCATGCCGGAAATGATCTGCCGGCGGCTCAAGCGCAACGTCATCTTATGCATCCATCTTTGTCGGTCATCATCGGCATCGGTTCATTCATGTCTGCGATCGCCGGCGGGCGACGGTTTCAGGTCTTTCGTTCGGTGAACACCGGCGAAAAGTATTTCCATTCTTCGAAATAGGCTGCGGGCAAATTATACGGCTGGCACTCGATGATCGCCCGCAAGGCGCTCTCCTGATAGACGCGAAGATACGGCGTGGCCGGTGTTCCTTCCGGAACCGGCATTGCCTCAAGCGTGCCATCGCGCTTGAGCCTGATGGCGAAAGCCGCCTCCGGGTTCTGGACTTCGATGCCGCCATAGGGTTTCTTCCAGCAGCGTTCGACCTGGGACTGGAACAGCGCGCCCCAGGTCGCGGAGTTGTCGGTGGCTTTGCCTTTGGCGAGGCCGAGTGCGGCATTGGAATTCAGCGCCTCGCCGGTTACGGCCTGCCGGGTCGGATCGCGCTTGTCGAGCAAGGCTGCGATTTTCGATTGATCGAATGTCCGTTCCTTCGGCTTGGCCGGCGGCGGCGGCGCAGCCTTGGCCTCCTGCTTCGGCGGCAGCGGCTTTTTCTCTTCCTTTTTCAAGGCTTCCGCGATCGGATCGACGCTGGGCTCCGGCTTCTTCTCGACCGGCTTCGGCTCTTCCTTGGGCTTTTGCTCGGCGACCGGTTTCGGCGGATCGGGCTTCTTGTCGAGCGGCTTTTCCACCGGCTTCGGCTGCGGCGGCGGTGAGGTGTCGGTCACGACCGGCGCCTTCTCGGTGACCTTGCCGACGGCGTCATCGACCGGTTTCGCCTCGGCGATCTTCTCGGCCAGCGGCTTCGGGTTTTCCTTCTTGCCGGATTTCATGCCGGCGGTGACCTTGGCCAACTGGTCAGCGGAGATGACGTCCACCGGCACGGATTCTTCCGGCATCACCTCGTACGCTTTCGAGGAGAACGTCAGCAGGCCCCACCCGATCACGAGGACGTGCAGGGCAACCGACGCAACCAGTGTCTTGTCGACCTTCACGTTCAGGATCCCTGCTCCATCTCGGTCATCGCCCGTCGTTCCATGAACTCACGTCCCCTGTTCGGGAACGATGACGATGTTCGCCTTGAACCCGGCGTTGCGAATGTAGCCCAGCAGTTTCATCATGTCTGTGTAGCAAACGTCCCTGTCGCCGCGCAGGAAAACGACGCTGTCGGCGTCCGACCGGGTTTCCCGGATCGCCTTGATTTTTGCCGCCAGGTCGGCGACCGGAATCAGGCTATCCCCCAAATACAGTTCCACGTTTGAATTGCAGCCTCCGCTGGTCCGCTTGACGGACAAGGTCAGCGGCGGCGCATTCGACGACAAGGATGTGCCGCCGCGCGCGACCGGCAAATCGATATCGATTGTCGTCGTCAGCAGCGGCGCGGCGACCATGAAGATGATCAGCAGCACCAGCATCACGTCCACCATCGGCGTGACGTTGATCTCCGCCATTACGGCTTTGCGGCGGCCGCGGCGGCCGCCGCCCGACGAGCCTGCCATGTTCATCGCCATGATCTGATGCTCACGATGCGCTCACAATATACCGTCCCTCACGCCCGCTCGTCGATCTGGCGCGACAGGATTGCCGAAAATTCGTCGGCGAAGCCTTCCAGCCGCTGCGCCTGCCGGTTCACCTCGGAGGTGAACTTATTGTAGAAAATAGTCGCCGGAATTGCGGCGATAAGGCCGATTGCGGTTGCAAATAGCGCTTCGGCGATGCCGGGAGCCACCACCGCCAGCGAGGTGTTCTTGGAGGCGGCGATCGACTGGAAGCTCGTCATGATGCCCCAGACCGTGCCGAACAAGCCGACGAACGGGCCGGCCGAACCGACCGTCGCCAGCACCAGGAGCCGGCGTTCCAGCCGCTCGATTTCCCGGGCGATGGAGACATTCATGACCTTTTCGATCCGCATCTGAAGTCCCGCGAACGATCGCGCCTGACTTTCGAACGACCGTTTCCATTCGCGCATCGCCGCCACGAAACACGCCGCCATCGATTGCGTCGGCTTGGCCGACAGCGCGCGATAAAGTTCCTCGATCGATTGCCCGGACCAGAACGCCTGCTCGAAACGGTCCATGGCGCGCTTGGTGCGTGCGTACAGGAACATCTTGTCGATCGCGATCGCCCATACCCAGACCGAACAGGTCAAAAGCCCGACCATGACGATTTGCACGACCAGACTGGCATGCCAGGCCAGTTCGATCAGCGAAACGCCGGAGCCGAGCGACGGCAAGGTTGACGGCACTACCTCAGGCATCAGCGGGTTCCTCTCAACGCGAGCGTCTCAAATGCTTCGGCAACGACCGAAGCCGCCGGTTCCGCAGCCGCGCGCCAGGCGCGGCGGCAACGCCCGCGCGAGAGCCTTGTTGTGTCGCATGAGGGGCCCGTCCAAAGCCGGGTCCTGCATCCCCTGCCAACGTGTCAAAACGAGGGCTGTCCGCGCGGCATTACGTCCCTAACCAGACGCTAATCATGGTTAACGCGAGGTTACCAAAGGGGAATTTTGGTCGCGGCAAAAGCGGGCAAATCAGCCGGCGGACCGCCCGCCACACATGAGGCCTAAAATGCAAAACCGCCCACCTGCGGAGCAGATGGGCGGTTGTGTCGCCATCAGGTTTTATGGGGGCATTACGCCTGAGGCTGACCGTCCGAGGGCGGCGTCGGGCGCGGGCGGTGCTGCGCCATGAACTGGTCGAACTCTTCCTTGTCCTTGGCGTGGCGCAGGCGGTCGAGGAAATCCCTGAACTCGGTCTGCTCTTCCTCGAGACGCCTCAAGGTTTCCTGGCGGTATTCGTCGAAGGCGCGATTGCCGCTCGAGGGCGGCCCGAACCCGCCGAACGGAAAGCCGCGGCGTTCCATGCGGCCCCGCATCCGCTCCATCTTGTTCTGCCAGCGATCCTGGTGACTCCAGCAACCCATGTTCGTGCTCCTGAGTGTGAAAAAGAGAAAGGCAAGGCCGACCGGCCACCAGAACAGGAAGCCGAGAATGGTCCCGATCACCATTCCGGGATGAATGCGCATACGCGGGCGATAGGCCTCGCTATCGGGGCCGCGCCATTGATTGACATCTGCGGTGTAGGCCATTTCCCTCTCCGTGACGGCATCACGCCGTTGTGAATGTAAATAACATTTACATACCTAACCCATCCCGGATTTTTGTCAAGCCGTGCGCCCGTGGCGCCCCCGAATTTATTTTGGGGCGCCCCAGGGGCCGGAGGGCTGACCCGACGGCTTTTGATCGGCGGAGGCTTTTTGATCGGCCGGCCTGCGGTCGGTTGGGAAACCGAGGCCGCGCAGATAGATCAGCACTTCGGCTTCCAGAAGATCCTCCGCCGACATCGGAAGCTTGCGGCGAGCCGCGTCGCCGCGCGCAAACAGCGACGCCACGCCGTGCGACATCGACCAGATATGGAGCGCCATCATCAACGCCGGCGGCCGGGCCACGCCGGGCGGCGCCAGCGCGGCGAGACGCTCCGCGGCGGCCCGGATGATGCCGAAAGTGCGCTCGCTGGCCGCCAGCAAGGCTGGATTGAGGTCGGCGGGAAGCCCCGATTCGAACATCGCCGAGTAGAACGCCGGCTCCTCGCGGGCGAAAGCGAGATAGGCCTTGCCGACGCGTTCAAACGCCGAAACGGTGTCCGGCCGTCCGTCATCCCAAGCCTTCGTCAGTATCGTCTCGAACTGTTCGAAGCCGCGCTGCGCGATGCTGGAGAGCAGTTCGTCGCGATCGCGAAAATGCCGGTAGGGTGCTGCCGGGCTGACGCCGGCCATCCGCGCGGCATCGGCAAAGGTGAATCCGGCCGCGCCTTTTTCCGCAATCAACCCGAGCGCCGCCTGCAGCAGCGCCTCTTTCAGATTGCCGTGATGGTAACCGCGCTCGGCGCGGCGTTGTTCCTTGCGCCAGCTCATGTGAAAGGCTTTTACATGAGCCGGACGCAAAGGTCACTAGCGCGGACATGGCTGGCGCGCGGCGTTCATGTGAATGAACGCCCTAAACAAGCCTTTAACCGGCCGGAATCGGCAGCACCGGCATGATCTCCACGGCTTCGCCGGGGAAGATCGCAAAGTGCGGATGGTTCTCGAACATCCTTGCCGCGGCCTGGTGCGATTCGGCGCGAACGACGGTAAAGGCGCCGATCTCGTTGCTGATGTCGGCAATGCCGCCCGACCCGACCCGTTTGGTCTTGCCGAGAGGTCCGCCCATCTCGACCAGCGCAGCCTGGTGCTTCTCCACCCAGGCCTTCCACGCGGCAATGCCCGCTTTCTCCTTGGCCTTTCGTTCGGTCTCGGGCAGCGCGTTCCAGGCGGCCATCTTCGCGCTGGTTTTGCTGCCGACGAAAACGGCAAGATAGGTATCGCTCATCATTGTCTCCCTTGGTTACGGTTCGATCAGTTCTTGCGGCCTTGCAGTTCGGCAAATCCGGCCGCCGCTTCCTGCACATCGGGCGGGAAATCCGACATTTCCTGCACCTGACGAATTTCGATGATTTCGTTGCTGGAAGCCGGGCAGCGCTTGGCCCAGGCGATCGCCTCCTCCCGCGACTTGACGTCGATCATCCAGTAGCCGCCCAGCACTTCCTTGGCCTCGGTGAACGGACCGTCGGCCACCACAGGCTTGCCGCCGGCAAACGAAACCCGTGCACCCGTCGATGGCGGGTGCAGCCCGTCGAGCGTGATCAATACGCCGGCCGCCTTCAGCGCCTCGTTGTATTTCATCATCGCGGCCACCGCCTCGGCAGGCGGCATGGTGCCGGGCGCGGCGGTCTCGTAGCCCTGAGGGATCATCAGCATCATGAATCGCATCGTCATTCTCCGTTTGACCTTCGTCCAGCGGGCCGGTCACCGAGCCAGCGCTCGGAAACAAGACGAGCGGGAACTTACGGCTCCGACATAACGAGCGGAATTATTTCGGGAACATCGCAAAATACGGCTCGGCCTCCCTGAGCACCCGCGCGAACGAGGGGCGCGCCTTCAGGCGTTCGAAATAGGCCGTCAGGTTTTTGTGGTTGTCGCCGAACGGCACCACCATGTTGCCGTAGAACAGCGCGGGTGCCGCGGCGCAATCGGCGAGCGTGAACGTGTCGCCCATCGCCCAGGTCCTGTTCGCCACTTCCCTGTCGATCATGCCGTAGCAAGACTCGATCCGCGCCCGGGCTTCTTCCACACCAAACGGATCGTTGTTTCCCGGCGGCCGCAGCCGGTCGCCGACCACCTTCTGCATCGGCAGATGCACGTAGAGATCGTAGAAGCGGTCGCGCAGGCGCGTCGGCCGCGCCAGTTCGGTATCCGCAGCAATGAACCTGGTGCGGCCCGGATAGTGGTTGTCGAGATATTCGATGATGATGCTCGATTCCGGGACGACGCGATCCCTGGCCTCGTCGCGCAGCACCGGAAACTTGCCGATCGGCCACAACTTCAACAGAGCCGCACGTTCGGCCTGGTTGCCGAGATCGACCATCACGGGGGTAAATGGTGTGTCGTTCTCATACAGCGCGATCAGCACCTTCCAGCAGAACGACGACAGTGGATGATAATAGAGCTTGAGCGACATCATGAAACTCCGGATTTGCTTTCGTCTTGCCCGCGCAGGCAGGCTTTCTGCCCTGCCAGCCCCTTATACCGAAACCCATCGCCGAACGGGTTCCGTTGCGCCCTCGGGGGTGGCTTCGAAAATCGGCGACGCCAGCACCGCATGAAGGTGCAGCGTGGCCTTGCCGGAATTGCGAAAGCCGTGCATGCGCCCTGCCGGCACGATCAGCGATTGGCCGGCCGATACGATGACGCGCTGGGCGTCGATCCACATCTCGGCTTCGCCCTGGCGCACCGTCAGCACCTCCTCGACCGGGTGCGTGTGGGTCGGCGCGCCGACGCCGGGCGCCACCCATTGTTCGAAAATGCATAGTTGCGTAGCCCCGTTGACGGCCGAAACCAGCATGCGGGTTTCGACGCCCAGCCGCCATGCTTCCGGCAGCATGTCTTCTGGGGTGATAATTTTCATGACATTCGGCCCTTTGCCTGAAGATATCGTCCCGCTAGGGAAGCAGACGCCGCGCGTCCATGCTAGGGACAACTCCGTACAACCCAATGATGGAACACCCATGACATCTTCGTCGAAAAAAGTCGCACTGGTAACCGGTGCGGCGCGCGGTATCGGGCTTTCGGTGGCGAAACGATTCCTTGCCGAGGGCTGGCGCGTGGCGCTGCTCGATATCGAGGGCGACTTGCTGCGCGGCGCGGTCGCGACGCTGGCGAACCCCGACGATACGCTTGCTTTGCAATGCGACGTCTCCGACGCCGGCGCGGTGACGGCCGCGATGGCCAAAGCCGGCGCCCGCTTCGGCCGGCTGGATGCGCTGGTCAACAACGCCGGGATCGCGGTGTTTGCGCCACTGCTGGAGACCTCCGACGACGACTGGGCCCGGGTACTGGCCGTCAATCTCACTGGGCCGTTTCTCTGCACCAAGGCGGCGGCGCCCCTGATGCGCGAACATGGCGGCGGCGCCGTCGTGAACATCACGTCGATCTCGGCGGTGCGCGCCTCGACATTGCGTTCGGCTTACGGCACCAGCAAGGCCGGGCTGGCGCATCTCACCAAGCAGCTTGCCGTCGAACTGGCGTCGCTCGGCATTCGCGTCAACGGCGTAGCACCCGGCCCGGTCGAGACCGCTATGGCGAAAGCCGTTCACACCCCGGAAATCCGCGCCGACTATCACGATGCGATCCCGCTCAATCGCTATGGTCTCGAGGAAGAACTGGCGGAGGCGGTATTCTTTTTATGCAGCGACCGCGCCAGCTACATCACCGGACAAATTCTAGCCGTGGATGGCGGCTTCGATGCTGCCGGAATAGGATTGCCGACATTGCGCGGCGAAAGAAGGAACGGATAGCGCTGCTTTCAGGCAACGGTCGGCATTTTTCGTTCGAATCCTTCGCGGGCGCAACATGACTTCCCGATTCAGGCGACTAGACTAAGCGGGCGCGGCGGTGGTCCGGCGCCATGCATAGCGTTGAGGCTTAACACCGGATCCGGGGAGCATCGCGTCATCAGCGGCGCCATCAAGAACGAGGCGGCCTGAGCGGTCTGCGGTCCGAAACCGAAACCGGGCACGAAAGCATGCCTCGCTGCGATGCCGGCTGACGGCGACGTGTCCCACGGAGTCTTGTCTCACGACCTGCCGCCGATTATTTCCTTCGGGGCATCGTGTCACAAGGAGCCGCTCATGCGCACGGCCGTCATGCCGGCAATCGTTCTCGCGGCGCTGCTGGGTGTGCTCGCGCAGCCGCCGGCGCGCGCCGAAGTCCGCATCCTCGCCAGTCCGGGCGGACAGGTCGGGCCGTTCCTCGACCTGTTCGAATACGTGCGCGATTCAGGCGAGCGCGTGGTGATCGACGGGCCGTGCCTGTCGGCCTGCACGCTGGTGCTGAGCGTGGTGCCCGGCAACCGGATCTGCGTAACGCGCCGCGCGGTATTGGGATTTCACGCGGCGCGGTCGATCGACCGGCGTGGCCGGATCTATGCCGAACCGGAAGCCTCGGAAGTGGTGCTGGAAGCCTACCCTTCCCGGGTGCGAAGCTGGATTCGCCGCCGCGGCGGATTGACCTCGCGCCTGTTGCTGTTGCGCGGGCGCGAGCTCGCGGCGATCTACCCTTCATGCCGGTGATGGATCAGCCTTCCATCGGGCAGTTGACCATCCAGGGAATGCCGAACTGATCGACGCACATGCCGAATCCCCTGGAGAAAAAGGTCTTGCCGAACGGCATGTTGACGCTGCCGCCTTCCGACAACGCCTTGAACTTGCGCTCGGCGTCCGTGGGGTCTTCGACCTGTAATGAAACCGAAAACCCCTGCGGCTGGTGAAAGTGGCCGGGAGGCGCGTCGGAGGCCATGATCACCTCGTCGTCGATCGAAATTTTGGCGTGCATGATCTTCTTGGTCCAACCGGGCGGAATCGGCATTCCTGCCGGTGCGCCCTCATGCGTCAGCATCGCGTCGATCTTGCCGCCGACCACCTTCTCGTAGAACTTGAACGCCGCTTCGCAATTGCCGTTGTAGAACAGATAGGGATTGATCTGCATCGCTTGCTCCTTGGTCGTTGATGCCTCGAATGTCCGGTTATTTCTCGGCGAGATTCTTCAGGTTGACGAGACCGGCTTCGAAATCCTTGCCGATCATATGGTCCAGGCTCATGAACACCTGCATCACCTTGGACATGAAGGACGCCGGCCCATGCATCAGCCAGGTGACATTGGTAGCTACGCCGGTAGCATCGCCCTGTGGCAGCATGGTGAACTCGGCGGTGTTGTGGCCCTCGAACGGTGTGAAAAAATCGAGCTTGATGACGATTTTTGACGGCATCGAAGCGTCGAGGATTTCCATGCGACCGGAGCCAACATTCTTGTTGCCCTCCCATCCATAGACCGCGCCCTTGCCGCTTGCGGCCCCGCTATAGCTGCGCTTCATCGCGGGATCCTTGTTCTCGTAAGGCGACCATGACTTCCATTGGTGGAAATCGCTGATCCAGGGAAAGATTTTTTCAGGCCCGGCCTTGACGCTGATGGAGCGCTGGACGCTGAACGAACCCGGTTTGGTCGCGGCGAGGACAAGAACGATCGCAACCGCGATCGCAAGCACGATGACGATGATGGCAATGATCTCAAGCATGGAAAGCTCCCTATCGGTAAGGTGTCGGCAGCGCCAATCAGCGCCGCGGGGTATCACGCACGCCAATTCCGTGCACGCAACCAGAGCCCGCCCCACACCATCAGTCCGAGATAAAATCCGGACAGGATGTGGCTAAATAACGGACTGTCGATCCGCAGATGCGATGCCACCGCACCGCAGAGATAACCCATCAGCAGCATCGCCCCAAGAATCGACGTAGGCGGAATCGTGTAGAGAGTGGTGCAGACGATGGTGATGACACCAAGGCTGCGCGCCAGATTCTCGCTTGAGCCGTAACCGATCCTGTCCATCGTTTCCGTGACCACCGGCCATGACACCAGCTTGGTGGCGCCATTGACCAGCATGAACAGAATGACAAGACCGCTGAGAACACGGCCCAGCCAGATTGCGGGTTTCGAGACCGGCGCGGTTCCGGCAATCGTCGACATGACCTTCTCCTTGAGCGCTGGATGATGCATGACCCAAGGACGAATGGCGCAGGCGCGATCCGACAGCAGACGAAATTATTTCTCCTGGATTTTCGCAGGCGCTGGCGTGCTGTCGCGCATCAGGCGATCGAGGTGCATCCGGATGTGGGCGGCCTCTGCCGAGGTGTTGGCGAGCGCAATGGCGCGGTCGAACGCCACCCGTGCTTCGTCATTGCGGCCAAGCTGCATAAGGAACGCGCCGCGCACGCCGAAGAAGTGAAAATAATTCGAAAGCCGCGGCGCGAGCGGTTCGATCATTTGCAGCGCCGCTTCCGGCCCGCGCACCTTCGACACCGCGACCGCGCGGTTGAGCGTGACCACCGGGGACGGCTGCATGATTTCCAGCGTGCCGTAGAGCAGATCGATCTGGGTCCAGTCGGTTTCTTCAGGCGTTGCGGCGCGGGCATGCAACGCGGCGATCGCGGCCTGAATCTGATAGGGACCGGTTCGCCGGTGCCGCATCGCCTTGTCGATCAGCGCCAGCCCCTCGGCGATCATCTTGTGGTTCCACAAGCTGCGATCCTGATCGTCGAGCAGCACCAATGCGCCCTCGGCGTCGAAGCGGGCCGCTGAGCGGGCATGCTGCAGCAACAACAGCGCCGTCAGCCCCATGATCTCGGGCTCGCTCTGGAACAGCCGCAGCAATAGCCGCGCCAGGCGGATCGCTTCCTCGCACAGCGGCGCGCGAATCTCGGCGGTGTCGCCGCCGGCGGAATAGCCCTCGTTGAAGATCAGGTAGACCATCGCGGCGACAGCCGAGAGCCGCTCGGTACGCTCGATCGCACCCGGCGTCTCGAACGGCATGTTGGCGTCCGCGACCCGCGCTTTCGCGCGGGTGATGCGCTGCTCCATCGCGGCTTCGGAGACCAGGAACGCGCGCGCGATCTGCTTCACGGTCAGGCCAGAAACGATGCGCAGCGCCAGCGCGATCTGCTGCGTCGCCGGCAGATCGGGATGGCAGCAGATGAACAGTAGCCGCAGGATGTCGTCGCGATACTGCGAACCGTCGAGCCGATCGGCCAGTTCCTCCTCGGCATCGTCGAGATCGGAGATCGCTTCGTCCGCGGGCAGCGGTTGCTGCTTGCGGCCGCGCCTGATGTCGTCGATCGCGACATTGCGCCCGACCATGATCAACCATGCCGCGGGATCGCGCGGCGGGCCGTTTTGCGGCCAGCTTTTCAATGCGCGCAAACAGGCACTCTGGAACGCCTCCTCGGCAGTGTCGAGATTGCGGAAATAGCGCAGGAGCGCACCGACCGCCTGGGGACGCGCCGAAGTCAGCGCGGCGTCGATCCAGGCGGTGTCGGTCACGCCGGGCTGCTCCCCGGATTCAACACTCCCACGGGGCGGATTTCATAGGCGCCGCCCGGATTGGCAGCACCCAGATCGCGCGCGACGTCGAGCGCCTCGTCGAGATTGTTGCAGTCGACGATGTAGAAACCGAGCAACTGTTCCTTGGTCTCGGCATAGGGACCGTCGATCACGACCGGCGGATCGTCCTTGCGCAGCGTGGTCGCCGATGTCGTCGGCAACAGCCGAGCCACCGGCCCGAGCCGGCCCTGCCTGGCGAGTTTGTCCTGCACCACGGCAAGCTTCTTCATCACAGCTTCGTCCTGCTCCTGGGTCCAGGAACCGACGAGGTCTTCATCATTGTAGCAAAGAATGGCGTAGAGCATGATGCGTTCCTGTTCTTTTCCAAGGACGCCTGAGTATGCCCGGAGCCGACAGGTGCGCGAAAGAAATTTTGCGGGAACTTTCGTCCCCGTTTGGTTCGCAAGTTTCAGGAGGTCGTGGCGATGCGGGCCTGCGCGTCTCACCGCCACGACGAAATATTCGTGCTTTACCAGGAGATGCCGTACCGCGCGGCAATCTTTCGCGCCCGCGCCTCATCGCTGTCATAGTTCCTGACGTGGGCTTTTGGGGCAGGCTTGACAGCCTTGGGCTCGGAAACTTCCGGTTGGGTAGTTTCGGTTTTGGCGACTTCCGGTTTGGCGGCTCCCGGTTGGGCGATTTCCGGTTTGGAGGCTTCCGGCTTGACCTCGGCCTTCGCCGCTTGCGGCTTGACTGATTCGATCTTCTCGACCGACGCCGGCTCATCGTTGGAAGCGACGGTCAGACCCCTGGTCTGCTCGGCTTGAGCCGATGCGGATGCCAGCAGAAGAGCGGTTATCAGGACGAATTTGCGCATGTCAGTCTCCCGTTGTTTGATGACGGCAACCTAACCCGGTGCTGGACCCCGTTATGTGACTGGCATCACTCAGCCAATGTATTCTCGAAAACCGCAGATTCGGCGGCTCAAGGCAAAATCCGATGAACAAAGGCGCGCTCGCTTTGCTGGTGCACGGCGGGACCGAAAACTGGTCTCCGCAGCGATGGAAGGACCGGTTCGACCAGGTGTGCAGCGACCGCCGGGTTTTGCTGCTGCCCGATGCGGCGTTCGATCCGGCCGAGATCCACTACGCCGCGGTCTGGAAACCGGCCCAGGGCGAGCTTGCCGCATTTCCCAATCTGCGCGTCATTTTCAACCTCGGCGCGGGTGTCGATGCGTTGATGGCCGATTCGACCTTGCCCAAAGTGCCGCTGGTTCGCGTCGCGGTCGACGATCTCACCGTTCGCATGACGGAATATGTCGTCCTGCACGTGCTGATGCATCATCGGCAGGAACTCTATCTGCGAGCCAGCCAGCGCGAGAAGCGCTGGGCGCCGAAGTTTCAACGGCCGGCGAGCGCGATTTCGGTCGGCGTCATGGGGCTCGGCACACTCGGATCGAATGCGGCACAGGTTCTCGGCCGACTAGGCTTTCGGGTGTCGGGCTGGAGCAGGAGCGCAAGGCAGATCGACGGCATCGAATGCTTTCACGGCAACGCGCAACTCGAACCGTTTCTGCGACGAACCGATATCCTGGTCTGCCTGCTGCCGCTGACGCCGGATACCCGGCACATTCTGAACCGGGAATTGTTTGCAAAGCTCCACCGAAACAGTCCGCTTGGCGCGCCGGTCCTGGTCAATGCCGGGCGCGGCGGGTTGCAAAACGAAGCCGACATCCTGGCATGCCTGGATGACGGCACGCTCGGCGCCGCATCGCTGGATGTCTATGAGACGGAGCCGCTTCCCGCGGACAGTCCGTTCTGGGCGCATCCAAAGGTCGTCCTGACGCCGCACAACGCCGCCGATACCGATCCCGACGAAATTTCGAAATATGTGGCCCGGCAAATCGAACGCTTTGAAGCCGGAGGGACGCTGGAGAACGTTGTCGACCCCGCGCGGGGATATTAGCTTCCGGCGTCGAGCGCTAACCGCGCAGCATCACATCGATGGCGCCCTTCACGATTCTTTCCAGCTCCTTGCGCGGCACTTGAGCCCGCGCACGGATTGCAATGGTGTGGATGGTGGCTGACGCCAACTGACCGAGAATTTGCGGATCGGCTGACGCAGGCAGTTCGCCCTTCTCCTTCGCCATCCGGAAGCAGGCCGCGAACGCCTTGTCGAGCTCGGAAAATCCTTCCAGCACCATGGCGCGGATCTCGGGATCGGACACCGCCTCGGAGGCCGCCGTCATTACCGTGAAGCAGCCACGCGGACCGGCGTCGCCCGACAGATAAATATCAAGCGCCACGGCGTAGATGCGCTCGAGCCGTTTGCGGATCGGCAGTTCGTCCCTGAAAATGTCGATCATCGCCGCGCGCGCGTCGGCGCGGTAACGCGCATAACTCTTCAGGTAGAGTTCGCGCTTGTCGCCGAACGCACCATAGAGACTCGGCCGGTTCATGCCGGTGGCGGCGCTGAGATCGTCGAGCGAGGTCGCCGCGAAACCATCCTTGCGAAACAGATCGAGCGCCTTGCCGAGCGCGACCTCGGGCTGATAGGCGCGCGGACGGCCGCGGCGCTTCGGCGCAACCGCGTCGAGCTTCGCGGACGGGTTTTTAACTTTTCGTACCATTTCGCAAGAACTCCTTTGACGCGAATTATATTATGCGAAATAGTATAAAAATCAACCCCGGTCCGCAAGACCGGACCAAACCCGCCAAGAAGGCTTCCGTGGACCTTTATTTCTCCCCTCTCGCCTGCTCGATGGCGACCCGCATCGCGCTTTACGAAGCCGGTGCCGACGCCAACTATTTCGAAGTCGATCCGAGGACCAAGATCGTGCAGAACGACGGCTCGAATTTTCTCGAGGTTAACCCGCTTGGGCTGGTGCCGACGCTGCGCACCGATGGCGGGCTGGTTCTGACCGAGAATGCCGCGATCCTGCAATACGTGGCGGATCGCTTTCCCACCGCCGGCATCGCATCCGGCCCCGGTATCGAACGCAGCCGGCTGCATCAGTGGCTGTGTTTCATCGGCACCGAGCTGCACAAGGGCCTGTTCGTACCGCTGCTCGACAAGAAGGCGCCATCCGAGATGAAGACCTACGTTCTCGGCAAGGGCCTGTCGCGGCTCGATTACCTCGAAAATTATCTCAAGGGTCGCGAATTCCTGCTCGACCACTTTAGCGTCGCTGACGCTTATCTTGTCACGGTGATCAACTGGACCATGGCGACGCCACCGATCGAGCTAGCGAAATGGCCCGCCGTGAAAGCGTATTACGAACGGTTGCGCGCGCGGCCCAGCGTCGCCAGGGCGGTCGCCGAGGAGTTCAAGCTGTACCAGGCCGAACTCGCGCGCCACAAGGCGGCGGCGTAGGCGTCATCTTTCCAACTGGTCGTTCCCGCCAACGCGGGAACGGCGCCTGTCCTAAACCTTGTCGGCCTTCATCAGCACCCGCAGCGCCTTTGGGATCGGCTGCGCCCGTCCTTCGCTGATGAAGGCGACGCGCACCTGCGCCTTGACCAGCACGTCCGCGCCGCGCCGGACTTCCTGCGCCAGCGTTATCGAAGCGCCTTTCACGGCGACCGGCCACGTCACCACGTCGAGCATATCGTCCATGCGCGCGGGCTTGAGAAAATCGATCTGCATCGAGCGCACCACGAAAGCGAAGCCCGGGGTTTCCGCCTGTGCTTCCGTAAACAGCGCGTGTTGCTCGGCGCCCATCAGCCGCAGGTGATTGGTACGTCCCCGCTCCATGAAGCGCAGATAGTTGGCGTGATAGACGATGCCGGAAAAGTCCGTGTCCTCGTAATAGACGCGGATCTGCATGTGATGCCGGTCATCGCGCATCGTGCCGTCGAGATGGGCGGTCGTCGGCGGGCCTGCGTCGATCACTGCTCGTCCTCGACCCCGCTTCCGAACAGACCGAACTGCGCCGGATCGCGCGCGGGCTCGGCGAGGCCGAGATGCCGGAACGCATGCGAGGTCAACAGCCGCCCGCGCGGGGTGCGCTGCAGGTAGCCGCATTGAATCAGGAACGGCTCGATGATGTCCTCGATGGCGTCGCGCGGCTCCGAAAGCGCCGCGGCCATGGTCTCGACGCCGACGGGGCCACCGCCATAGTTCATCGCGATGGTCGACAGATAGCGCCGGTCCATGGCGTCGAGCCCGGCGGCATCGACTTCCAGCGCACTGAGCGCGTTGTCGGCGATGGCGCGGTCGATCGAGGCGGCATCCGCCGCCGAGGCAAAATCGCGGACCCGCCGCAACAGCCGTCCGGCGATGCGCGGCGTGCCGCGGGCGCGGCGCGCGATCTCGTTGGCGCCGTCCGGCGTCATGCCGACCTTAAGCACGCGGGCGCCGCGGGTGACGATCTTCTCCAGTTCTTCCTCGGTATAGAAATTCAGCCGCACCGGAATCCCGAAGCGGTCGCGCAGCGGATTGGTCAACAGTCCGGCGCGGGTGGTGGCGCCGACCAACGTGAATTTTGCCAGTTCAATCTTGACCGAACGCGCCGCCGGTCCCTCGCCGATGATCAGGTCGAGCTGAAAGTCCTCCATCGCCGGATACAGCACCTCCTCGACCGCGGAGCTGAGGCGATGGATTTCGTCGATGAACAGCACGTCGCGCTCTTCAAGGTTGGTCAGCAGTGCGGCGAGATCGCCGGCCTTGGCGATCACCGGTCCGGAGGTGGCGCGAAAGCCGACGCCGAGTTCGCGCGCCACGATCTGCGCCAGCGTGGTCTTGCCCAGCCCGGGTGGGCCGACGAACAGCACATGGTCCAGCGCCTCGCCGCGCTTGCGCGCCGCCTCGATGAAGACGGCAAGGTTGGCGCGCGCCTGGGCCTGGCCGACAAATTCCGACAGCAGTTGCGGGCGCAACGCGGTATCGCCGGAATCGTCGGCGCGGCGTTCAGGCGTGACGATACGGGAGGGCGTGTTCACTTCGCCAACTCCTTCAGCCCCAGCCTGATCAGCTGTGCGGTCTCGGCATTCTCGCCGGCAATGCGTGAGGCGCCGGCGATGGCGGCGGCTGCTTGCGGCGGACCGTAACCGAGATTGACCAGCGCCGAGATCGCATCGGTGACCGGGCGCGGCGCCCGGTCGTTGTCAATCGCGCCGGACAGATGCACCAGCGCCGGATCGACGTTGGCGAAGGCCGGCGCCTTGTCCTTCAATTCGGTGACGATGCGCTCGGCGACTTTCGGTCCGACGCCCGGCGTGCGCGTCACCGCGGCCTTGTCACGCAGCGCAATTGCATTGGCAAGATCGGACGGCGGCAGGGTAGAGAGCACCGCCAACGCGACCTTGGCGCCGACGCCCTGCACGGTCTGCAGCAACCGAAACCATTCGCGCTCGATATCGCTGCGAAAGCCGAACAGTTTGATCTGGTCCTCGCGCACGTAGGTCTCGATCGACAGCACGGCGGCCTCGCCGGGCGACGGCAACGCCTGCAGCGTCCGCGCCGAGCAATGCACCTGATAGCCGACGCCGCCGACATCGAGGATCACATAATCCTCGCCGTAGCTGTCGATCAGGCCCTTCAATTTGCCGATCATGCCCCGACCACCCTCAGCTTCAGCGCCGCGCTCTGGCGGTGATGCGCATGCGTGATGGCGATCGCCAGCGCGTCGGCGGCGTCGGGGGATTTCGGTTCCGCCTTCGGCAGCAAGATCTTCAGCATCATCAGGATCTGGTTCTTGTCGGCGTGGCCGGCGCCGACCACGGCCTTCTTCACCTGGTTCGGAGCGTATTCCGCGACCGCTATCCCGAACATCGCCGGGGCCAGCATCGCAACCCCACGGGCCTGCCCGAGCTTCAGCGTGGCGACGCCGTCCTTGTTGACAAAAGTCTGCTCGACCGCGGCCTCCATGGGCTGCAAATCGCCGAGCACGGCAGCGAGGCCCTCATGAATCGCCAAAAGCCGGCTCGCGAGCGGCAGCCCTTCCGGCGGTTCCACCGATCCGCAGCCGACGAATATCAGCCGGTTGCCGTCGATCTCGATCACGCCCCAACCGGTGCGGCGCAGGCCGGGGTCGATGCCAAGGATGCGGACGGGCTGGCGAATCGGCTGGGACGTCATGGGGTAGTGATAACGCCGGAGCGGGCTCCAGCCTAGCGCACCCGGTCGTCATACCCCGCGAAAGCATGGGCGCAATCAGCCGCCCATCTTGGCGACCAGTGCGTCCGAGACCTCGAAATTGGCGTAGACGTTCTGCACGTCGTCGTGCTCGTTCAACAGATCGATCAGCTTCAAGAGCTTCTCGCCGGTCTCATCGTCCACCGGCACGGTATTCTGCGGTTTCCAGGTCAGTTGCGCTTTGCGGGCTTCGCCGAATTTGGCTTCCAGCGCTTTGGCCACCTCGCGGAAGGTTTCCGGCGAGGCGTAGATCTCGTGGCCGTTCTCGCTGGAGGAGACGTCGTCGGCGCCGGCCTCGATCGCCGCATCCAGCATTGTATCGTCGGAAGCGACCTTGGCGTCGTATTCGATGATGCCGGTACGGTCGAACATGAACGCGACCGAGCCGGTTTCGCCGAGATTGCCGCCCGACTTGGTGAAGTAGGACCTGATGTCGGACGCCGCGCGGTTACGATTGTCGGTCAGCGCCTCGACGATCACAGCGACGCCGCCCGGACCGTAACCCTCGTAGCGAATCTCGTCGTAATTTTCGCCCTCGGAGCCGATCGCCTTCTTCACCGCGCGCTCGATTGAGTCCTTCGACATGTTTTCCTGGCGGGCGGAGATGATCGCGGCGCGCAGCCGCGCATTCATGCAGGGATCGGGCTGGCCCATCTTGGCGGCGACGGTGATTTCCCGCGCCAATTTGCTGAACAGTTTCGACTTCTGGGCGTCCTGCCGGCCCTTGCGGTGCATGATGTTCTTGAACTGGGAATGTCCGGCCATGCGGTGTCTTTCGGGATTCGTCCGGGTGGTTTGGTTGAGGGCGCGGCCTTATAGGCGCTAAACCCCATGAAATCAAAGATATGCCAGCATTTTTGGTATGCCGGTAGTGGCCGCTGCACGGTCATGAGGCAATCGTTAACCATGACTTCATGCCCGAATGCGAGGATGCGGGCCTGATTTTCATGTTTTTCCGAGAGAGCCCCATGGCGTTCGGTTTGTTTCGAAAACGTCTGCCGGTACCGGCTGTGCCGGTCGACGAGCCGGAGGCGGCAAAGCCGATCATCGCGGCCGAACCATCCGGCGTTCCGGACCGGGATTCTTCCAGCGAAATCCTCGAACTGCTCGAACTCGAGCTGGGCGCCATGATCCGGCAGCTCGAGCGCGCGGCCAATTCGGTGGCCGGCGGCGCCGAGGCGACCGCTGTAACGCTCACCACCATCCGCCAGCGCACCGATGCCCTGACCGAGCGCACCAGTGCCGCGCAATCGACCGCGACCACCTTCTCGCAGGCCGCGGACAAGTTCACCCATTCGGCCGAGGGTATCGGCTCGCAGGTGCGCGACGCCAGCAGGCTCGCCGATCAGGCCGCCGCCGCCGCCCACGAAGCCAGCCTGAATGTCGACCGCTTGCGGGAGTCTTCCGCCGCCATCGGCAATGTCGTCAATCTGATCGCGCAGATCGCCAAGCAGACCACGCTGCTGGCGCTCAACTCTACCATCGAGGCGGCGCGGGCGGGCGCGGCCGGACGCGGCTTTGCGGTGGTCGCCTCCGAGGTCAAGGCGCTGGCGGTGCAGACCCAGCACGCCACCGAGGAGATCAAGAAAAAGATCGAAGCGCTGCAGAGGGATGCCGCCGGCTCGGTCGATGCGGTGCACCGGATCTCGCAGGCGATCGAGGCGATCCGCCCGGTATTCGAAAACGTCAATGGTGCGGTGGCCGAGCAGAACGAAACCACCAGCGACATGTCCGACAACGCCGCCTCCACCTCGCATTTCATCGTCTCGGTCGGCGACAGCGCCGCTGAAATCGACAGCGCGACCAAGGAAGCCGAGGTTCACGGCGAAAGCGTCGCCCGGGCCGGCAAGGCCGTCACCATGTTCGCGCAGAAACTCAAGGCCCGCTGCGCCGTGTTGCTGCGCCAGGGCGAGCGCGAGGACCGCCGCAAGGGCGAACGGCTGCCCTGCAATCTCAAAATCGAAATCCAGACCGCGCACGGCCTGGTCGCCGCCCCGGTCTACGAGATCGCCATGGAAGGCGTGCTGGTCTGCGGTCCGGATGCCGAACGGCTGCCCCTGAACCAGACCCTCAACGCCACGCTGGAGAGCGTCGGCGCCTGCAGGATCCGCCTCACCGGGCGTTCGACCGCGGGCACGCAGGCGCTGTTCGACAGTCCCAATGCCGAGCTTGCCGAAAGGATCGAGGACAAGCTGTGGTCGATCCACGACGAGAACACGGAATTCGTCACCCGCGCCATGGAGGCCGGTACCGCGCTGACCAAGATCTTCGAGGACGCCATCGCCTCCGGCGCCATCACCGCCGACGACATGTTCGACACCGACTATATCGAGATATCCGGCACCAACCCGCTGCAGCACCGCACCCGGATACTCGGCTGGGCCGACCGCGCGCTGCCGCCGTTTCAGGAAGCCTTCCTCGCCAGGGACCCGCGCATGGTGTTCTGCGCCATGATCGACCGCAACGGCTACCTGCCGGTGCACAACAAGATCTATTCGCACCCGCAGCGCCCCGGCGACGTGGTCTGGAACACGGCCAACAGCCGCAACCGCCGCATCTTCAACGACGCCGCGGGATTGGCGGCCGGCCGCAACCTGCGCTCCTATCTGATCCAGAGCTACGCCCGCGACATGGGCAACGGCAAGACCATCATGATGCGCGAGATCGACGTGCCGATCCGCGTCAATGGCCGGCACTGGGGCGGCTTCCGCACCGCCTACAAGCTTTGATCCAGCGCAACCACCGCATCCGAAGGCTACGCACCCTTTGTCAAATTCATCCCCCCACGTCGAACGCCTGATCGATCAGCTTGCCAACCGGATCGGCGGCCTCGGCGTCGAGCTTGCGGATGTCGCCGGCAACCTGCAGGAAGTCGCCGGCCGCGTGTCCAGCCAATCCGACCGGTTCGGGCATCTGCAAAAGACCGCCGAGACGATGGTGTCGGCCAATCACAATATCGCCAGCGCGTCGCAGGCGGTACAAACAGCGACATCGGCGGCGGTCGGTGAAATCACCCAGTCGCGCACCGTGGTGGAGACGGCGGTCCGGCACATTGCCGAATTGATCGCGGCCGTCGGCCGCATCGAGCTTCGGCTCGGTTCGGTCGGAACGGCGCTCGCCCAGGTCGCCAAGGTCTCCGGCTCGATCGAGGCGATCGCCAAGCAAACCAACCTGCTGGCGCTGAACGCCACCATCGAGGCCGCCCGCGCCGGCGCCGCGGGCAAAGGCTTTGCCGTCGTCGCCAGCGAAGTGAAGAGCCTCGCCGAAGCCACCCGCCAGGCGACGCAACTGATCGGCGATACCGTTCGCGACCTCGACGGCCAGGTCGGCAATCTGATCGGCGAGAGCGGCGACGCCTCGCTGCGGGCAAAGAGCGCCGGCGACGGCGCCCAGCAGATACAGGGCATTATCGTTCGGGTGCAGGACGGCTTCACCGCGGTCGGCCGCGAGATCGACGGCGTCGCCAGGGCCGCCACCTCCAATCTCGCCCAATGCGACATCGTGATCGACGAGCTCGGCAACCTCGCCACGGGCGTCGACCTGTCGTCGACCGACTTGAAATGCGCCGACGACAGGGTCGCCAAACTGCTCGACCTCTCGGAAACACTAATTGAGCTGATCGCCGATAGCGGGGTGGAAACGGCGGACGCACCGTTGATCCGCGTCGTGATCGATACCGCAAAACAGATCTCGGAGGCTTTCGAGGCCGCCATTGCCCGCGGCGGAATTCGTCTGGAGCAGTTGATGGACGAGAACTACCGCGAAATCGCGGGCACCAACCCCAAGCAATACCTCACCGACTATGTCGAGTTCACCGACCGCATCCTGCCGGCGATCCAGGATCCGATCCAGAACAGCGATCCGCGCATCGTATTTTGCGTGGCATGGGCCAGGGGCGGCTACCTGCCGACGCATAATCCGAACTATCGCCTGCCGCAGGGACCTGATCCGGTCTGGAACAACGCCAATTGCCGCAACCGGCGGCTGTTCAACGATCGCGCGGTGAAAAAGGTGGCGGCGAACACCCGGCCGTTCCTGCTGCAGACCTACCGGCGCGACATGGGCGGCGGCAATTTCGTGCTGATGAAGGACCTGTCGTCGCCGATCCACATTCGCGGCCGCCACTGGGGCGCCTTCCGCATGGGCTTCCGGCAGTCCTGAATTCGCTTCTCTGGAATACTGGACCACCCGCTTTCGCGGATGATGACGGCTCGAATAGATTTTCAAACAGCCGAATCGTCTTTGCAAGCCGGCGCACAATGTTTCAGCGATGACAGTGCGCTCCCTCTCCCCTTGTGGGAGAGGGTTGGGGTGAGGGGTCCAGGTCTATCGATAGTCTGTAACCCCTCACCCGGATCGCATCTGTCGATGCGATCCGACCTCTCCCACAAGGGGAGAGGTGGCACCGAGCACTTTGCTTCGCTCTTCGTAATTTCAAACAACCCAACAACGTCATTGCGAGCGAAGCGAAGCAATCCACACTTACCTTGCTGCTCGATGGATTGCTTCGCTTCGCTCGCAATGACAGAAGAATATGAGTCCGCGATCTCGCGGCGCGATGCGTCCGAGTTTTGCTGAAAAATTCCTTACCCTCCGATCAGAGGGCGCAGGGAATGCCGGGCGCCCAATGCGCCCGCAGCCTGGCAGGGCAG
>NZ_SSMW01000153.1:2500-53630 GCF_004799405.1 Bradyrhizobium sp.
ATCCGCGGCGTAGTCGTTCGGCGCTTCCAGCACCACATAGACGCCCCAGCGCAAATCGCGGAACACCGGCCGGCCGTCGCGTTCCAGCGACGACACCACTTCGACCACGCCGGATTTCTCCAGCACGCCGCCCTTGTCGTGCGGCCGCATCACATGCGGCAGATCGTCGACGCCGCAGGGCGGAAACAACAGGCCGCCGGCCGGCACGTCGAGGCCGGTGGCGTTGGCGATCGCGGCCATTTCGATCGCGGATTTGGTGCCGTCGAGAAACGAGTTGAACATCTGCGGATTCATGCCGGCGGACTGCGCCTCGCCGGCCGTCAGCCCGTAATGGCTCCAGACCTCGGCCGGCGTCACGTCGTGATAGGCCGGCAAATATTTGGTGCCCTTGCCGGCGGCGACCACGCGGAATCCGGTCGCGCGGGCCCAGTCCACCATCTCGGCGGTCAGCGCCGGCTGGTCGCCATAGGCCAGCGAATAGACCACGCCGGCCTGGCGGCCTTCTTCCGCGAGCAACGGGCCCGCCAGCACATCGGCCTCGACATTGACCATCACGATATGCTTGCCGGCGGCAATCGCCGCGCGCGCATGCCTGATGCCGACCGCCGGATTGCCGGTGGCTTCCACGATCACCTCGACAGCGCCGGAGGTCGCCCTGCCGGCGTCGGCGGTGAAGGTGGTCGCCGCGATCCGCGCGGCGTCCCAGCCAACCGTGCGGCAGGCCTCCCGCGCCCGCTCCGGATCGAGGTCGACGATCACCGGCACCTCGAGTCCCGGCGTATGCGGCACCTGCGACAGGAACATCGAGCCGAATTTGCCGGCGCCGATCAGCGCGACACGAACCGGTTTTCCGGCCGCGCGGCGGGCGTTGAGCAGGTGGTGAAGGTTCATGAGAGGGACGATCCGGCTGGCTGGAATGATGTTACGGTCGGAAGGCAGCAGCGGTGCGCTCCCTCTCCGATCGGAAGAGGGCCGGGGTGAGGGGTTCAGGCCTTATCGTTCGGCCTTAACCCCTCACCCGGATCGCATCTGATGATGCGATCCGACCCCTCCCGATCGGAGAGGTGAAGCAGAATTACTCCGCCGCCTGGCGATGGCTGCGCGCAAGCCGGAGCAGCGCATCGTCCTTTACGGTCTGGATCGGCGTAAAATCGCGATGTGCGATGAACTCCGGCCGGGTCGGGGTGCGGATATAGTTCGAAACGGCGTTGAGCGTGAGGTAGACGATCTTGCGCGGATACGGCGTGATGTTGCCGGCCGAGCCGTGCACCAGGTTGCCGTGGAACATCAGCATGCCGCCGGCCTTTCCGGTCGGCGCGACGATGCCGCCTTCCCTCACCAGCCGCGTCACCGTTTCCTCGTCCAGCGTCCACAGCGGATAGGAGGTGGTCTCGAGGTCGTGCGCCGCCTTGAGATCGCCGGCGGTCTGGCTCTTCGGCACCAGCATCAGCGGGCCGTTGATCGGCATCACCTCGTCGAGAAAGATCGCGATGTTCATCGCCCGCGGCTCCGGCATGCCGTCGTCGCGCTTCCAGGTGCCGTAATCCTGGTGCCATTGCCAGACGTCGCCGGTAAAGGCGGATTTGGCGTTGATCTTGTACTGGTGCATGTAGACCTTCTCGCCGAAGATCTGTTCCACCGGATCGATCATGCGCGGATGCGCGCCGAGCAGGCCGAACGCTTCGTTGTAGAGATGGGCTGCGAAGGCGGTGCGCGGCGCGCCGCTCTTTTCGCGCCATACCTCCGGGCGGTCGGTGTCGTAGATACCCTCCGCCTCATGCGCCAGCAGCGCTACTTCCTCGCGGCTGAACAGTTCGGGAAGAAACAGCCAGCCTTCCCGGTTGAAGTCGTCGATCTGTTGCTGGGTCAATTTCATGGCGTATCCTCCCTGGGATATTTTAGCACGGATTTCATTTCTTCTTGCCGGGTTCGGTCAACATCCGCGTCATCGGGTAAAGCTGCGGTACGATCGAGCCGGTATTGATATATCCGTCGCGGGCGCGATGGCAGGCGTTTCATCGTGGAATTCCTTGATGGCAGATTAGCATCGGGCCGGACGTTTACCAACCGGGCGATGGCGCAGCGCAATAACCGTTGCGTTCACCCTGCCGCCAGAAATTCCAGCACGATTTTACTGAATTCCTCGGGTGCCTGCTCGAACATCCAGTGGCCGGCGCCCGCTATCATCGCGGTCTTTGCGCCGGGAACATGCGCCGAGAGCGCGCGCAGCACCGCCGGTAGCGGCCCCCTGGTGTCGGCGCCGCCGACGAACAGCGTCGGCGTCCTGATCGATTCCGCCTGCTGCCTGGTATAGGGCTGGCGATTTTCGCCGACCTGTCCGATCAGGGTGTAGACGTTGTCGCGTAGCTGCTGTTTGGGTGCCGCCGGCAGGCGCCCCCACGCGCCTTCGCCCTCGATCGTATCGAAGAAAAGCATCAGCCCGCCCTCGATGTCACCCTCTTTGACCCTTTCTGCCGATGCGGCGAACCGCGACACACGTTGCGAGAGTCCGGCGGCAGGATCGAGCGATAGGTCCAGTTCGCCGCCGGGTTCGGCCAGCACCATCCTGCGCAGCAAATCGGGCCGCTGCTGCGCGACGCGAAACGCGATATGTCCGCCGCGCGAATGTCCCATCAGGTCCAGCGGCTTGTCCGCGAATTTCTCGATGAAGGCGATCACGTCGGCGACATGCTGCGCCATCAGATAGTCATTGCCGACGCCGTCCCAATGCTCGGGGAAAAAGCGCCGCAGGGAAACCGAGATCACGCGACGCTGCTTCGACAGCGGCCCGTACACCGCCGACCAGGTGCGGAAATCACCGAGCGTGCCATGGACGCAGACCAGCGGCGGCCCCTTTCCGACCTCGAGGTAGGCCATGTCGTATCCGTTGACGGCAAGCGTTTGCATGGGACACCAGGAAATGTGATAGGGGGCACATGGTGGCTTTACGGCGCACCCAGAAACTCCAGCACGATCTTGCAAAATTGGTGCGGCGCCTGTTCGAACATCGGGTGGGTGGTGTTGGGGATCATCACCGTCCTTGAATTGGGAACGTGGGCGGCAAGCGTGTGCAGCACATGCGGCAGCGATCCCCTGGTCCTGGCGCCGCCGATGAACAGGGTCGGCATCGCGATCGCTTCGGCATCGGCCTTCGAGAAAGGCGGGCGCCGGTCGCGGGCTTGCCCGACCAGCGTGTAGGCGTTGTCGCGCAATTGCTGTTTCGGCATCGCCGGCAGCCGTGCCCACTTGCCGGGACCTTCGATCGCCTCGAAGAACAGTTTTAGCCCACCCTCGACGTCGCCGGCAGCGATCAGGCTGGCTGCAGCCGCGACCCTCGCGGCAAGCGGCGACGGCCCTGGTGCCGCGGTGGGGTCGAGCGTGGCATCGAGCTCGCCGCCGGGTTCGGCCAGGATCAGCCGGCGCAACAGATCGGGCCGCCTTTGCGCGACCCGTAACGAGACGTGCCCGCCGCGCGAATGCCCCATCAGGTCGACCGGCCCAGCGTTCAGTTGCTCGATGAAGCCGATCATGTCCTCGACGTGCTGCGCGATCGAATAGGTGTCGCCCACGCCATCCCACCGCTCGGGGAAAAAGTGCCGCAAGGACACCGCGATCACGCGGTGTTTTTGTGATAGCGGTCCCAGCACGCAGAACCAGCTCCGAAAATCGTTGAGCGAGCCGTGTACGCACACCAGCGGCGGGCCCTCCCCGACCTCCAGATAGGCCATGTCGGTGCCGTTGACGGGAAGGGTTTGCATGGGGACTCGGGCGGGGCAGGCGGAAGGCGAATGCGGATCATTCCATGAAATCCGGCAAATGCCTACTAACCGGGCTCGCCCGCGTAGCTCAGCCCCGGAATGACGGAGGCGAGCGTCATCCTGTGTATGCCGCCGGTTCCGTCGGATTTCGGGTGGATCGCAACAATTTCCAAGCCTAGATTCCCTGCCAGCACGGAATATCCAGTTCACACCATGGAGCCACAAGATTTGGAGCCAGCCATGACAGAGCAGCATTTTGCGTTATTCGACACCGCGATCGGCCCTTGCGGCATCGTGTGGGGCGCGCGCGGCGTGGTCGCCGTGCAATTGCCGATGTCGAGCGAGGACAAGACCCGCGGCCGCATCCATCAGCGCTATGGCGACATTGCCGAGGCGCCGCCGCCGACCGAGGTACAAAGCGCGATTGACGGGATGGTGGAGTTGCTCGCGGGCAAACCCAACGATCTGTCGGACGTCGTGCTCGATCTCGACGGCGTTCCCGAATTCAACCGCGGCGTCTACGATATTGCGCGCACCATTCCGCCGGGCAAGACGCTGACCTATGGCGATATCGCCAGGCGGCTCGGCGGCGTCGAGCTGTCACGCGACGTCGGCCAGGCGCTCGGGCGCAATCCCTGTCCGATCGTGGTGCCTTGCCACCGCGTGCTCGCCGCCGGCGGCAAGCCCGGCGGATTTTCCGCCAATGGCGGCGTGGTGACCAAACTCAAAATGCTTGCGATCGAGGGCGCAGTGGTCAATCACACGCCGAGCCTGTTCGACTGAGGTGATGTCGCCGGCTGCATCGACGCGTTATCTGTCGCGGATGGACGGAATCACAAAATTGGAAAGGATGTCGATCTCCGCATGACCCTGGTGCCCGCTGAAGTAGAGGCCGGATGTCATCATCACGACGAGATCGAGCTCGGGAACAACGAAGATGCGCTGGCCGCCCTGTCCCATGGCGGCAATCCACGTGACTTCCTTGCCTTCCGAAAGCGTGCGGCCGAGCCACCACTGATAGCCGTAGAAGAACAAATCGCCGAAGTAGCCGATGGCCTGAAAACGCGGGGCGGTGGATTGCGCGATCCATGCCGCCGGGACGACTTGCCGGCCTTCCCACACGCCGCGATTGAGCACGAGCTGTCCGAGCTTCGCGGCGTCGCGCGGCCGGAGACGAAGGCCGATGGCCGCCGCAATCTTCCCGTTGGTTGGATAAGTCTTCCATTCCCAGTCGGTGATGCTGAGCGGCTGGAACAAAGTTTCGCGGGCAAAGGCTTGCAATGACTTCCCGGAAACGCGTTCGATGATGTTGCTCAGCAGATCGGTGCCGCCGCCGTTATAGGTCCAGATTGTGTCAGGCGGCCCGGCGATCGGCTTCGCCAAAATGTACTGAAGCGGGTTGGCGTCCGCGCCAAGGTGAGGCTCGTCGTTGCCGGGATCGGTCCAGGCGAGGTTCTCGTTCCACTTGATACCGGATGACATCGTCAGGAGATGGCGAAGGGTGATGCCGTCCCAGCCTGGCGTCTTGAGCGCCGAAAATTCCGGGAAGAATTTGACCACGGGTTCATCGACGCCGGCGATCAGCTTGCGGTCGATTGCGATGCCTATCAGCAGCGAGATAACGCTCTTGGAAGCCGAGCGCATATCGTGTCTGGTGGTCGCGTCATGGTCGTATTGTCCCGGCACATCCCAGCGCTCGTCATAGCCTGCGAAATATTGCTCGAACACCAGTTCACCATGACGGACGATGACGACGGCATGAACGTCGGCTTCGGTATCCTTCAGCCGGGCGGCAATGCCGCATAGCCGTGCGCCATCAAGGCCGGCGCTTTCGGGCGAGGCTGCGATCCAGCCGTCGTCCAATGCGGCCGGAGTGCCACAAACCGGATTGGTCTCGGCCAGTGTACCGGAGGCAATGACCGCGAAGACCGCGGCGAAGCCGAGACGCCGTAGTTGATCGAGGCGGTCGCGCATGGCTGCGGCGTTACGCCGGCGGCGGCAGCGAGATCTTGACCGAAGGTCGCGTCAGCATCTTTTCGTGGAAAGCATCGAGCTTCGGATAGGCCTTGCGCCAGCCGCAATCGGGAAAGCGGAAATCGGCATAGCCGAGCACGCAGACCAGCGCGATCTGCGAGATGTCGAGCGGCCGTGACAGCATGTCGGCTTGCTTCTCGAACCGCGCCATGCCGTTCCACGCCCGGTGCCAGTGATCGTCGCTCCACGCCTGCCAGCGCAGTTCCTGCGGCCGCACCATCCGCTCATAGCGGCACAGCAGCATCGAATCGAGCATGCCTTGCAGCAGGGAATGGTCGCTCTTGACCTTCCATTTGACGGCGCCGGATGCCGGAACGAGCTTTCCGCCGCCGGCCAACTCATCAAGATATTCGACGATGACGTAGGAATCGACGATCACCTCGCCATTGTCCAGGATCAGCGCCGGCAGCTTCTTCACCGGATTGATCTGCGAGTATTCTTCATTGAGCTGGCCCGGCACCACGGTGGCCGGAATGAATTCGATTTTGTCGATCAGGCCGAGTTCGATCGCGGCGATGCGGACCTTGCGGGCGAACGGCGAAGCGGGAGAGTAGGTCAGTTTCATGGAGTGTTCCTTTTTCTCCGTCATGGCCGGACAAAAGTGCCAAGCGCGCCTTCGCACTAAACGTCCTGAAGGACGGGACAAACCCGGCCATGACGAATTTTACAAATACGCGTGCATGATCCTCAAGCGGCGACGATTTCCTGCCGCTGCTCGCCAAGCCCTTCGATGCCGAGGGTGACGACGTCGCCGACGTTGAGGAACTTGGGCGGCTTCATGCCGGCGCCGACGCCGGGCGGCGTGCCGGTCGTGATGATGTCGCCGGGCAGCAGGGTAAGAAAGGTCGAGACGTAGGCAATGCACTTCGCGATGGTGAAGATCATGGTCGAGGTCGATCCGGTCTGGCAGCGCTTGCCGTTGACGTCGAGCCACATCGAGAGCTTCTGCACGTCCGGTATTTCGTCCTTGGTGACCAGCCACGGGCCGAGCGGACCGAAGGTGTCGTGCGATTTTCCCTTGGTCCATTGTCCGCCGCGTTCCTGCTGGAAGTAGCGTTCGGAGACGTCGTTGCAGACGCAGTAGCCGGCGACGTGATTGAGCGCGTCGGCCTCGGAGACATATTTGGCGCGGGTGCCGATGATGGCGGCGATTTCGACTTCCCAGTCGAGCTTCTTGGATTCCCGCGGCTTCTCGACCGGATCGTTGGGGCCGCTGAGGCTGGTGTTGGCCTTCAGGAAGAAGATCGGCTCGGGCGGAATTGGGTTTCCGGTCTCCTTGGCATGATCGACATAGTTCAGGCCGATGGCGACGAATTTCGAGAGGCCGGTAACCGGCGCGCCGAGCCGCGGCTTGCCGTCCACGGCGGGCAGCTTGGCGGCGTCGAGACCGGCGAGCTTGGCCAAGGAGGCCGGCGCATAGGCCTCGCCATTGAGGTCCTTCACATGCGCCGACAGATCGCGCAGTTGACCCGATTTATCGATCAGGCCGGGCTTTTCCTGGCCAATCGCCCCATACCGAACAAGCTTCATTTTCATCACTCCCTGACGTGGTTTTGGTTACTTGGATGCTTCATGGAACAGCACGCGGGGAAATTCAACTGCTGACTGCGCGCCGCATGGCAGGTCCCTTATCCGAAAAGCGCATGGGGGAAGTAACGGCTCCGGGATCATGCCCTAAACGATGAATTTGAAGGCGTCGCCGTCGCGCCGGATGCGGCCGCCGTTGAAATGGCCGCCGATCACCAGCGTCGGCCTGTCGGCAAGACGCGAGAACAATTCGCGCCGTGTCACCGCCGAGCGCACCGGATCGGAGTCCGCGGTCGACGACCAGTCGAGATGCGCCATCTGGCAGGGATGATGGGCGACGTCGCCCATCAGCAGGGCGTCTTCGCCGTCGGACTGGATGTGAAGGCTCATATGGCCGGGGCTGTGGCCGGGCGTCGGGATCAGGGTGATTTCATCGCCAATTTTGGCGTCGCTGGCGACGAGGTCGGCCTTGCCGGCATCGGCGAGGGGTTGCACCGAGTCATTGAAGACAGCCACCTTGTCGGACTCGTCGCGGTGGTCGCGCCAATGCTCGTATTCGGTTTTGCCGAACACATAACGCGCGTTGGCGAAGGTCGGCACCCATTTGCCGCCCTCGAGCCGGGTGTTCCAGCCGACATGGTCGACATGCAGATGCGTGCAGAGCACGGTGTCGATGCTGTCGGGCGCAAAGCCGGCCGCCGTCATGGTCTCGAGGAACGGCTCCTGGCGGTTGTTCCAGGTCGGAACCTTGCGGCCTTCCTTGTCGTTGCCAAGACCGGTATCGACCACGATCCGCCGCGAGGGCGTCTCGACCACCAGCGAGTGGATCGACATTTTGAGACGGCCCTCGTCGGTGGCGAAATGGGGAATCAGCCAGGGCAATTTCCGGATTTCTTCATTACTGGCCAGGGGCAGTATAAATTTCGTGCTGCCGATCGTCTCCAGTTCGACGATTTTCGTGATTTTGACCTTGCCCACTTTCCAGTGCATCCGGCGCTTCCCTGAAAATCCGCTTGTTGGAGGGCGAAAGATGCTGGTTTCCGCAAGCCTGTGCAATGGATCATCCGGCGGCATCGGGCGTTATCGGGGAAAGCCTGCCCAAGGAGCGCGCGATGCCAGAGCTAGCGATTTCAGCCGAAAAAGTCGGTTTTTTGATCGAGAAAGCGCGGGAATTCGATGCCACGGACGCGCCGACCGATCCGGATTCCGGCTCCAACGGGACTGACGACAACATGATCGATGTGCTCGAGGATAATGGCAGCGATCCGGTGGCGCGCGAGATTACGGGCTTCATCGATGCGCTGACGGACGACGAGCAGATCGACCTGGTCGCCCTGATGCGGCTCGGGCGCGGCGATGCGACCATCGAGAATGGCAAGATCTCCGTCGTGAGGCGGCCGATGGCCGCAACGGGCGCACCGCAAGCTATCTTCTCGGCGAACCGATGCTGGGTGATCTCCTGGCCGAGGGCCTCGATGAGTTCGGACTGAGCTGGGCCGACGAGCGAACCACGCCGGTACGGTGAGAATTCTGCTTCGAGTTGGAAGAAACTGCTACCGCGCGCAATCGACGATGACGGTGCCGAGCTTGTCGCCTTTTTCCACCGCAAGGTGAGCCTGGGTGGTTTCCGATAGCGCGAACTGCCCGGCGATGTTGTGAATACGCGTTCCCGCCGCCAGCCATTTCGAAATATCGGCTTGAGCTGCCGCAAGCAGCGGAGGCGGCAACGCCGGCAGCACCAGCGTGCGCAACGCGATGCATCTTTCCATCAGGGTGCGTATCGGCACCACCGGGTTGCGATTGCCGTTGGTGGCGTAGACCGCGATGGTTGAATTCATCGCCATCAGCTTCAGCGTGGTTTCGATGTTGCCGCCGAAGTCGACGTCGACGACGCGATCGACACCGCGCTGTGCGGTGAACGCCATCGTTTTGGCGACAACGTCCTCGGTCCGGTAGTTGACGACGAGGTCGGCGCTCGCAAGGCGCGCCTGCTCGGCCTTCATCTGCGAACTAACAGTCGCGATGACGCGCGCGCCGCCCCATTTTGCCAGTTGCACGGCATAGTGGCCGACCGCGCCGGCGCCGCCGGTGACCAGGACGGTCCGGCCCGCGATCGGCCCATCGCCGAACAGGCAGCACCACGAGGTCATGCAGGGGATACCGAGCGTCGCCCCGGCCGCGAACGACACGTCGTTCGGCAACGGCGTCACCAGATGCTCGGCCAGCGCGATATATTCAGCCGCGGTGCCGAACGCGCGGCCGTTGCGCTGCCCGTTAAAGAGCCAGACCCGTTGCCCCACGCTGAGCCGCGTGACGCCGGCGCCGAGCTGATCGACGATCCCTGCGCCGTCGCTGTTGGGAATCACGCGGGGGTATTCCATCGCGCGGTAGCTGCCGGAGCGGCGGCCGGCATCGGCGGGATTGACGCCGGAGGCTTCCAGCCGGACCCGGACTTCGCCAGGTCCGGCCGCCGGCGTCGGCATCTCGCCAAAGCTCAGCACATCGGGTGCAGCGCCCGTCCGCTCATACCAGGCCGCCTTCATTTGGTAGCGCTTTCGGTTAGAGCGTGCCGGGGAACGCGCCGCCATCGAGCAGGATGTTCTGCCCGGTGATGAAGCCGGCCTTGGCGCTGCACAGAAACGCGCACGCCTCGCCGAATTCGTCGGGATCGCCGAAGCGCCCGGCGGGATTGAGCTTGGCGCGTTCCACCATGATCTGCTCCGCGGTGAGGCCGCGCTTTTCGGCCTCCGCCTTCGCGGTGCCGCGCAGCCGGTCGGTATTGAAGGGTCCCGGCAGCAAACCGTTGATGGTGACGTTGTTGATCACGGTCTTGCGCGCGATGCCGGCGACGAATCCGGTGAGGCCGGCGCGCGCGCCGTTCGACAGGCCCAGTATCTCGATCGGCGACTTCACCGCGGCCGAGGTGATGTTGACGATGCGGCCGAACTTGCGTGCCATCATGCCGTCCACCGTCGCCTTGATCAGTTCGATCGGCGTCAGCATGTTGGCGTCGATGGCCTTGATCCAGTCGTCGCGGGTCCAGTTGCGGAAATCGCCGGGCGGCGGACCGCCGGCATTGTTGATCAGGATGTCTGGGTCGGGACAGGCTTTCAGCGCGGCCTCGCGGCCCGCAGGCGTGGTGATATCGCCGGCGACTTCCGTCACCGTGACGCCGGGGTTTGCCTTGCGTATGTCGGCGGCGGCGTTGGCCAGCACTTCGGCGCCGCGCGCGGTCATCGTGACATGCACGCCTTCGGCGGCAAGTGCGGCTGCGCAAGCGCGTCCCAGGCCCTTGCTGGATGCGCATACCAATGCGCGGCGGCCTTTGATTCCAAGATCCACTGTCTCACTCCCCTCTGGTTCGGATGGCTTTTTTGGTGGTTCGATATGCCTACTGTACCTCTGAATGGCGACCTGGTTCAATTCGCCCGCATCTCCGCCTTGATCATGTCGGCCGCCTTCTCGCCGATCATGATGGTCGGCGCATTGGTGTTGCCGCCGATCAGGGTCGGCATGATCGAGGCGTCGACCACGCGCAGGCCTTCGAGGCCGTAGACTTTCAGCTTCGGATCGACCACCGCCATCGAATCGTTGACGCCCATCTTGCAGGTGCCGACCGGGTGATAGACGGTATCGACGCGCTCGCGCAGCACTTTGCGAATATCGTCGTCGGTTTCGACGCCTTCGGTGAACACGTCAGAGGTCTGCAGCGCCTTCAGCGCCGGCGCATCCAATAGCCGCTTGGTCACCTTGAAGCCGGCGACCATGGTATCGACGTCGGCTTGCTCGCCGAAGAAATTCGGATCGATCGCGGGGGCGGCAAGCGGATCGGCGCTTTGCAGCCAGACGCTGCCGCGGCTTTTGGGGCGCAGCAGGCAGACGTGACAGGAGAAGCCGGTGCCCCAGCGCGGCTTGCGGCCGTGATCGTTCACCATCGCCATGCAGAAGTGCAGCTGGATATCGGGCACGTCGAGGTCGGGGCGGGTTTTGAGGAAGCCGCCGCATTCGGCGATGTTCGATGTCATCGGTCCACGCCGCTCGCGCCGGTATTGCGCGATGCCCTTGAAGATCCGCGCGATGCCACCGAACGACAGGCCGGCGAAATACGGCGCGTCGGAGGTGAAGCCGAATACAAAGTCCGGATGGTCCTGCAGGTTTTGCCCGACGCCCGGCAGATGATGCGTAGAGGCGATGCCGTGTTTGGCAAGGGCTGTGCTGTCGCCGACGCCGGACAGCATCAGCAGTTGCGGCGTCTGGAACGCGCCGCCCGACAGGATCACTTCGCGGCGGGCGCGAATTTGCCTGGTTTCCTTGCCTTGCCGGTATTCGACGCCGACCGCGCGCTTGCCCTCGAACAGGATGCGGGTGGCCTGCGCGTTGGTCTCGACGCGCAAATTCGGACGCGTCGCCATGAAGGGGTGAATGTAGCCGCGCGCCGCGCTCCAGCGTTCGCCGTTCTTCTGCGTCACCTGATAGCTGCCGAGGCCTTCCTGGTCCTCGGCATTGAAGTCCTCGCGGATGCGGAATTGGGCTTCGCGCGCGGCCTGCAGGTACATCTCCCGCACCGGATTGTCGGACCGCAGTCCGGTGACGTGGAGCGGACCGCCCTTGCCGTGATACTCGCCGCCGAGTTCGGCATTGTCCTCCGAGCGCTTGAAGTAAGGCAGCACGTCGGCATAGGACCAGCCGGTGTTGCCGAGCGAGGCCCACTGGTCGTAATCGCTTCTGTGGCCGCGGATATAGACCATGGCATTGATCGCGGAGGAGCCGCCGAGTCCCTTGCCGCGCGGCTGATAGCCGATCCGGCCGTTGAGGCCCGCCTGCGGCACGGTATCGAACGCCCAGTTGTTGACCTTGCCGGAAATCATCAGGATCATCGCGCCCGGCGCGGTGACGACCCAGTTGTCGTCCTTGCCGCCGGCTTCCAGCAGCGCCACCGACGTATTCTGATCCTCGGAGAGACGGCTTGCGACCGCGCAGCCGCCGGAGCCGCCGCCCACCACCACAAAATCGAATGTATCCGTCACGGTTGTTCCCCCTCGTTGATATTTCTTATGGCTTGCCAGCTCTCGTTATTGCGAGGAGCGAAGCGACGAAGCAATCCTGGCGCTACGACATCAATCGCAGCATCTTCTCCAGCCGCGCGATCCTGGCGCCATAGGGCGGATAAAGATCGGCCAGCCGGTTGAACGGCGAACGATAGAACACCGGCTTTAGTTTGCTTAAGGAGCGAAACCCCCATTCGCCGTGATAGGCGCCGGTACCGGACGCCCCGACGCCGCCCATCGGCTGGTTGATCTGGGTGAAATGAAACAGGCAATCGTTGACGGTGACGCCGCCGGAGACGGTGCGCGACAGCACCTCGTCGCGCGCCGCGTTGTCCTTGCCGAACCAGTACAGCGCCAGCGGCCGGTCGTGCTTGTTGACGTAGGCGACCGGCTCACCCGCGTCCCTGTAGCCCATGATCGGCAACAGCGGCCCGAAGATTTCTTCCTGCATGACGGTCATGTTAGGCGTGACGCCGAGCAGAATGGTCGGTGGAAACTTGCGTTTCGATTTCCAGGCGGGATCGCTGGCCTTCGCGGCCTGCATGACCTTGGCGCCCTTGGCGGCGGCGTCGGCCACCAGGCCCTCGAGCCGCGCATAATGCCGGTCGGAGACGATCGACGTGTAGTCGGCATTATCGGGGTCGGTGCCGAACATCTTCTGCATATTGGCCTGCAGCCGCTCGGCAAAATCCTGCACCGAGGCTTCCGGCACCAGCGCATAGTCGGGCGCGATGCAGGTCTGGCCGGCATTGAGCAGCTTGCCATAGGCGATACGCGCCGCTGCTTCCGCTAGATCGGCCGAACGGTCGACAATGGCAGGCGACTTGCCGCCAAGCTCGAGCGTGATCGGCGTCAGATTGCGCCCGGCGGCTTCCGCCACGAGCCGGCCGACCCGGGTCGAGCCGGTGAACATCAGATGGTCGAACGGCAGGGAAGCAAACGCCTGCGCGATATCGTCCTCGATGCCCGTCACCATCATTTCCGAGGCGTCGAATTTCGCGGCGATGACTTCCTTGAGCAGCGCCGAAAAACGCGGCACCAGCTCGCTCGGCTTGATCATCACGCGATTGCCGGCGGCAAGGGCGGCCACTGCGGGCGCCAGCGTGAGCTGCAACGGGTAATTCCAGGGCGCGATGATGCCGACCACGCCGAGCGGCTGCGGGATCAGCCGGTTCTTGGCCGGCATGAATTGCAGCGCGGTCGAAACCCGCTGCGGCGCCATCCATTTCTTCAAGTGCCTGGCGGCGTGCCTGATTTCGCCGAGCACCAGCAAGCTCTCCGCGATCGCGGTCTCGATGCTGCTGCGATGGCCGAAATCCGCCGAGATCGCCTGCTCGAAACCAGTTTCATTGTCCGAGATCGCCGCGCGCAAGCGCGCCAGCCGGTCGAGACGCTCAGTCAGCGTCGGCGCCGGCATGGTCCGCGACAGCTCGAACATGCGCTGAAACGCATCATCCAGGGCTCTTTGCCCCCGGCTTTTCAGCGGCTGGTCCATGGCGTTCCCCCCAAAATTCTCTTGGCCCAAAGCTGGGCTTTTGCGCCAATTCTGGCAAGAGCGGCCTTGCGGGCCTGTTTGGCCTGATAAAGCCTGTTCCGCCCCGATAAAACCCCGAAAAGATCGCTCGCGGGCCTTTCCAAAGCACCCTCGCATTGGTACATACCGCTCGCGCCATGGGCATTTGCCCGGGTTGCCTTCTCAGGAAGCCTCCGGACGGGATCGATCGGCGCCTTTGGGCGTGGGCCAAATTCGTTTCGGTGTTCGGTTTTCGGGAGGGTGAGCATGGTTTATCGCGGGGTGGAGCAGCCCGGTAGCTCGTCAGGCTCATAACCTGAAGGTCACAGGTTCAAATCCTGTCCCCGCAACCAGACAAACCTCTGATTTTATGAGGTTTTTTGAGAGCCGCCCTTCGGGGCGGCTTTCTTGTTTTGAGCATGTCGCCACCGTGTCGCCACCGCCTGCGGTTGGAGAACTCTGGGCGATACACCATTGGGAGCTGCTGAACTTCGGCTTCTGTCGGCTATTTGGTGCTTTGGCTCGGACCCTGTCTCCGTATTCGAGCGATGACTGGTGGACGTGAAGCGAGTTTCGACCCGCACCTTTCAGTTGCGGGATCAGCGCGTGCTGCCTAGTCTCGGGGCAGCTTTGCGCCGGCAGAACGCTTGCTCCAGGAACTCGGGATCACGGAGCCCGGCGAGATCGACCTTGAAGCGATCGCCTTTCATCTCGGCGCGCGCGTCCGATATCGCAAACTCGAAGGTTGTGAGGCGCGCATTATTGGACGGAACGAAGCTGCGATCATCACGATCGGTAAGGATTGTTCCGATCGGCGGAAGCGCTTTTCACTGGCTCACGAAATTGGTCATTGGACTCACCACAAAGGTCAGACGCTCGTCTGTCGCGTTGAGGAGTCCGCTCCACAAGGTAAGATGTCTCCCGAACGTGTCGCTAATAACTATGCGGCTGATCTTCTTATGCCGCATTATCTTTTCGGCCCCGCCGCCCGCGTCTATCCGAAATTGAATTTCAAAGCCGTCAACGATATCGCCGACATTTTTCACACGAGCCGATCAGCGACCGCCATTCGTCTTGTCGAAGGCGGCCACTCGCCCGCGTTGCTGGTTTGTCATGGGCTTAAAGGCCGCAAATGGTTTGCGCGTGGCCCCGACGTTCCGCCGCGATGGTTTCCGAGAGATGATCTCGACGCTGATAGCTTTGCGTTCGGCGTCCTTTTTGGCAAAAAGCCGGATGATCCAATGCCGCGCAAAATTGACGCGGAAGCTTGGTTTGATCGTCGCGATGCAGGAAAGTTTGCTGTACACGAACAAACAATCCGAAGCGCAACAGACGAAATTCTAACTCTGGTCCTGATCAACGATCCCGAAATGCTCGAAGATGAGTGACGAACTCTTGCTGAATGGATTGTGTTGGTCAGACTTTGCCAATTGTAATTATCGAGCCGTTTCTATCAACGTCGAGCCCCAGTCCATGGTCATGGTGCCGCTGGCTTTGACGTTGCGCGCGGTCAAGCGAGGCGCCGGTGCGAAATCTGCTCACTAGCACCTGGGGCGGCCGGGAAGCGGCAAGATGACATTCATGCCGCGTTTGTAATAGCTTAGGTAAATCCGGAAGCTTTGGGATAACACCAGACCGGCAAACCTTGCCTCCCCGGATAGCATCGCTATATCGGATTTTCCGCTATTACCCTTTGCCACCCAGCGAGACCGTTAATGACCACCGATACCGAAACCCCCGTTGAATCCCAGCCATTCCAGGCCGAGGTCTCCGAGCTCCTGCACCTGATGGTGCATTCGGTCTATTCGGAGACCGATATTTTCCTGCGCGAATTGATCTCGAACGCGTCGGACGCCTGCGACAGACTGCGCTATGAGGCGATCGCCCGTCCCGAACTGATCGCGGACGGCGAGCCGCCGAAAATCCGGATCGCACCGAACAAGAAGGACAACACGCTGACGGTTGCCGACAGCGGCATCGGCATGGACCGGCAGGAGCTGATCGACAATCTCGGCACCATCGCGCGTTCCGGCACCAGGTCTTTCCTGTCGCGTCTGGCCGAGGCCAAGGACGGCGCCAATCTGATCGGCCAGTTCGGCGTCGGGTTTTATTCCGCCTTCATGGTGGCCGAGCGCATCGTCGTCACCAGCCGCCGGGCGGGCGCGGATGAGGTCTGGACCTGGTCTTCGTCGGGCGGCAGCGGATTCGAAATCGCACCAGTTCGGGAGGAAGACGCGAAGCGAATCGCGCGGGGCACCGAGATCGTGCTGCACCTGAAACCCGACGCCAAAAAATACCTCGAGACCTACGAGATCGAACGTATCGTCGGCGCCTATTCCGACAACATCCAGTTTCCGATTGTGCTGGTTCCGGAAGAGGGCGAGCCGCGCCAGATCAATTCGGCCAGCGCGCTGTGGCAGCGTCCCAAATCGGAACTGAAGCCGGAGGACTATGTGCAGGCCTACAAGTCGATTGCGGGTGCGTTCGACGAGCCGGCGATGACGCTGCATTATCGCGCCGAGGGACGGCAGTCCTATGCGGTGCTGCTGTTTGCACCCTCCACCAAACCGTTCGACCTGTTCGAGCCGTCGCGCAAGGGCAGGGTCAAGCTTTATGTGCGCCGTGTCTTCATCACCGACGATGCCGACCTGTTGCCGGCTTACCTGCGCTTCATCCGCGGCGTGGTCGACAGCGAGGACCTTCCGCTCAACATCTCGCGCGAGATGCTGCAGAACAATCCGCAACTGGCGCAGATCAGGAAAGCGGTCACCAGCCGCGTTGTCGGCGAGCTCGAGACGCTGGGCGAAAAGGAACCCGACAGCTTCGGCAAAATCTGGGACGCCTTCGGCCCGGTGATCAAGGAAGGCCTCTACGAAGATTTCGAGCGGCGCGAAAAATTGCTGGCGCTGGCGCGATTCAGCACAACCGCGGGCGAGAAGCGGTCGCTCAGGCAATATATCGCCGGCCTCAAGCCCAACCAGACCGAGGTTTACTTCCTGGTCGGCGACAGCATCGAGCGATTGAAGTCGAACCCCAAGCTCGAATCGGCGGCGGCCCGCGGCATCGAGGTGCTGCTGCTGACCGATCCGGTGGATGCGTTCTGGGCGTCGGCGCGGCTGGATTTTGAAGGCAAGCCGCTGAAATCGCTGAGCCAGGGCGATGTCAACTTCGATCTCGTTCCGCTGCTCGATGACAGCGCCGGGAAAGAGGCCAAGGACGCGGCCGTGACCGACGAGGCGGCGACGATCGCGGTCATCAAGGCCTGCCTCGGCGATCGCGTCACCGATGTCAGGGCCTCGCAGCGGTTGACCACCAGCGCGTCCTGTCTGGTCGCGGGCAGTCAGGGGCCCGATCGGGAGCTCGAGCGCCTGTTGTCGCAGCAAAATCGCGGGGTCAGGACCAAACCGATCCTGGAGATCAATCTGCGGCATCCGCTGGTGGCGGCGATCGCGAAGGCTGAAGCAGGGTCGGCGACCGCGGACGATCTGTCGCTGCTGTTGCTGGAGCAGGCTCAAATCCTCGACGGCGAATTGCCCGAGGATCCCGCAGCCTTTGCCGCGCGCCTCAATCGCCTCGTCCTGCAGGCGATGCCGTCGCCGGGCGAAGGGTCGACATGAATAATGGCCCGGCATCGTTAGCGCTGCGGGCAGGATTGGCGATTATCCTGGCGATCACGGTCGTCGCGGTGCGGTCGCCAGCCCTGGCGCAAGGCAACACACCAAAAGCGCTCGCGGTAATTCCGCCGAACAAGGATACCGACCTCAAATTCTATTCCGGCAACGGTCCGCCTCAGGAAGGTGTCGCAGCACTCGAATACATGATGTCCGATGCCGATCTGGTGCTCTGGGTCGCAGGCAACCAGTTTTTTGCGATGGATGAGGTGGTCGGTGCTTTCCGGAAAGTCCATCCCGGTGTGACCGTCGGGCTGATCACGCTGCCACCCGGCCTGCTTCTTTCAGCGATCGAAGGCGGTGGCTGGGTTTATGACGGCAAGGAATATCGCGGCACTCCCGATGTCTATGCCTCCGTCAATCTCGGGCACCTGAAAAAGCTCAAGGCCGCCGGCCTCATGAACAGCTATGAGGTCTACATGCATAACGAGCTGCAGATCATGGTGGCCAAGGGCAATCCGAAGGCCATTACCGGCATCGACGATCTCGTCCGGGCCAACGTCCGGACCTCGATGCCCAATCCGGTGAGCGAGGGCATCATGCAATTCTATGCCCGCAAGGTGCTGGAACGGCATGGGCTGTGGCCGGCGATTGCCAACGGCCAGGAATGCGCCTCCTGCCAGACCACGGAGCGGAACTGGTTCACCGCCGTCCATCACCGGGAAACGCCCGAACGCATCCGCGATGACAAGTCGGATGCCGGCATCGTCTGGAAGACCGAAGGGATGGAAGCCTTGCGTCACGGCGCTCAGATCGAGACCGTGGAACTGCCGGCCGCAGACAGCTTGCGCGACGAAGTCTCCTATGCCGTCGGCGCGCTGCAAAACAGCCGGCACCAGGAAAACGCGGAGAGTTATCTCGCCTTCCTGAGGTCGGATGCCGCGCAGGACGCCTATGCGCAATTCGGTTTTGTCAAGGCGCGGCCGGAGGAGCTCGTCCTCAAGCCCATCGATTGAGCAGCGATCGGCGGTTCAATCCGCCTTGCAGCGGGCCCGGAAAATGCTACGCGTCGGTGCGGCTACAAGGTAACCGGGATCGTCATCCCCTGGGCACGCTAGCCTCAAAAAAACCTGGAGGAACGCATGGGCCGGAAGATAGCGATTGTCGGAGCAGGTGCCGTCGGCGGGTATGCCGGGGCGCATATGGTGCAGGCCGGCGAGGACGTGACGTTCATCGATCCGTGGCCCGAGCATGTCGAGCATATGCGCAAACACGGCCTGCGCGTCACCCACGCCAGGGACGTTCCGGAATTCACCGTTCCGGTTCGCGCGCTGCACGTCACCGACGCCCAGCAGCTCGCCAAGGAGACGCCGGTCGACATCGCCTTTGTCTGCATGAAGTCCTACGACACCGCCTGGGCCACCATGCTGATCCGCCAGTATCTGGCGCCGGCCGGCTACGTGGTGTCGCTGCAGAACTGCATGAATGAAGAGACGATCGCGGGCATTGTCGGCTGGGGCAAGACGCTCGGCTGCATCGCCAGCAGCATCACGGTCAACCTGCCTGAGCCGGGCCATATCCACCGCGGTGCCGCCAAGCACGGCGCGGCGCACACCGTATTTCGCGCCGGCGAGGTGCACGGCCGCATCACGCCGCGGTCGGAAGAAATCTGCCGCCTGGTCGGCTACGCCGACAGCGCCAAGGTCACCGGCAATCTGTGGGGCGAGCGCTGGTCGAAACTGGTCGCCAACGTCATGGGCAACGGGCTCTCCGCCTGCACCGGCCTGCCAGGCGGCGAGCTGTTGAAAAGCGAGCCGATCCGCCGCTTCTCCACCCGGCTCGGTAGCGAAGCGATCCGCGTCGGGCAAGCGCACGGCTACCAGCTGGAGGAGATTCTGCATCTGCCGCCGGAGACGATCGCGCGGGCCGGCGAGGGCGACGAGACGGCGATGCGCGCCTGCGACGAGCAGCGCTTCAAGGACGGTAGCCGCACGTCGTCCGAGCAGCGTCCCTCCATGGGCCAGGACATGCAGAAGGGCCGGCGCACCGAGATCGAATTCCTCAACGGCTTTGTGGTGCACGAGGGCGAGAAGGTCGGCCTCAACTGCCGCGCCAATGCCGTGCTGACGGACATCGTCAAGCGCGTGGAACGCAACGAGCTCAAGGCCGATCCGCGGCACATCACCGAGCTGCGGTTGAACTGAACAGGCAGTCCGCCCCGTTACGGTTCTGCGGTCCTGGTACTGCCGCCGGGAACGATCCGGCACGGCTCGCCGGTCGCTCAACGAATAAGCAAATGCACGTCGCAAAAGCTGCGCATAGGTAATGAGCAGACGCCGGCGCGAAATCCAACTTACTGACAATATGAATGATTCCCGAACCTCGCGACGCCTGAACGCGTTGTACACAATGGCATGGGGCTTGCTTAACTATCTCCGGCAGTTCTTGCGGGGGGTACGTAGGTCATGGCCAACTCGAAGTATTCATCCGGCGGTACGGTCGCTGCGGAGCCAGGGCCGATCGATCTCGATTGGTCGAGCACGGCGCTCGTCATCATCGACATGCAGCGCGATTTCATGGAGCCCGGCGGTTTCGGCGAGACGCTGGGCAACGATGTCTCGCAGCTGGCGAGCGCGGTAGAGCCGATCGCAGCGGTGCTGGCCGCGGCGCGCGAGAGCGGGATGCTGGTGGTGCACACCCGCGAGGGCCATTTGCCCGACCTGTCCGATGCGCCGCCCGCCAAGATCGAACGCGGCGCGCCGTCCTTGCGCATCGGCGATCCCGGTCCGATGGGCCGGATCCTGATCCGCGGCGAAGACGGTCACGACATCATTCCGGCGCTTTATCCGATCGACGGCGAGATCGTCATCGACAAGCCGGGCAAGGGTGCGTTCTACGCCACCGAGCTCGGCGACCTCCTGCAGAAATACGGCATCAAGGATCTCTTGGTGTGCGGCGTCACAACGGAGGTCTGCGTCAACACCACCGTGCGCGAGGCCAACGACCGCGGCTACCGCTGCGTCGTGCTGGCTGACGGCTGCGCATCCTATTTCCCCGAATTCCACGAGATGGGCCTGAAAATGATCAAGGCCCAGGGCGGCATTTTCGGCTGGGTCAGCGACTCCGCCGCGGTTCTGGAGGCAATGACACCGGAGACTTCGAACAAGTTGGCAGCGGGAGCATCACGATGAGCACGAGTACAACGGGGACTGCTGGAGATTTCAAGCCGGTATTGTGGACGCCAGGCGACTGGAATGCCTTTTTCGGTTTCGGCACCAACATCCTGGTCAACATGCTGGTGCTGACCGGGTTGCTGCGCTTCGTGCTGAAGATGCCCGACTCGCTGGTGTTCGGCCGCATCCTGCCGGCGCTCGGCCTGATGATGTGCCTCTCCACCTTCTACTATGCGTGGCTTGCCTACCGGCTGGCACAGAAAACGGGCCGCACCGATGTCTGCGCGTTGCCATCGGGCGTCAGCGTACCGCACATGTTCATCGTCACCTTTGTGATCATGCTGCCGGTGACGCTCAAGACCGGCGATGCGATGAAGGGCTGGTCCGCGGGCCTGGTCTGGGTATTCTTCCAGAGTTTTATTCTGATGATCGGCGGCTTCATTGCGCCCTACATCCGGAAGATTACCCCGCGCGCGGCGCTGCTCGGCACGCTGGCCGGCGTATCCGTCACCTTTATCTCGATGCGGCCGGCGCTGGAGATGTACATGACGCCGCAGATCGGCCTGATCTGCTTTGCCATCATCCTGGTGAGCTGGTTCGGCGGCGTGAAATATTTCAAGGGAATACCGGCGGGCCTCGTCGCCATCGCGGCCGGCATGATCATCGCCTGGGGCTCCAACCTGTTCGGGCTTGGGCTCGGCGGCTTGAGCGTCAAGGGCGTCGGCGACGCCTTCGCAAGCTTCGGCTTTTCGGTGCCGATCCCGGCGGTCGGCCAGGTGTTTTCGGGCTTCGAATTCCTTGGCGTCATCCTGGTGACGGCGATCCCGTTCGGCATCTACGACCTGGTCGAGGCGATGGATAACGTCGAAAGCGCCGAGGCAGCGGGCGATGCATATCCCACCACCCGCGTGCTGACCGCCGACGGCGTCGTCAGCCTGATCGGCTGCCTGATGGGCAATCCGTTCATCAACGCGGTCTATATCGGCCACCCCGGCTGGAAGGCGATGGGCGGCCGGATCGGTTATTCGGCGGCGACCGGGATCATGGTGGTGGTGTTGTCCTGGTTCGGCATCATCTCGGTGCTGCTGGCGCTGGTGCCGGTGGTCGCGATTTCGCCAATCCTGCTCTACATCGGCATGCTGATCGGCGCGCAGGCGTTCCAGACCACGCCGCTCAAGCATGCGCCGGCGATCGTGCTGGCCTTGACGCCGCATCTTGCGGCCTGGGCCAAGCTGCAGATCGACACCATGCTCGGCTCGACGCTCAATGCGGCCCAGAGCGTCGGCGGCCTCGCCGCCGACAAGGTCGGCGCGGTCAAGACCGCGGCGATTGCAGCGCTGCCGCAGCAGGGCGTGCTCTACCGCGGGCTGGAAGTGATGGGCGGCGGCTCGATCCTTGCGGGCCTGGTGCTGGGCGCGATCGGCGTCTTCGTCATCGAGCGCGACTTCATGAAGGCTTCCGCCTTCGCGCTGGCGGGTGCCGTGTTGACCTATTTCGGCTTCATGCACGGCGAGGCCGTTGGCATCGGCGGCGGAATGGGCGTGACGCCCGGCGTAGCACTGGCCTATGCCGTGGTGGCGGCCGGCTTCTTCGCGGTGGAGAAGTTCGGTGCCAGCACGATGCCCGTGCCGGAGATGCCGTCGCACGCGGTGCCGGCGGAGTGACAGTGGCGCAGTAGCCTGTCAGCGCGGGGAATACGGGTTCAAATTCGGTTCCCGCAACCCGACAAAAGCCCCTGAAAACATTTTGTTTTCAGGGGCTTTTGTATTCCATGCGCGGCGCGGGCTGCCTTTCGCGAACCGATTTGCGGTGCCGGCCGTATCTTGCAGTGACTTGACGATTGCCAAAATCCGGACCATCCCGCAGCCATGACCACGCTTGGCAATTCCTTCTACGGCAGCATTCCGGTGTTTCGCGGCTTTTCCAGCCTGATGGACCCGGCGTTGTATTCGCCGTTGCCGCAGGACTGGTCGATCGGCATCGCCGATATCGTGGAATCGACCCGGGCGATTGCCGAGAAGCGTTACAAGGCGGTCAACATGGCCGGCGCTTCCGTGATCGCGGCTGTCACCAATGCGCTGGAGGGACGCGAATTTCCGTTCGTGTTCGGCGGCGACGGCGCCAGCTTTGCGGTATCGCCTGACGATCTCGATCGCGCGCGCGAGGCGCTGGCGGCGACTGCGAGCTGGGTCGAGGAAAGCCTTGGCCTCGTGATGCGGGTGGCGCTGGTGCCGGTCAAAGCGGTGCGGGCGCAAGGCCTTGACGTTCGCGTCGCCCGGTTCGGGCCGTCGGCGAACTTGTCCTATGCGATGTTTTCCGGCGGAGGCCTGGGGTGGGCGGAAGCGGCGATGAAGCGCGGCGAGTTCGCGGTGCCGAAAGCGCCGCCGGGAACGCAGCCCGATCTGACCGGGCTGTCATGCCGGTTCGAGGAAATTCCTTCGGTGCACGGTCTCATTCTTTCGGTGCTGGTGGTGCCGGCGCAGGGCGCCGATCCCGCGGCGTTTCGCAAGCTGATCGAGGACGTCATAGCGCTTTCCGAGCGCAGTCCGGATTCCGGCCGGCCGGTGCCGCCGGGCGGTCCGCCGCTGCGATGGCCGCCGGCCGGAGTCGAATACGAGGCCCGTGCCGGCCGTAAAGGCTCGCTGTTCAGGCGGCGAGCGTTGGTGCTGGTGCATACGCTGTTTGCCTATCTGGTGATGCGCTTTGGCATCAGCGTCGGAGGCTTTGTGCCGAAAACCTATGTGCAGCAGGTGGTGGAGAACTCCGACTTCCGCAAATACGACGATGGACTGCGCATGATCCTCGATTGCACGCCGGAACTGGAGCGAGCGCTGACGCAGCGTCTTGCCGCGGCGGCCTCGGCCGGAATCGCGCGGTACGGCCTGCACCGGCAGGATGCGGCGATGATGACCTGCTTTACGCCGTCGGCGTTGCGCAGCGATCACGTCCATTTCATCGATGGCGCCCGCGGCGGCTATGCCTCGGCGGCGACCGCGCTAAAGGCGACGGCGGCTTAGCTTGCTCCTCATGGTGAGGAGCGCGCCTTCGCGCGTCTCGAACCATGACCGCGTGCGGCGTTCTTCGAGACGCCGCTTCGCGGCGCCTCAGGATGAGGAGAAGGATCAGGTTTCAGCGGCCTGACCGGCTCCAAGTCTCGCCGCCGCAGAGCGCGCCGACGCAGCCTTCGACCTTCAGCGAGTTCGGGCCGGCCAGCGAAATATTGCTGGTGTAGCTGTTGCCGTCATCGGCGTTGTAGATCTGGCCGGACCACCTTTCCGGGCCGGAGGGCCACATGCCGCTGAACAGCGGAAGCCCGATCATCGGACGCTTTGCCAAGGACGGGTCGCGGTTCTTGTCATCGACCTGGGGTTTCCCGGTTGCGGAATCGATCGGATCCTTCAGCCAGACGATGACCCCGCAGATTCCACCGCCGCATTTGCTGACGCGAACCTTGGCGTCGCCCGCTTGCGTCAACCAGATACCGCTGACTGGGCCACTGGTTTGCGCTTTCGCCGGCGAAGCGCTCAAGAGCGCCATCAAAACCGCGATGATAAAACCGAACCTGCTAGCCATTAGAATTCTTCCCCAAAAAGCAGCTCTGAATAACAAAAAATCGAATTTGTGCAATGCCATATCGGCCGCTGAGGTCGTTCACCCGCGCATGGTCACCAAGGCAGGCCGCATAGGTCGATCACGCCCTTCAGCGGCGCGCGCTTGAGGCTGTAGAGGTAGGGCGGGATGGCGGTGAACCGGACCCGTCCCTCGGGCTGCTGGCAATAGATTTCGCCGTCGAACGGCTTCCAGCCGCGACCGGCGTAAAACGGCACGTTGTGCGGCTCGCAAAACAGCATCGCGAAATCAGCCGAACCTTCGTCCCGCAAGGTTCGGATCGCCGCATCGAGCGCGATGCTGGCATAGCCGCGGCGGCGAAAGTCCTCGCGGGTCAGAACCCCGCCGATGCCGCCCGCCCGCATCTTGCGCCCGTTCCATGTGACCTCGCGGCGATAGATGCCGACATGGCAGAGGGCGCCTTCCGGCTCGGCCTGCACCAGTATCCGCAACTCGGCATGGGCGAAAACGATGCCGGCCCACGGCAATTTGGCCACGACTTCGGGCGGCCAGACCGCGTCGAACAGCGGTTTGGCCATCGGCCACGATGTATCTCCGTTCAAAACGTCGATCTCGATGCTCATCAGCGTGCCATTCGCGGGGCGACGGACCCCGTGTTTTCCCAAATTGCGGTGTTTTAGACCGATGGAACCTTCTATAAGGGTTCCCGTTACACCATGTCTCCCATCATTGCGGACATCCCCCCATGACCTTCACGTTGCCCAACCTGCCTTACGCCCATGACGCCCTTGCGCCCCATATGTCGAAGGAAACGCTGGAGTATCATCACGACAAGCATCATCAGGCTTACGTGACCAACGGAAACAACGCGATTAAGGGGACCGAATTCGAGGGCAAATCCCTCGAGGAGATCGTGAAGGGCTCGTTCGGGAAGAACCCGGCCGTTTTCAACAATGCCGGCCAGCACTACAACCACCTGCATTTCTGGAACTGGATGAAGCCCAATGGCGGCGGCAGCAAGTTGCCCGGCCGCCTGGAAAAGAAGATCACCGAGGACCTCGGTGGCCTTGAGAAATTCAAGACCGACTTCGCCGCCGCCGGCGTCGGCCAGTTCGGCTCCGGCTGGTGCTGGCTGCAGGTCAAGAACGGCAAGCTCGAAATCTCCAAGACGCCGAACGGCGAGAGCCCGCTGGTGCATGGCGCCACGCCGATCCTCGGCTGCGACGTCTGGGAGCACTCCTATTACATCGATTATCGCAACCGCCGTCCGGACTACCTGAAGGCGTTCGTCGACCATCTGGTGAACTGGGAATATGTCGACCAGTTGTTCTCGAAAGCCTGATACTTCCCAGGCGCTAAGTTTGGGCGGCAGCGTCAAGCTGCCGCCCTTTTCGTTTGGATATTCTGCGTCATGCCCGGGCATGACGAGATTCACGGCGAAACCGTAGTTCAGGAATCACGAGGTGGATTTGAGTCTGCCGCCTCGATCTAATATCATCGTGCTGCGGTGTGGACGGCCTCATCCGCCGATGCGGGAAACGACTTGATGAATTATCTGCTGGTTTTTGTCGGCGGCGGCCTCGGTGCCACGCTGCGTCACCTTGTCAACGTTGTGAGCGGGCGCTGGTTCGGTACCGCCTTTCCGTATCATACCTTCTTCATCAACATCACGGGCTCGATAGTGATGGGCCTGATTGCCGGCTACCTCGCGTTCAGGGCGGACGCGTCGCAGTCCTGGCGGCTGTTCCTGATGACCGGCATCCTTGGCGGCTACACCACGTTCTCCGCGTTCTCGCTCGATACGGCGCTGCTCTACGAGCGCGGCGAGATCGGGCTTGCTGCGTTCTACGTGGTGGGGTCGGTGGTGTTTTCGATTGCGGGCCTGTTCGGCGGTCTCGCGCTGGTTCGCCATCTGACGTGACCTCTTTTGGCCGCTGCAATCCCGCATGGGCCTCCAATGAGGCGCGCATGGGTTTTGCCGTTGTTCTGTTTGCTTCGCTGTGCCGCCAAGACTAAGCCATTGCGGTCTCATCACCCGTCAGACCGATTGCCTTGAAAGAACTTCCTCTGAATGACCCGGCGCCTGCCGACGAGGACGCCGACGACGGCGAACCGGGTACCCGGCGTAAACGCAAGCCGATCGGCTGGTCGATGATCTTCATCGGTGTGCTGGTCGCGGTCAGCGCCACGCTGGTCTACCGGCGCGACGGCATCGACGGCGTGCTGGAAATCCTCACCCACGATCTCTGGCTGTTCGGCGGCATCCTGCCGCGCGTGCTGGCGGGCTGCCTGCTCGGCGCGTTCATTGCCGAGATCTTGCCGCATGAGAAGGTGTCGCGGTCGCTGGGGCCGGCCTCCGGGCTGAAAGGCCTGCTGATCGGAACCGCGTTCGGCGCGATCCTGCCTGGCGGGCCCTTCACCGCCTATCCGGTGGCGAGCGCGCTGCTCACGGTCGGCGCCGATTTCGGCGCCACCATCGCGATGGTCGTAAGCTGGACGCTGATCGGTTACGGCCGGGCGGTTGCCTGGGAATTGCCGATCATGGGGGTCGACTTCACGATGTGGCGCATCGTGATCTCGCTGCCGTTGCCGGTGCTGGCCGGCGCGCTCGGCCGTTTTGTCTATGTCAGGATGTATCCGAAGGGCGCGCCGCCATGAGCGCGGCCCTGCTGATCGACATCATCCTGTGGGGCTCGGTGGCCGCGGTCGGGTTTCTCGCTCTGCAGCGCGGCCGGCCGGTGCTGATCGCCTCGCTGCGCGACGGCACCATCGACTTCATCGCCGTGGTGCCACGGATCGCACTCGGCGTGGTCGGCTCGGGCTATATCGCAGCCGTCATCCCACAGGAGATCATCACCGGCTGGCTCGGGCCTCACTCAGGCTGGTTCGGCGTGCTTACCGCCGTGATCGCGGGCGCCGCGACGCCGGGCGGGCCTGTGATCGGCTTTTCAATCGGGGCTGTCGCATTGAAGGCCGGCGGCGGCGCGCCGCAGGTGATCGCCTATGTGGTCGCCTGGGCGCTGTTCGCCTTTCAGCGGTTGCTGCTGTGGGAAATCCCGTTCATGCCGGCGCGGTTCGTCTGGTTCCGCGCCGCGGTCTCGCTGCCGTTTCCGTTTCTGGCCGCCGCCATCGCGATGGCGATCGGCAAGCCATAGCCCGCCGGACCGGCTGCAAGGCTTCCTGAAAACGCGCGAAACCGCTATCAAACGGGGCGCGTGAATAACTGCCGCCCGATGCCGCAATGATATCCGGACCGAAGAATGAGCCGTTTCTGGAGCAGCTTGACGCACGACCTCAAGCCTTACGTGCCCGGCGAACAGCCGCGCATGGTGGAATTGGTCAAGCTCAACACCAATGAAAATCCGATTGGCCCTTCGCCGCGCGCGTTGCAGGCGATCCGCGACCAGGCGACCGATACGCTGCGCCTCTATCCCGACCCACAGGCCACCGCGCTGCGGAGTGCCTTGGCCGAGTATCACAAGGTGCGACCCGAACAGGTGTTCGTCGGCAACGGCTCGGACGAGGTATTGGCGCACGCCTTCGCCGCTCTGCTCAAGCACGATGCGCCGCTGCTGTTCCCGGATATCACCTACAGTTTCTACCCGGTCTATTGCCGCCTGTTCGGCATACACTACGAGGCCGTGCCGCTCGACGACGCCATGCGGATCCGCGTTGCCGATTATCGCCGGCCGGCCGGCGCGCTCATCCTGCCCAATCCGAATGCGCCGACGGGAGTAGCCCTGTCACGGGCCGAGATCGTCGCCCTGCTGGAGCAGCATCCTGACGCTCCCGTGGTGATCGACGAGGCCTATGTCGATTTCGGCGCCGAGACCGCGATTCCGCTGGTCGCTTCCCACCCGAACCTTCTGGTGGTGCAAACCATGTCCAAGTCCCGGGCGCTGGCCGGGCTGCGGGTGGGCTATGCGATCGGCGATGCCGACCTGATCGGGGCGCTCACGCGGGTCAAGGACAGCTTCAACTCCTATCCTCTTGGCCGGCTTGCCCAGGCCGGCGCCATCGCCTCGCTGGAAGACGAAGCCTGGTTTCAACAGAGCCGGGCGCGCGTGATCGAAGGCCGCGAGCGGCTAACTCGCGGCCTGGTCCGGCTTGGGTTCAAAGTGTTGCCGTCGTCCGCGAACTTCGTCTTCGCGTGTCATCCGGCGCATGAAGGCGCGGCACTGGCCGGGGCACTGCGGCAACGAGCGGTGATCGTCCGCCATTTTGCCGCGCCCCGCATTAGCGACTATCTGCGGATCACCGTGGGCACGGACGGGCAAATCGACCGGCTATTGTCGGCCTTGTCGGACATTCTGGGCAGTAAGCCTGCGGCGGCCTGATTGACTTTCGTCATGGCCGGGACAGGCTCGGGGCATGACGAGGACTCAACTCTCGCCGACAATTGCGGGTTCGTGGACTTTTGTTATGTTATAATATAACGTTTATCCGTGACCCACGCCCCCAGCCACGGCCCCAGCCATGCCCACAGCCACGGCCCGGCTTCCCCGCACCCGGCCCAACCGGCGTCCTGGTCGATCCTGCGCATGACGCTGGTTGCCCGATTGGGCGCAGCACTCGCGGTCAGCGCCGGGCTCTGGGCGGTGGTGTGGCTTTCGATGAGGTGAGCATGGCCGCGCAACTGCAATTCCGCGATGTCACGCTGGGCTACGACCGGCATCCGGCCGTGCATCATCTGAGCGGCGAGGTCGCGACCGGCGCGCTCCTCGCAGTGGTCGGTCCGAACGGCGCCGGCAAGTCGACGCTGTTTCGCGGGCTGGTCGGCATCCTCAAGCCGCTGGCGGGCTCGATCGGACTTGGCGATCTCGATGCGCGCGACATCGCCTATCTGCCGCAAACGGTCGACATCGACCGCAGCTTCCCGATCTCGGTGTTCGATTTCGTCGGCACCGGGCTGTGGCGCTCGATAGGGTTGTTCGGCGGCATCGGCCAGTCAGGGCGCGACGGGATCGCGCAGGCGCTGGCAGCCGTTGGTCTCAACGGCTTCGAGAACCGGGCCATCGGCACGCTGTCCGGCGGCCAGATGCAGCGGATGTTGTTCGCGCGCGTGCTGCTGCAGAATGCGCGCCTGATCGTGCTGGACGAGCCCTTCAACGCCATCGACGCCAAAACCTCAGCCGATCTGCTGGCGCTGGTGCGGCGCTGGCATTCCGAGCAGCGCACCGTGCTGGCGGCGCTCCACGACATGGATCTGGTGCGCGCCAATTTCCCCGACACGCTGTTGCTGGCGCGCGGGCCGGTCGCCTGGGGCGCCACATCGGAGGTGCTGACCGCCGACAATCTGATGCAGGCGCGGCGGATGTGCGAAGCGTTCGACGACAGCGCGGCGGCGTGCGCCGTTGACGATGTGTCGTCGCGGGCCGCCTGAATCATGATCCATGATGCGCTGATCGCGCCCTTCACCGAATTTGAATTCATGCGCCGCGCACTGGCGGCGGTGACGGCACTGGCGCTCGGCGGCGCGCCGATCGGCGTGTTCCTGATGCTGCGTCGCATGAGCCTGGTTGGTGACGCCATGGCGCATGCGATCCTGCCCGGTGCCGCGATCGGTTTCCTGCTGTCGGGCCTCAATCTCTTTGCGATGACGTTCGGCGGATTGATCGCGGGTTTTACGGTGGCGATTCTCGCAGGTCTGGTCGCGCGCACCACTGAACTGAAGGAAGACGCTTCGCTGGCGACGTTCTACCTGGTGTCGCTGGCGCTCGGGGTAACGATCGTTTCCATCAAGGGCACCAATATCGATCTGCTGCATGTGCTGTTCGGCGACATCCTGGCGATGGACGACCAGACCCTGCTGGTGATCGCGTTCAACGCGACGATCACGCTGATCGTGCTGGCGGTGATCTATCGTCCGCTGGTGATCGAATGTGTCGATCCGGTATTCCTGCGCACCGTGAGCAGGGCCGGTGCGCCGGCGCATCTGGCGTTCCTGGCGCTCGTGGTCATCAACCTCGTCAACGGCTTTCATGCGCTCGGCACCCTTTTGGCGGTGGGGCTGATGATCTTGCCGGCCGGGATCGCGCGGTTCTGGTCGCGTGACATCACCGGCATGATCTGCATCGCGGTCGTAAGCGCCATCGTATCGGGTTATGCCGGATTGGTGCTGTCGTTTCAGACGCGGGTACCGTCGGGGCCGGCGATCATCCTGGCGGCGGCGGTGCTGTACGTTATTTCCGTTCTGTTCGGCAGCGTCGGCGGCCTGGTGAGGCAGATGTTCCCCGGCCGCCACCTCGAAGCTTGAGACTGCTTATGAAGTTGCAATTGTCAGCTCTGCGCTCGCTGCCACCTCTCCCCTTGCGGGAGAGGTCGGATCGCATGGAATGCGATCCGGGTGAGGGGTTAAGGCCTATCGATAGACCTGAACCCCTCACCCCAACCCTCTCCCACAGGGGGAGAGGGAGCTCACCGTCACTGCTGCGACATCGAACCAATTCTCGATGAGTCGGACTTTGACGATACGGTGGGTTATCTTTTTGGCGTTTGTAGTGCTCGCTTCGCTCGCCCGCGCGGAAGAACGCCTCAACGTCGTCGCCAGTTTTTCGATCCTCGGCGATTTCGCAAAAAACGTCGGCGGCGAGCGCGTCAGCGTGACGACATTGGTCGGTCGCAACGGCGACGTGCACGTCTATACGCCGGCGCCGGCGGACGCCGGCAAGGTCGCGGAAGCCAGACTCCTGGTTATCAACGGCCTCGGCCTCGAAGGCTGGCTGCCGCGGCTGGTGCAATCCTCCGGCGGCAAGGCCGCGGTCGTGACGGCGACCGATGGCATCGCGCCGATCAAGGTCGGTGCCGATGCCGATCCGCATGCCTGGCAGTCGGTCGCCAATGCGAAAATATATGTCGCCAATATCCGCGACGCGCTGGTGGCTGTCGATCCCGCAGGCGCAACGGTCTATCGGACCAATACGGAAAGCTATCTGGCGAAACTCGACGCGCTCGACCGCGAGGTGCGCGGGGCCATCGCACAAATTCCCCCCGATCGCCGCAAGGTGATCTTGACCCACAAGGCCTTTGGCTATTTCGCCGCCGCCTATGGCATCGACTTTATCGCTCTTTTGGGGGTTTCCACCGAATCCGAGCCCAGTGCGCGCGACCTCGCCGACATTATCACCCGGATCAGGACCTTGCGCATTCCGGCGGTGTTTCTCGAGAATATCAGCGACCCCCGGCTGATCCGCCGGATCGCCGCCGAGACCGGCGCCAGGATCGGCGGAACGCTCTATTCCGACAGCCTGACGGATGAAAAGGGCGACGCCCCCACTTACATTGAACTGGTCAGGCACAATATAAAGGCGCTGACCAGCGCGCTGGCCAATTAGGGCAGGGGCCTCCTTGCCGCCGGTGCGGTGTATCGCTGTTTTTCCGGAGTTATCATGCCTGAACCGACCTCCCAAAAAATTCCTGTAACCGTGCTCACCGGCTATCTCGGCGCCGGCAAGACCACGCTGCTCAATCGCATCCTGTCGGAAAACCATGGCAAGAAATACGCCGTGATCGTCAACGAATTCGGCGAGATCGGCATCGACAACGACCTGATCATCGGCGCCGACGAAGAAGTGTTCGAGATGAACAATGGCTGCGTCTGCTGCACGGTGCGCGGCGATCTCGTCCGCATCCTCGAAGGCCTGATGAAACGAAAAGGCAAGTTCGACGCCATCATCGTCGAGACCACCGGCCTCGCCGATCCGGCGCCGGTGGCGCAGACCTTCTTTGTCGACGAGGACGTGCAGAGGAACGCCCGGCTCGATGCGGTGGTGACGGTCGCCGACGCCAAATGGCTGAGCGACCGTCTGAAAGACGCGCCCGAAGCCAAGAACCAGATCGCCTTTGCCGACGTCATCGTCCTCAACAAGACCGATCTGGTTTCCGGGGCCGAACTGGCCGAAGTCGAGGCGCGGATTCGCGGCATCAATCCCTATGCCAAACTGCATCGCACCGAGCGCTGCCAGGTTGCGCTATCCGACGTGCTGGAGCGCGGCGCGTTCGATCTCGACCGTATCCTCGAAATCGAACCGGAATTTCTCGAGGCCGGCGACGACCATGACCACGACCACCATCATCACGGCCACGACCACGATCACCACCATGGTGGCCTCAAGCACTACCATGACGAGGACATGCAATCGCTGTCCTTGCGCACCGACAAGCCGCTCGACGCCACCAAGTTCATGCCCTGGCTGCAGGGCCTCATCGCCAGCGAGGGCCAGCGGATCTTGCGCTCGAAGGGGATTCTTGCCTTCAGCGACGACAACGACCGTTATGTGTTCCAGGGCGTGCACATGATGCTGGAGGGCGATCACCAGCGGGCCTGGAAGGACGGCGAGGCGCGCGAGAGCCGTCTGGTCTTCATCGGCCGCGAATTGCCCGAGCAGACCATCCGCGACGGATTCGAACGCTGTATCACCACGTGATGAAAGAGTTCGACCCAGGCGACAATGCGGCCTCCATCGTCTCCGTCACCGATCGGGTGCGCGGCCTGACGATCGGCATGCCGGTCACGTCCGTGCATTTTCTCGGCGAGAACGCGGCCTTTGTCGGCGCCGAAGAAGAGGTTGCGCTGGTGAACGGCGACGGCGGGATTTCGCGCATCGCCGTCCACAGCGGCGGCATCCTGTGCTCGGCCTTTGACGGGATGCGCCTGGCGATGGGCGGCGATGACGGCAAGCTCAAGGCCCTCAACGCGGCAGGTGAAGTCGCGCTGCTCGCGACCGATCCGAAACGGCGCTGGATCGACAATGTCGCGCTGCATCCCGATGGCGCGGTGGCATGGTCGGCCGGCAAGACCGCTTTTGTCCGCGGCGGCACCGGCGAGGATAAATCCTTCGACGCGCCCTCGACGGTCGGCGGGCTGGCGTTTGCACCCAAGGGCCTGCGCCTGGCGGTCGCGCATTATAACGGCGTGACGCTATGGTTTCCCAACATGACGGCCAAGCCCGAAGTTCTGGAATGGGCCGGCTCGCATCTCGGTGTCGTGTTCAGCCCGGACAACAAATTCGTGGTCACTGCGATGCATGAGCCGGCGCTGCATGGCTGGCGGCTGGCCGACCACCGGCACATGCGCATGACCGGTTATCCCGGACGCGTCAGGTCGATGTCGTGGAGCGTCGGCGGCAAATCGCTGGCGACCTCGGGCGCCGACATGGTGATCGTGTGGCCATTCGCCAGCAAGGACGGACCGATGGGCAAGGAGCCCGCGATGCTGGCGCCGCTGCAGGCGCGCGTCTCCGCCGTCGCCTGCCATCCCAGGCAGGATATCCTCGCCGCCGGCTACAGCGACGGCACCATCCTGATGGTGAGGCTGGATGACGGCGCCGAAATCCTGGTCCGCCGCAGGAACGCCGCCTCACCGGTCGCGGCACTCGCCTGGAACAGCAAAGGCACCCTGCTGGCGTTCGGCGCCGAGGACGGCGATGCCGGGCTGCTGACGCTTTAGGGCGGGGGCAGGCCTCATTTACCGGTTTCCCGGGGAACAATGAACCGCGGCGTCGGTTAATCCCGCTCGCAATCGCGGGGTGAACGACATGTCTCCGGACGACAGAAAACGCGCCTACAGGAAAGATCTGCTGCTGGCATCCGTGATGGTCGCGGCGGGGCTTGCGCTATCCGGCGTTTCGCTGGTCGATCTGGCGGTTCACGAGCCGAAGATGGCGCAGGCGACACCGCCGCTGCAATCGACGCCCGGTGCGGAAACGAAACCGTCGGCGCCTGCCGAGTCCGTGACGACAGGTCAGCGGCCATCGGAGATTCCGCCGCAACCGGCGCATCCCGACGCCGAGGCGCAAAAGGCCGGAGTCACGCCGGCCCTGCCGCCCGCGCCGGCCGAAAAGATCGCCGCGCCGATCGGGGAAAAATAGCGCGATATCCGCGATGCCCTGGCATCCTTTAGTCCGTCATGCCCCGCGAATGCGGGGCATCCAGTATTCCGCGACATTCATCGGGATCGAGGCGCCGGCGTTTACTGGATCATCCGCCGGAGCCTGTCATCGGGCTCGCCGAAGGCGAGACCCGGTGGCGAATGATGACAGGCAGATGTTCGCGGATGCACCCCCCGGAGTGATGGCTTGCCGAGTTTGCAGCCTCGCTAGTTGCGTCTCGCTGCCGCATAATGTGTGCATCCGATAGCCACCCACGAGGCGGATAATGAAAATCGACGACGTCAGGCGAACCGCCTATTCGATGCCGCTGACCAGCCCGTCGTTCCCGCCCGGGCCCTATCGTTTTTTCAACCGTGAATATTTCGTCATCACCTACCGGACCGATCCGGAAGCGCTGGCCGCTGTGGTGCCGGAGCCGCTCGAAGTCACCGATCCTATCGTCAAATATGAATTCATCCGGATGCCGGACTCAACCGGCTTTGGCGATTACACCGAGACCGGGCAGGTGATTCCGGTCCGCCTCGACGGCGTCGACGGTGTCTATATCCATTCGATGTATCTCGACGACGATGCGCCGATCGCGGGCGGCCGCGAGTTGTGGGGGTTTCCCAAAAAGCGCGCCTCGCCGAAAATCGAGGTCGAGAGCGACGTGCTGGTGGGGTCGCTGCATTACGGTTCAGTGCTCTGCGCCTCCGGCACCATGGGCTACAAGCATCGCACCGTCGATCACGACACCGTATTGAAATCCCTAAGGGTGCCGAATTTCATTCTCAAGATCATTCCGCATGTCGATGGGTCGCCGCGAATCTGCGAACTGGTGCGCTATTCTCTCGAAGACATCGTGTTGAAAGAGGCGTGGACCGGCCCCGGCGCGCTCGGCCTGTTTCCCCACGCGCTGGCGGACGTCGCGCGGCTGCCGGTGCGCGAGGTGGTGTCCGCGCTGCATTTCAAGGCGGACCTGACGCTGGGGCTCGGCAGCGTCGCGTTCGATTATCTGGCGAAGTGATGGCACGCCGCGCCACAGCGTTTTCGAGCGAAGTGGATACCGGTTCGCGTAAAGAAAACGCGTCAAAATCAGAATCCAGAGCCCCGTTTCGATTCCATCGAAACGGAAGCGACTCTAGTTGAGCGGCCGCCAGATGATATCACAAGCGCCCTTGCAGTTGTTGCAATGCGTCGGTTGACCGAACGTGCTGGCCAATTCCCATTCCTGCGATTCATTGCTCCACTGAACCGTGGCGGAGGAGATGATGTCGTCGGATTGGCAACTCGAGCAGACCGGGGTCGACCGTGATGCCTGTCGACCGAGGAATGTAGCGGTTTTGGCCAGCTTGGATGGTTCCTGGTTCAGGTTGAACGGATTGAGAAGCAACGCGTGTTTCATGTCGTAGCCCACCGGTGAGTCGAATCACCTAACCCCGGTGTGACGATAGAGCCTTGGCGATCAGGGCGTCATCAGGATTTTCACATCTGTGGATGGTGGCAGCTAAAACCGAACGGTTTGGAACGCTATCCTTATTGCGAAACGCTGAATCATCGCACCAGCACGTTGCGGAACTGCCACGGATCCGACGTGTCGATATCCTCCGGGAACAATCCGGGCCGGTCGGTCAGCGGGGTCCAGTCGGTGTAGTAACCGTTCACCGGGCCGAGATACGGCCTCTGGATTTCGAGGCAGCGGCGGAAATCCATCTCATCCGCCTCGACGATTCCGGCGGTGGGATTTTCCAGCGCCCACACCATGCCGGCGAGCACCGCCGACGACACCTGCATGCCGGTGGCGTTCTGGTAGGGCGCGATGTCCCGGGTTTCCTCGATCGAAAGCTGCGAGCCGTACCAATAGGCGTTCTTGCCGTGGCCATAGACGAGGACGCCGAGTTCGTCGATGCCGTCCTCGATCTCGTTCTCGTCCAGAATGTGCCATTTCGGCTGCATCCTGCCGGTCGCACCGAAGATTTCGTGCAACGACAGCACCGCGTCATTGGCGGGATGGTAGGCGTAGTGGCAGGTCGGGCGGTACACCACCTTCTGGCCGTCGCGTACCGTGAAATAGTCGGCGATCGAGATCGATTCATTGTGGGTGACGAGGAAACCGTACTGCGCGCCCGGCGTCGGGCACCAGGAACGGACGCGGGTATTGGCGCCGGGCTGCAGCAGATAGATTGCCGCCCCGCAGCCGTGGCTGTGGGTGCGGCCATTGTCCGGCATCCACTTTTCGTGCGTGCCCCAGCCGAGCTCGGCCGGCTGCATGCCCTCGGACACGAAACCTTCCACCGACCAGGTGTTGACGAACACGTTCATCGGCTTCGGTCTCTTCGAGCGCTGGGTGTCGCGCTCGGCGATATGGATGCCCTTGACGCCGAGCTTGTGGGCGAGCTGGCCCCAGCCTTCGCGGCTCTTGGGGTCGTTGAAAGGCGTATCGGTGTCGCGGGCGATGTCGAGCAGCGCCTGCTTGACGAACCACGACACCATGCCGGGGTTGGCGCCGCAGGTGGACACCGCGGTCGGCCCGCCCGGGCTCTTGTGCTTGGCGGCAAGCAGGGTCTCGCGCAGCGCGTAATTCGAGCGCGCCTCAGGGCCGATATTCTTGTCGAAATAAAACCCGAGCCACGGCTCCACCACGGTGTCGATATAGAGCGCGCCGATCTCGCGGCACAGCGTCATGATATCGACCGACGAGGTATCAACCGACAGGTTGACACAAAAGCCCTGGCCGCCGCCGGCGGTCAACAACGGCACCAGCACCTCGCGATAATTGTCGCGGGTGACCGCCTGCTTGATGAAGCGCACGCCGTGGGCTTTGGCGATCTCGCCGTCCTCGTGCGGATCGATGATGACGAAGCGCGATTTGTCGTAGGCGAAATGCCGCTCGATCAGCGGCAGGGTGCCTTTGCCGATCGAGCCGAAGCCGATCATGACAATGGGACCGGAAATCTTCGCGTGGATTTGCTGGGTAGGCGGGCTCATGAGAAAGTCTCCGGATAGGGATGCGCTGGGCCAGAAGGGATCAAGCGGTGCGCCGTTTCGCGGTCACTTCGATCTCCACCTTCATCTCGGGCTTGTAGAGTCCCGCGACCACGAGGATCGTCGCGGCCGGCCTGATATCGCCGAGCCTTTCGCCGCAGACCGCCAACACCGCGTCCGCGTCCCTGCCATCGGTGATGTAATAGGTCGCGCGCACGATGTCGGCCATCGCGAAGCCGCCATCCCTGAGCGCCGCTTCGATGGTCTTGAAGCAGTTGCGCGCCTGGCTTGTGACATCCGAAGGCATCGCCATGGTGGCGTAATCATAGCCGGTGGTGCCGGCCACGAAGGCAAAATCGCCGTCGATCACCGCGCGGCTGTAGCCGGCAGTCTTTTCGAACGGCGAGCCGGTGGAAATCAGGCGGCGGGACATCGGAACCTCGATCTGGGCCTGGCGCGGTTTACCGGCCTTTTTCCAGGGCCGGCACGGCAACTCGCTATCGCACGACGAGCGATATGTCACGCTGGGAACGAAGGGTCGCGGAAGCCCGTCTGGGTGCGACTATGTCCATGATGATCATGACAACCAGCATGATCAACAAGACCGTTGTAACGGTTCGGGTGCGCAAATTCGGGGCATCGTCGCGCGTCATCGATCGGCCTTCCGGCATGACGCTCAGGCCGCCTGCGGTATTGCGCGTGTCTTCTTGAGAAGATTGGCCTGGATTTTGGGCAGCGAAGCACCGGCCGGCACGGTCATGCCCCAGGCGCCGTTGAGGGCGCCGTCGCGCAGTTCGAGGCCGAGCAGGCGGTCATGTTCGAACGGGCCGGGCAGGGACAACTCGCCGGTTTTCAGCGACGAGAAGCCGAAGCGGGCATAGTAAGGCGCGTCGCCAAGCAGGATCACCGCGCCGTGGCCACGCCGTTTCGCGGCCGCGAGCGCGTGATTCATCAGCGCCGCTCCGACGCCGAGTTTCCGGCAGGACGGATCGACCGCCAGCGGGCCAAGCACCAGCGCCGGCACGCCCCCGGCGCTGACGTGCCACAACCGCAATGTTCCGACCAACCGGTGTTTCAAGCCGTCCCGGCGCACGGCCGAGAAGGCGAGGCCTTCGGCCGGTGCGCGCCCGTCGCGAAGGCGCTGGCAGGTGCGCATTTGGCGGTTTTCGCCAAAGCAGGCATCCAGCAGCGCTTCGCGCGCGACGACGTCCGAAGCGCGTTCCGCGCGGATCACGAACGGGGCGGTTTCGGTCAGGACAACCGGGGTCTCTTGCAAGGCAGTCATGGCACGTCAGTCCCCACTCCAACGGCACAGATGCCAGGGGAGTGTTGTCAGCAAACTCGGATGTGAGGGATGGAAGCCGGCGGACCGGCTTCCGGTTGTTTTGCTCCCCCTCCGGCGTAGGGGGAGGGAGGGTTGGGGCAGGGGTGCTTCGCGCCGGCCTCCCCCCGCAAGCGGGAGAAGCAAGCGGAAAGCTCAGATGTGGTAGGTCCGCAACGGCGGGAAGCCGTTGAAGGCCACCGACGAGTAGGTCGACGTATACGCCCCGGTCCCCTCGATCAGCAGCTTGTCGCCGATCTCGAGCGTCACCGGAAGCGGGTACGGCAGCTTCTCGTACATCACGTCGGCCGAATCGCAGGTCGGCCCCGCCAGCACGCACGGCGTCATTTCCGCGCCGTCATGCGGGGTGCGGATAGCGTAGCGAATCGACTCGTCCATGGTCTCGGCGAGACCGCCGAACTTGCCGATGTCCAGGTACACCCAGCGCACATCGTCCTCGTCGCTCTTTTTGGAGATCAGAACGACTTCGGTCTCGATGATGCCGGCATTACCGACCATTCCGCGGCCCGGCTCGATGATGGTCTCCGGGATCGCGTTGCCGAAATGCTTGCGTAGCGCGCGGAAGATCGACCGGCCGTACTGCACGACCGGGGGAACGTCCTTGAGGTACTTGGTCGGGAATCCGCCGCCCATGTTGACCATCGACAGGTTGATGCCGCGCTCGGCGCAGTCGCGGAACACCGTCGAGGCCATCGCCAGCGCACGGTCCCACGCCTTCACCTTGCGCTGCTGCGAGCCGACATGGAACGAGATGCCCCAGGGCTCCAGTCCCAGCCGCTTCGCAAGATCGAGCACGTCGACGGCCATTTCCGGGTCGCAGCCGAACTTTCGCGACAGCGGCCATTCGGCGCCGGCGCAATCGTACAGAATACGGCAGAACACCTTCGAGCCGGGAGCGGCGCGGGCGATCTTCTCGACCTCGGCGGTGCAATCGACCGAGAACAGTCGAATGCCGAGCGCGAAGGCGCGCGCGATGTCACGCTCCTTCTTGATCGTGTTGCCATAGGAGATCCGCTCCGGGGTCGCACCCGCGGCCAGGGCCATCTGGATTTCGGCGACCGAGGCGCAATCGAAGCACGACCCCATCGAGGCCAGCAGCGACAGCACTTCCGGCGCCGGGTTGGCCTTCACCGCGTAGAACACGCGGCTGTCCGGCAGCGCCTTGGCGAAGCTCTGGTAGTTGTCGCGAACGACTTCGAGGTCGACGACGAGACACGGCTCGACGTCCTGGCCCTCGTTACGACGGTTGCGCAGGAATTCCTGAATACGTTCAGTCATAGCACCCTCCCAAACGGCCCAGCGACGGGACACGTTCAAAAATGATCTCGGATAAGAGCGTTCCGGCCGCATCGCGCGATGGAGGCGCAACTAAGCCAAAAAACTCGAACCGAACTGTGCTGCCGTGGATTGGTTGGGAATGATCCCGCCCGCACACCTGGCAATGAAGGACAAGCCTCTTCGGTATTCGCGCCGGCTGGTGGAAAGCCGGCAGAGACCAAAAAAGCCCGATCCGTCGTTGCTTTAAGTCGCGTCCCCCGTTGAGAACGAGGTGCGCCGGTTCGCCTCCGGCTGCCAGTCACGGTTGCAAGGGGTGAAGAGACCTTCAATGGCATCTCTTGAGAGAGATGCTGGCCTTTCAAGTCTCGGATGACTTGAGCGACCCTCGGTAGCTTCGTCCCTTGGCGGCTGTCCGGCCTCTTGTCCGGATACCTACCGACTGACACACGACCACAGGCACGTGCGAAATTGGGCAAGAGTGCAAATAAGGGTTTTGAGTCTGCTGTGCAACATTTTTTTTGCGCTGGGGTCAATTTTCCCCGACGCGCGCCTTCAGCGCCGCTCTCGGCGCGCGCAAGCGAGCTCGAACGTGAACAGGCGTTAAGTTTCTTTAATGAGGCGTTAGCGTTTGACGCGAGCAGCGCGCGGCTTTGTCGCTCGAGCTATCTCACGCGCGCCGCGTGAACGGCTCGACACGCTGGGCGGCGCGGATGAACGCCGCCATGATCAGGACGCCGAGCGCGAACAGCACGGCTTGCAGGATGTGTGCGCCGGTGTCGTCGAGACCGAACAGGATCGCGAGCGCCCAGCCGCCGGCGAACGCCGCGCCGAACACTTCGGCGCCGATCAGGATGGCGGCGCTGATGACGGTGACGACACTGGGCCAGACGATCTGGCGGGCGGCGGTCGGGGTGGGTTGGGCGTTCATGAGGCGGATCCTGTTGCGGGCGCAATCTCTCGCAAAAGGGCCTCGCTATCAAGCGCAAAAGGCCTAAAAAAGCCTCGCCGCGTGCTATAGCTGGCCCGATCATTTTTGAGGCGAAAACGGAAATCTCGATGTCTGAAACCTTGGAAAAGCCCACCACCCCGCAAGCCCAGGCAAACCCGCTGCTAAAGCCGTGGCAGACGCCGTTCGAGACGCCGCCGTTCGCCGAAATCCGCCCCGAACACTTCCTGCCTGCCTTCGAGCAGGCCTTCGCCGATCACTCAGCCGAGATCGCCGCGATCACCGGCGATCCCGCCGCGCCCGATTTCGCCAACTCCGTCACCGCGCTGGAACGCTCGGGCAAGCTGCTCTCCAGGGTGTCGGCGGTGTTCTACGACCTGGTGTCGGCGCACTCCAACCCGGCGCTGCTCGAGATCGACAAGCAGGTGTCGCTTGCGATGGCGCGGCACTGGAACCCGATCATGATGGACGCCGTGCTGTTTCGGCGGATCGCGCAGCTCTACCAGAACCGTTCCAGACTGGGACTGACCGCCGAGCAGATGCGGCTCTTGGAGCGCACCTACACCCGCTTCCACCGCGCAGGCGCCGGGCTCGACGAGGCCGCCAAGAAGCGGATGGCCGAGATCAACGAGCGGCTGGCGCATCTGGGGACCTCTTTTAGCCATCATCTGCTCGGCGACGAGCAGGACTGGTTCATGGAACTCGGCGAGACCGATAGCGACGGCCTGTCGGACACCTTTATCGAGTCGGCCAAGGCCGCGGCCGGCGAGCGCGGCATGGCCGGCAAGGCGATCATGACGCTATCGCGGTCGTTTGTTGAGCCGTTCCTGAAAAGCTCCACCCGGCGCGACCTGCGCGAGAAGGTGTTCAAGGCGTTCACCGCGCGCGGCGACAACAACAACGAAAACGACAACAACGCCACCATTGTCGAGATCCTTCAGCTCCGCGAGGAGAGTGCCAAGCTGCTGGGCTTTGCCACCTTCGCCGCGTATCGGCTGGAGGATTCGATGGCCAGGACGCCCGAGGCGGTGCGCGGCCTGCTGGAGCGGGTCTGGAAACCGGCGCGGGCCCGCGCGCTCAGGGATCGCGACGACCTGCAGGCGCTGGTGGCGGAGGAGGGCGGCAACTTCGCGCTGGCGGCGTGGGACTGGCGCTACTACGCCGAAAAGCTGCGGCAGATCAGGGCCAATTTCGACGACGCCGCGATCAAGCCTTATCTCGCGCTCGACAACATGATCGCCGCCGCCTTCGACTGCGCCACCCGGCTGTTTGGCGTCAGCTTCGCCGAGCGCAAGGATATTCCGGTCTGGCACCCGGACGTGCGCGTCTGGGAGGTCAAGGATGCTTTCGGCAAGCACAAGGCGCTGTTCTATGGCGACTACTTCGCCCGCCCCTCGAAGCGCTCGGGGGCCTGGATGACCTCGCTGCGCGACCAGCAGAAGCTCGATGGCGAGATTACCCCCTTGATCCTCAATGTCTGTAACTTTTCCAAGAGCGCCGATGGCCAGCCGTCGCTGCTGTCGCCGGATGACGCGCGGACGCTGTTTCACGAATTCGGCCACGCCTTGCACGGGATGCTGTCCGATGTGACCTATCCGTCGCAGTCGGGCACCAGCGTATTCACCGATTTCGTCGAGCTGCCCTCGCAGCTTTACGAGCACTGGCAGGAGCAGCCGCAGGTGCTGCGGCAGTTCGCCCGGCATTACCAGACCGGCGAGCCGCTGCCGGACGATCTGCTGAAACGCTTCCTCGCCGCGCGCCAGTTCAACCAGGGTTTTGCCACCGTTGAATTCGTCTCCTCGGCGCTGATCGATCTCGAATTCCACACCCAGCCGGCTTCCGCCAGTCGGGACGTGCGGGCGTTCGAACGCAAGGAGCTGGAAAAGATCGGCATGCCGCCGGAGATTTCGCTGCGGCACCGGCCGCAGCAGTTCGGCCACATTTTTTCCGGCGATCATTATGCCTCGGGCTATTACAGCTACATGTGGTCCGAAGTGATGGACGCCGACGCGTTCGGCGCCTTCGAGGAGGCCGGCAATATCTTCGATCCCGCGGTCGCCAAACGCCTGCTCGACGACATCTATTCGTCGGGCGGCTCGCGCGATCCTGAAGACGCCTATGTCGCATTCCGCGGCCGCGAGCCGGAGCCGGACGCGTTGCTGCGCCGGCGCGGCCTGTTGGAAACCCCCGAAGCGGCCTGACGTGAACAGGCTCCCTGAGGTGACATCAGCGATACGCCGGGTGTCCGGCTGGCTGCTGTTGGCCGCAAGTCTCGCCCTCGGCGCCCACGCCGCGCAGGCGCATCCGCATGTCTGGATCACCGCCAGCAGCGAGTTGCTCTACGGCGCCGATGGCTCGATCATCGGCGTGCGTCATGCCTGGACCTTCGATGACGCGTTCTCCAGTTATGTGTTGCAGGGCATCGAGACCAAGACCGAAGGCGTCTACAGCCGCGAGGAGCTGGCGCCGCTGGCGCAGACCAATGTCGAATCGCTCCACGAATTTGGCTTCTTCACCTTCGCCCGCGCCGACGGCAGGAAGCAGAAGTTTCAGGAGCCGGTCGATTATTATTTTGAATACAGGGACAGCCGGCTGACGCTGCATTTCACCCTGCCGCTGAAGACGCCGGTGAGGCCAAAGGTGCTGGCGCTCGAAGTGTTCGATCCGGAGTTCTTCATCGACTTCAAGTTCGCCGACCCGGATCCGGTCACGCTGGTCGGTGCGCCCGACGATTGCCGGATGAAATTCCAGCGGCCGGCCGACGGCACGGCCGAGGCCCAGAAACTCGGCGAGCAGAATTTCATGGGTGGCGATAGTTCGAATTACGGCGCGATGTTCGCCAACAAGATCATGGTGGAGTGCCCGTGACACGCATCGCCCTTCCCAACCGTGCGTCGTGATCTGCCGGTTCCGTCCTGGGGAACTGGCCGTCGATAGTTGGTGACAGGTTGTCGTGCTCTTCAGTTTAATTTGCGTGGCGGCGACGAGTCTGGTCCTCTGCCCTTGGGGTATGCACTGAGACACTCATGGGGGCACCATGCTGATGCGTGGAATTGGCGCTGTCGCGCTGACCGTATCTCTTTCATCTGGAGCGTTGGCAGAGACGCAGGGCATCTTGCGTCGAATATCATGCACGATGGTTCGCGGTTACGTCGCGAGGTATTCAGCTTCAACGGCCGAAATGTGGGCGCGCAGTCACGGGGCAACCGAGGCTCAGATTGAAGCTGCGCGAGAATGCTTGAAGGGAATGGCAGACCAGACCGTGCAGACTACCCGCTGGTTTGGTCGGTAAATCGCGATCTCCATTCATCCAGAGAACGGGCACGACGTCGGCCGCCGTACCTCTATCAGCGGATATTGTCGCGGATAGAGTGTAACTGCGGCGCGATTCAGCCCTTGTTCGGAACGACGCGCTCGCCGATGATGGCGCCAACAAGAATGTGCCCAGGGAGAGCGCCACGATGCCGGTTTTGTACGGGATTCTCACGGCCGTGTTACTGCTGGCTGGCGTAACACCATCATGGGCGCAGGGATATCCGAACCGGCCGGTGCGCGTGGTGGTCGGGTTCACGCCCGGTGGCCCCACCGACGTCATCGCGCGCCTCGTGGCGCAAAAACTTTCCGACAGTCTCGGCCAGCAATTCTTCGTCGAGAACCTCGCCGGCGCGGGCGGCAACATCGCGGCCGGTCAGGTCGCGCACGCAACCCCCGACGGCTACACCATCATGGCGATCAGCACCGGCTACATGGTGAACCCCAGCCTCTACGCCACGGTGCCGTACGATCCGGTCAAGGATTTCTCCGCCGTGACCCTGGTTGCGGTTTCGCCAAACGTGGTGGTGGTCAATCCGTCGGTTCCAGCCAAAACGCTGCCGGAGCTCGTGCAGCTGATCCGGGACAATCCCGGCAAATACAGCTATGCCGGTCCGGGCGTGGGCTCGACGCCGCATCTCGGCGGCGAGCTGTTTCGTCTGACCTACAAGCTCGATCTGGTCCACGTTCCCTTCGCCGGCGCCGCGCCGGCGGTGCAGGCCACCATCGGCGGCCACACGCCCATCGCCTTCACCGCGTTGCCGTCCTCCCTTGCGGCGATACAGGCCGGCCAGGTGCGCGCGATCGGCATTGCGGCTGGCGAGCGCGCCGAGCAGATACCCGACGTGCCGACCTTCGCCGAACAGGGCGTCAAGGGTCAGGAAGCCGATACGCTGACCGGCATCGTTGCGCCCGCAGGCACGCCAAAGGAGATCGTCGAGCTGCTGGCGCGCGAGATCGCCAAAAGCGTTGCCCAGCCCGAGTTCAGGGCGAAGCTTGCAACGCTCGGCTTCAAGCCGGTCGCCAATACGCCCGACCAGTTCGCCGCGCGCATCAAGCTGGAGATCGAAAAGTGGGGCAAGGTCGTGCGCGACGCGAATCTGAGAATCGAATGAGCGGTTGCAGGCAATGTCTGGCGGAATAGCAGGGCCGGCGGCCTTCGCGCGGTCCCCGGTTCGCTGTCAGCGCTTGGTTTTGACGCGTTTTCTTTACGCGAACCGGTACCCACTTCGCGCGAAAACGCTCTAGCGGACAGAAGCGCCGGGTATCACCAGCGAATTGATTCCCGGCTGTTGGCTGAAGCCGACCCCGAGTGACAGGCTGAGATTCGACGTCGGCTGGAATTCGACGCCGGCACGCGCGCTATAGCCTGACAATGAGTTGGACGTGTTGTCGAAGGGGGCAAAGGGGTTACCGATGCCGTTGTTGTATTTCAGGGTGTCGAAACCGGCAAAGACCCTGACGGGTGAGTTCTGGAAGTTGTAGCCGACCTGCATGCCCTGGTAGGAACCTGGATTGATGTTGCTTATGCTGGTCAAGCCGAGGCCGCCGGCTTCGCTGCCGACAAACCAGCCGTTCGGAAAATTGTAGCGCAGATAGGAAAAGCCGCCGCCTCGGGCATCGGTGCCGTCAAAGCTCGGAAAGTTGCCGTAAGTGTTCAGGCTCTGGCCGCCGGTTGAATCGCCGCCGAAGCCGAAAAGCGAGCCTGGGATCCAGTATGACACCGGGGCGGTTTGGGCATGGGCCGTTTGCCCGCCCGCACAGAGCGCCGCCAATACCAGTGCCAGACCCAATCTGCGTGAGAAAATCGACATCCGCGCGACCGTCAAATGTGCCGGAATTATACCGTCCGGATCTCAGAAACGCCAGTGTGAATGCAGCCGGCGTGCCGGCCCGGTTCAGTTCGCCAAGGCCGTTGCGATGATATCCGAACCCTTCTCCGCGACCATAATTGTGGCGGGATGGATGTTCGGCGATGGCATGGCCGGCATGACGGAAGCGTCGACCACCCGCAACCCGTCGATACCGCGAACGCGCAGCTGGCTGTCGACCACCGCGTCGTTCTGCTCGCCCATCCGGCAGGTGCCGCAGGGATGAAACACGGTCGAGCCGACCTTGCGGACATAGTCCTCGATTTGCTGGTCGCTTTTCACGTCGGGCCCCGGCCGCAACGGTTCGCTGACGAGCGAACGGAACGGATCGGTCGCCGCGATTTGGCTGGCGATGCGAAACGCCGCCACCATGATCCTGACGTCGTCGGGGTGGGTCAGGTAGTTGGCGAGAATGCGTGGCGGCATCCGGCCTTCCTTGTCGCGCAGCGTGATCTCGCCCCGGCTTTTCGGCCGGCAGACGCTGAAGATGAAGCTGAAGCCGGGCCAGCGATGCAGGCCCTTCACAATGCCGTCCGACGAGTAGTTGAGTACCTGGTACTGGATATCCGCCACCGGTTCCGACGGATTCGATTTGGCGAACAACGTTGCCTCGGTCGCGCCGACGGCCATCTGGCCGGAGCCGGTGAGCAACCACTGCAACGCGAGTTTTGCCGACTTGACCGGCGACAGCACGGCTTCGTTGAGCGTGCCGGGCAGGTGGGTCTTGAATGCAAAGCTCGACTGATAATGATCCTGCAAGTTCTTGCCGACACCGGGAAGATCGAGCTTGACGTCGATGCCTTCCGCGGCGAGCTCGCCGGCGGGTCCGATGCCGGAGGCGAGCAGCAGCACCGGCGAGTTGATCGAGCCGCCCGACAGCACCAGTTCACGGCGCGCGCCGATGCGCTGGATCTGGCCGTTGCGCTCGACCTCGACGCCGACAGCGCGGCGGCCTTCGAACAGAATCCGGCGCACATGAGTCATGGTCATCAGTTCAAGATTGCGCCGCTTGAGGTTCGGCTTGAGATAGCCGACCGCGGTCGAACGGCGCCAGCCATTGTGGACGTTGAGCGGCGCGAAACCGATGCCGTCGATGCGCTCGCCGTTGAAATCCGGATTGCGCTGGTACTGCAGGCGCTCGCAGGCTTCGACGAAGGCCCTGGCGACCGTCGACGGACGCTTGATCCGCGAAACCGTCATCGGGCCGCCGGTGCCGCGCCACTCATTGGCGCCGTCGACGCAATGCTCCATCCGCTTGAAGTAGGGCAGCACGTCGCGGTAGCTCCAGCCCTGCGCCCCGAGCCGTTGCCATTCGTCGTAGTCGCTCGGCGCGCCGCGCAGGAACACCAGGCCGTTGATGGAGCCGGAGCCGCCCAGCACCTTGCCGCGTGGCCAGACGATGCTGCGGCCGCCGAGGCCCGGCTCCGGCTCGGTCGCGTAGCCCCAGTTGACGTTCGGATTGGGGACGAGCTTGCCGAAACCCATCGGTATGTGGATCCACGGATTGCGATCACGTCCACCGGCCTCGATAGCGCAGAGCGTAATGTCTGGATTCTCGGTAAGTCGCGCCGACAGCACGCAGCCCGCCGAGCCCGCGCCGACCACGACGACATCGAATTCGGCGTCTAATCCGGATTTGGTCATGGCTGTCCCTTTGACATGATCGCACTCGGGAGAGGGGTTAGGCGGCGAGCCCCCGCCGGGGCTACGATCGATCGAACAGCATCCAACGGTTCAAAATTGAAATGGAGTGACCGAAACCGACATCTTCCCGTCCGCAGTTTGCTCCACCTTGAAATCCACCTCTTTTTCCGCCGTGGCATCCGCGACGGTGGCATACAACAACCCGCTGCAGGTGACGCTTCGTTTGGTCTTGTTTCTTGAATTCATCCGTATTGTCTCATCCAGTTTATAGGCCGCACCTTTTCTCGCCTTTTCCAGAATCGCGGATTTTTCAGCCTCGGTAGTCGTATTCTTTGCCATTTCCGTAACCGTACTCGAATTCCTGGCGGCGTAATTGACCAGCGCATTATTGCTGTCGTCCGAAACGATCTTGACCACCGAATTGCGCGCATCCGCGGTATCGCACTCAGGCCCCGCCCCGCTGCCGCTTCCGCTACAATCGCTCAGCAAACCCAGAGCGAAGAGGCACCCCAAGACCGTCTGCCCTTCCCGAAAATGCTTCATCGGAGTGCTCACGATTATCTCCTTGTCTCACCATAACGGACATCGCCGGGCCGGCCCGGCATGTCCGTTTCGTACCAACAGGCGAGACGGCGCACCCCGGCGAAAAATTCCGGCGCCTGGCCGCGATCGATATCTCATGCCTTGTTGGTGAACCAGATCGTTGGCGCTCCGGCCACTCCCGCATTCTGCATGGCACTCTTTAATTCGGCGCTTGTCGCGAAGGCTTGCGCGGCTTCGAGGGAAGCAAACTCGTGGGTTACGGTGATGTCGTTGGGATTGTCGGCTGCCCGGTATACGGCCTGAGCCGTTACGCCCTTGGCCTTCTGGACCGGCGCGAAATCGTCGTAGGCCTTACGCCAGGTTTTGTAGTCGGAGACTGTGTGCCTGACAAACATGGTCGTCATTATCGTTCCTCCCTGAAAGATTGCATCAATTTTCCCCCGGCGGTTCGCCTGTGTCCGCTATTCCTACAGGGGCTCACATTCGCTGTCCCGACCGGTATGTTCCGGCGCGATGCTATTCGATCACCTCGTCGGCGCGAGCAAGCAAGGTAGGCGGAATTGCAAGGCCAAGCGATTTTGCGGTCTTGAGATTGATAATGGTCTCGATCCTGGTCGAGCGTTGCACCGGCAGATCGGCAGGCTTGTCTCCCTTTATTATGCGCCCCGCATAGCCCCCGACAAGACGTGAAGCGTCCTGCGCGTTGGCACCATAGCTCATGAGGCCACCCAAATCGACAAACTCGCGCTGAAAGTACAACGTCGGAACCGCCTGCTTCGCCGCCGCCTCTATGATCTGGAGTCGATTGACGATGAACAGCGGATCGACCGAGACGAACAGCACGGCGATATGTTGTTGCGCGATCGTGGCAAAGGCGTTGTCGATCTCCTCCTTGTTGCCGGCATTGAGCACCAGCAACTTTTTCTCGACGCGACCGGCCGCTTCTGTGGCATTGCGCAGTTGGGCCTCTGCTGTCGGACGGTTGGGATTGATCAGTACGCCGATGACTTCGGCAGCGGGAAGCAATTCGCCTATCAATTCCAGATTCTTGGCGCCGAGTTCGGTGGCAAGCCAGGTGACGCCGGTGATGTTGCCGCCTGGCCGGTTCAAGCTGTCAACCAGACCCGAGGAAACGGGGTCGTCGCCGGTCAGGAACACGATCGGAACGGTCGATGTCGCGCGCTTGGCCGCTAGGGCGGCGACGTTGCCGCCCATCGTTATGATAAGGTCCACGGGGCGCTGGACCAGCTCCCCGGCGAGAGCTGGCAGCAGGTTAAATTGGCACTGAGCCCAGCGATACTCGATCGCCACGTTCTCGCCCTCGGTAAACCCGCTTGCATTGAGGCCATCCAGAAAGCCAGTGATGACCGTCTTGAAAGTCTCCGGCGAACCGCTGGCGAGAAAGCCGATGGTCGGCCGCGAACGTTGCGCACGCGCCGCCAAGGGCCAGATCGCCGCGCCGCCCGCCGCCAAAAGAAATGTGCGTCGTCTCATGTCTGCTTCCGCGCGGGCTCGGAAAGTTGAGCTATTGAGCGGCAATGAAGGTATTCGGTATTGCGTTGGTTGCCAACAGGCGGCATCGCAATGTCACTGATCGCAATGTCACTCAATGACATCGTCGGCGCGGCCGAGCAGGGTGAGCGGAAAGCTGACGCCGAGTGTCCTGGCGGTCTTGAGGTTGACCACGAGTTCGATACGCTCTTTAGTTGATATTGTTTTTTGCCTTGCAAGCTCTGTATTTGGCCAGAGCTTGTGGCGAGCCTTCATTCCAGGAACCGTCTGCGTGGATAGGTATGCCCGCCGATACTGCGCATTGTTTTGCAATGTTGTGTTGAGATTTTGTGCGCGCCGCTCCTTGGAGATTCGTATATTGGGCGCATGCAATCGACGGGATCAGCAGTGCGGCGGAGGCAAGTAGAAGAAGATATTTTGGATTTTTAATTGTAATCATTTCTCCCGGAAGTTGTTTTTCAAATGCTAAACATTAAACACTTCGGAAGGGTAGCACTTCGGGTCATTTGATGTCATCTTTAGTCGCAGCCAGGTGGTGTCATGCTGGGCACGAGTAGTTGGAAGCTCCGCGACAGTGAACAAATCATTGTTTGCAATAGAAGCCTCTTGGGTCAAAAGCACTTTTTGATCGGAATCACCCGCGTTCGCGATGAAGCGCTTATTCTCCAAGACACGCTGGACTACGTCTGCAAGAACGTCGATGCGATAGTCGCCTATGACGACGCGAGCACGGATCGAACGCTGGAGATTCTTGGCGAGCACCCAAAAGTTGCTCTAGTTGTGACAAATCGGTCGTGGGAAGCGGACATCGAGGCACGCCGGATTGCCGAGGGTCGACATCGCGGGCTTTTGCTGCAGACGGCGCGCGAACATCTGCAGTTCGACTGGATATTTTGCTTCGATCCGGATGAGCGCGTTACCGGAGATCTGCGGGGATTCACGGAAGGAACGCATTCCAGCGATTACGACGGCGTGCGGATTCAATTGTTCGACGCCTATATGACGCCTGGCGATCATGCACCCTATCAAGCCGATCGCGAACTATTGGGCTTTCGTCGCTTCTTCGGCCCGGAGCGGCGAGACATTCTGATGTTGTGGCGAAACCGGTTGGAGTTCATCTTCGCGAAACGAGAACCGAGCGGCGTGGAACACGTGCGAACCGGTCTCTATTGCCAACACTATGGTAAGTCGTTGTCGGTCGATCATTGGGAAGAGACCTGCGACTACTACATGCGACACTTTCCATTCGATACCTACGGACGAAAATGGCTCGAGCGCAAAGGTCGAGCAATCCACACCCAATCTGACTTCATGCGACCCTTGTACGAGTGGGGCGACACGCTCTTCGCGAATGCGGTCAAGATGTGACTGAAAATCGAGCGTGCGCATCGTGCCAATGTGACCGCTTGGTTTGCAGGCTCACGCCGAGTAGTCTTGCAGGAGCGCGGGAGGATTTCGCCGATGTCCGCTATGGGTCAAAAGCGGAATAGCTCAATGCGAGCAAATGACTTCCGCTTCTCTAATCGGCCGGTTGAGGTCAAGCACTTTCAGGCTATCCACCGCTGCAGTGTCGATGTCTCTCACGGGCTCGCGC
>NZ_SSMW01000154.1 GCF_004799405.1 Bradyrhizobium sp.
CGGTGACCGGGCTTTCTTGCCACCGTCATCTGCGAAAGTTGCCTTTCGCAAACTTGACACCAGCGTCGGGGTGTCAGGACCACACGACTTCGCCGTCCGCGAGAGCAGCGCCTCGTCAGCGCGCCGCCTTGCGTCCACCGCATCCCGCCGCGCGTTGATGACGTTGCGCAACGCCCCTCGGTGGGCGGGACGGAAAAGCTATACTGCTGATTTTGACTTCTGAAAATCAGAATATTTTTGCAAAGCGGGCTTAACAGGATTCGGTGATTTGCCCGTCGGGCAAAATAGGATTGATTGCATTCAACAATTCGTTTTATCGCGTAGCGGCGGATGGTTCATTTGAGGCCGATGACTTGACACGCGTGCCCTGCACTTCGTAAATCGCCGGCACTGGACGCCGATCCAACGGCCTTTGACGGCGCGCAGAACATCCCGGACGCATAGCTCAGCGGGAGAGCGTTCCCTTCACACGGGAGAGGTCCAAGGTTCGATCCCTTGTGCGTCCACCACGGCTCCCGCCCTCTACCCACTACGTGCAGTCCGCGATCTTAACGCGCACGCGGCGGCGGGATGCGCCGACCGCGCCTGATTGGAGCACGACAGTCTCTTCCGTTATGTTGACACTCAGGACAGAGTGAGATTCTCTCTCTTCGAGGCAACGATCAACCGGCCATCAGCTCAATGTCGACCCTGGAAGCCGCCTTGCGGGGAGGCGCGATCGCGATCCTCCTGCTCACTGTCGGCCTGCACGCCCGCGACCTCCTGACAAACCGATTAAGCCGCTATTCGGCGCTGCTGCAGTTCTGTGCGGCAGCCTTCATCGTCGAATCGTCGCCGGGCTTCGACGCGCTCGACCTGCGCTGGAGAATGCCGATCCACATCGTCAGTTCAAGCGCGCCAGCCGTGTTCTGGATCGTGAGCGCGGCGCTGTTCAACGACGAATTCCGCGCGCGCTGGTACCACGCGCTCGCCTGGCTCGGGCTCGCCACCCTTGCGTGGCGGCAAATGTTCGGCTCGCCGCCGGCTCTCGTGGCCGCCTATGACGCCCTGGCGCTGCTGTTCGTGCTGTTCGCCGTCTGGCATGCGCTGGCCGGCCGGGGGACGGATCTGGTGGAGTGGCGGCGCCGGCTTCGCGTCGAATATGCGGTTTGCGTCGCGCTCTATATCATCGTGATCATCGTAGCGCAGTGGATCTGGCCCGGCATTCTCGGCCGCGCCCCGTTCAGCCTCATCAATGCGATCGTGCTGGTCGGACTGTTCTTCCTGTTTTCGCTGCGCCTGACGAAAGACCGACTGGCGCTGGACGCGCCGCGCGTCAGTTCGGCGCAAGCGCGCACCGACGATCCGCGGCCGGTTCCGCCCGCGACGGGACCAGAGGCCGCCCTGCTTGAGGCCCTTCGCAGGCTGATGGAGAATGGCAAGCCCTATCGCGAGGACGCCTTGAGCATCGCCTCGCTGTCCCGAAGTCTCGGCGTTCAGGAATACCGGCTGCGCCGCCTGATCAACCGGCAACTCGGGCACCGCAATTTCAGCGCCTTCGTCAACGGCTACCGGCTGACCGAGGTGACGGCCGCGCTGGCCGATCGCGACCAGGCCGAGGTACCGATTCTGACGATTGCGCTCGACGCCGGCTTCGGTTCGATCGGGCCCTTCAACCGGGCGTTCAAGAACCATACCGGGCTGACGCCGACGGAATATCGTCGCGCCCATCTCGGGGGTCTCGAAAGCGCGTCGCCGCTTCCGGAATCGGCCAGCCGTTCGTGGAATCCGGCCAGCCGTGGTTGAAACCCGGCGAGCGGCAAAACGCCTCCCGTGACACGCTAACGGCAGACAGCGCACCGCTTCGGCGCGCTGACCGAACGGGAGCCCAGCCGTGACGCAGCTCGTCCACATGCTCGAATTCGCCCTTCCGGTCGTGATCGCGATCGCAACGCTCGAAGCCGTCTTCCTCGCCCTCGTGATGCGGCGAAACTACAACTGGCGGGCCTTTTTTGCCTCGCTGGCCGATGCGCTGGGACGGGAGTACCTTGTCATGGTGTTCCTCTCGGCGAGCCTCGCGGCGCCGGTCATCGGTTTTGCCTGGCGCCACCGCTTGTTCACCGTGCCGCTCGACACCGCCAGCGCGGTCGTCGTGCTCGCGATCGGCCAGGATTTCTTCTATTACTGGTTCCATCGGGCCAGTCACCGCGTTCGCTGGTTCTGGGCATCGCATGCGGTCCACCATTCAACGAACGAGTTCAATTTATCCGCCGCCTACCGGTTCGGCTGGACCGGGCGGCTGGCCGGCGCCGGGGTGTTTTATGTGCCGATGATCTGGCTCGGTTTTGCGCCGGGTCCGGTATTCATCGCCGCCGGCCTTGGCCTGCTCTACCAATTCTGGCTGCATGCCGAATGGATCCCGAAACTCGGTTGGCTCGAATATGTGCTCAACACGCCCTCCCATCATCGGGTGCACCACGCCGCCAATCCGGAATATCTCGACCGCAATTACGGCGGCATCTTCATCGTATTCGACCGCCTGTTCGGAACCTTCGTCAGCGAGCGCGACGACGTGCCATGCCGTTACGGCCTGGTGACGCCGCTGCATTCCAACAACCCCGTGATCATTGCATTCCATGAATGGGCGGCGATGGCCCGCGACCTGTGGCGGTCGCGCTCCTGGCGCGAACGGTTGATGTGCGTGATCGGTCCGCCCGGACCGCGATCCGACATCGCAGGCTCAATAACTCCAAGCTCCTCCGCGCCGCCTATGGGCCCCACGCATCGGCGCGGCGAGGCGAAGACGCTATCAGCAACCGGATAGACGGATCGCGATGGGAACAACAGCCCTGTCATGCGCTGACGGTGCATCGGCCGTTATGCGCAACAGAACGGACATCGCACGCTATCGAAAATCCGATAAGCTCAGACGCGATATCGGCCAGATCTTATGCTGACCTCGACGAGGTACAAAAGGCGTGAACGAGAGGATCAAATGAAACGGCGCCAGTTTTTTTCACTTCTCGGTGGCACGGCGCTGGCACCGTTCACGGTGTCGCCGCTGTACGCGGACCCGCCCGACGGTTGCGGTGTTCCGGCCAGGCGAGACGACGGCTGGCCCGTCACCACCCTTGATAACGACAAGCGCATCGACCGCGCGGCGCTGTGCAGAATGGCGGATCGGCTCGCCGCCTTGGGCGACCCCAATATACATGCCGTGCTGGTCGCCCGTGGCGGCAGGCTGGTGTTCGAGCGGTACTTCAGCGGTTCCGACGAGATTCCCGGCATTTTCGGCAGCCGGGTCGAACACGTCAGCTTTGATGCCGATACGCTGCATGACGTGAAATCGGTTTCAAAGAGCGTCGCGTCACTCGCGGTCGGGATCGCAATCGATCGCGGACTGATAGGCAGCATCAACGAACCGATCTTCAGCTTCTTCCCCGAATTGTCGGACCTGCGTAGCCCCGAAAAGGAACGCATCCAGCTGGTGCACGTGCTCACGATGTCGATGGGTCTGGCGTGGGTCGAGGCGACCCCCAGCACCGGAGACTTCAACAACGACGAGGCGCGGATGCATATGGCATCGGATCCGTGTCGTTACGTCCTCGGTCTGCCGGTGACGGCCCCACCTGGACCGGAGTTCTTCTACAACACCGGCGCACTCGCGCTGGTGTCGGCCATCGTCCGCAAGGCTACCGGACGCCCGCTCGACGAATTTGCGCGCGAGACGATATTCGAGCCTTTGGGCATTACCAAAGTGGAGTGGATTCGAGTCAAGGGGGATACCGATGCCGGAGGGGGATTGCGCTTGCGACCGCGCGACATGGCAAAAATCGGCCAGCTCGTCCTCGCGGGCGGCCGCTGGAACGACCGTCAGATCGTTTCCAGCGGCTGGATCGAGATCTCGACGGCATTGAAGATCAAGGCCACGGATAATCAATCCTATGGATACCTGTGGTGGCTCGGCCGCTCCCTGCACAATGGGCGTGAGGTCCACTGGATTGGAGCGCTGGGCCGAGGCGGGCAGTCGATTCGCATCGTCCCGGAGCTCGACCTCGTTGTCGCGGTGACCGCGGGATACTACCAGGACTACAGCGCGCAAGCGTTCAAAGCGCAGTACGGCGTTTTCAGTGACGTCTTGCAGGCGATTCCGCCTCCTGGCTGAACAGGTCCAAGGTTCGATCCCTTGTGCGTTGACCGGGCTACCTGCGATACTTTTTTGCCTGCAAAACAGCGAGGGGAAAATGAAAATCGCATTGTACGGACTGCTGGCGATTTTACTCCCCATCACGTCCGCCAATTGCGGGGATCATTCCCAGCCGGGTGCGGATCAAGAGCATCTCAGCAAGGATAAATGCACCGCGGACAAACAATGCTTGTCCAGGTGTTTCGGAGAACTGCAAAAAGACGCAGACGAGGGTGGCTTCATCTATCAATCCATCATGTGCAATGCCCGGTGCAATACCGGGCCCGCAGAATGCGTTCCCGAGTTGCCTATGCGATGGACGTTCAGAAACAGAACGGGCGTTCCCATCACTGGCGGAGTTTACGATGATGATGACTCTACCGGCATCCATGGAGAGCCTGTTTTAATACCCGACAATACCGAAGACACGATGGATATCGTTTGCATGCGGGGGAAAAAGGCCTGTTATGGTTTTGAAAACTCCGAACAGGTCAGACATTGGGGCATTGGCCGCAAGGATCTTGGGTCGCAATACAACTGCACCAACTGTTGCTGGCAGTGCGGCGAAGCGCCGGTCGTCGATTTGACGTTCTGAAGCCGCTCCGGCTGGCACTTCAGTTGATATGGGGTAAAGCCAAAAGAGTGGAGTTTCTTCGTTGCGCTTTATCGATTTCTTAGGATTTTGTCATATCCTGATCCCATGGGTGAACATCGCAGAGCGCCTCGGCATCGCGTTTTGAAGAGCGGGACCATCAGGTTCGGCGGCGGCAGCATCGATTGCCTGGTCCGCAACCTCTCCACGACCGGGGCCGCGCTGGAGGTCGCCACCCCGGCCGGAATCCCGGAGAGGTTTATCCTGGATATGCCGGGCGAAGGATTGCACCTGCCGTGCCGCCTCGTATGGCACAAGGAGCGCAGGATCGGCGTCGCGTTCGACTAGGCCGTCCGGGTCCGGCCGGCGGACACTTGTTTTGAGCCGACACGTCGCTCGAAAACGCTCTAGTGCAGCGAATAATTGGCGCGCCGCCTGGAACGCTCGCCGGTTGCCAAAGCGGATTGCAGTGCCACCAACTCGCCTTCCAGGTATTCATTCACCATCATCAACGCTCGAATTGCACCATGCAAATCGCCGTCGCACGCAGCGACGATCTTCTCGATTTGGAACTCCGCACGCTTACGCATTCGAACCACCTGTCCCACACACTCAACCCAGTCATAGACAATGTGGAAATGGGCCGAAATTAAAGCAGCTTGATGCCAAGTGTGCGTTCAAGTGGCGACCTTGTGCGGCTGGTGAAACCTCACCCATCATCGCCGCGCGGATTGGGTTTTTCCACCCGCTCAACGGGTGAGCTCTCTCCTGAGAGCAGCAGACCAACGCCACACCGTCAACGCCTCAAATCCCGAACATCCAGACCGCGACGATCACGCCCAGCGTCGCCAGCCCGCTGATGGTCCAGCCGGTGACGTAAAGGGCTTCGTCTTCGCTCGCCCCGCGCATTTCGTCGATCCCGTCGCTGGGAGATCGCCATTGATCCGACATGACAGCCTCCTAATTTTTTCTCAGGAGGATAACCGCCGTCGTGGCGGCCGGTTCCATCGATCCTGGCTCGGGTTCAGGTCCCTGTCAGCCCACTCCCGCCTCCTTCAGCCTTGCAGCGAACCACACCGACAGGTGCCCGTCCTTTACCCCGCCGACATACACCTCCGACGCCGTGACGCCCTTCTTTCCCAGCGTCAGGTAGAGTCCGATCCGGTAGGCGAACCACAGATGCGGGTCGGTCAGGCCGCGCAGCTTGTGCTGGTCGTGTTCCGGCGGCTGATGGTTGCCCTCTTTCCGGACCTCGATGGCGAGCAGGTTGTTGGGGATCTCGCGCTGGTGCACGACGATGTCGGGGTAAACGGATTTTCCGAGATGATCGTCGGTCGAGACGATGCTTCCCCTCGGCAGCCGCAGGGTGCGCTCGCCGAGCCGGCTGTAGTCGCAGTCGGTCTGCCAGCCCTCGAATTGCCGTTCGAGATGCACCGCCAGCCGATGGGTCAGCGTGCGCTCGCCGAGGTCCTTTTCCAGAATATGGGTCTCGCGCGCGTAAAACACCTCAAGCGCGTGTATGACTTTTTCCAGTTCGGCGTGCATCTTGCCCCTTACTCCGTCAATCGGGCCGCGCTTTTGCGCGGACCCGTCGGCATCGCCCCGGAATGACGAATATTCACATCTGCACTTCGATCAGCCGCGGACCTTTTTCGGCGACGCCTTCGGCCAGCGCCTTGACGAAATCGTCGACGTTGCTGACGGAGCGCCCGGGAACGCCCATGCCCCTGGCGAGCGACACGAAGTCGAGCGCCGGGCGGTCGAGCTTCAGCATGTCCATGGCGCGCTGGCCCGGCTCGCCGGCGCCGACGCCGTCGAATTCGCCGCGCAGGATCTGGTAGATGCGGTTGGCGAACACGATGGTCAGGACGTTGAGGTTTTCGCGGGCCTGGGTCCACAGCGCCTGAATCGTGTACATCGCGCTGCCGTCGCCGACCATGCAGATCACCTTGCGGTCCGGGCATGCGACCGCCGCACCGGTCGCGACCGGCGGCGAAAATCCGATCGAGCCGCCCATGTTCTGGAGCCAGTCGTGCGGCGCCGCCGCCGCGGTCGGCGGAAAGAAGCCGCGCCCGGTGGTGATGGATTCATCGACCACGATGGCGTTTTCCGGAATCGCCATCGCAATCGCCTGCGCGATCGAGGCGTGCGTCAATGGACCGGTCGGCTTGACCAACTCCACCAGCTTCTGCGGCTTGGCGTCCGACGGCCTGGCGCCGACGGCGCTCGCCAGCGCGTCCAGGGCCGCGACCGAATTGTCGCCGCCCGCGGTCATGCGATGGACCTCGCAGCCCGCGGGCTTCAGCATGCTCGGCTTGTTGGGATAGGCGAAAAACGCCACCGGGTCGTTGGCCTCGACCAGCACGATATGCTTGAAATCCTTCAGGATCGGCAGCGCCAGTTCGATCACATAGGGAATCCGGTCGATCGAGAACCGTCCCCGCCCGCGCGCCATCCGCGGATTGTAGGTCTGGCCCAGTACCTTGCAGCCGGTTTTGCCGGAGATTTGCGCCGCCAGCGCCAGGCCTTGTTCGGTCAAGGCGCTTCCCGTCAGCAGCAACAGCGTCTCGGGTCCGCGCAACACCCTGGCGGCGTTGTCGACGGCTTCCGACGAATAACTGGCGCGCTGGGAATCGGCGGCCACCTGGGCTACGCCGTCGGCCTCGTTCCAGGCGGTATCGGCGGGCAGGATCAGGGTCGCGACCTGCGGCGGCGCGCTCCTGGCCGCGGCAATCGCGGCAGCACCGTCGGCGGCGACGGATTTGGCGTCCGGCGAGGTGCGCACCCAGGCCGACATCGGCCGCGCCAGGCCCTCGATATCGGAAGTCAGCGGCGCATTATATCCGATGTGATAGACCGCATGCTGGCCGACGATGTTGACGATGCCGGAATTGGCCTTCTTGGCGTTGTGCAGATTGGCAAGGCCGTTGGCGAGGCCGGGTCCGAGATGCAGCAGCGTCGAGGCCGGCGAATTGGTCATGCGGAAATAGCCGTCGGCCGCGCCCGTCACCACGCCCTCGAACAGGCCGAGCACGCAGCGCATGCCCTCGACCCGGTCCAACGCCGCGACAAAATGCATTTCGGAGGTACCCGGATTGGCGAAGCAGACGTCCACGCCGCCCGCCACCAAGGTCCGCACCAGACTTTCCGCACCGTTCATCATTCCACTCCCGTTCGCGACATTTCTTCAATGCAGGCAAGATCAATCATTCCTGACGCCTTTCGTCAAAGGTTTCGCGAAGGCGCGTGCCGCCACCTCTCCCATCGGGAGAGGTCAGCGCGGAGCGCCGGGTGAGGGGTTAAGGTCTATCGATGGACCGTAACCCCTCACCCCGACCCTCTCCCATCGAAGTCGGATATATCCGACTTCGACTATTTCAGATGCCCAACTCGGGTAAACCCGAGTTGGGTGGGAGAGGGAGCAGAATCGCGTTGACGTTACATCGAATGGCATTTCGCGAGCGGAACTTGCGCGCGGGGTCCGATTGCGGCAGCGTTGTTGCGATGAGCGGGCCTTCGCAAATCTCAACGATATTCGCGGTCTTTCTGGCCGGAATGGCGTGCGGCGACTTGGTCGCGCCGGCCGTATCCGGTGAAATTCCCGCCATCGCCTCGCGCCAGCGCGCCGAGAAGAAGACCTTCACCGACAGCGAGATCACCGAAGGCTTTTTCAAGACCGCGTTCGGCGCCGAATTTCATATGGCCGGCCGGGTCGACCGGATCAGGAAATACGACGTGCCGGTGCGGGTGTTCGCCGACGGCCTCAACCGTCCGGATCGGAAAGCGCAGCTCGCCAACGTGGTCGCCGACATCGGGCAGCGCGTTCAGCACCTCGACATCGCGATGGCCGACAGCAGCGCCGGCGCCAATGTCGTGGTCAAACTGGTGCGCGACCGCGATCTGTTCCGCACCATCACCGCCTTCTACGGCGGCGAGCGCGCGAGAGAGATCCGATCCTCGCTCGATCCGCAATGCCTGTCCGGCTTTCGCAAGAACGACAGGTTCGAAATCGAGCACTCCGACGTGTTCCTGACCGTCGACAACGGCGATTTCGTCTTCCTCGACTGCGCCTATGAGGAACTGCTGCAATCGCTGGGACCGATCAACGATACCAGTTCGGTGCCCTGGACCATGTTCAACGACAATGTGTCGATGGGATACTTCGACGTTTACGACCAGTACATCCTCAACGTGCTGTACGACCCGCGCATCAAGGTCGGCATGACCATCGACGAAGTCAAAGCGGTGCTGCCGGAAGTGCTCGCCGATGTCCGCGTCTGGGTGAAGAACGTCAACGGCCTGCCGGAGTAGATTGTGGTTCCTGCGAACGCGGGGACGACGCGCTGGCGTTCAGCGCGAGCCGGAACTGCAGATCGCCTTGAGCGCGGCCCATTCCTGCTCGCTCAACAGCGGCGGGCCGCTCGGCGGCCGGTTCTCGTCGCTCATGCGTTTCAGGCGATCTTCCGTGAGCGGATGGTTGGCGAGAATGGTCAATCCGCTGTCGCCTTCCTTGCCGGTGACGCGAAACAGCAATTCGCCCATCGGCCTGGTCGGCCGTCCCAGCCTGTGCATCACCTCGATCGAAACCGTATCGGCATTCTGCTCGGCCTCGCGCGAATACGACGCCGTCACCAGCGAGCGCGAGGCAAACACCAGCGCGCTCGAACCGGTGACATCGCCGAACAACAATCCGATCAGAAACGAAGTGCCGCCGTTGTAGATCAGGTTGCGGGTGCCGTCGCGATGGCGCAGATGGCCGAGCTCGTGTGCCAGCACGCCGGCGATCTCGTCGGGGTTTTGCGCCCGCGCCAGCAGCCCGTTGAACAGATAGACCTTGCCGCCGGGCAGCGCGAAGGCGTTGGGAACCGAGGTCGCCAGCACCGCGGTCTGGATCGAGGTATCCAGTCCCGCCGCCTCGCGCAGTTCGTTCACGAGCTTGCCGAAGGCGGCCTGCCCTTCAGGCTTGTCGCAAACCTTGCCGGCGCCGAAGATCGTCTTGACCTGATCGTCCGCCACCGCACCAAGCCGCCGCTCGAACGATTGCGGCACCAGCGGCGTCAGGCGGTCCGCCGCCAGCGGGACACCGAACCAGACGGCGCCGATGATCGAGACCGCGGCGGCGATCGACCAGCCGACAATTCTCGCCGTGCCGCGGCGGTCGGGAAAATTTTCATCGAGCCGGGTGCAGCGGGCGATCACCTCGGTGGCCAGCGCCGCATCGCGGATCTCCAGCCGCGCCAGCGCCGGCGCCGTCACGCAGCTCAGGCGCAATAGGCCGATTGGGCTGTCGGCGCGGCGGATGTCGGCATAGGGCCACACCGCGAGGCTGCCCGCATCGCCGTCGATCTTGAGCCGGTCGCCGAAGGAAAGCGTGACCGCGTGACGGCGGCTCGACGCGCCATCGAAATAAATCGACGAACGGCGCGGCCCGGACGAAGTTTCATCCGGTCCGGCGGGATCATCGGTGGGAGGCATGCTCATGCGCTAGAATCCGGCGACGTCCAGCCCGTCGGCAAAGCCCTCGCCCAGCGCGCTTGCCAGTTCGCCCCTGGCGACAACGTTCGCCGCCGCCTCGATATTGTGGACGGCGGTCGAGGAAATGACTCGCGCCCACACATCGCGCAACAGGTACATCCGCATCACGACGTTCATCCCGAGCACCAGCGCCAGATAGCCCACGATCGAAAGCCCGAGCATCGGAATGCTGGCCTGCAGATTGCCCGGCACGAACAGCTTGGCGATCGGCGTCTGGTTCACGCTCGCGATCAGGGCCGCGCAGGCGAACGCATAGGCCGAGAACAGCATGACCAGCAGGAAGAACCAGCCGATCACCTTCCAGTAAAGGCCGATCAGCGCCGTTCGCGACAGCGCCGATTCAAACCGCACCGCGCCGAACCGGATGCCCGAGAGCCACCAGCGCCATTCGATAGCTTTGAACGTGCCATACAGGAAGGGCGCCGCCACCATCAACAGCGATGACACCCCCGGAGCCTTGGCAGCCGCCAACGCCATCACCACGACCAGGACGCCCAACAGCCACAGCCACCAGCCTTGCCTGAACAGTTCCCAGCCGCTTCCTGCGAAACTGCCCTCGAGATCGCCGTAATAGGAATGCCGCATCTTGTAGCGCTCAAGCGCTGCTTCACGCCATGGTAGCGCAAGGCCAAGGGTGACGATCGCCAGCAAGCCCCATAGTGCCGCGCGCGCCGCATAGGCCCAGCCCGAGCCGCTCATCCAGAACCGCACCCCGCGCCACACCGTGCGGGTCAGGCGATAGCGCCGCGCCCGGTAGATCGCGAATTGCCCGAACACATAGAAGAACAGGAACAGGGGAATGCTGGCAAAAGCCCTGGCGCGCTCGGCTTCGAGACCGATCAGGAAGTAGATGAGGTAGATCGGCACCAGGATCGCCAGCGCAAACAGGAATCCGAGCAGCAATTCCTTTCCGGTGCCGGTATATTCCGCCGCATCCTCGCCGATATCGGTGTTCGACCACAGATGGCGGCGAATGTCGGTGGCGAGCCAGAACCGGTAAAATCCGACGGTGACGAGTTCAAGGCCGGTGCCCCGCATCACCAGCCGGCGGAACTCGCCGCGGTCGCCGGAAAACGACACCGGCACCGGCGGCGGCGGCACCGGATGCTGCGGGACAGACCCCATCTGATTCACGAATCAACTCCCCCGAAAAAGCCCAGGCGAATGCGGGATCGATTATTGGTCGTTCAAGATGCGCTTCCGTTCGAGCCTCACGCGGATTTCTCGAACAATTCGCGCCCGATCAGCATGCGCCGGATTTCGCTGGTGCCGGCGCCGATCTCATAAAGCTTGGCGTCGCGCAGCAGGCGTCCGGTCGGGTAATCGTTGATATAGCCGTTGCCGCCGAGCAACTGGATCGCGTCGAGCGCGCATTGCGTCGCCTTTTCGGACGCATAGAGAATGGCGCCGGCCGCATCCTCGCGCGTGGTCTCGCCGCGATCGCAGGCCTTTGCGACGGCGTACACGTAAGCGCGGGATGCATTCATCGTCGTATACATGTCGGCGATCTTGCCCTGCACCAGCTGGAAGCTGCCGATCGGCTGGCCGAACTGCTTGCGCTCGTGCAGATAGGGCATCACCACGTCGAGGCAGGCCTGCATGATGCCGAGCGGGCCCGCCGCCAGCACCGAACGCTCGTAATCCAGGCCCGACATCAGCACGTTGACGCCGCGGCCGACCTCGCCGAGCACGTTGTCTTCCGGCACTTCGCAATCCTCGAACACCAGCTCGCCGGTGTCGGAGCCGCGCATGCCGAGCTTGTCGAGCTTTTGCGCGGTGGAAAATCCCTTCATGCCCTTTTCGATGACGAAAGCGGTGATGCCGCGCGGGCCGGCGGCCGGATCGGTCTTGGCATAGACCACCAGCGTTTCGGCAATCGGGCCGTTGGTGATCCACATCTTGGCGCCGTTGACGACGTAGCGGTCGCCCTTCTTCTCGGCGCGCGTCGTCATCGACACCACGTCGGAGCCGGCGCCGGGTTCCGACATCGCCAGCGCGCCGACATGCTCGCCCGAGATCAGCTTCGGCAGGTATTTGCGCTTTTGCGCGTCGCTGCCGTTGCGGCGGAGCTGGTTGACGCAAAGGTTGGAATGCGCGCCGTAGGACAGGCCGACCGCGGCCGATGCGCGCGAGATCTCCTCCATCGCGATGCAATGCTCGAGATAGCCGAGCCCGGAGCCGCCATATTCCTCCTCGACGGTAATCCCGTGCAGGCCGAGCGCGCCGAGCTTGGGCCAGAGATCGCGGGGAAATTGATTGCTCTTGTCGATTTCGGCGGCGCGCGGCGCGATTTCATGGGTGGAGAAATCGCGCACCGTTTCGCGGATCGCATCCGCGGTTTCGCCGAGATCGAAATTGAACATCCGCTGCGCATTGGGGATCATGGCCGACTGCCTCCGGGCCGATGGCGCCGGTGCCGCCAACGGCCTTATTATTCTAAAGAAAACAACCATGTCACGGGCCAGACAAACTGAGAAGAGGCAATAAACTCGCCCTTGCCCTCGTGCCCGCAACGGGATGTAATTCGGCCAACAGTCGTCCTGCCGGGCCAGCCGCGGCCGGGGACAATCCGAGGAGACGCCAGATGCACGGAACGATCGATGCCGACCGGGATTCCCGTCAAAAGGCCGAGCGGGAACGGGCCTATTCGATCCCGCTCGAGCAATTCGATCCCGGCGATCCCGAGCTGTTTCGCAGCGATTCGTTCTGGCCGTATTTCGACCGGCTGCGCAAGGAAGACCCGGTCCATTACTGCAAAGACAGCGTGTTCGGCCCCTATTGGTCGATCACCAAATACAACGACATCATGGACATCGAGACCAATCATGCGGTGTTCTCCTCGGCGGCCTCGCTCGGCGGCATCACCATCCGCGATGCCGCGGTCGACTTAAGGCGCGAAAGCTTCATCGCCATGGACCAGCCGCGCCACAGCGCGCAGCGCAAGACCGTGGCGCCGATGTTCACGCCGACCCATCTCGACCAGCTCGCGATCAACATCCGCAAGCGCTCGGCCGAATGCCTCGACAACCTGCCGAAGAACGACGTGTTCGACTGGGTCGACCAGGTCTCGATCGAGCTGACGACGCAGATGCTCGCGGTGCTGTTCGATTTCCCCTGGGAGGATCGCCGCAAGCTGACGCGCTGGTCCGACGTCGCCACCACCTTGCCCGGTCCCGACGGCGTGGTGCCGACCGAAGCGGCCCGGCAGGCCGAATTGATCGAATGCGCGACCTATTTCAAGCGGCTGTGGAACGAGCGCATCGACCAGGAGCCGAAGAGCGACCTGCTGTCGATGATGGCGCACAGCGAAGCCACCCGCGACATGGACCCGCAGAATTTCCTCGGCAACCTGATCCTGCTGATCGTCGGCGGCAACGACACCACCCGCAACACGCTGTCGGGCAGCATCTATGCCTTGAGCCAGAATCCGGACCAGTACAGGAAGCTGCGCGACAACCCGGCGCTGATCGACAGTTTCGTGCCGGAGGTGATCCGCTGGCAGACGCCGCTCGCCCATATGCGCCGCACCGCGCTTGAGGATTACGAGTTCCGCGGCAGGCAGTTCAAGAAGGGCGACAAGGTGGTGATGTGGTACGTCTCGGGCAACCGCGACGACGAGGTGATCGAGCGTCCCTACGAGTTCATCATCGATCGCGCCCGGCCGCGCACCCATATCTCGTTCGGCTTCGGCATCCATCGCTGCGTCGGAATCAGGCTGGCCGAACTGCAATTGAAGATCATCTGGGAAGAGATCCTCAAGCGTTTCGACAACATTGAGGTGGTCGGCGAACCGAAGCGGGTGTATTCCAGCTTCGTCAAGGGTTACGAAACGCTGCCGGTCCGCATCGCCGGCTGAATGCGTTCAGATTTTGGGATCGATCGACGATGAACATCCAGACCGCCGTGAAAGCCGACAAGGCCGAGCTTGCGCGCGCCGCGCGCGAGGAGGCCTATTCGACGCCGTTGAAGGATTTTCATCCGGGCGCGCCGCGGCTGTTCCAGAACGACACGCTGTGGCCCTGGTTCGAGCGGCTGCGCAAGGAAGAGCCGGTGCATTATTGCACCAACGCGCCGATCGAGCCGTATTGGTCGGTCACCAAATACAACGACATCATGCATGTCGACACCAATCACGGCCTGTTCTCGTCGGACTCCACCCTCGGCGGCATCTCGATCCGCGACGCTCCGGAAGGCTATGACTGGCCGAGCTTCATCGCGATGGACCAGCCTCGGCACTCGGCCCAGCGCAAGACCGTGTCGCCGATGTTCACGCCGACGCATCTGGACCAACTCGCGGTCCTGATCCGCGAACGCGCCGGCAAGGTGCTCGACGGGTTGCCGCGCAACGAGACCTTCAATTTCGTCGACCGGGTGTCGATCGAACTGACCACCCAGATGCTGGCGACCCTGTTCGACTTTCCCTGGGAAGAACGCCGCAAGCTGACGCGCTGGTCCGACGTCGCCACCGCGCTGCCCAAGGGCGGGATCGTGGAATCCCACGAACAGCGCCGCGCCGAGATGGACGAGTGCGCGGCCTACTTCGCAAATCTGTGGAACGAGCGCGTCAATGCCGAGCCGCGCAACGACCTGGTCTCGATGATGGCGCACAGCGACGCCACCCGGAACATGGACCGCGACAACTTGATGGGCAACATCATCCTGTTGATCGTCGGCGGCAACGACACCACCCGCAACACCATGAGCGGCTCGGTGCTCGCCCTGAACGAAAACCCCGACCAGTACCGGAAGCTGCGCGACAATCCGGCGCTGATCGACAGCATGGTGCCCGAGGTGATCCGCTGGCAGACGCCGCTGGCGCATATGCGGCGCACCGCGCTGGTCGATACCGAGCTCGGCGGCAAGACCATCCGGAAAGGCGACCGTGTGGTGATGTGGTACGTCTCGGGCAACCGCGACGAAGAAGCAATCGAGAACCCCAACGACTTCATCATCGACCGCGCCCGCCCGCGCACCCATTTGTCGTTCGGCTTCGGCATCCACCGCTGCGTCGGCATGCGGCTCGCCGAACTGCAGTTGAAGATCGTGTGGCAGGAGATGCTCAAGCGCTTCGACACGATCGAGGTGGTCGGCGAACCCAAGCGGGTCTATTCGAGCTTCGTGAAAGGCTACGAAACCCTGCCGGTGCGCATTCCAGCGTGATAGTGCGCACCTTGCACCTTGCCCATCCTGCGTGCTGAGATCGCAGGGTGCCGCGCCCTCGACCTGCCACCCGAGTTCCGATGACCTCAACAGAACCAGACGACCATGCCGATATCCGCGACGCCGTGGCAAAGCTTTGCGCGCAGTTTCCCGGCGAATACTGGCGCAAGCTCGATCGTGAGATGGCCTACCCGAAGGCTTTCGTCGATGCGCTGACGGAAGCCGGTTACCTCTCGGTGTTGATCCCGGAGGAATATGGCGGCGCCGGGCTGAAACTGTCCGCAGCCGCCGCGATCCTGGAAGAGATCCAGCGCGCCGGATGCAATGGCGGCGGCTGCCACGCCCAGATGTACACCATGGGCACGCTGCTGCGTCACGGCAGCGACGCGCAAAAGGCCAAGTGGCTGCCGAAAGTGGCCAGCGGGCAATTGCGGCTGCAGGCGTTCGGCGTCACCGAGCCGACCAGCGGCACCGACACCTCGTCGCTGAAGACGTTCGCCCGGCGCGACGGCAACGACAGCTACATCGTCAACGGCCAGAAAATCTGGACCAGCCGCGCCGAATATTCCGACCTGATGATCCTGCTGGCGCGAACCACGCCAAAGGAGCAGGCCAAAAAACGCACCGACGGCCTGTCGGTATTCATCGTCGACATGCAGGCGGCCAAGAACAACGGGCTGTCGATCAGCCCGATCCGCACCATGATGAATCATTCCACCACCGAGGTGTTCTTCACCGATCTGAAGGTGCCCGCGGAAAACCTGATCGGCGAGGAAGGCAGCGGCTTTCGCTACATCCTCTCCGGCATGAATGCCGAGCGTATCCTGATCGCGGCCGAATGCGTCGGCGACGCCAAATGGTTTATCGCGAAAGCTTCCGCCTATGCCAAGGAACGCTCCGTGTTCGGCCGTCCGATCGGACAGAATCAGGGCGTCCAGTTTCCGATCGCCAAGGCCTATGCGGCGATGCGCGCCGCCGAACTGATGGTCAAGGAAGCCACCCGCCGATATGAAGCCGGCATCGATTGCGGCGCCGAGGCCAATATGGCCAAGATGCTGGCGGCCGACGCCTCCTGGGAAGCCGCCAACGCCTGCGTGCAGACCCATGGCGGCTTTGGCTTTGCGGAAGAATACGACATCGAACGCAAGTTCCGCGAGACCCGGCTCTACCAGGTGGCGCCGATCTCGACCAATCTGGTTTTGTCATTCCTGGCCGAGCACGTGCTGGGCATGCCGCGCTCCTACTGAGAAACGCCGATGCTGCCACTCGAAGGACTGACCGTCGTTGCCGTCGAACAGGCGGTCGCCGCCCCCTTCTGCAGCTCGCGGCTGGCGGATGCCGGCGCGCGCGTCATCAAGGTGGAGCGGCCGGAAGGCGATTTCGCCCGCGGCTACGATGCCGCGGCCAAGGGGCAAAGCAGCTATTTCGTCTGGCTCAACCGCGGCAAGGAATCCGTGGTCATCGATCTGACGACCAATGAAGGCCGCGCGACCCTCGAAGGGCTGATCTCAAGCGCCGACGTGCTGCTGCAGAACCTCAAGCCGGGCTCGATGGACAAGCTCGGCTTTTCGCTCGACCGGTTGAAAAAGGATTACCCGGCGCTGATCTGCTGCACCATCTCGGGCTATGGCGACGACGGCCCCCATGCCCATCGCAAGGCCTATGATCTCCTGATCCAGGCCGAGAGCGGCCTTGCCTCGGTCACCGGCGGTCCGGAGGGTCCTTCGCGCGTCGGCGTGTCGATCGTCGATATCGGCACCGGCGCCACCGCGCATGCCGCCATCCTCGAGGCCTTGATCGGGCGGTCCCGCCACGGCAAGGGCGCCGACATCCGGATCTCGATGTTCGACGTAATGGCCGACTGGCTGACGGTGCCGCTGCTCAACGCCGAAGCCGGCAACCCGCCGCAGCGGATGGGCCTCGCCCATCCCTCGATCGCGCCCTACGGCGTGTTTCGCTCCAAAGACGGCAAGGACATCCTGATTTCGATCCAGAGCGAGCGCGAATGGAAAAAGTTATGCGCCGATGTGCTGGGTCAGCCCGCGCTGCCCGACGATCGCAGATTCTCCAACATGGTCGAGCGCGTTCGCAACCGCGCGCTGACCGACAAGACGGTCGGCGACAGCTTTGCGGCGATGACCCGTGACCAGCTGCTGAAGCGCCTGTCCGACGCCGACATTGCGTTTGCCGAGGTCAACACCATGGCCGATCTCGCGGTGCATCCGCATCTGCGCCGCATCGAAGTGGATACGCCGGCCGGGGTCGTGACCTATCCTGCGCCCGCGGCCATCGTCGTCGATCAGCCGCGTCACTATGGCGCCGTGCCCGGCATCGGCGACCACACCGAGATCCCCAAAGCCTCTCGCGCCCGGACCAAATCGTGATGACCGAAAAACCCGATCTCGACCATCTGCGCCAGTGGATCGGCCGCAGCAATGAAGCCTCCGACATCGTCACCGCGCAACTGGTGCGCGGCCTGCGCGCCACGCTGTTCATGGAGATCGGCGCGCCGAAGCCGGGCGATGCGGCGCCGTTCACCGCGCATTGGTGCCTGGCGCAGCCGGTCTATCCGATGTCGGAACTCGGACCGGACGGCCATCCCACCCGCGGCGGCTTCCTGCCGCCGGTGCCGCTGCCGCGCCGGATGTGGGCCGGCGGCGAGCTTGAATTCCTCGAACCGTTGCGGGTCGGCGATGAGATGACGCGAACCTCGCGGATATCGGATGTGTCGATGAAGACCGGCAGCACCGGCGCGTTGTGCTTCGTGTCCGTGGAACACCGGATCACGACGCCGCGCGGCACCGCGCTGCGCGAGCGGCAGGACATCGTCTATCGCGACATATCGGCCGGCGCACAAACGCCCGCGCCGGCCAAGCCGGCGGCCGCAGCGCCCGCCGCGCAGCATCGCGAAACCCATCTTGCCGATCCGGTGCTGCTGTTTCGCTATTCCGCCTTGACCTTCAACGGCCATCGTATCCATTACGACCGCGATTACGTCACCAAGGTCGAGGGTTATCCCGGCCTGATCTTCCACGGCCCGATGCAGGCGGCCTTGCAGGTGGAATTCGCCGCACGGCTGCATGGCGGCGCGGCGCCGAAAAAATTCAGCTACCGCGGGCTGCAGCCCCTGTTCGAGGGCGAGTTCAGCGTCAACGCCAACCAAACCGATGGCGGCATGGAAACATGGACCGCGAATTCGGCCGGTCAGCCGACCATGAAGGGCACCGCGACGTGGTAGTGTTCGTCATTGCGAGGAGCGAAGCGACGAAGCAATCCAGCTTTCTTCGGAAGAAAGAAGCTGGATTGCTTCGCTCCGCTCGCAATGACGGGAATTTGCAATTCGAATAAGGGTACACTGCATTGTCCCGTAAGCCCGAAAAAGCCGCTACGGCGTCAGTCAGCGTCAAACATGCGACGCTGGAGCTGTTGCGGGCGTTTGGCATAAGGAAGGTGTTCGGCAATCCCGGCTCGACCGAGTTGCCGTTCCTGAGCGACTGGCCTGACGACATCGACTACGTGCTGGGACTGCAGGAAGCCTCCGTCGTCGGCATGGCCGACGGTTATGCCCAGGCCACCCGCAACGCCGGCTTCGTCAACCTGCATTCGGGGGCCGGCGTCGGCAACGCGCTCGGCAACATCTATACCGCCCATCGCAACCAGACGCCGCTGGTGATTACCGCCGGACAGCAGGCGCGCAGCATCGTGCCGCTGCAGGCGTTTCTCTATGCCGAGCGCGCCTCGGAATTTCCGCGGCCCTATGTCAAGTTCAGCGTCGAGCCGGCGCGCGCCGAAGATGTCCCGGCGGCGATCGCGCGCGCCTACTACGTGGCGATGCAGCCGCCTTGCGGGCCGACCTTCGTCTCGGTGCCGATCGACGACTGGACCCAGCAAACGCAAGCCGTGCAGGCCCGCAGCATCAGCCGCGAGATCGGTCCCGATCCCGACGCGATGAAGGCGCTGGCCGCGGCCTTCTCAGACAGCAAGCGCCCTGCCCTCGTGGTCGGCCCCGGCGTCGATCGCGCGCAGGCGGTCGACCTGACGATGCGGGTCGCGGAGAAGACCAAAGCGGCGATCTGGGTCAGTCCGTTTTCGGCGCGCTGCAGTTTCCCGGAACGGCATCCGCAATTTGCGGGCTTTCTTCACGCCTCGCCGGCGCAGCTTTCGGACGCGCTGCGCGAACATGACCTGGTGGTCGTGGTCGGCGCGCCGGTGTTCACGTTCCATGTCGAGGGCCACGCCTCGATCTTCGACGGCGCGACCACGATCTTCCAGATCACCGACGATCCGACCGCGGCCGCGGTAGCGCCATCGGGCACCAGCATCATCGCCACCATGAAGCCCGCGCTGGCGATGCTGCTTGAACTCTTGCCCGAAACCGAGCGTGCGATGCCGACGGGCCGCGTGCTGCCACCGGCGCCCGCCGCGGCCGATCCGATTCCGGCGGAATTCCTGCTGCATGCGCTTGCGGCTGCCATGCCCGGGGACGCCGTGCTGGTGGAGGAAGCCCCATCGCACCGGCCGACGATGCACAGATTCATGCCGATGCGCGGACAGGACAGTTTCTACACCATGGCGAGCGGCGGACTCGGTTTCGGCCTGCCGGCCGCGGTCGGCGTCGCGCTGGCGCATCCGGAGCGCCGGACCGTTGGCCTGATCGGCGACGGCTCGGCGATGTATTCGATCCAGGCGCTGTGGACCGCGGCGCAACGCAGGCTGCCGCTGACGGTGATCGTGATCAACAATGAAGGCTACGGGGCGATGCGCTCGTTCAGCCAGGTGATGCAGGTGCGCAAAGTGCCAGGCCTCGATCTGCCCGGCATCGATTTCGTCCGGATCGCGCAAGGGCTGGGCTGCGATGCGGTGCGCGTCGGCAAGGCTTCCGAACTGGCGCCGGCGCTCAAGCGCGGCCTCGCGCATGACGGCGTCAGCCTGATCGAGGTAATGGTGGATTCGGCGGTGCCGTTACTTTACGCGCACGGGACATCGCGCCCTTGATGATCCGGGAAAGCTGGAGTCTCCAACCGTGAAAGCCTATCTCGTGCTCGACCTGACCATCCATGATTTCGCGGGCTTCAGGCCGTACATCGCCGCTATCCCGGCGTTCATCAAGAAGCACTCCGGAAGATACATCGTGCAGGGCGTTCAGCCGACGATCATGGAAGGCGACTGGAGGCCGGAGCGGATGGTGGTGATCGAGTTCCCGGCACGGGAAAATGCCGAGGCGTTCCTGAGCGATCCGGATTGTCAGGATCTTTTCAGTATTCGCCACCGGACCACGACCAGCAGGCTGGTTCTGGTGGACGGGTGTTCATAGGTGCCGTTCAGGGCGAAATGACGCCTGAAGCTCACGACTTCCCGTAGGCTTCCCGCATCCTGGCCTGGATCTTCGCCATGCCGGCGATCCAGCGATCGTAGTTCTCGGTTTTCTTGCGCATGTAGCCCAGCACCTGCGGGTGCGGCAGAATGACAAAGGTCTCCTGCTCGATGCCGGCCAGCGCATCTTTCGCGACCTGCTCCGGGGTGAGGTCGCCGTCGCCGGATTGCGGTCCCTTCGGGATCGAGCGCAGCATGTTGGTGTCGACGCCCTGCGGGCACAGGATCGAAACCTTGATGCCGTGGTCCCGGTGCGAGATCGCAAGGTTCTCGGCAAATCCCACCGCGCCATGCTTGGTCGCCGAATAGGCCGGGCTGCCGACCTGCGAAAGCAGTCCCGCGGCGGAAATCGTGTTGAGGAAATAGCCGCCGCCGCGCGCCTTCATCAACGGAACGAGATGCCGCGCGGCATAGACATGCGCCATGACATGGATGGCCCAGCTTTTGGCAAACGGCTCGTCGGAAGTGCCACCGGCGTTCTCCGACAGCGGATCGAAGCCGCCGCCGATGCCGGCGTTGGAACAGAACAGCGCGATCGGGCCGAAACGTTTCTCGGTTTCCTCGATGACGTGGCGGATGTCCTTCTCCAGCCCGACATCGCATTTGAACGCGACGCCATCGACCGAAGCCGCAACGGCTACGGCGCCTACGAGATCGAGATCGGCGACCACCACCTTGGCCGCTCCGGCGCGGTGAAAGACCTCGCACAGCGCCCGGCCGATACCGTTGGCGCCGCCGGTGACCACCACGAATTTACCGGCCACCTGCATCGCCGCATCCGCTACTTATTTGAAAGGCTTCAGGCCAGAACCAGATCGAGCACGGCGGTGTAATGGCAGGCCGCGCCCAAAAGCACGAAACAATGCCAGATCGCATTCTGGAAGCGCAGCCGCTGCCAGGCGTGAAAGATCACGCCCAGGCTATACAGCGCGCCGCCCGCAACCACGAATGCCAGCGCCATCGCCGGCAGCGCCGAGACCACGGCGTCATAGAGCATGAAGCCGCTCCAGCCCATCGCCAGATAGAGCCCGACCGAAAGCCGGTCGAAGCGACCCGGCAGCACCAGCTTGAGCACGATCCCGACAATCGCCACGCACCACACCCCGGCCAACAGCGCCATGGCGAAAATGCTGTCTTTCAACTGCATGATGAACGGGGTGTAGGTCGCCGCGATCAGCACATAGATCGCCGAATGATCGAAGCGCCGCAGCACCCATTTGGCGCGCGACACCGGCCACAGATTATAGGTCGCCGACAGCACCAGCATCGCCAGCAATCCGGCGACATAGATCGACACCACGGCGACTTCGAACGCGGTGGCATAGATCGCGGTGAGCACGATCAGCACGGTGGCAGCGACCAGCCCGCCGAACACGCCGATCCCATGGACGACGCCGTCCGCGATCAGCTCGGCCCGGTCGTAATTCCAGCGGACGGCGCCGGCGGCCACATGGACGGATGTCGAGGCGAATTGCTTTGGTCTGAAGATACTCATGGCGGTCCAGTTTAGCCGGGTAGCAACGCGTTAAAACATACCCCCGGGGAGGTCAACGAATCCTGAAACTCTTCAGTTCCAATCGCGTCCTAAGTATGGAGCTTGATTTTGGCGCACTAATCGCCACTTTCCGCCTGGTTCCTGGGCAAATTGCCTCCTCCCTGCCGAGCTTTTCATCCCCGCATGGCTCCCTCTTTTGCCGATATCGTCGAGGAAGCACGCCTGTCGGCGCGCGCCTTGCTGGATTACGGCGACAATCTTTTCAATCCGACGGTGCGACTTGGCGTCACAGGATTGTCACGCGCCGGCAAGACCGTGTTCATTACCGCGCTGATCCATGGCCTCACCCGCGGTGGCCGCTTCCCGGTGTTCGAGCCGCTCGCCACGGGACGGATCGCCCGCGCCCGGCTCGAGCCGCAGCCCGACGATGCGGTGCCGCGCTTCGACTACGAGAACCATGTCCGCACCCTGATCGAGCAGCGGCGCTGGCCCAATTCGACGGTCGATATCAGCGAACTGCGGCTGGTGATCGATTATCAGCGGCAGAATGGCGCCGACCGCACGCTGACGCTCGATATCGTCGACTATCCCGGCGAATGGCTGCTCGACCTGCCGCTGCTCAACAAGAGCTACGAGCAATGGTCCCGCGAGAGTCTCGCGCTGTCGCAGCAGCAGCCGCGCGCACGGCTTGCCACGGATTGGCACGCGCACCTTGCGACGCTGAATGCCGAGGTCAAGGAAGACGAACAGGCGGCGCTGGCGGCGGCGCGGCTGTTCACCGACTATTTGCGCGCCTGCCGCGACGAGCGTTTCGCCATGAGCCTGCTGCCGCCCGGCCGCTTCCTGATGCCGGGCGGTCTCAAGGGCACGCCGGCGCTGACGTTTGCGCCGCTCGATTTGCCGGCCGATGGCGCCGCACCGGAAGGGTCGCTGTGGGCAATGATGGTCCGGCGTTACGAGGCCTACAAGGATGTGGTGGTGCGGCCGTTCTTCCGCGATCATTTCGCGCGGCTCGATCGCCAGGTCGTGCTGGTCGATGCGCTGGCGGCGTTCAATGCCGGACCGGAAGCGATTGTCGACCTTGAAGCGGCGCTGGCGGGAATCCTGGATTGCTTCCGGATCGGCCACCGCACCTTCTTCAGCAACCTGTTCCGGCCGCGGATCGACCGCATCCTGTTTGCCGCCACCAAGGCCGATCATCTGCATCATTCGAGTCACGACCGCCTCGAAGCGATCGTGCGGCGAGCCGCGGCCAAAGCGGTGGCGCGCGCCGAATATACCGGCGCTGCGATCGACGTGGTCGCGCTGGCCGCGGTCCGCGCCACCCGCGAGGCGCAGGTGCAGCGCGGCCGCGAAAAATTACCCTCGATCCTGGGAACACCGATCGAGGGCGAAGTCGCCAATGGAGAACGTTTCGACGGCAACACCGAGGTCGCGACCTTTCCGGGCGACCTTCCCGCCGATCCCGAACAACTTTTTGGGGACGCCGGCGCGTTCGCCGGACTGACCACCGCAGCGCCGGACAAGGCCGATTTTCGCTTTCTTCGCTTTCGCCCGCCGGAGCTCGAACGCGAAGGCGAAAGCGAGGCCGCGTTGCCTCACATCCGCCTCGACCGCACCCTCCAATTCCTCCTCGGAGACAGACTGCAATGAGTGAGCGCTCCCGGCGGCCGGCGACCTTCAAGCTCGACGATCCCGGCGTGATTGTGATGGACCCGGACGAGGAAAGCCGCCCGTCGCGCGGCACCGTCCACGTCACGCCGGAAGCCGACTCTGCGTTGCTGCCGGTGGCGGTCGAGACGCCGATGCTGCCGGTGCGGCGGGGCTGGCGCTGGGGCGCGGTGTTCTGGGCCGGAATCAGCGGACTGGTCCTGCTCGGCGCAGGGCTCGGCGTGACCGCCTTGATCGAGGACCTGTTCGCGCGCAGCGAAGGTCTCGGCATTCTCGGACTGGGGTTTGTCTTTGCCGCGGCTCTGGCGCTGGCCGTCGTGATTGTGCGGGAAGCGCTCGGTCTGGCGCGACTTGCGGCGATCGAGAAAATGCATCTTCGCGCCGCTACCGCGCTGCTGAGCGACGACCGCGCGGAAAGCCGGGTGATCGTGCAGGAGCTGCTGGAAATCGCGCACCAGAACCCGCAACTGGCGCGGGCGCGCGCCACGCTGCAGGGACATGCCGGCGACATCATCGACGGCGCCGACCTCATTCGATTGGCGGAGCGCGAGTTGATGACGCCGCTGGACCAGGAGGCGCGCCGCCTGATCTCCTCGGCTGCCCAGCGCGTCTCGATCGTCACCGCCGTCAGCCCGCGCGCGACGATCGACGTATTGTTCGTGTTCGCAGCGTCATTGCGCCTGATCCGGCAGTTGGCGCATCTCTATGGCGGACGGCCCGGCGCGCTCGGCATGATCCGGCTGATGCGCCATGTCATCGCCCATGCCGCGATTACCGGCGGCATGGCGGCGAGCGACAGCCTGATCCAGCAGGTGCTCGGTCACGGCCTCGCGGCGAAACTTTCGCAGCGTCTCGGCGAAGGCGTGCTCAACGGACTACTGACCGCCCGGCTTGGGCTCGCCGCCATCGACGTGACGCGGCCATTGCCGTTCACCGCGTTGCCGCGTCCGGCGCTCGGCGACCTCGCCAAGGATTTGCTGCGCAAGCGCGACGGCGAGGAGTGATGTCGGTGCACCTCTGCCGCTTGCGCGGGAGGCTGACGCGCGCAGCGCGGCGCCTGGTCGCATGGTCGGGATAGTCGGCGGCCGCGGCCGGCAGCGTCAATGCGCCAAGCGAAAGCGAGACGATCCGCAAAAATATCCTAGAATTCTCCCTGCAATGGCAGTGCTGGATGGTTGGCCGCCAGATGCAGCAGCGGCTCAGGATAGCCCCCCAGCGTCGGCCAGGAATAGAACGGCGAGCCCGGCGGCGGCGCAAGCTCCGGGGTCCAGCCGGT
>NZ_SSMW01000155.1 GCF_004799405.1 Bradyrhizobium sp.
GTCCTCTCCGCCGCAGTAAACCCTCTATGAAATCTCCGTTCCATCCCACACTCCATCCTTTCCCTCTAAGATAAAGTGTTGCGTCAACCGGTTGAGACCACCCTCCGAAAGCGGACATTGAGCGACGCAGTCGGAATGTCCGCTAAGTGCCAGGAACAGACATCAGCCGATTTCATTTGATCACCCGCCGGCGCGGGCGAGGAGTAACGGCGGCACCGTGAGGCCTAGTCGCCGTCTTGAGGTTGATGAATCATCTCACGCCGCGAACTCGCGCATAGCCGGTAGCGAGGAAATGCGCCCAGGCGGGATTCTGGTTTTCTTCCGCGCGCCGGGCGGCGGCGAGATGGTCGTACGGGATGGCGATGTGCTCGAAACTTGACTGTCCTTTGTCGAACTGGAGCAGCGCGTAGCGGGCCATGGGGCTGCCGGACTCCGAGACATGCGCGGGCGGCGTAGGGTCCTCGTAGGCCGGCAATCCGACGCTGCCCGGATTGATGACCATCTTGTCGCCGGCAGCCGCCGCTCCCGGAATATGGCTATGCGCACAAAGCACGAAGCGAGAGGTGACGGCGCGGACGCGCTCGGTCACTTGCGTGCGCCGTGCCGGCACTAGACGGTCGCCCTCAACGTTCTCCAGCAGATAGGCAGTGTCGTCGTCCGGGCGGCCGTGACAAGCAAAGATTCCGTCGCCGAGATCACGTGTCGGCGGCAAGGCTCGCAGCCATGCGAGCTGCACCGAATCAAGCGCCCGAAAGGCGAATGAATCCGATGGATAGTGCTTTTCCGCCGGCCAATCGGTCACCCAGCGGTCATGGTTGCCGCGAATGGTCGGCCAGTTGAAGCGCATCAGCAGTTCGGCGGTCTCGCGCGGCCACAGCGGACCAGACACGCAGTCGCCAAGATTGACAATCTGGTCCACATTTCGATGCTCGAGATTGGCAAGAACCGCTTCGAGCGCAAGGACGTTGCCGTGGATGTCAGCCAGGATCGCAATACGCATGGCGGCATCATATCACGGTCCCCGTCGCACGCTATAACTTCCCACCGCATGCGCGTGCAGCCGCCGGCCGAGAAGCGCTGCGACTGATTTTCATGATGGTTCACGCACCGTACAGTTTGTCGTGTCACCTGCGTCCGAACAGTCCGCCCACCACGCCGCCAATCAGTCCACCTGGACCGCCACCACTGTGGTGATGGTGAGCACCACCCCCGCCGCGACGATCGGCCGGACGGTCGTCATCGGATTTGTCGCTGCTGCTGAGGCTGGCGTGCGCCGCCGAGATAGACTCGGTCAGTAGCGCTTGATGCTGCAGCGTGTTGAGGAAGCCAGTCTTGGGATAACCACGTGCCCCCTGCCAGCGCGTGATGACGGCCCGAGTCGACTCGTCGAACCGTCCGTTGACCTTGGTGTCGAAGCCGAGACGGGTCAGCCTGCGCTGTACGTCGCGACGCTTTCTCTTGTCGAGGCCGATCTGATCTTCGGTTTCCTGAGTTGCTTGGTCGGCAAAGGTTGCAGGATCGAGGGATGCCGACAGGTCGCGGGGCGTCGTGCTCGGACCGGCTTTGGCAGCATCTGCACCGACGAGAATTCCCAGGACTGATAATGCGAGGATCAAGACACGCATGGCCTATTCTCCTCAGATCTTAAAAGTCTCTCAATGATTTTGCTCCGAAACCTATGTCGGTTCAAAGACACCGCCGTGAAACTCGAACTTCCGGCGGCGTCCAAATCAAAGATCAACTCCGGCTTCGTCGCTGGGCAACTGTTATCCGGATCACTTGTTCCTTAGCGCACGTCGATTGTTTCACTGCATTGCACTGAGACTGCCCAACGAAAGAAATGGCACGGGGAGGACAGTCTGCGCGCCCGACGTCCGCTTCGGGTCAAACGCGCCGTTTTGGCCCTCTGGCGACCACTTCCGGTCTACCCCCGATGAACGGGACATCGTCAGACCGCCCCGGCATGTCCGAAAAGTGCCAATTACGCCGCGCGAACGCTATCCAAGAACTTCTCGACCTCGTCCCTGAGGTGAGTGCTCACATCTGAGAGTTCTTGTGCCGATTTCAACATTAAACCCGATGTCGCCCCCGTTTCACGGGCATTTTTTGCAACGTGCTCGACGTTATCAGCGACATCGAGGGTACCGCTGGCGGCAGCCTGGACACCTTTTGCAATGCTTTGGGTAGCAGTGCCCTGCTGCTCGACAGCGGAGGAAATCGATGTGGTGATCCCGCTGATGCGTTCGATCGTCAACCCAATCGCCTTGATCGCGCCGACGGATTCCCCGGTGGCGCGCTGCATGTTGACAATGTGTGTGCTGATCTCGTCGGTGGCCTTTGCAGTCTGGCCTGCCAGATTCTTGACCTCTTGCGCTACTACGGCAAATCCACGGCCCGCATCGCCAGCCCGAGCGGCCTCGATGGTCGCGTTAAGCGCGAGCAGATTGGTTTGTTCCGCAATCGATGTGATCAGCTTTACAACGTGGCCGATCCGATCCCCCGCCGCCGACAACTCCCTCATCCGCTCGTCGGTGGCATCGGCTTGATTGACCGCATCAGCGGTAACGCCGTTCGACTCCTGAACCCGGCGGCTTATCTCTACGATCGACTGGGATAGCTCAGTCGAGGCGGCCGCTGCGCTGCGGACATGCTCAGAGGCCAGTCTAGAGGCAGCGGCGGATTCACCCGACATCTTCGCCGTTGCACTGGCGGTCAGGGAAAGCCGCTGTGCATCCTTTTCAAATTGCCCCGAAGAATCCAGTACCCGCTCAATGATCCCGCCGATCTTGGCGCGGAAATCCTCGACAAATTGATTCAGCTCCGACTTGCGCCGATCAATCGCAAGCTTTTCATTACTAATGCGTTCAGCCTCAAGCCGGCGGCGCTCGATGCCATTGTTTTTGAAAACGCCGACGGTCCGGGCAATTGCGCCGATTTCGTCATGCCGCTCGGTGTGCTTAACTTCGACGTCCGCCCTTCTCTCGGCGAGAGCGGTCAGTGTGTCCGTCACAGCCTTCAGCGGCTTGGTGACGCGGCGAACAATCAGCATCGTCATCCCGAGCACCAGCAGAGCGGCGATGGCCGCGGCAATGGTCATTGCCCAGAGAGCTTGCCACAGCATGCCGTCGAGCTCAGCTGTGGGAATACCAACATAAACGATGCCGATCACTTTGCCGGCGGCACCGAAGACTGGCTGATAAGCCGTGTAGAAATGACGCCCGAACAGTATCGCCGGGCCTTTGTAGGCTTCGCCGCGGCGAAGTACGGCTTGGGCAGGATGATCAGCCGCGAGTTGCGTGCCAACCGCCCGGTCGCCATTTTCTTTTTTCACATTCGTCGTTCGGCGAACAAACTGCTGTGACGCACCGTCGTAAACGAATAGCGTGGCCGTGCCACCGACGTATGAGGTTGCCCGATCCACAATGCCGTGATCGCTGAATTCCGGCATCTGCGGAATTTCAATACGCTCAACGACGCCATCTCGAATTGCGATTTTCGCGCTAGGGAAGGTTTCGCCGAATGCGAGACTGAGAGTGCGGAGATTAACGTCGATATCGCGCTTCGCGCGACTGTCGAAGTCGCGCGTCAATGACCAATAGCCCGCGCCCACCACGAGCACGGTGGTCACGGCTATCAGGAGAGCCGCACTCAGGACGGTCTTCGGGCCGAGATTAAGGCGCAAGAAAGCGAAGCTTCTGAGCTTGACTCCGAGGGCCATGGTGGCTCTCCTAAACATCTGCTTCAATTGCAAAGGTTTACTTTTGGTGATTTCCTTTACCATCCCGTTAATGATGGGTTGGCTTGTACCGCAAATCGCATTTTTCGATTTGTAAAAAGGCGCGCGCAATTGACCACAGACCAGCTGGAGCACGGACCTCACGCTGCGCGAGAGACCCTAGTTCGTGACCACGGGCGATCCAGCGCGACTTCCGCTTCGGGTCCAAGAACAGTCGTGACGCCCTTGAAATGGGATGTCTGTATTGCACCCCCGAGAACATCCATCAGCCGAGCGTTTGCCCGTCGGCGGTGGCGATCAGGCCTCGGGGCACCAGCAAGAGGGTTGGCAGGATCAGGGCATAGACAATCGTGATCGCGAGGACGCAAACG
>NZ_SSMW01000156.1 GCF_004799405.1 Bradyrhizobium sp.
GCGGTCATGTGAACCGCACTTACAGGCCGAACACATGGCTGCACCGACCAATGCTGCAAAACGTGAAGAAAGTTCTTGCCAACCCGGAGCCGTCCACACATGGCACAAAGCGCACATGGCGGGGGGCCGGATGATGTCGTTTCGGGGGAATAGCAGAAGTCGCATTTCCGGGCTGTGAGGTCTGCTTTTGACTCGAAGACGACATGGGACCGGTGACCCTCTCGCGGTACCCCTCAACACAATTTCATTTTGGTGCTACTTTCATCGAACGCTTGAAGCAGCCGCACCTTCTCGTCGGCCGTAACTCTCAACTGGCGGGGGCCAAACCCGTTGTGTGTGCGACCCGATTGCTGGAAATTCCTTATGACGACAAACATCAGGGCCTACGGTCAAACAACTTGGCGCGTCCTGTATGCCATCGGCGCGGCAAACCTTCTAAAGCGTTTGATGTTTGCGCTGGTCCGTACCGCTGGAATGCCTGGGACATTGCTTGGCCTTCTGCTATTGGCCGCTCCACCGGCTTGCGCGTGGGAATATTGGGGCGGCGACAGCGGCGGACAGCGATTCTCGCCGCTGACGCAGATCACGCCGGCCAATGTTGGCAATCTTGTTCCCGCCTTCGAATTCCACACTGGCGATCTCGAAGCTCGCGCGCCCGCGCTGATGGCGCGCACGAAGTTCGAGGCCACCCCTCTATTGGTCGAGGACAGCCTGATCTTCTGCACGCCCTTCAACGAGGTCATCGCGCTGGATCCCGCTACCGGCGCACAGAAGTGGCGCTATGATCCCAAGGTCTCGCCCAGCCAGCGGCCGGGCAATCGCTACGTCTGCCGCGGGATCACCTATTGGGCCGACGGGCAGGCGGCTAAGGGCGCGCCTTGCAGTTCGCGGATCTTCATGGGTACCAACGACTACCGCGTGATCGCGCTCGACGCCAGATCCGGTACTCCCTGCGCCGATTTCGGCACCAATGGCGAGGTGAGGATCGAGATCGGCAAGCCGCTAGTGTGGCCGGGTGAATTCCAGATCACTTCCCCGCCGGTGGTCAGCCATGGCGTGGTCGTGGTCGGCTCTTCGATATCGGACAATGTGCGCGTGGATGCACCGCTTGGCATCGTGCGCGCCTTTGACGCGCGATCCGGTGCCGCACGCTGGAGCTTCGACCCCCTGGTTCACGATGGCATCAGCGCCGGCCACGCCAATGTCTGGGCGCCGATGTCGGTGGATGATGAGCGCGGCCTGGTGTTCCTGCCGACGACGTCGCCTAGTCCGGATTTCTGGGGCGGCGAGCGCCCCGGCAACGACGAACACGCCAATTCGGTGGTCGCGCTCAGAACCGAGACCGGCGAACTGGTATGGTCGTTTCAGACCGTGCATCACGACGTCTGGGATTATGACCTGCCGGCGCAACCGACGCTGGCGCGGATCGATACCGGCGACGGCCTGCGCGACGTCGTGATCCAACCGACCAAGCAGGGCTTTGTGTTCGTGCTCGACCGCGACACCGGCAAGCCGGTTTGGCCGGTCGAGGAGCGCGCCGTGCCGCAGGGCGGGGTAGAGGGTGAAAAGCTATCGCCAACACAGCCGTTTCCGACCCACGTGCCCGACCTGATGCCGCAGCGTTTCGCGCCCGAAGACGAGTTCAAGTTCCCACCCATTATCGGCAGCCCGTCCTGCGACGCGCAGCTTTCTGGCTTGCGCAATGACGGGCTCTACACGCCGCCCTCGATGCAAGGCACGATGATCTTTCCGATGACCGGCGGCGGCGTGAACTGGGGCGGCGCGGCGTTCGATCCGATAAACCAGGTCCTTTTCGCCAACACCAGTTACGCCGTGCATCTCGTCAAGCTGATCCCGCGCGCGGAAGCGGAAGGTCTTAAACCTCCCCCGGGGGTCGATTTCGGACGGCAAATCGGCGCGCCCTTTGCGATGACGCGCAAGGTGGCGATGTCGAAGCTTGGGCTCCTCTGCAACAAGCCGCCCTGGGGCGCTTTGGTTGCCGTCGACTTGAAAGCCGGAAAAATCCTGTGGCGTTCGACCGTCGGCACTACCGAAGACCGCGCGCCGCTCGAAATCGCCTTCAAGTGGGGCACGCCGCTCGTCAACGGCGTCGCGATCACCGCCGGTGGCCTGGTGTTCACCGGCGCGATGGACGCCTATCTGCGTGCTTTCGATGCCAAATCGGGCGAAGAGTTGTGGCAGGGCAGGCTACCGGTGCCCGGTGTCGCCAATCCGATGACTTATCTATGGAAGGGCGAGCAATATGTCGCGATCGCCGCCGGCGGTCATTCCGAAGCCGGCACCACGATCGGCGACAGCCTCGTGGCTTTTCGTCTGCCGCGGCCGGGTGAGGCACCATCACTGTGGTCACGCACCATCGACCGGCCCGGTGGACGGTTCTGGAGCAAGGCGATCGTGTGTGTCCTTGCACTTGCGTTGATCGCGGTCGCGATGTGGCGCTGGTGGCGGCGCGCCAGACTGCGCAAGACCGCCATCTAGCATCAGGCACCTTGGCGAGCCGTCCGCCCGGTGGGTCTCTTCACCCTCTGGGTCACTTCCTCCGAAAAAAGGCCCGATGCAGCAATCAAGGTTATAACGGACTGCTGGGGGGCAGGACGATGTCCGCTGTTCGGGGGAATAGTCGCGTTTCGATTGCCGTCAGTCCGTTTGTGACCCCCAACGCAATCGCTCTGTTCTGAGCGAGCTGGTCCAGTGGCTTGCTTTAGCCTAAACTCTTACGTTGCCGAACATTCGATGGGGCTGGTTGGATAGGTGTGCGAGACATGCGCTTAGAGGGCAAGGTTGCGGTTATCACGGGGGCCGGGCAAACACGGGGCGAGAGTATCGGCAATGGTCGGGCGGCAGCGGTTCTTTTTGCACGCGAGGGTGCAAAGCTGGTGTTGGCAAATCGGACTATGGTCTCTTTGGAGGCGACACGGGAGCTCTTACGCAAGGAGGGGTTTGATGCTGAATGCGTGGTTGCCGATATCAGTAAGGAGGATGACTGCGCGGCGCTGGTGAAAACTGCGGTCTCCAAGTTCGGGCGTATCGACATACTTCACAATAATGTCGGTATTGGCGGCCGAGATGGCGATACTGTCAACATCGAGAAAAGCGCTTGGGACAACATCTTCAATGTCAATCTCGATGGAGCGATGTTGATCAGCAAGCACGTTTTGCCGGTCATGCGATCTCAGAAGTCTGGCAGCATCACCCATGTCAGCAGCGTCGCCGCCATCGCTTCGTATCCGCTGATTGCCTACAAGACATCCAAGGCTGCATTACATGAGTTCGCACGATGGGTGGCCTTTGAAAACGCGCCGCACAACATTCGCTGCAACGTTCTAATGCTTGGCCTAATCGACACGCCAATGGCAATTGAGGGTTACCATCAAGCGACAGGAACGCCCCGAGATACGTTACGCAAGCAACGAGATGCACAAGTCCCGATGGGTCGCATGGGGAAGGCTTGGGAGACGGCGAACGTCGCAGTGTTCCTGGCTTCGGATGAGGCTTCCTACGTTACGGGTGCCGTCATACCCGTCGACGGCGGCCTGCACACACGCGTCGGCTGATCCCGCGTCCCCGGACGACTTCCGATTTTGGCACTTTTCGGACATGCCGAGCCGGTCTGGAAATGTCCTTGTTCGGGGAATAGTCGCGTTTCGATTGCCGTTAGGAACCGTTTCAAGCGCGTCCAACTCTCGATCGTCAGGGCACGCGTATGCTCATTGCGAAATGGCTCTCGCCGGTCGATCTTACACGTTATCGTTCGAGCGCGACGCCGCAAACGCGAGGGGAAGACCATGACCATGCTACCGGAATTCGCCACCGTTCAAACCAACGGCATTCGGCTGCGGGTGGCCCTCGCCGGAAAGGGACCGCTGGTCGTGCTGGTGCATGGCTGGCCGGAGAGCTGGTACTCCTGGCGGCATCAGATCCCGGCCCTTGCTGAAGCGGGCTATCGCGCCGCTGCGCCCGATGTCCGCGGCTATGGCGGCAGCGACAAGCCAGCCGCGATCGAGGCCTATGCGATCAAGGAGATGTGCGCCGACATCGCGGGACTCGTTGAAGGTCTCGGCGAGCGACAGGCAATTCTGGTCGGCCACGATTGGGGAGCGCCCATTGTCTGGAACACTTCGCTGTTCTTTCCGCAAAGGGTTCGGGCGGTCGCCGGACTGAGCGTTCCCCATGCCGGAAGAGGCCCGGCCCCCCGCATCGAGCTGTTTCGAAACACCTACAAGGATCGCGCGCATGCGCGAGCACGTGACCGATCTGCGGCTCGTTCGAATTATCGACGGCGGCGGCCATTGGGTGCAGCAGGAGCGCCCCGCCGAAGTGAATGCGGCTCTATTGGAGTTTCTGGGAGGCTTGGCCTGAGCGGGCGGGCCGCGGGAGCGGACGCATACGGACAGTTCCGCGCTACGCGCGTCCAATTGGTGACGATATTCGAATTGGGGTCCGATGACCTCGAGAAATTGCGCCGAAACGGGCCCTCCCGGTCAAAAAGTTGCGGCCAGCCTTTGGGGGAAGGCTGGCCGCGCGCGATCCGGTCTGGGACGGGGAGGGGTGGGGATGTGACCGGGTCGCGGGTTCCTTGTTTCTGTTGTCTGGTTAGCGGGCGCTGGCGGTGGCAGCCGCGGGGCGGCCGTCGCCAAGCGAGACCCATACATTCGGATCGCTCTGTGACTGGCGCTTGACGAAGCGGTAACCGGTCTCGGTCCAGGTCACGACGTTTTCATTCTGGTTGTCGAGAATGAACTCGCCCTTGTCGCTTTTCACGGTCAGCACCGCGTGGCCTTCACCCTTTTTGTCGCGTACCACCGTGATCAGCAACGCCTCGCGCGGCCATCCGGCATCGATCAGCATCTTGCGCTTCAAGAGCACGTAGTCCTCGCAGTCGCCGTAGCCGTCGGTCGGCAACGACCATTTCTCGATCACGCCCCAATGATCCATATCGGTCATCGGCTTGATCGTTTCGTTGACCCAGCGGTTGACCCGCAGCAGATCCCGCCAAGCCGTCTGCGACATCACGATGTCGCGTGGCTCAGACCCACCGCCGCGGCATTCGCCGGGATTTTCGACGCAAAATTCAACCCAGCCGATCGGCGCGCGCGTGGTGTCGCCAAGGCTGGCATAAAGAACCCGTTCGTCTCCGGCATACGCCGCCGCACTCATCCCCAACAGAACGGCAACAACAGCCAATCCGCTTCCCTGTCCCCTGAACCCGAACATTGTGGCCCCCGTTTCTTGTTGGGACCACGTTTCGCACAAAGGTTTTGCGTCGCCGCTAAGTAAGCCAAGTACAATTGAGATGAATGTAAGTAAAAACTGAGATTGATTTGAGCTATACTTGAGTAAAACTCGATTAAAATTTGAAACAACTGCAATTGATTCAAATTTTATGCATTAAGGCGCCGGACCCCGTCATTGCAGGGGTTTGCGGCGGCAAAGGCCGGGTGCGTTAACTCCGTTGGCGCGGATGCCAAATGCTGAAAACGGCATCCGGCAATCCGGATACCGCCTTCAGGCTGCACAAAAACAGGGATTCGGTAGGCGCAGCGGTTTACCGCGCGGTAACGCTTTCCTCGAGCGTCTCTTCGAGCTGCTCGTGGACGAACTCGAGCGCGAAACCTTCTTCGAGGTTTCGCACCACCCTGGCCGAGACCTTGCCGAGCATGACGAGGGATTTCAACGGCGGGCGGTTTTCCGCGGCGATCGCGGCCCCGGACAGCGACATGTCGATAATCCGGCAGGTCATCTTGGTGCCGTCCTCAAGCGTGAGCAGGGCAATCGGATTGCGTGGCACAATGCGGTCGTGGCGGCGGTCTTCCGGCAGATTGAGAATGTCGCGGTTGGCGAGCCAGGTCAGTTGGGCCGCGAGCTTGTCGCGCTTGCGCGCGGTCGCACCCACGCTCATCGCAAAGCCGTTGTCGATAATGCGGGTGATCTTGCCCTCGACCCGGCCGATATGGTCGAGATAGGCGATCACGCGATCGCCGACATTGCCGATGCCGGGCGCCAGCAACGCCAGCCCCCCCGGCGACATGTTGATGATCTGGCAGGGAAATTCGCGCCGGTCTGGCAGCATGTAGCGGCCCAGCAGGTGAACCTTCACTCGCTGGAAACGCCGGCGCTCCTCGGCGGCCGGAAGAATCGTTTTTCTGCTCGCTAACGCCATCTTCGCCACCCGACAACCGGCTCTTCGGTGTCGCCTGACCCTACGGCCAGCAGGGTTAACGAGTGGTTAGCAATGCTTGCACGGAGGATAGGCATTCATGTTGTCGCGGGACAACCGCAGGAATCCCGTTGAATCCCCAGGAATGACCGAGCACAAAATGCCCATCGCGGTTGCGATCTCCTTACCCGCGAACCAGTCGGTTCACATCAGAACGCCGCCGGTCCCTGGCGATCAACCATCCGGCGATCCGGTTGCAGCCGTGGCCGGAAGCGGCGGAGTGATTAACGCAGGCCCTCATAGACTATGAAGCCGCGCGCGATCGCCAGCTTTCGCAGCGCGCGTGGAACGAAACGCTGCGGCGGATGACCGAGATAGCGCCACGATCTCAATCTGAAATCCCCGAGCACGCCGTGTTGGTTTTCGAACGGCGCCAGCAATCCGGTCAGGCTCAGTGGCGTGTGCGCCCTGGCATTGAACGGCAGCAGCAGCAATTCCATTTGAGCCGGTGAGCCATCTTCCGAGATCGCGGTAATGCCGGCGACAGCGGCCAGCATTTCTTCGGCCACTACCGCTATAATATTCTCGATTTCGCGGCGGTCGTCCGGCGTGAACAGGGCGGAAAAGCTTCGGTCCTTCAAATCACGGCCGAGCAGGGCGCAGACCCGGGTTCCGGCGACCCGAAACGGATAGCCGGCGCTGCCGTCATAAGACAGCACGAAGATGTCGCCGAGCAATTCGCGCACCGCGCCGGGCTCGATATCGCTGCGGTCCGGCGCGCGCGCGCCGCCACGCCTTTCGTCCCAATATGCGAAAAACTCGCGGCTCGACGGATGTTTCATGCCTTAGCCTTGCCCTCGCGCGCGGCTTGGTGGGACACATTTGTCCCGCTATCGCGCACCCGCATTCCCCAGGTTGTTCTGCAAGACAGGCTTTGCAGCGTCCATGCCGAAGGTCCGTTTTCGCGCCTCCGGCCTCACCTTTGCGCCGTTAACGTTAAATTAACTATGCGATTGGGGATCGCCGCAGGGCTGCTAGTGTCCGCGCACTTCAACGCGTTCCGGTTTTCCTCCAGGGGCCGGCGAGGTTGTTACAGCGGCGTTAAACGGTTTGGTCGTCGCGCGGGGAGGGGTGGGGATGTCACCCGGTTTCCAGCGCGCAAGGTCAACGAGCTAAAGGGAGGGCTTTCTCAGAGCCCTCCCTTTTTGATTCATTCGCTCTTGCGGCCGGCGCCCTCCGGGTCTTCGATGTCATCGAGATGTTGCCTTTAAGGGTATTCCCCGCCGCACGTTCGGCGCATATTGTGACCGAAACTGTCGGGCGGGGCCGGCTCCGCTGCGGCGCCCGTCTTTGTCATTTTACCCGAGGAGTAATTCCATGACGCACGCCATCCGTTTTCATAAGGCCGGCGGGCCTGAAGTTCTGGTTTGGGAAGAGGTCAAGCTCGGCAAGCCCGGTCCAGGTGAAGCGCGCATTCGCCACACGGCCGTGGGGCTGAATTTTGTCGACATCTATAATCGCTCGGGACTTTATCCGGTCCAACTGCCAAGCGGTCTGGGCGGTGAAGGAGCCGGCGTGGTCGAGGAAGTCGGAGCCGGTGTCACCGATTTGAAGCCGGGCGACCGCGTCGCCTATGGCAGCGCGCCGGTGGGCGCCTATGCCGAAGCGCGGCTGATTCCCGCCGACCGTTTGATCAAGCTGCCCGACAGCATTGATGACAAGACCGCCGCCGCGATGATGCTGAAAGGCCTCACGGCGCAGTATCTGATCCGGCAGACCTACCGCGTCAAAGCCGGCGAGACGATCCTCCTCCATGCCGCCGCCGGCGGAGTCGGGCTCATCCTCGGCCAATGGGCCAAGCATCTGGGCGCAACCGTCATCGGCACCGTCGGTAGCGACGAGAAGGCCAAGCTCGCCAAGGCGCATGGCTGCGCCCATACCATTGTCTACACCCGCGAGGATTTCGTAAAGCGCGTCGACGAAATCACCGGAGGCAAGAAAGTGCCGGTAGTTTACGACTCTGTCGGCAAAGACACGTTCCTGAAGTCGCTGGATTGCCTGGCGCCCCTGGGCCTCCTTGCCCTCTTCGGACAGTCTTCCGGCAGCGTCGATCCGCTTAACCTCGGATTGCTGGCTCAAAAGGGCTCGCTCTATGTTACTCGGCCGACGCTCAATACCTATGGCGCCAAACGCGAGAACCTCGTGACCATGGCGAAAGAGCTATTCGAAGTCGTGCAGTCCGGCGCGGTCAAGATCGAGGTCAACCAAACCTATCCGCTAAAGGACGCGGCCAAGGCACACGCCGATCTCGCGGCGCGCAAGACCACGGGCTCGACGGTTTTGCTGGTTTAAAATCCCGGTCCGTTCTGCAACGGTCCGCGTTCTTATCTTTCTGCCGTCGCGGAATATCTCCCCGCGACCTGGCTGCTCGACAATGCGACCGTCCTTTGTCGTCCAAGATCGCAACTACGTTGTCGGCGACCTGACCCGACGATGCTCATAGATTCACCGAGATTTTCGCGGGGATGCTGAAAGTCGCCAAAACCGTGCTTGGGATATCAGCAGGTCCATTTTGCGCCCTTGCGCCGCAGCGCCAAGCCGCCTATCTGGGCCCATCGCTCGCGTGAGCCGCCCTGCAGGCTTTGACCCCTTGGAATCTCAACCAGAATCTCCGCCAGAGTTGCCGATCGAGGCCCCGCGCGAGCCAATTCTGACGCTGCCGGGCGCTCTGACGGCGTATGTCGCCTTGCTTGCGGTAATTCATCTCGTTCGGATGCTGTTGCCGTTCGATATCGACGACGATGTCATCCAGATGTTCGGCTTTATTCCGAAGCGTTACGATTCGACGTTGCTGGCGATCACGTTCCCCGGCGGCGCCGGCGCCAAGATCTGGTCGTTTATCACCTACTCATTGCTGCATGCCAATCTCAGCCATATCGGTTTCAACGTGCTGTGGCTGTTGCCGTTCGGCAGCGCGCTGGCGCGTCGTTTCGGCGCACTGCGGTTTTTCGTGTTTATGGCCGTAACGGCCGCGGCGGGCGCACTGGCGCATCTGGTCACCCATGAGCATGCGGTGGCGCCTATGATTGGCGCTTCGGCGTCGGTATCCGGAACGATGGCGGCCGCCATCCGCTTTGCCTTCGTGCAAGGTAGTTTCCTGTCGTTCAGCCGTGGAAATGCCGATGCTGCCGCGCGGGTGCCTGCGCTTTCGCTGACGCGCTCGCTGAGTAACGGCCGCGTGCTGGGTTTTCTTGCCGTCTGGTTCGGCGTCAACATCATCTTCGGGGTGGGATCGATCGCGATCGGGGCAGACGGTGCCAGCGTCGCCTGGCAAGCGCATATCGGCGGATTTTTCGCTGGTCTTTTGTTGTTTTCACTGTTCGACCCGGTCCCGCGCACGACAACCAATGCTGCAGATGCTTCCTCCCAGGACGGCTCGAACAGCGGTTGATCCTCGCTTGCGGGGCAGCACAATTTGATTCATCATGTCATGCGGCAGGGCATAAGCCCGCAGACGCGCTTAAATGTCCGTGTTTTCCGAATGCGCCTGAAACGAAATCGGCGCTAGACTGTTGATTGAAGACTCAAGGGAACAAAGACCGCGCTTACCTGAGAGCGCGATCGGCTTCAGGAGGCGACAATGACGGTACGTTCAATTCTCGATTCCAAAGGTCATCACATCCAGAGCGTCGAGCCGGAGACAAAGCTCTCGGTTGCGATCAAGATTCTTGCGGAGCGGAGGATCGGCGCCCTGCTGGCGATGAGCAAAGGCCGCATCGAAGGCATCCTGTCAGAGCGCGACATCGTGCGGGTACTCGGCGAACGCGGGGCTGCGGTGCTCGATGAGCCCGTGAGCGCCGTGATGACGCGCAAAGTCATCAGTTGCAAACAGTCCGACACCGTCAGCGCGATCATGGAAATGATGACATTGGGCAAGTTCAGGCATTTGCCGGTGGTCGAGGACGGCAAGGTGGTCGGCCTGATTTCGATCGGCGACATCGTCAAATGGCGGGTGCGGGAATACGAGACCGAACAGGAAGCGCTGCGCGAATACATCAAGACTGCTTGAACGAAGCTCGTTCGCTCAGGGTTTGTTCTCGGCCGATGCGCTTGGTTCGCGGGTGGCCCGTGTTTCGTTAGCGGAGGCTGGCACGAGAATGTTAATTGCTTCCTGAATGGATTCGATGGCTCGGGCGGCGGCGCGCGCGCCATGTGCGATCAGGTCGTCGGCTCGATGGAAATCGAACCAGCCGATTTGACCGACACGCGGAGAAATCAACAAGTCAGGCGGATCGCCGGCGAGGCGTGCCCGGGTGATGCGGTCCTGCATGATGTTGAAGGCGTCGACCATCACCGTGGAGATTCCCGGTCGGCCACCGCCGCCGAAAAATTCGCGCTTCATGGTGCGCTCCGGAGAAAAGAACTTGCCGAAGCCGCGTTTCGGCGGCGCAGCCTCGATCGCAGCCTCCGGCGCGATCGCCACCGCCGCCTCGGACGAGGGACCATGGGAATAGACCGTGGTAGAGTGTGCAAACACATCACTGGAGAGGTTGGCGGCGATGACGATTTCGGCGCCAAATGCGCGCGCCGCCGACACCGGCACCGGGTTCACCAGCGCGCCGTCAACCAGCCAGCGGTCGCCCACGAGTACCGGTGAAAATATACCCGGCAGTGCGTAGGAGGCGCGCATCGCATCGACCATGCGCCCGCGCGTGAGCCAGATCTCGTGGCCGGTACGGACTTCGGTGGCGACGGTTGCAAATTTCACCGGCAAGTCCTCGATCAAGGTCTGGCCCATTGCCGCTTCAAGCTGTGCGGCCAACTTGTCGCCGCCGATCAGGCCCGAACCGTTGAGGCGGATATCGAGATAACCCAGAATATTTCGCGGCTGCAGGCTGCGCGCCCACGCTTCCAGGGTGTCCAGATGGCCGGTCGCATAGGCGCCGCCGACCACAGCGCCAATCGAGGTGCCGACTACGACATCGGGAACGATGCCGTGGGCAATCAGCGTCCTGACGATGCCGATATGAGCAAATCCGCGGGCGGCGCCACCGCCCAACGCGAGGCCAATCACCGGCCGCCTGATGGCGCCGAGTCCCACCTTGTCGCGGCCACCGGAGCCGTTCTGGGGGCGCTTCATCAGATTCTCAAGCACCGATATCTCCTTGGCGTACAAGCCTAATCGCTCGGGCGCGACCCTGCCAGAAAGTACCACAGGCATGGTTTATGTGGATGGCTTGGGTAGAGATTGTGACGGGAACGCGGCTTTTGGAGTAACACGCGGGCGTTCTGCCGGTTCCACAGGGTATCGTCCCTGAGCCAGGAGGCTTGAATTTGCCGCGTTTTCAGTGAAAAGCATGCGCCATGACTCCAGGGGGCAACGGCATTGGCAGATCCGGGCGGGGCGGACACCCGCTGTCGGTACTTGTGCATGTGGGAATTCTGGTCTGGCTGACAGCTAGCCCGGCCTCGGCGCAGATGTTTTCCGACCGGCCGCCCCCGGTGCCACCGGTATCGGTCCCGGAGGCGTCTTCCGGACCGGCGATGAATCTGGCCCCATCCGGCCCGGCATCGATTCCCAGCCTGCCCGCGCCATTGACTCAACCTTCCATCGCCGTAGTACCGCCGGCGGTAGCGCCTCCGACCGCCTCGACGGCCGGTCAAGCCGTGTTGGCGCTGACGGCACGTTACGGCAAGGACTTGCCCGTCATCAACAGCGGACTGGTGTGGCGGGTTTTTTCTGACCGGCCGGACGAGACCGGCACCTTCAAATTGATCCGCGAGGAACGCGGCGCGACGCCCAATATCGTGCTGCCGCCCGGTAACTACGTTGTCCATGTTGCCCTTGGGTTGGTTAGCGCGGTGCGGCCGGTCACCCTCAAGGCCGAGACCGACCGTGAATCTTTCCTGCTTCCGGCAGGCGGCTTGCGCATCGAAGGTCGCGTCGGCACGTCAAAGATCCCGCAGAACCAGATTTCGTTCGGAATCTACAAGGGCAGCCAATTTGAGGTCGGCGAGCGCGCCGCATTGGTCCCGAGCGTCGCCGCGGGCGATGTCGTATTGTTGCCGGAAGGAACCTACTACATCATTTCCAATTATGGCGACGCCAATTCGGTGGTGCGCTCAGATATCCGCGTTCAGGCCGGCAAACTGACCGATGTGATTATCACGCATCGCGCAGCTGTCATCACTCTGAAGCTGGTCAGCGACAAGGGTGGTGAAGCCTTGGCGAACACGGCGTGGTCGGTAATTACCCCGGGCGGCGACGTCATCAAGGAATCGATCGGCGCATTCCCTCGCGTCGTGCTTTCCGAAGGCGAATATCGCGCCATCGCCAAGAACGAGGGCAAGGTATTTGAGCGGCCCTTCAACGTCGTCAATGGCGTTGACGGCGAGGTCGAGGTGGTTGCACACTGACGCCGCGAAGCTTTATTTAACCCGAATTTATGATCCAGAATTTATTTGAGCAGTAGAAAATAATGATTTCACGTGTTGCGAGCCTGCGCGGTTTTGGACCGGCACTCGCCATTTTTCTCGGTTCGAGACTGGTAATTGTCGTCGCGATTCAATTCGCGACCCGTTTCATTCCATTGGCGCCCGGCGACGGTCGATGGGATGCCGGCATAGGGTGGTTCGATAGCCTGCTGAGATGGGACGCGGGCTGGTACCTTTCGATCGCCGAGCGAGGCTATACCGTTCCCGAGGCGTTCGCTTTTTACCCGCTTTATCCATTGATCATAAAAGCGTTGGCTTTATTCGGCGTTGAAATACATTTCGCGGTCCTGATCGTCGCGAACCTAGCGGCGATCCTTGCAGCGCTCCTGCTGTTTCAGCTGGCGGACGAACAATTCGACGAGCAGACCGGTTATCTCGCCGTCGGGTTTCTCGGTTTTTTTCCGACGTCGGTGTTCCTTTCGGCCGGCTATACGGAATCGATGACACTGTGCTTCGCGCTCGGCTGCATTCTTTTGCTCCGGCGTCAACGGCTCGTCGCTGCCGCGTTGTGCGCCGGTTTGGCGTTCGCCACGCGCTCGACTGGCATTGTGCTATTTCCGATTGTGCTGTGGCAGGTCTGGAATACTCACAAGGGGAATATCGGCGAACTGCTGCGTTACGGCCTGATTTGCGGGCTGCTGGCCGCGTCCGGCGTCGTTCTTTTCGCGTCTTATCTCTGGATCACAGTGGGCGATCCATTGCGGTTTGTCTCCGCGCAGCAATATTGGCAAGGCGAAATAAGTTTCGTTAATCGGGTCTGGTTGGCGTTGACGCTGCAGCCGTTGCGCGAAATACCTTCCGAGGGGGCGTGGTTTTTCATAGCAGTCGGTGCGACTCTAATCGTGTTTTGCCGTCGGGTTGGATTGATGCAAAGCATGTTTGGTCTGGGTGTCTTGTTGCTGCCCTATCTTACCGTGGTTGGTGGGCCGGCACGATTCGGTTCCATGCCCCGTTTCGTTCTGCTGGCTTTTCCCCTCTACATCATCATGGCCACGCTGTGCCGTCATCGGTTATGGCTGTCCATTCCGCTGATCGGCGTCAGCGCCGCAGGTCTGGCGATCTATACGGCCCGCTTTGCCCAGTGGTATAGCGCGGGCTGATGCGCTTCGAAATCAAAACCGCGTCACGATATCCGCGAGCGCCGGGCGCGGACGGTCTTCGCTTGCCTTCGCAGGGGTGCCGATATGAATGAAGCCGGCGAGCTTTTCGTCCGCCTTCAATCCTAGGCCCTCGAGCACGTCGCGATCGAACGCGAACCAGCCGGTCAGCCAGTTCGCGCCATAGCCGAGCGCGGTAGCTGCGGTGACGATATTCATCGCGCTGGCGCCCGCCGATAGTTCTTGTTCCCAATGCGGCACCTTGGGATGCGGCCTGGTAAAGCTGACCACGGCGATCACCAGCGGCGCATCCATCAACCGATGTTTCTCGACCTCGATCTCGGTCGGCGCGGCTTGCGGATTTTTCCGCGCGAAAACCCGCGCAATCACCTCGCCGGCACGCGCGCGGGCTTCGCCCTCGAACACGATGAAGCGCCACGGCGTCAGCTTGCCATGATCGGGCACCCGCGCGCCGATGGTCAGGATGGTTTCAAGCTCGGCAGGCGAGGGGCCGGGGCCGGCCATCTCGCGCGGCTTAACCGAGCGGCGGATTTTCAGGAGTTCAATGGCGTCGGGCATAGGCATCCCATGGTTTCATGTCGCTGGGCGTTATCCGGCATATCGAGTGATCCGGAGCTGTCGGCAAGCGGACATATTTAGCGGGCCTCTAAATTCCAGGCCTCCGATTCATCGAGCGGCCCTCGCCCGTTTCACGTCCGGCGGCGTGGCTTCGTCGACCAGCATAGCCAGCGCTTCATCGGTTGGCATCACCTTCTGGCCCTCGCTTCCCAACCGCCGGATCGAGACCGAGTGGGATTCGGCTTCCTTCTTGCCGACCACCAGCAACGCCGGAATCTTCGCCAGCGAATGCTCGCGAACCTTGTAGTTGATCTTCTCGTTGCGCAGATCGATCTCGACGCGCAAACCGGCGCGCCGCGCGGCTGCGGCGACCACCTTGGCGTATTCGTCGCCTTCCGAGGTGATGGTGGTAACGACGGCTTGCGTCGGCGCCAGCCAGAGCGGGAAGTTGCCGGCGTAATGTTCGATCAGGATGCCGATGAAGCGCTCCATCGAGCCGCAGATCGCGCGGTGCACCATGACCGGTACCTTCTTCGAACCATCGGCATCGATATAGAACGCACCGAAACGCTCCGGCAGATTGAAGTCTACCTGCGTAGTGCCGCACTGCCAGTCGCGGCCGATGGCGTCGCGCAACACATATTCGAATTTCGGACCGTAGAACGCCCCTTCGCCGGGATTGATCTCGGTCTTGATACGATTGTGACCCTGCGCCTGGATTTCAGAAAGCACCGTCGCCATCACGCGCTCGGCGTGGTCCCACATCTCGTCGGTGCCGACGCGCTTTTCCGGTCGGGTCGAAAGCTTCACCGTGAGGTCGCCATCAAAGCCGAAATCCGCATAAGTCGACAGAATGAGATCGTTGATCTTGAGGCACTCGTCGGCCAGCTGCGCTTCCGTGCAGAACACATGAGCATCATCCTGGGTAAAACCGCGCACGCGCATTAAGCCATGCATTGCGCCCGACGGCTCATAGCGATGCACCACGCCGAATTCGGCGAGGCGCAGCGGTAGATCGCGATAGCTCTTCAGGCCGTGCTTGAATATCTGAACATGGCCGGGACAGTTCATCGGCTTGAGCGCGAACCAGCGTTTGTCCTCGGCCTCGTCGCCGGCGGATTGTGCGGCGAACATGTTTTCGCGGTACCATTCCCAATGGCCCGAAGTCTCCCAGAGCGATTTATCGAGAATCTGCGGCGCGTTGACCTCGTCATAATCCCCCGCAAGCCGCCGTCGCATATAGGCGATCAACGCTTGAAAAATCGTCCAGCCGCGGGCGTGCCAGAACACCACGCCTGGGCCTTCCTCCTGAAAGTGAAACAGATCGAGTTCGCGGCCAAGCTTGCGGTGATCGCGTTTTTCGGCCTCCTCGATCTGCTTTAGGTAAGCGTCGAGTTCTTCCTGTTTCGCGAACGCCGTTCCGTAGATGCGCGTCAGCATCGGATTGTTCGAATCGCCGCGCCAATAAGCGCCTGCGACCTTCATCAGCTTGAACGCATTGCCGATCTTGCCCGTCGACGTCATGTGCGGTCCGCGGCAGAGATCGAACCAGTCGCCCTGCTTGTAGATCTTGATGGTCTGGTCGGCCGGGATCGCATCAACCAGCTCGACCTTGAACAGCTCGCCATTGTCGCGGAACACCTGCTTGGCTTGTTCGCGTGTCCAGATTTCCTTCGTAAAGGGTTTATCGCGCGCGATGATCTCGCGCATCTTGTTTTCGATCGCGGCAAAATCCTCCGGCGTGAACGGCTCGTTGCGAAAGAAGTCGTAAAAAAAACCGTTCTCGATCGTCGGGCCGATCGTCACTTGCGTGCCCGGCCAAAGTGTCTGCACGGCTTCGGCCAACACATGGGCGGCGTCATGCCGGATCATTTCCAGCGCGCGGGCATCATCGCGGGCAATGAATTCGATCCTGGCGTCATGCAAGATTGGATCAGCGAGATCGGAGACTACGCCGTCGAGCGCCATCGCCACCGTGCGCTTGGCCAGCGACGGCGAGATGCCCTTGGCGATCTCGAGACCAGTGATGTTCTTGGGAAATTCGCGCTTGGCGCCGTCAGGAAAAGTGAGGGCGACCCTGCTGGATTCGACCGGCTTCAAATTCGTGATGCTGTACTGGAATCCGGACGCGGACGGCTTCTTGTCGTCGGGCATTGCTGTCTCCTTATGCTCACTCCTGCGAACGAGCGCAGGTAAGCGGAAACAGGGGTATAGCAGGCGATAATGACGATGCAACCGTCGAAAGCAGGTCACGCGGTCAAAACGAATCACGGTGCGACGGCGCTTTGAATGATCGATTCTTATCCTTTGTATTCGTTGCCGGCGTAGTCTACATGCATCTGCATGGAAACCCCCCGCCTTGAGCGCCGCTTTGCTCCCACCGCATTGATGTTCGGAAATGTCGTCACCGGCTGCGCGGTGCTGGCGCCGGCAGGCATGCTGAATGAATTGTCGGGCGGGCTCGACGTCAGCATTCGCGGTGCGGGTTTGCTGATCACCTTTGGCGCGATCGTGCTGTGTGTCGGCTCGCCGCTGACGGCGTGGCTGACCAGCCGGATCGAACGCCGCACCTTGCTGACGACGACGCTCGCCGTGCTCGCGCTCACCAATGCAGCATCCGCGTTCGCGCCGGACTATGCGACCTTGCTCGTAATCCGCCTGATCATGCTGGCGGTCGGTGCGCTCTATACGCCGCAGGCGGCAGGTACCGCCGGCCTGATCGTACCGGCGGAAAAGCGCGGCAGCACCATTGCCTATATCTTTCTCGGATGGTCGCTGGCCGCCGCGGTCGGCCTGCCGCTCATCACGTTTATCGCCAGCCGCTACGGCTGGCGCACGGTTTATGGCGGCATCGGCATGATCGGTTGTCTAAGCTTCCTGTTGCTAGCCTGGCGTCTGCCCGGTGGATTGATCGGTGCGCCGGTAGAGCTCAAGACATGGGCCGATGTCGGCCGTAACCGGATGATCATCTTGTTGCTATTGATCACGACGTTGCAGATGTCCGGCCAGTTCGTGGTTTTCACGTTCATGGGGCCGTTGCTGAAGAAGCTGACGAACGCCGGTCCGGATGCGGTGGGCTTGGTGTTTGCATTCTACGGCGTGTTCGGCTTCATCGGAATTGCGATTGCAACCCGTATCGTCGATTCCTGGGGTGCCTATAAAACGTCGCTGTTGTTTACGGCCTTGGTACTGACGGGCGTTACTGGATGGGCGCTCAGTGCGGGCAACTATCTGACGATGGCCTGCTCGGTCGCGATCTGGGGACTTGGATTTGCCTCGACCAATTCGATGCAGCAGGTCCGGCTGGTTAGTGCCGCGCCGGTACTGGCATCGGCATCGGTGGCGCTCAATACGTCGGTACTCTACATCGGGCAGGCCGTCGGTTCGGCGATCGGTGGTGTGCTATTTGCGCGTGACCTGCTGCATGGTGCCGGCTATGTGGCGATGAGTTTTGTCGCGTTGGCGCTAATGACCGTGATAGCGACAAAGCCCCGGCGCTAAGGCCGACAGGATTACCGCAATTTTTGTGAAGTCTTACCTCGCGGCTTATCGGTTCGCAGGCGATGAGGCGCTTGCCGCCACCCTCGTTAGCGCCGACGCTGCCGCCATCTTGACGAGCACTTCCTTCAAGGGATCTTCAGTCCAGGCCTGCGTGACGTAATTGCGATGCGTGACGCCTTCGGGCGTTTCGACAAATACCACGCTGCCCGGTTTCAGCGGCCTGTCCATATCCTCGGAAACGGAGATGCTCTTTTCCCTCAGCATGTGCATGAGCTCATCGTCGTGGCGCTTGGTATAATGGGTATATGAACTGACGAAAAAGCCGGACCGGTTATTCTCGATCCAGGAGGCGAATTTGTCCAACTCGCCATATACCGCATCGAGCAGTAACACGCCGCGCACGCGATTGCCGAGGCCGCCGACCTCGAGGCTCCAGGCTGCCGGCACGAAGCCGCCGCTGTAGCCGACAATGATTACCGGCATATTGGCGAAAACCTTGGCGGCGCGGGGATCGCCGTACAGAGCGGCGAGGTGGTCGGCCGACTCCGTCACAAAGCGTTTCAGCCCACCGGGCTGCCAGAATTTGCCGGCGCTGGAATCGGCGGCATCGACCGCAAGTTGGGGCGCCAGAAGCACGGCATTGACGCCGGAATCGGAAATCTGTTGCGGCACCTGTTGCCGGTCGCGCACGTCGCGCTCCAGCGTGGCGCCGTTGCCGTGGAAGAACACCACGATGACGCCGGGCTTGCGGATATCGAAGCCCTCCGGGACATGCATCAAGACCCGATTATCGTTGTAGGTCTGGTCCTGCCAGAAAACCCTGCCGCCCATGCCGCGGTGACCGCGGCGATCGCCCCTGGAAACGTTCAGGAACGGCTCATCCGTGTGAGGGTTGTTGCCGAGATAGGGAAAGGCCGAGGATTTCAGGCTCACCAAAGTCGTCTGATCTTGCTTGGCCGGACCCTGGTACGGCAGTTGGGGCGCCAGCGATGCGACCCGATAGGGAGCGGGTCCCGCCGATGCTGTCCGTGGTCCGGGCAGATCGCTGGCCTGCCGCTGCACCAGGCTCTCGCTCGCGGTCGGGAACCGGTCCTTGAATTGCGGCTTCGGAAACCGGTCGTCGAAGGAATCGCCTGTCGAAGCCTGGGAATTGGCGGCCAGCATGCCGGGGTTCGGCGACTTGCTGCATTGAGCGATAACGAACGACAAGGGTACCAGCAGGGACAAAAGGGCGATCGGTTGCAACCGACGGGAGCCAGCGCGATACGCGTCCGGTGACATCACCCGGTCTGCGCGATCATACGATTGGAATTTCGGATCTGATCCGACCATCCACCCACTGCCCCAATATCCACCGACGATCGGCCTACGTCAGCCCGTAGAGCGTTACGGGGACGCTAAGCATCCGGGAGAACTCCCACTCCCGGACGCCCCAGAAAGCACGAAATCGTGTCGCGATTGTGAGGCTCCGACCAGCTTTTCGCAATGTTGCCGGCGTCCAAAGCGTCTTAAGGTTATTTGGAAGGTATTTTGTTACCATATTACGCAGTGATTTAAGGCCTTGTTAACACTGCTTGAACTGAAGAGGGTCAGCCTGCACGATGAGAAACCAGGGCGCGGCGCCCAAGGCGTGGACCGATATGGCGACATTAGGAACGGGAGGCACCAGTAAGCTTCCCGAGGGCGGGTCTGCTGTCTCCGCGATCGTGGCTACCGCCATTGTCGTGGCCGATATGGTCGGTGTCGGCGTCTTCACCAGCCTCGGCTTTCAGGTCAAGGACATCCCCTCGGGCTTTGCGATCCTGCTGTTATGGACGGTCGGCGGCATCGTCGCGCTGTGCGGGGTGTTTTCCTACAGCGAACTCGGCGCGATGTTTCCGCGCTCGAGCGGCGAATACAATTTTCTCAATCGTGCGTATCACCCCGCTTTCGGGTTTCTGGCGGGCTGGGTGTCGGCTACGGTTGGTTTTGCAGCACCCGTCGCGCTCGCGGCCATGGCGTTCGGGCAGTACGGCAAATCGGTGCTTCCGGACGCTCCGCCACTGGCACTGGCGATTGGAGTCGTTTGGCTTGTGTCGCTGGTGCAACTCGGCGGCGTCAGGCATTCCAGTACCTTTCAATTGATTTCGACGGTTCTGAAAGTCGCGCTGATCGTCGCATTCCTGATCGCGGGATTTGTCATCGGCACGCCGCAACCGGTCTCGTTTACGCCTCAGTTTTCCGATTTCACCCACGTCACCAGCGCCCCGTTCGCGATCGGTCTTGTTTTTGTGATGTATTCGTTTTCCGGGTGGAACGCCGCGACCTACATCATCGGCGAGATGCGCACGCCGCAGCAAAACCTGCCGCGCGCGTTGCTGGCGGGCACACTGATCGTCCTCGTGCTCTATGTCGCCCTGAATGCGGTGTTTCTCTACACCACGCCGGTCGACAAATTGTCCGGGCAACTCGATGTCGCCCGTATCTCCGGCAGCCATATCTTCGGCGAGATCGGCGGCCGCATCGTCGGTGCGATGATTTGCATTGGTCTGGTGTCTTCCATCAGCGCGATGATGTGGATCGGCCCGCGCGTCATGATGACCATGGGGGAAGACATTCCGGCGCTGCGGGTATTCGCCCGCAAATCGAGCAATGGGGCCCCGGTCCATGCCATTCTCTTCCAGCTCGCGGTCGCCAGCCTGATGCTGTTTACCCGCAGCTTCGAGGCCGTGCTTGATTTCATTCAGTTCGGACTGTTGTTTTGCTCGTTCTTCACCGTGTTCGGCGTCATCAAACTGCGTATCACCCGGCCCGAGTTGCCACGCCCTTATCGTGCCTGGGGGTACCCGATAACCCCGGTGGTTTTTCTGCTCGTGACAGGCTTCATGATGTACTATCTCCTGATCGATCGACCCTTGCAGTCGTTTCTGGGTATTTTGATTATGATTTCGGGCCTTGTGATTTATGCTATTTTCCACAAGCGGGCCGACATTAGCCCGGCAACCGCATCCCCAAGCCGCGAATGAAGATGCTGCAGTCCAAGAAAATTGCTGCCGTCGCTGCAACCTTGTTCCTGGCGGCCGCGATGCCCGCTCGCGCCGCCGATACCGTCAGCGCGGACGATACCGCGCGTTTCCTCGCGGGGATGCCGCCATCCGCCGACTCGCCGCTGACGCCGCTCACCAGGGATCCGGCGTGGCAGCGGCATGCAAGGTTCTTCGATGCTGCCTTTGGACAGCTAGAGCAGCGTCAGCTGTCGAAAATTCGAACCTGGGCGGATACCAATCTGGCCGCGCCGCGCCAGACGATGTTCTACATGTTCAGCGGGCCGGACTTCCTCTATGCCAACGCATTTTACGGGAAGGCGACGACCTATGTGCTGAGTGCGCTCGAGCCGGTCGGATCGCCGCCTGATCTCACGAAATTGTCGCGCGGCTCCATCGGATCGGCACTTTATGACATCGAGCGTTCGACAGGTACGATCCTGAGCTTCAGTTTCTTCATCACCAAGAAGATGAGGACCGATTTGCACGTCGGCCAACTCGGCGGGACTCTGCCGATCCTCTACGTTTTCCTTGCGCGTTCGGGAAAAACCATTCGCAATGTCAGTCTGGTGGCACTTGACGACAAGGGCGCTGTCGCGACCGAAAACGCCGGCAAGAATGCCACGCGGGGTGTCCGGATTTTATTCGCGGGCAGCGACGGTGTGGAAAAGACGCTGTATTATTTCTCGACCGATCTTTCCAATCCCGGCGTAAAGGCGAGCAGCTTCCTGAAGTTTTGCGAGACGCTTTCGCCCGGCAATAGTCTGATCAAGAGCGCCTCCTATCTATTGCACTCCGGCAATTTCTCAACCGTGCGCAATTTTATACTCGCCAACAGCGCCACGATCGTCCAGGACGATTCCGGCATTCCGCTGGCGGATTTCGATCCGAGGAAATGGCGATTCTTTCCGTTCGGTCACTACGCCGGCCCGATCGGTGAATTTCCCGGAAGATACCAGCCGCAATATGCCGACTTGTTCAGGCGGAGCCAGCCAATGGATTTCGGCATTGGCTATCGCTGGCGTTCATTCGAGTCGAACCTGCTGCTTTCGGTCCAACTACCTGCGGACCAGACCGGGCAAATCGATGCGACGCCGGCTGCCGAGCCGCCGCCCCAGAAACCATCGCGCCCACGGCGGCCTCGTCCATCGCCCCCCCAATCCAGGGGTTTCCTATGGTTCGGGCGCTAGCGCGACGTTCCCTAACCTCATTCTACGCCCGCCTTACCTACCATCGTACGCTCTGGCTTGGCTCGATGAAGGCCGTCTTGCTCGTGTTGTTCGGTTGATTGTTGTAAAATCTGCAGGCGGCGATGATCACAATCAGCAAGGCAAGTATGGCGACCAGATCGATCTGTCTGGGATCGTGCCCATGATGGTCGATTTTCCAGCGCATTGATCGCGCCCTCCCAAGGGAAGCAACAGATCAATGCGAGCCCGCGGCTGCGGGTTCCCGGCACGGCAGCAATGCGCGTTTTGTTTGGATGCAGCGCAGTAGACTCTATGGCGCGTTGACGCCGCGCCAGCGTCCGAACCGCCAGGGCAGATACCAGCACGCGCCTGCCGGCCTTGTCCGCGGCACGTTGTCGATTCCGGAAGTGCCCCAGGGCTGGCACCGCAGCAGCCGCGCCAATGTCATCCAGCCGCCGCCCCACAGGCCGAAACGCTCGATGGCCTCGTCGCCATAGGCCGAACAGGTCGGCAGATGACGGCAGTCGTAACCGACCAGCGGCGACAGCGTGTGCCGATAAATCCAGATCATGGCGCGGCCAGCATTACGCGGGAGCCGCTGAATCGAGCCGGCGCAGTCCGGGCAATGCGATGAATGCTTCATGGGCGGTGTGCTGCGGTCGTGTGCGGAGAATTGCGCGGTTCCCAGGCACGGAACCCGCGGGACATACGTATTTGCGCCACAGTTGGAAGATTATCGCATGTTCTGAGGCAGCGCAGCAAAGGTTCTATGGACGATGCTGACCCGCACGGGTATTTTTGCCACGCCAGTGTGAAAGAATCATTTGGCGTTGAACGGGGACCGTTGCCACTGTCCGGGGCTTGGGGAAGGAACCAATTTGAGGCTCGCGAGGTCGCTTGATTTTCGCGGCTGGGCGTTGTTCGGCGCCGCCGCCTTTTGCATCGTATTGCCCGGCGTCTTGGTTACGCCGGGTAGTTCGGCGTATGCCGGCAACACCCTCGAAGAGCGCAAATTGCCGATGCGGTTTAGCTGGGTTGCCTGCCAGCCGAATTGCCGGGGCTGGGTTAGCGCCGTCGGCATCGTAACCGCAGACAGCCCGAGGGATTTCGAAGAATTCGCGCGCGGACGCGACCTCGGTGGTGCGACCATCATGCTGGATTCCAGCGGCGGTTCGGTCAACGACTCCATCGCACTCGGACGACGCTGGCGCGACCTCGGTGTATTGACCACCGTCGGCATCACGGTCGCCAACCATACCGCGCAGGGTAACCTTGCGAGCGTTACGCCTGAAGCCTACTGCGAGTCGATGTGCGTTTTCCTGCTGTTGTCAGGCAAGACACGCTACGTGCCCGAGGGCGCGCATGTCCGGGTGCATCAAATCTGGATGGGCGACCGCGCCGACGACGCCAAGGCGGCAAGCTACAACGCGCAGGATCTGATGATCGTGGAGCGCGACATCGGTCGTCTCGCCAAATACACTTTCGACATGGGTGGCGCTGGCGATCTGTTGTCACTGTCGCTCAGCGTGCCGCCATGGGAAGATCTCCATGAGATGTCGCGGAACGAATTGCGGCTGACCAATTTGGTGACCACCGACGCCGTTGCCGACGTGCTGCCCCGGAACGACAGTGCGGGTTCGACGCCGGTCGCGGCCCTGCAGGCCAAACCGGTGCAGGATCGCTTTGTGAGCAGTTTGACGGCTGCTGAGCCGATTACGCCGGCAGTGAAATCCACCAAGACGGCCGAGGCTATCGTGCCGACCGGCGCCGTCGCGGTGCCAACTCCGGCGAAATAGCGCCGTATCAGGCCGGTTGTCCGGCTTTCGCTTCAATCTGGCCGATCGCATCGACCACGGCATCAAACGTCAGCATGGTTGAGGCATGCCGGGCCTTGTAGTCGCGGACCGGCTCGAGCAGTGCAATATCGGCCCATTTACCCTGCGGGGGGCTGCCGTTTTCTTTCAGCATCTTGCGGACGGTGTCGCGCAATTCACGCAGTTCGTTCGCGGTGGAGCCCACAACATGGCGCGCCATGATCGAGGACGAGGCCTGGCCGAGCGCGCAGGCCTTCACGTCATGGGCAAAGTCAGTGACCACGGGTCCGTCCATTTTGAGGTCGATCTTGACCGTCGAACCGCACAGCTTCGAGTGCGCCGTGGCGCTGGCGTCGGGCGCGGGAAGCCGCCCCAGCCTGGGGATGTTGCCAGCCAATTCGATGATGCGCTTGTTGTAGATGTCGTTCAGCATAAGGTTGAGGTTCCGGGCTCCCCGGAGTGATCGCCCTTGGCGGCCACGCTCCATCGCCCTATATATGGTGGGAAATAGCGGAAATACAGTCCGGCCGTTTTCTTAAGGGCGGTACGAATACAGGCCAATTCGGCCGCCTTGGTGGTAGAATTTTGGGACTCAGGCGTCCGGCGGCAAGCCGCCCGTCTGCCCGGTGACACTCCGGTCTCGCTTTGGGACCGGTCGAACGGAGTTGACATGGACGCATTGATCAAGCCCCTCCGCCCAGGCAAGCCTAACGAGGTCAAGCCTTCCGACGCGAAGCTTCCGGAGACCCGCCCCGCCGAGCTCGATCCTTCCGAATTTCTGGCCGCCGCCGTACGCCCGGACCAGCCGCGTCCGTCCCGCGCCGAGGCCGAGCAGGCGGTGCAGACCCTGCTTGGGTATATCGGCGAAAACCCCGACCGCGAGGGCCTTTTGGATACGCCGCGCCGGGTGGTCGAAGCGTTCGACGAACTTTATCAGGGCTATCACCAATGCCCGGCCGAGGTCCTCAACCGCACCTTTGGCGAGACGGCGGGCTACGACGACTTCGTACTGGTCCGCGACATCGAATTCACCTCGCAATGCGAGCATCACATGATGCCGTTCTATGGCAGGGCGCATATCGCCTACACGCCGGTCGAGCGGGTGGTGGGATTGTCGAAGCTGGCGCGCCTAACCGATATCTTCGCGCGCCGCCTACAGACCCAGGAGCATCTGACCGCCCAGATCGCGGCTGCGATCGACGAAATTCTCAAGCCGCGCGGCGTTGCGGTGATGATCGAGGCGGAGCATACCTGCATGTCGGTGCGTGGCGTCGCCAAGCATGGCGCGATGACGTTCACCAGCCGCTTTACCGGCATGTTCCGCGACAATCCCGCGGAGCAGGCGCGTTTTCTGTCCATGGTGCGGGGGCCGCGCTAGCCCTCGACGATTTTGCGAGGCTGCCCGTGTCCACATCCGCAGATAACAATGACATCGAGGAAGGGCTGGCGTTCCAGCCTAAATTCGACGCGTCGGGCCTTGTGACCTGCGTCACTACCGACGCGGCGACGTGCGAGGTGCTGATGGTCGCGCACATGAATGACGAAGCGTTGCGCAAGACCATCGCAAGCGGAGAAGCCTGGTATTTCAGTCGTTCCCGCCGGTCGCTATGGCGAAAGGGCGAAACTTCCGGCCATGTCCAACGCGTGGTCGAGATGCGGATGGATTGCGACCAGGACGCTGTCTGGATCCGGGTCGACCAGTCAGGCGCGGCATGCCACACCGGCCGCCGCTCGTGCTTCTACCGCGCCGTGACGGCGGGTGAGGGCGGGGCGCGACTGTCGTTCGTGAATGCTGACCGGCTGTTCGATCCCGCGAAAGTCTACGACAAGCGCTCCTGAAGCCGGGATGGCGCTGCATTTATTAACGGGCCATTAACCATAATCGCTCCAGTGTAATGACGGCACGAGCGTTGTTTTTCAACAAGGCGCGATTTTCGGAAAAAAAGCCCCGGGAGAGGCTTTTTTGCAAGATCGAGCCTGGAATGCTCGAGCAGGCCAGGCGGTCGTTTCGCGGGGAGCGGGGCACCAACACATGTCGGTCGACCCTTCAAACGCCACGGCGACGGCAGGTGTCGACTACGTACGCGCGCAGATCGCCGGCGCGATAAAGCAGGCCGCCGATAGCATCGGCGCCAGTTTCGAATATCTGCTTTCGACCGCGAAAATGGAGTCCAATTTCAATCCGAGGGCAGGCGCCTCGACGTCGTCGGCACATGGACTCTTTCAATTCATCGAGCAGACCTGGCTTGGCACCGTGAAGGAAGCCGGCACCCAGCTCGGCTACGGTAAATACGCCGACGCCATCACCAAATCCTCCTCCGGTACCTACTCGGTCAGCAATCCCGCCGCGCGAACCGCGATCATGAAGTTGCGCGACGATCCCGCCGCCAGCGCTGCGATGGCGGCCGTTCTGACTCAATCCAACAGTTTCAAGCTCACCGGCAAGATCGGCCGGCGTCCGACCGACGCCGAGCTCTATATGGCGCATTTCATGGGCGTCGGTGGCGCGGCCAGGCTGATCTCAAATGCCGAGGATAACCCGCAGGCCTCCGGCGCGCGGTTGTTTCCGAACGCCGCGGCGGCCAATCGTTCGATTTTTTATGACAGCAGCGGACGTGCCCGCAGCGTTTCCGAAGTCTATTCGGTTCTGACATCGCGCTACGCCAGTGCCGCCAGTTCGCAGGCGACGCGCACCGCGATGGCGTCAGTGGGTGCGACACCGTCAATGGGTGTGATACCGACAAGTACGACGCTAGCCAGCGCGGCGCCGGCTGTTGCCCCGGTCGACAATGCTGCTTTCCTGTCGAGTTTTCCGGATGTCCAATCGGTCGCACCGGTCCCCGTGGCGTCCGCGTCGACAACGACAAACACTTCGCCGCCGACCGACCCGGTATTCCGCTCCCTGTTCCAGGCCGGCAAACGGACGCAGCCGGTCTCCCCGGCGGTTCACGAATTGTGGGGCAATTCGCCGTCGCTGACGTCCGTTGTTCCTCCCGTGGCGCCGGCGAATTCGGCGCAGACGCCAAATGCCAACGCGCCGCAATCGCTCGATCTCTTCAGCGACCGCAACGGCACGTTCAGCAGCTAAATGCCGCCGCGCCGTCCGGGGCACCCTTAACAAAACGTCAATAAAACCGGCTATTTATGGTGAACGCTTTGTTAAGCGTCGTGGTTTATTTTGTCTGACAGTGGCATCGCGTCACGGTGTCGTTTCAAGTTGCGTAAGCCGGCAGGACCATGATCGTTCGGCAGTTCATCAACTGGGTGAGAAGCGCTCCTGCAGGCGAGCGCGCAGAGGCAACGCGGGCGCTGGCGCGGGCTTGGCTGATTTCCGATTTATCGCACGAGGATCGCGTCGGCGCCGAAGGCGCGCTCTTGATGCTGCTCGATGATGCGTCCCCGCTTGTGCGCCAGGCCATGGCCGAGGTTTTCGCGCACAGTCCCGATGCACCCGCTGCCATTGTGCAGGCGTTGTCGCTCGACCAGCCGTCGGTAGCAATTCCCGTCCTTGAACATTCGCCGTTGTTGATCGATGCCGATCTCGTCGACATCGTCGCGACCGGCAATTGCGAGATGCAGTGCGCGATTTCGCGCCGGATCAACCTGCCGGCCTCGGTCTGCGCCGCGATTGCCGAAGTCGGCACCCCCGCGGCGGCGCTCGAACTGATCGAAAATGCATATGCGGAACTGGCGCCATTTTCCTGGGATCGCATCGTCGAACGGCACGGTCATCTCGCCGCGATCCGGGAATCGATGCTGGTGCTAGAAGACTTGCCCGCAGCGACGCGGGTCGCGCTGGTTGCCAAGCTGTCGGAAACACTGGCGCAGTTCGTGGTCGCCCGCAACTGGTTGAGCGCCGATCGGGCAGTGCGGATCGCAGGCGACGCGCGCGACCGTTCGACCGTGAACATCGCGGCGCGTTCGCGCGGCGACGACATGCGCGGCCTGGTACGGCATCTGCGCGCCACCGGCCAGCTCACCGCAGGATTGATCCTGCGCGCATTATTGTCGGGCAATATCGAATTGTTCGATTCCTCGCTGGCGGAATTGTCCGGCCTGCCGCAGGCCCGCGTCTCCGCGCTGCTCCATGACCGCGGTGGTGTCAGCCTGCAGGCGCTGCTGACGCGTGCCGGATTGCCGGAATCGACTTTCGCAGCGTTCCGTGCTGCGCTCGAAGCCAGTCATGAAATCGGGTTCGTCGATACCGCCGGCGGGGTAGCCTCATTGCGGCGCAGGATGGTCGAACGGGTGCTGACGCAATGCGAAACCGACCGCCAGGCCGCCGAGCCGCTCCTGATCCTGCTGCGGCGTTTCGCGACGGAGTCGGCCCGGGAAGAAGCCCGCATGTTCTGCGACGAATTGGTGGCTGACGAAGCGGTTATGCCGATCTCGTACCAGTCGATCGCGGCCTGATCCGACATCCTCTATTCTGAACTCCGACAGCCGCACCGCGGCGTGTGCCTCACTCCGCCGGCGCAATACCCGGCGCGAGGACCGCCTCGAGGTGGTCGGGTCGGTCGCGGTTGGCGAGAGCGAGGTACTCGTCGGCGACGCCGCGCAATTGCCGGCTGAGTTCGCTGGCCATGCTGGCGGTATCGGCTTTGGTGCGTCGGTGCACGATGGCCTGAATGGCGTTGATATGATGTGCGATCAGGTCGGACGGCACCTGGTCGAGGTCGGGTGCATGCTCGATGATCCGGCACAGGCTTTCGGCGGCAGCGCCAGCCGAAGGGAAGCCGAACGTAGCGGCGTCGCCCTTGATATCATGGGCGGCGCGAAACAGTTCCTCGCGCGTGAAGTTGGTAAAACCGTCCCGGAGAATGGCGGCATGGGCTTCCGCCAGCCGGTCGGTCTCGATTTCCATCCAGTTCTTGAACTCGCTGGAGAGGCCTTCCAGGGCTTTTTCCGCGCGCGCGACGGGATCGTCGAGATCCTTTTCGGCCACCCGCCGCAACACCTTTCGCAAGGGATTGGGCTGGGTGATGACGTGATGGTCGGCGAAGGTCTCGATCTGGAGCGTCGCGGGCTTGTCTTTCGCCATCATGATTTCCTTGACGTTCTGTTGGCGCCGCGCGCTAAACGGCGGTGCGGGCCTTGTCGAGCAGCGAGGGCTGTTGAAGGACTTCCACCTCGCCGCCGATGCGGCGCTCGGGGCCGATGTAGGTGTTGTTGGTATTGCGCCGGCGGTCCGGGCCGAAATAGGTCTTGGTCTTGATGAACGGGCGCGGATTGGCGACCACGTTCAGGATGCGCTGATAAAGCGCCTTGGCCGAGATCGGCTTGGCGAGGAATTCGGTCACGCCGGCGTCGCGCGCCACCGTGACGCGCCGCTTCTCGGAGTGGCCGGTCAGCATGATGATGGGGGCGTAGGGATTGCCCTTCGATTCCGGCTGCCGGATCATCTGGGCGAGTTCGAGCCCGTCGAAAATCGGCATCGACCAGTCGGTGATGACGATATCGGGAACGTAATGGCTGTACATCTCGAGCGCGGTCGCGCCGTCCTCGGATTCATAGACCTCGCGCGCGCCGAACGAATGCAGCAGCGTTCGCAAAATGCGGCGCATATGCGGATTGTCGTCGCATACGAGAAATCGCAGCTTGTTGAAATCGATGCGAAACATGGCCTGGCCCTGGGGGCGCACCGGCTGACACGGTATACCCGGTGTTAACCATATCGCAGCGCCGGTTAACGAATGGTTGCGATCTGTCTTCGCGTCGCTCCGTGCAGGCGGGGCGAGGCCGGTGCGTGGCGCCGGGCGAGGAGAGGCCGGATCAGTACCCGAACTGTTCGCTCAGGATGCGCTCTTCAAGGCTGTGGCCGGGGTCGAACAGCATATGCATCGAGATGGTCTTGTCGGAAAGCACCTCGACGCGGCGGACATCGCGCACTTCGTCATGATCGGCCACGGCCGCGACCGGGCGCTTGTCGCCCTCAAGCACTTCGATGACGACAAAGGCGGTGTTGGGGAGCAGGGCGCCACGCCAGCGCCGCGGCCGGAACGCGCTGATCGGCGTCAGCGCCAGCAGCGCCGCGTTGATAGGCAGGATCGGTCCCTGCGCCGAAAGATTATAGGCGGTGGAGCCCGCCGGGGTCGCCACCAGGATGCCATCGGCGATCAGCTCGGCCATGCGTTCGCGTTCGTCGATCAGGATGCGCAGCCGCGCTGCCTGGTAGGTCTGGCGAAACAGCGCGACCTCATTGATGGCGTGATGAAGATGCGTCGCGCCGTGCACGTCGGTAGCGCGCATCAGCAGCGGATGAATCGCGGACTCACGCGCGGCGGCAAGCCTGGAATGCAGGTCCAGCGCGCTGAACTCGTTCATCAGAAAGCCGACAGTGCCACGATGCATACCGTAGATCGGCTTGCCCGAGCGCATTTGCCGGTGCAGCGTCTGCAGCATTAGTCCGTCGCCGCCGAGCGCCACCACGACGTCAGCGTCGGCGGGGTCGTGGTTGCCATAGAGCCCGACCAACTGCGTCAGCGCCTGCTGGGCCTCCGCGCCGGCGCTCGCGACGAAGGCGATCCGGTCGTATCGCTTGGGCGTGGTCATGGGATCGCGAGGCTCATATTGGGCGCTAGAACGGGCTCGGTGCGCGGAAGGTCGTCTAGCGGCCTTGGCAGCGCTTGTCGAGATCACTGAATCCTACTTTCAGGCGGCAAATGCAATCGGGCGGCCGCTTGATGCGACCGCCCGTTACAATTCTCAGCCTTAAATCCCGATCGGCTTGACCGCGATCAGTACTTGGCGACGACGGCTGCCGGTCCGCTGAAGCGATAGTTGACGCCGATCTTGACCTGACTGAACGAGCCGCTGTCCCTCACCAGGCTCACGCCATCATTGGCAAGGGCGGTGCGTGCGCCGAATGCTATGTAGTCGTATTCGGCCTTCGCCGACCAGTTATGCCCCAGATCGAACTCGGTACCGTAGCCGATCAGCCAGCCGCTGCGGTTGCCGCTGGTGCTGAAACCGTTGGTCAACGCGTTCGCCTGGTTTAAGCACGCACTGTTTCCGGGTCCTAAAGTTCCGTTGACGGGTCCGAAGATGCAGCTGACGTTCGCAGTATCATCAGCCCAGGCGGCGCCCCCCTTCACGTAAAACAGCGTCCTGCCCCATGCATAGCCGACACGAGCTGCGGCCGTCGCCATCCAGTTCACCTTGTTCTCACAGTTCAGGAACGCCGGGCTGAAAAAGAGCTGATCGCCACTTGGTACAAGTTTGCCAGTGGCTGTTCCGCACGTCCCGGCGCCGTGGAGGTTTGCGGCGCCAAGGTCGCCCTCCACACCGAACACCCACTTGTTGACCTGATAATTGTATCCGATCTCGCCGCCGCCCAGCGCGCCTGCCACATGCGGATTGGCGACAGCAAAGTCCGTCGGATCGCCGCCTGTTCGAATGTCGGGCTTTCCGAATCCTATGCCGAAGAAACCGCCGACGTAGAAACCGGTCCAGTTGGTCGGAGCAATCACGGGGCCGATCGCCTTGACCGGTGCCTTGGTCGGCATGACGGCGGCGATCATCTCGGGCGTGAACTGATAACGAATGCCCGCGTTGCCGGTCCAGCCATTGATATTGTCGCCGTTACGGTAGTCGACCCGCACAAAGCCGAGCCAGCCCGTGTTTGCGACTTGCGCGGCAACGCCCAGTGAGTACTGACCGTAGGTCCCCACCCGCGTCGTGCTGGTCGTGCCGGTCAGTGAAACCGGGACCCCGTCGAAGAATGCGCCGTTCGGGATCGACGAAGCTGAGGACGTTACGTTGCCCGCGAATTCATGGAACACGCTGACCGATGCGAACGGTTGCCAGATCATATTTCCGGACGTGATCGTCGTGCCGGCACGCAGGCTGAGGCGGCCGATCTCGCTCTGGATCGGATTTGTCAAATAGGTTGCAACAATGCCGTTTGCAGCGGCGCCGCCACTGACATTGAACGGATCGACATTGGTTCTGGACCAGATGAAGCCGGCCGAAGGCTCGATGAACCAGTTATTGGCCAGGGCAAAATTGTATCCACTCGACACTGCGACCGAGATGCCATGCGCGCCGACCTGTTGGTTAAATAGGCCCACCGTCGCATCGTTGATGTTCGCGGTGTAGATTTCCTCACGCACCATGATGTCAGCAAAAAAACGGCCATGGGTCGCCACCAGGTAAGTGCCGAGGAAAGGAACCTCGAAATTAGAATGTCCGCCGGTATTATCGCTGGCGCTGGACGACAAATAGCCTGCGGTAGTACCGATATGAACGTTCCAGCCGCCCCAGTTGAGCCGGGAAATGTCCTGACCGACCTGCACGCCGCCAAATGTCTCGCGCACGCTGCCGGGACAAGTTGCCTGGACCTGTGTATTGAAAAGAAGATTGAGTGGGACGGGGAAGGCGACAGCGCCTGTCGAGTTCGAGGTGAACTTGTTGGTGACTTCGCCGTCAACGCCGCGAACCCAGACGCCGCCGCCTTCCTGGTCGGGCTTTGGGTCCCCCGGCGCCGAGACGAACGCGCTACCTTGTTGGCTCAAAAAAGCAGTGCTCATGTTTCCCAAGGCGCCAGCGAATGAGCCGGAGGCTGCTCCGCCAGCGGCCGCAGCAAAAAGCAGCGGTCCTCCGAAAATAGGCGCGCCGGGGCCCGACGGCGTGCCCGTGCATTGTGCAAACGCCCCGGAACTTGCCGAAACCGCCATGGCGAAAGCAAAACCCGCCAAAATACGGCCTTTGCGTGCATTTAATCCGACCGTCATAACAGCCCCCAATTCCAAAAAGGTCGCAAGCCCATCTCTGCTATGTCTAAGGCAGAGTCGACCGTCCCGGAAGTTGCTAATAGGGGGTCAAGCGCTTGTCCGACCCAGAATTCCGGGGCATGTGTCATTCAGGCAACAAGGTTCGTCGCGGATTGCCTTTCATCGTAGCGGGCAGGCCTCGGACGGGGCTTACTTTCGGGTCGGTGTGACATGCGTCACGTCGCGGCAGAACGTTTTAGGCCAGTGTTGGGGGATCGAGACTGGCCGCTGAGTCGGATGGTGAAGGGCTCATGGCGAGGTTGCCGGAAAGATGCCCGGCAACCTCGGGCAGTGGTCAGGATCGGGAGATTGCCTGGATGTGGCGAAAAAGCGCAATTCAGGATAACGTCGTCATCGGCGACGAAACTGGTGTATGGTTCGGTTAACTCGTGAAAGGATTTGTGCGACCGATCGTCGGCCCGCACGGAAACGAAAATGATCAAGCGCCTTTTCCCAATGGCGGCAGTGATCGGGGGAGCCATCCTTTCGATGGTTCTTACCACCGATGCGGCTTGGGCCGAGAAGCGCGTGGCGCTGATCGTGGGCAATTCGACTTACCAGACCGTTCCGCAGCTTCCCAATCCATCGAGGGATGCGAGTTCGGTGGCAAAAATGTTCAAGGATGCGGGTTTCGATACCGTCGATGTCCAGCTCAACGTCGGCAACCTCGAATTCAAACGCGCGATCCGCAAGTTCGAGACGGAAGCCGACCAGGCCGATATCGCCGTCGTCTATTATGCCGGCCACGGCCTTGAAATCGGCGGCACCAATTACCTGATTCCGGTCGATGCGCGGCTCGCCAGCGACCGCGATGCCGACGACGAAGCCATTCCGCTGGAACGGCTGGTATCGTCGGCGGACGGCGCAAAGCGTCTGCGTCTCATCATTCTCGATGCCTGTCGCGACAATCCCTTCGTCGGCACCATGCGGCGGGAACGCAAGATGGCTAATCGCGCGATCTCGGCTGGTCTTGGCAAGGTCGAGCCGACCAGCACCGACACGCTGATCGCCTATGCCGCGAAAGCTGGTTCGACAGCCGACGACGGCGATGGGCAGCACAGCCCGTTCACCTCCGCGGTGCTGAAAAACCTGCCGGTTCCCGGTCTCGATGTCCGCCTCGCATTCGGACGGGTCAGGGACGAGGTTTTGAAGACCACCAACAATCGGCAAGAGCCGTTCGTCTATGGCTCGCTCGGGGGCGGCAATATCGCGCTGGTGCCGGCCCCCGCCGTGCCGCAGGAAACGTCCGAAAGCGACATCAAGAGAGACTACGAACTGGTTGAAAAGCTTGGAACCTTGAAGGCCTGGCAAGTATTCGTGGACAACCACCCGAAGGGTTTTTTCGCCGATCTTGCCCGCGCGCAAATCGACAAATTAACTCCGCCCAAGGTGCAGCTGGCGTCCCTTCCGCAGGATACGAGCCCCGCCGCCCGTGAATCCCCGTCAAAGGAATCGATCGAGTGGGACAAGGTGAAGGACAGCACCGACCCGGCAGCGTTGCAAAAATTCATCAAGCGATTCCCGGATTCGCCGCTGTCGATCAATGCCCAGCAGCGGATCGATGTGCTGACGAAGGCCGCCCAGGAGCGCGAGGATAAAGCCCGCGCCGAGCGCGAGGCTGCGGCCAAGGCCGCCGAGGAAGCTCGCATCCGGGCCGAGCAGCAGAAGGCCGAAATCGCCGCGGCGAAAAAGCGCGAGGAGGATGAGCGCCGTGCCAAGGCCGCGGCGGCCGAGCAGCAGGCCAAGGCCGCGGAAGCCGAACGCAAGGCCGCGGAAGCCAAGCAAAAAGCCGAAGAGGCGGAGAGAAACAAGGAGGCCGCCGAAGCCGCCGCGTTGCGCGCAGCCAGCGAAAAGCAGGCGAGGGAAGCCGAAGCCGAGCGCAAGAAGGCTGAACTGGCGGCCGCGCGCGAGGCGACCTGCAAGACCGAACAAGGCAAACTCGATGACCTGGTCGCCAAGGGCAGCGAAGGTTCAGGCCTCGACAACTTGAAGTCGTTTTCCAGGACCGTTACTTGCGATCGGCTGGGATCGCAGGTCGTGGCTGCCCTGGACAAGTTCAATGCCGAGGCTGCAAAGCGCGCGGCAACCCTTCCCAATTCGCCGGAACTGGTTCGCTCGGCTCAGACCCAACTGGTCCGGGTCGGATGCATGACAGGCAAAATCGATGGCACGCTGAATGCGTCGACGAAGGGTGCGCTTGGCCATTACCTGTCGATCGAGGGCCAACCGTCCGATAATACCACCGTGACCGAGGCGCTGGTCACCGAACTGACCAAGCATACGACCCGTGTCTGCCCGATCGAGTGCAAGACTGGCGAGACCTTGAAAGGCGAGACCTGCGTCGCCGACCAGAAACCGGCGGCACCGGCGGCACCGGCAACCGCATCGCGCCAAAAGGACGAGGACAGCAAGCCATCGCGCCACAAGGACGACGACGAGGACGACAAGCAGGCGCGCCGGAAGGCAGCGAGCCGCCAGCCGGAGCGCGAACAACCGCGTGCAAAGCCGGCGCCGGCGCCGGAAGCCCCCCATGCGCGGCAGCAGGCGCTTGCCCGGCCCAGTATCGTTAGCGGTGGTGGCGGTGGCGGCGGTAGCCACACGATGATCGGCGTTGGCTTCTGATCGCTGAATTGGTAGAGTTTGCGTGGTTACCCAAGCGCGAAAGCGCTGCTCCAGATCGAAAGGTGCGGTCCAATGGCCAATTCCCCCCGCGTGATGTTACAATTGGTCGCGACAGCAGCAGTCGCGGTAATGCTGTCGACGGCAGCCCCCGCTTTCGCAACCGAAACCGCGGTCCCAAAAGTGACCGCGGCAAAGACCGTGCACCCCGTTGTCAAGCGCTTCGTTTCGCGGAGAACCCGGATCGCAGCGTCGCGATATCTTGACGACTATGTTCGCCACGTCAGCGCGATCCGAAGGGATCTGGGTTGTTCGGGGGAATGGTGCGGGCGACAATTCGTTTTGATGATCGGTATCGGTTACTGAGGGCGGTAACACTTGGAAGACCGTGTGGCTGTTCTGAACTAGAAATCCGCTTTCCGTCGGACACGCGCTATCGGCAGCCCATGCCGGTGGCTCGCCGGAAGCGGGAGTTAGAGAGTAATGATCGTGCCCTGCCGGGCGCCCCGCCAGACCTCGGTTGTCACTGCGCTTGTTGCATTTGCCATGCTGGCCACGGCGCGCGCCGACGATGCATCCCTACCTCCGCAACCCGCCACAACGCCTTCGGGTCAGAAGGCTGCCGCAACTGGCGGGCATGGCAACACGCCCACCCCGCCGGCCGCCGAGCAAAATCGCCTGCCGCCGGATTCCACGACCAAGCAAACGGTGGCTCTTCCCGGACGTACCCTTGCGTTTACTGCTACCGCGGGTTCGATCCGCCTGTTTGACGACAAAGGCGAGCCGCAGGCCGATATCGCCTATACCGCCTATCAACTGGATGGCGCCGACTCCCGCACCCGCCCGGTGACGTTCCTTTTCAATGGCGGGCCGGGCGCGTCTTCCGCCTGGCTGCAATTCGGCGATGCCGGACCCTGGCGCCTTGCGATAGCGGGAGATGCCGCGAACTCCTCCGCCTCGCCCGATCTCCAACCCAACGCCGAGACCTGGCTCGATTTCACCGATCTGGTTTTCATCGATCCGGTTGGTACCGGCTACAGCCGTTTCGTCGCGACCGGCGAGGATGTGCGCAAACGGTTTTTTTCGGTCGACGGCGACGTCAACTCGATTGCGGTTACGATCCGCCGCTGGCTGGAAAAGTCCGATCGCTTGCTGTCGCCTAAATTCGTCGTCGGCGAAAGCTATGGCGGCATTCGCGGGCCCAAGGTCGTGCGTAATTTGCAGACCGGGCAGGGGGTCGGCGTCAAAGGCCTCATCCTCGTTTCGCCGGTGCTCGACTTCCGCGAAGCTTCCGGCGGCTCCAGCCTGCTGCAATATGTGATGAGCCTTCCCACCATGGCGGCGGTGGCGCGCGAAGCGAAAGGCGCCGTCACCCGTGCCGATATGGCCGACGTCGAACGCTACGCGCGAGGCGATTTCCTGGCCGACCTCGTCAAGGGGCTGGCCGATACGGAGGCCACGACGCGCCTTGCCGACAAGGTGGCGGCATTGACGGGAATAGATCAGGCCGTAAGCCGCAGGCTGGCCGGGCGCTTCGACGTTTTGGAGTTTCGTCGTGAATTCGACCGCCGGGATGGCAAGGTGACGGGACGCTACGACGCGTCGGTCCTGGGCTTTGATCCCTTTCCGGACTCGAGCTTCTATCATTTCAACGATCCGTCGGGCGAACCGCTGTACGCACCGCTGAGCAGTGCCGTGGTCGACCTCACCATGCGCAAGCTCAACTGGCGGCCCGATGGGTCCTACGAGGTGCTCAGCAATGCCGTCGGGAAAGCCTGGGATTTCGGCCGTGGCCGGGATCCCGCCGAATCGGTTTCGCAGTTGAAAGAGATTCTCGCGTTCGACCCAAAGCTGAATCTTTTGGTCGGGCACGGCCTGTTCGATCTTGCCACCCCGTATTTTGGCTCGAAGATCCTGCTCGATCAGCTACCGGCCTATGCCACTCCCGATCGCGTGAAGCTCGTGGTCTATCCGGGCGGTCACATGTTCTACTCGCGCGACGCTTCACGCCGGGCCTTCCGGACCGAGGTTGAAGAGCTGATGAAGTGAGGCAAATCGGAACACTGCCGGGCAAAACAAAACCGGCGCAATCCTGACGACTGCGCCGGCTGAATGGTCGTCGCCGAACTCAGTAAACGAGGCCGGTGCCCGGCGGTTTTTCCAGCGCCGCGGCAAGCGAGCGATATTCCTCGCTGTTGGTGCCGGCCAGGGCTGCAATCCGGGTCAGGTGATATTGCGCCTGATCGCGGTTGCCCTGTTCGAGCTGCCACAGCCCGTAATACTGCCAGGTCTTGACGTGATTGGGATCGGCCTTCAGCGCGCGCTCGTACCAGATCTGCGAA
>NZ_SSMW01000157.1 GCF_004799405.1 Bradyrhizobium sp.
GTGATGGGTTGTGTACACACTACCACAAGGTTCGTTCGCTGCAACTACGTCTGGCGGCAGGGAAAAGCGGCGCCGAAACAATCAGGAGAATGGTTGAACTAGCGATCAACGCAAAGAAGAAGCCAGATATCGATCGCTGAGCGCCGAACCCGCACGATGAAATGATGGCCGTTGTCGAATTCATCGACGAGAACGGCGGTGGCCCAGGGCGTACGCCTACGTAAGTCTGCGAAAGAAAAGCCTCGAAAATAGTCGATCGCGACTGAACGAGAGCAACGATTTGAGCCAGGCTCCTATTTTAGCCGTGTCTTCGAAAAACAGCCGTTGTGTGTATCCGCCACCCGTAGTACGTTCCTGCCATGATCCGATCGTGGCACAACGCTGCCAGCCGTAAGGTGTGGGACGGCGAAACGCCCAATCAATTTCGCGGCTTGGATTTTGCCTGGGCGCTGGATTTGTTGTCCGCATTGAACGTCGCCAGCACCCTGCAAGACTTGAGTCCACTCAAGAGCGTCGGACTGCACAAGCTCAAGGGAGACCGCAAAGGCCAATGGGCGATGACCGTGAACACGTGTTGGCGCATTTGCTTTGTGTTCAGGAAGGGCGACGCCCACGACGTAGAGATCGTAGATTACCACGAGGGATAGCGTATGCCATTCGCAACACATCCAGGCAGCTTCTTGAAGCGTGAATTAAAAGCGCGCGAGCTCAGCGCAAATCGGCTCGCGCTCGATCTCAGCGTACCATCGGGTCGCATCACCGACATACTCAATGGACGCCGGTCGATCACTGCAGATACGGCCGTCAGGCTCGGCCGATATTTTGGAAATCGTGCCCAATTCTGGCTTGATCTGCAGAGCCAGTACGACATTGCTGTCATCGAGCGTGAACACGGCGCCAAGATCGCGAGCCGTGTTCGACCTGCGGATGTGGCGTGAGGTACGGCGATCGAACGATTGGGAGGAATATCAGAAAGAGTAATTTTGCGCTGCGGCTTCCGTCATGCCGATTTGCCGTGCGACGGGGTGCCCGGACGCAGCCACTCGGCCAGTTTCGACCACCGACACCGGCCCGAGATGTTGCGCACCGCGATCGCGATGGCCTTTTTCTGGCCGACCAGTACAACCAGCCGCTTCCCACGTGTGACGCCGGTGTAGAGAAGGTTCCGCTGCAGCATGGTGTAGTGCTGCGTCATGACCGGGATGACTACGGCTGGGTATTCCGAGCCCTGGGATTTATGAATCGTGGCGGCATAGGCGGGCACCAAGGTATCGAGTTCGCCGAAGCCATAGGTGACTGAACGACCGTCGAAGCTCGCGGTGAGTTCGCCGGCCTCCGGGTCGACGTCATCGACGTAGCCGATGTCGCCGTTATAGACCTCCCTGTCGTAGTCGTTCTCGATCTGCATCACCTTGTCGCCAGGCGCAAAGGTCCAGCCGAAACGCTCTACCTTGCGTTCACCGGCCGGGTTCAAGGTCGCCTGGAGTTCAATGTTCAGCGAGCGAGCGCCGATACCACCGCGGTTCATCGGACAAAGCACCTGGATGTCGCGAACGGGATCGAGGCCGAACCGTTTGGGGATCCGCGTCTTCACCAATTCGATAATGCGCGACACGGCGGTTTCGGGGTCGTCCGCCTGCACGAAATAGAAGTCACTCTCGGTTCCAGGCGAGCTGAGATCGGGGATCGTGCCCTGATTTATTCGATGGGCGCTGGTGATGATGCGGCTCTGTGCTGCCTGCCGGAACACTTCAGTGAGACGCACCACCGGCACCGACCCGGATGAAATGACGTCTGCCAGCACTTGGCCGGGACCGACCGAAGGAAGCTGGTCGATGTCTCCAACGATCAAAAGTGCGGCATTGTCCGGCACCGCCTTCATGAGCGCCTGCATCAGCATGACATCGACCATTGAAGTCTCGTCGACGACCAGGAGGTCACAGTCGAGTGGGTTGTCTTCGCCGCGCTTGAAACCACCACCCTTGGGATCGACCTCAAGCAGCCGGTGGATAGTCTTGGCTTCAAAGCCGGAAGCCTCAGTCATGCGTTTTGCAGCGCGGCCGGTCGGTGCGCACAGTAGAAGGTTGGTGCCCTTCGCCGCGAGGATGCGCAGAATGGCATTGATGATGGTGGTCTTGCCGACGCCGGGACCGCCGGTCATCACCACGACCTTGGACATCAGGGCGAGCCGGATCGCGGCGACCTGGCTTTCGGCAAGGGCGAGCCCGATACGCTTCTCGACCCACGGCAGCGCCTTTTCCGGATCGATCCAGGGCCAAGGCAACGGGCCATTTGCCAGTCGCATCAGCCGATCGGCGATGCCGCGCTCCGCCCGATGCAGACTGGCCAGAAATACACAGGGCGTTTCACCGACACGGTCGCCGACCACCGTGCCCTCCTGCAGCTCAAGTTCAATCGCAGTGCGGATGAGCTCCTGTGGCACCTCGAGCAGCTTCTCGGCGAGCGGTATCAGCTCTTCGATCGGCAAGCCGCAATGTCCCTCATCCATGGCCTCGGTCAACGCGTAGGAAATCCCCGCGCGAATTCGCACCAGGGCCGTCTTTTCGATTCCGAGCTTCATGGCAATGGCGTCGGCGGTCTTGAAACCGATGCCACGGATATCACGCGCCAGCCGATACGGGTTTTCCGTCATGACCTGGACGGCATCCGAACCGTAGGTCTTGTAAATACGGACTGCCCTTGCCGTACCAACCCCATGGCTGTGCAGGAAGACCATGATCTCGCGCACGATCTT
>NZ_SSMW01000158.1 GCF_004799405.1 Bradyrhizobium sp.
CAGGGTTACGTGTCGGCTCTGGCTCTCGCGCTGACATTTCCCCTACGCCCTCAATGAAATATGCCGTGGGAAATAGACTGCACCATGCTCTCCAGGCCGCTGAATAGTTTGCCGTCGTAATATTGCTGATCCCAAAAAAAGAGGACTGCGAGGACGATCAACGAAGCCACGAACATCCGCATCTCAATTTCCCTTTGCCTTCAGCCTAGGGCGCGGCGCGCTGATTCCGCTTAATCGAGGCAAACACGTTGCCTATCAGGGAGCCGATGCCGGCTGAGATCAGTGCCAAAGCCAGCATTGCGAGGCCGATGAACACCGCCCAGGACGCTACATTTACCAATATCTGGAACATTTGCGTTTGCTCCGCCCTCAAGGCTTGCTGATCCACCCCAAGCCCAAAGGGAATTGTCGAGCAACTTTAACGCGAGAGCAAGCGGCTATTTCGCCTTCGCCTTGAGCCCGAGCGCGACAAGGCGGCGGATGGCGTGTGCCCGACTAATTGTCTTGTCTGTTGATGCCGCGATCCAAGCATCGATCGCCGCAAGCTCGGAGGGATGCCAGCGCTCGCCGACTTGGGTACCGCGCCCGGTTGTGGCGGGACGCCCTCTTTTCTTTTTAGTGGTAACCGGAATTGACTTGGCCATAAAATTCGGGTTACCACTAAAGCAAGCCGAGGGGAAGCAGCAACTTCCGCCCCGGCTCTAACCCGAGCCACGAGGAGCTTAATCAAATGACCCAGGCTGACAGCGTGCATAGCACGCCACGGACAAACACGTCTGTAACTCGTCGAAGCGCACTCGGTACCATCGCCGCAGCTACGGCCGTCTTCGTCGCCACCGTCGCATTCAGTTAGGCCGGACTACGCCATCTGACGCCACGGCTTGTCACTACCCCGTGGCTGAACAGCCATCGGACCGGCGTGCATTTGTATCTTGTCACGCCGCTGGAAACGCCACGCGCTCTCGTGGCGGGCTAGTTCCTGCCACCGCTCTGCTTGGCCTAGCCATTTGCTGCCGTGTTCGGGGTCCGCCTTGGCACGCTCACGAAACAACCGCTCCATTCCTCTGCAGTCGGTAAGATCGATCATGAGAGTCACTCCTCAATCCCCCACGCCCTTGTGCTCTCGAAATTGGAAACTGAATAGACAGTGGCCCTGACGTTGTCGCTCACGAACCGGTGTGCGGAATTATTGGGCAGCGCCCCGCCTATGCGCCGGCATCTTGCGCTGCTTGCCGTCGAGGCCGACGCGGGGTTGGTCGTCATCCAACTGGTCAGCGTTAACCAGTTCATTGCGGGCATTTCGGACGGTGTTTTTTGCCACTCCAAGTTCTGCGGCAATCGCCCGATCCGACATCTGCGGATTGGCCGCTATCGCTTCCGCCGCCCGCTGCGCTTTCGACATTAATGGCGTGCCGCAGTGGGCAGAACTGGGCCGCTTGCTCTCGGCATTCATCGGCCTGCGCTCGAAATCGAGATGCCTCCTGTTCGGACATTTCAATGGGCCTTACTTCCGTGGGCGCTTTTCTTCTTTCGATAGATCGGACAGAAAACTCTCCAGCGCTTGCTTTCCGGCAAATCGCGCAGCCGCGTCCGATTGGTATCCGTCACCGGTCATCTTAATGCCGAGCGGCCTGCTCTTGCGGTGTATCTCCCAGCTCCAGTGATCCGGGTGCTCCCCGCGTCGAGGATGACGACATAATCGTTGATCGGATCGGGTGCCATAACAGGCACACTAGCCTCGATTGCCGCACCGCAGCAGACCGTAATTTAAGCAAAACAGGCCACTGCGAAAATCAAATTAGGCCACTGAGGGTCGAAACAGGCCAGTACCCTCCGCCGCCGCCTCCGCCGTTGTCGCCAAAACCAGCCGAACCTATGCGGCGGCGTTTATTATAAAAGCGGACCGGGGCTCCGAATGGCTCGATCCTTTTTGAAGTGGTCGGCTGTTGAGCTGGCGGAGAAAGCAGGCGTAGGTCTGTCTACCATCCAGCGCATGGAATTGGATGACGGCTTTCCGGCGGCGCGGGGCGGTAATATCGAGGCCGTCTATAAGACCCTCATTGCGGCCGGCGTCACGTTCTTGCCTGAGACGGACGAGGGTGTTGGCGTGAGGGGCAAGCACAAAGCGAAGCGCACGCGCTAGGCTTGGCGGTCGCACGAAGGAAGTCACCGAGGCATCGCGTTACATCAATGGATTGGCCCGCATGGCGCGCCGGGACGAAGCACCGCAATACCGCGCCGTCGAAAGCGGCTGGTTGGTGTAGTCTGACTTGTGTCAGCCACTACGCCGGCCTAGCATTGGTTGCCTAGCTCAAACGGCCTCGTGCCAAACGGAGGAAAGGACGATGATCCGAACGGTCCTCCTATTGGCTTTACTGCCCGGCGCTGCGACGTGACGTGCCTCGCAAGAGCGGCTACGGCGATCCTGGCGCTTCTGCTGTTATCTGGGTGCATGTCTCCTGCGGAAATGGCGGCAAACGACGACGCGCGGTGCTCGTCGTATGGCCTAAATTACGGAACCCCTGAATATGGTCAGTGCCGAATGGCCGCCGATCAGCAAAGACAGGCCGCAATGGCGCAGCTCGCGGGGGACATGCGCGCTCAAGAGGCTCAACGAGTCCAGCAGTTCCAGCGGGACCAACAAAACTACTCCCGACCGCAGGTAAACTGCACCACCATGGCAATGGGCGGGGGCATGTCCTCGACGAACTGCCAATAACCCCCGCCAAGTAATGTTCGCATGAGTTGATCGCGCCCGCGCGGCGGAAAGCTATTTGGAGGGTTACTACGGTGGGCATTTCCCGTCGCTATAGTCACTTCGTCTTTGGAGTCATCCAATCCGGCCTGACCTCGCTAATCGCGGCGGGGATAGCGAGTTTTCCTGCGCAGAGCTTGCTGCACTTCCTTCAGCACTGGACGGTCTCTTGGCTGATCGCGTGGGCCGCGATGCTCCCGATTGTAGTCTTGGCTGCTCCCGCGATCCGCGCCTTGTCATTGCGGTTAACTGCGGAACCTGATGAAGAGGCCGCCAACTGAGGCGGCCCGACGCACACTTGCCGGGAATGTGCATGCGCCGGGCCTAGCCGGGTTATAAGGGCGTGCCCGGCCTGTGTTGGATTGAAGCAATACCCGTGCCGACTGAGGCGCCCTTACTTATCTCTAACAATGCGAGCTAGCTGTTCTTTCAGCCATGCGTTCTCTTGCTTGAGGGATTTGATGGTGTGTTGGAGCGTCAGCACATCGGGCGGCTTGGTGCGGGCTGGCAGCGGACCAGGTGGCGTGATCTTCTCTTGGTAAAGGTAAACCATCACGAAGTGATCCCATCCTCGTGAACCAAGAGCCCTTGGAGTGGATTGTTCCACAACTGAGCATCACGAAAGGCTCCAAAAGGGGCCACTCTCAAAATCGGGTACTGTCCTAATTAGGACACTCGCGGCGGCAGATTAGGACAGTCCGCTGGAACCAATTTTGCCGGTGCAACTTACTAATTGAACCACCGGATGCACCCGCCCAATGCAATTCCGATGGAATGACGGCCTCAGTCCTGTCCAGCGCTGGGGCCGTTTCTTTATTTTCCCGTCGGTACGAGCTTGATGACGGTGCTCTTAGCGCCGAGCCGCTTTTCACGAGCCGCCTCATATCGCTTTTTAACTTAGCCTCTGCGAGAATGCGGACTTCCGAGGCGTCAAAATAGCCAGCTCGGAAATCGGTGAAATCCTCCATATTGTCGTGGTGCGTTGCGATGATGACGCCTGCGGCGGCCGATCCCGCGGGTCCCAGTCGGCAGGCCGGGGCGACGGCAAGAGCGTTTTGACGCGGCCAATGCGTCACTAGTCGAGAAGCGGGTTTTCGACCGATTGCCGTTTGCCGTGTTTTTTCAGCAAATCATTGAACGCCTCGACTGCCAGGGCGTTTAGCGTGGTGTCCTTTTCCACCGCCAGGAGCCGCAGGGCGCGCTAGCCATCGGCATTTATGCGGGTCAGTACAGATTTGAACGACCCGGGGTCACGGGCGGTCGGTCCGGTGATCTTTGGCTTGCGGCCCATGAGTTCCCCCTGATGGATTGCCGGACGAGCGTCCAGTTCTCTTTGGGCATTCAGAGCTTCGGTAAGCTGATCCGGGACGAGCTGCGAAACCACCCCCACCATCTCGGGAACGGGCCCGTCATCAAGCGCCTTACTAGCGCGAACCGTTGTTCGCAGGTCTGCAATGGATCCGATCTCAAAGTCGGAGTTGTCGGCAATGCAGGAAGAAAGCGTGCGCCCCGATCCGTCGATTTTGACGAGGCACACAAGGAGATCGTCCAACTGGGCACTCTGGACATTACCGAACCCAGCCTTGTTCCAGCGGGAGTCGGCCGGATGACCAAACGAACGCAAAAAGGTTTCGCTGGCACCTACAAATCGACCAAGATCGCCCTCGACTTGTGAAAGATTGGCAGCGCTGTTCAGCAACTCCGCCGGCAACCTCACCCCAGACAGAGCTTCAACGGCGCCCGAGTTCAAGGTCGATCCTCGCAGTGCCTGCCAAATCAGGTCAAACGGGGTCCGACCGCTCGCCTGAACAGCGTGCAAGGCATCAAGATACCTGGCAATCTCAACCCTGTTTTCACGCAGTGAACGACCAGGTGCCGCCGGCACCGCAATCGGCTGAACCTTTAATCGCTCCTCAATGCTTTCAAGTACCGCCTTGGGCGAAGCCTTGTCCGAATGAAGCTCGAGGCAGAACTCACCAATCCCGGCTTTGCCGAGCCTGCGCTTCACGACCTCCAACGCAGCCTGCTTTTCCGCCACGAAGAGAATCGTCTTGTTCGCTGCCAGGCCGTTCGCAATGATGTTCGCGATCGTCTGTGATTTACCCGTACCGGGCGGACCATGAATCACAAGGTTATGACCCTTCATCGCGTCGATGAGGGCGCTGTGCTGCGATGCATCCGCGTCCTGAATCAAAAACGGAGCGAGCGCCTCGATTTGCGGGTCATCTATTGAGTAGTCCGTCGGATCGCCCGGAAGCAGAGCGCCATCTCCGGTGTCTCCGGTCGCATCGGTCCCCCGCAAGATCGACCCCACGAGGGGGTGATCAACGGGATCCACTGTCCAATTGTCCGGACTCAAATCCGCATAGACCGCAAATCTACCGAACGCGAAGTGGCCCAGGACCATCCATCGATGTATCTGCCATCGTCCGAGCCCCGCGATGGCTTCTCTGACGCCCTCGAAATAGGCTTCGATCGAGCCCACCCCCTCCTCGTCGCCATTTTCAAATGCGGGGAGTTTGCGGTGAAAAGATACATGGGTTTCGAGAAGCTTTTGAAGGCTGAGGTTTGATTCCGCCGAGCCTTCGCTCGCCGACAATGAGTACGTGTTTTTACCGTACTGCTTCTTTACGTCTACTGTCACCGGAAGAAGCAACAACGGTGCGAAGGCCTTTTTGTCGGATGCGTCCGAATCATACCATTCGAGAAAACCGAACGAGAGGAACAGGGTTGAAATACCCATTTCCTGTTCCGCAAGCTTCGCGTCGGCGACTATTTTCCCCATTATCCGATCGAGCTCGTCCGGAAACTTGAGTGTCTGAAGTGCTGCGTCGCTATGCGACGGCTTTGTCTTCACGGGGCTGAGCTCGAAATTCGGATCGATGCCTGCCTGACGAGCGAGGTCTGCCCGGTTTATTTCGGCCTTCTTGGGACGAGGAGGAAGTCCGAATTCGCTTCTGATATGGTCGCGAAGTTCGCGTTCGAGTTTGGCCAACGCCAATTCGTCATCGCGTCCGGTGCTCTCGAGTGCCTCCAACTTCGTCAGATACTCAAGATTCGAGACCTTTGCATGCTCTAGGGCGCCTACGAACTCTTCTGTTTTTTCTTCCGGTGGCACGTTTTCCGGCTCGTCAAGAGGCTCTATCCGGAGCGTCGCGTCGTCGCCAGCCAACTTCTTGTAGATCTCGTCCATCACCTCGTCGACAATCTGAAGGTGCCTCTTGGACCTGTTACCGAGGTTGTAGTTTAGCATCCGGTTCTTTTTGGAGAGATCAAGCAGTTTTAGACGGAGGCGTCCGTACACCTCCGTCAGTCGGCCCCGCTCGCCCAAATCGTCAACGATGGTCACGGGATTTCCCATGATGCGCAGCTAACAAATCCCAGGCCTCCCCTTTGCGCGCAGCCTAGACCGCTTTACTTGCCGCTCGTTCGCGCTTCCTCTTGCTTAACCAATCCCGTACTGCCTTTTCCACGGCGTGGGACATCTTGATGTCGTCCTCAACAGCCGCGACCTTGACCGACTTTATGACATCCTGGTCCATGATAATCAGCACCTGTCGTTTCCCCGCAGGCGCACGAGCACGGGCCTTAACGGGTTTCTTTTTGAGCTGAGACGGCATCAGAGGTCCAGGTTGCGAGAGATCACGATGGCACGAGGAGCGCGCACCCGCAATAGTGCTGCGGTCATTATAGTACACTACGTCGACCGCCGAGGGCACATCGGGACGACGCCAGCGCGGGTCACGATCACGTGGCTGTCCTACCGCCTTGGCAGCGTCGTACTTGGTGCACTGCTGGATGGGTCGCGCGGCATGCTGGCGGTACTTCGTGCCGTCGCCGAAAGCTGTGTTGTCAATCGGAGGCGGCGGATAGCTGACTATCTTTTGTTAAAAACCTATCCAGTCATAGACTGACGAGCTTTTGCTCGAAGCACTATCAGTGGGCAAAATCGGATGCCGCCCTCGGCCGCAGTCGTGATCAAACCAGTCTCCGCCGATAGTCTCCGCAAAACGGGAATATTCTCAGACAAGGCCGGAGACTTTCAGGGATTTCCCCGTTGAGATCGGAGAATTGGGAGTCTGGAGACGAAATCGAATACGCGAAAAGCCGGGATTTCCGGCCTTTTCTCCCGTTTCTTGGGGAACCCGGCCGAACGCTTGAGTGCCTGGCTGGGGCGGGAGGATTCGAACCTCCGCATGGGGGAATCAAAATCCCCTGCCTTACCACTTGGCGACGCCCCAATAACCTGTCGGGAAAGCGGCGGGACCACGCCCGTTGCGGAATCCTTTCCGGCACCGCCGGTCTATAGAGAGATTCCGGCCATTTCAACCGCCTAAACCCGCGGTTTCGGCCCGAAAATTCCACCCCGGATTCCCTCCATCGGAGAGTTGAGAGAACGGCGGTTTCGTGGGAAGACGGCAGCCTGGGGCCCTTCCCTCCTTGCGAGACATCGTCATGACCTATCGCGCACCGATCAACGATATGCTGCTCGCCCTCAATCATGGCGCCGGCCTGCAGGCGGCGGTGAAAGCCGGCCATTACGGCGATTTCGACAGCGACATCGCCGCCGCCGTGCTGGAGGAGGCCGGACGATTTGCCTCCGAGGTGCTGGCGCCGCTCAACCGGATCGGCGACGAGAACGGCATCAAGCTTGCGGACAATAAAGTGACCACCGCTCCCGGCTGGCCCGACGCCTACAGGCGCTGGACCGCGGCGGGGTGGAATGCGGTATCCGGCCCCGAAGCGTTCGGCGGCCAGGGCCTGCCGCTCGCCATTAACGCGGCCTGCACCGAAATCTGGAGCGCCTCGAACATCGCATTCGGCCTCTGCCCGCTGCTGACGCTGAGCGCGATCGAGGCGCTCGCCGCCCACGGCAGAGAGGAACTGAAAAAGATCTATCTCGAGAAACTGGTGTCGGGCGAATGGACCGGCACCATGCAACTCACCGAACCGCAGGCCGGATCGGATGTCGGCGCGCTGCGCAGCCGCGCCGAGCGCGCGCCCGACGGCAGCTATCGCATCACCGGCACCAAGATCTTCATCACCTACGGCGATCACGACATGACCGACAACATCGTGCATTTCGTGCTGGCCCGATTGCCGGATGCGCCCGCCGGCACCAAGGGCATTTCGCTGTTCTTGATTCCGAAATTCTTCGTCAACGCCGACGGCTCGCTCGGCAAGCGCAACGATATCTATCCGAGCGGCGTCGAGCACAAGCTCGGCATGCACGCCTCGCCGACCTGCACCATGACCATGGGCGACAATGGCGGCGCGGTCGGTTACCTGATCGGCGAGGAAAACCGCGGCATGCAGTGCATGTTCACGATGATGAACCAGGCCCGGCTCGGCGTCGGCCTCGAAGGCGTCGGCATCGCGGATCGCGCCTATCAGCAGGCGCTGGCGTTCGCGCAGGAGCGCCGCCAGGGCCGCGCCATCGGCAAGAAGGGCGACGGCTCGGATCCCATCATCGTGCATCCCGACGTCAAGCGGATGCTGATGCAGATGCGCGCGCTGACGGCGGCGGCGCGCACGATCTGCTACGCCACCGCGGTCGCCCTCGACGTGTCGGTGCGCGCCGCCGATCCGAAGGTGCGCAGCCTCGCCGCGGCGCGCGGCGCGCTGCTGACGCCGATCGCCAAGGCATTCTCCACCGACATCGGCAGTGAGGTCACCTCGCTCGGCGTGCAGGTGCATGGCGGCATGGGCTTTATCGAGGAAACCGGCGCCGCGCAGCATTATCGCGACGCCCGCATCACCTCGATCTATGAAGGCACCAACGGCATCCAGTCGATCGATCTGGTCACCCGCAAGCTTGCAGCCAACGGCGGCGAGTCGGTTTGGGCGCTGCTGGCCGAACTCACCGAAATCGTCATCCGCGTCGAAACCTCGAACGATCCGGCGTTCGGCACCACCGGCGCCAGGCTGCGCGACGCCTTGATGTCGCTCGATCGCACCAGCCGCTGGCTGCTGGAGCGCGTCGCCTCCGCGCCAAACGAAGCGCTGGCGGGAGCCACGCCCTATCTGCGACTGTTCGGCTCGACGGTCGGCGGCTGCATGCTGGCCGGTGAAGCGCTCGCCGCGCGTGATCTCGAAGGCGCCGGCGACCCCGAGCGTTATGTCATGCTGGCAAGATTCTTCGCCGAAAACATCACGGTGCAGGCGGGCTCGCTGGAGCGGACGGTGATGGACAGCGCGGAAGCCGTCAACGGCGCGGACGCGGTGCTGCTGGCGTAGCGGCATCTGCGGTTCCTCCCCAACGCGGTCGTCCCTGCGAACGCAGGGACGACGCCGCGAGTGATGCAACGTGCTGCTCCAAATGAAGCCGTCATGCTCCGCGCAAGCGGGGCATCCAGTACGCCGCGGCCTATCGGTTCAATCATTGATGCCTCTGGAATACTGGATCGCCCGCCGGAGCCTGTCGTCGGGCTCGCCGAGGGCGAGACCCGATGGCGGGCGATGACGTCGGAATATGACTCCACGGTCTCGCGGCGCGATGCGTCCGAGTTTTGCCAAGAACCTTTTGCCTTCTGAGAACAGAGGGCGCAGGGAATGCCGGGCGCCCAATGCGCCCGCAGCCTGGCAGGGCAGAAAAAACAAGCCATGCCAGTAACAGTCACCACGGTCACACCGGTCACACCGGGAAAATCACCCGGCATTCCCCGCACAATGGTTTTAACGGTTTCCTTCGCGCTCTCCCCGGTGACCGGGCTTGTTTGCCACCGTCGCCAGCGGAATTGTCTTCCGCCAGCTTGACACCAGCGTCGGGGTGTCAGGACCACACGACTTCGCCGTCCGCCTCTGGCGCATTCGTCAAAGCGCCATCAGCGTCCACCGCATCCCGCCCCGCGTCCGTGACGATCGCGAGCCGCCCCTCTGTGGGACAGGACGCTTAAAGGTATAGATTTGATTTGGGTCAGCTGTCAAGTCTAATTCCGAAATTCAGAAATAAAAAGCACGGGTCAAGCTGCAGCGCAATGCCATCGCCGATATCCGCGAAAGCCAGTATAACGGTGGCGGTCGTGGCATCGTTCGTCATGCGCGCCGATAAATCAGAACAAGCCCGATCAACGCAAGAACGATCCCGATGGCGGCAGGCGCGAGTCTTCGAACAGCGAAGCTGTCCCGCGGACGGCGCGGTGTCCTATCGCGCCAGCGACGAGGCGGAATATAGCGGGCTTCCACGGCGACCTGCTTAAGCGCGGGTTCGACGCCGAACAGGCGTCACGTGCGCTTGTTTTCGAAGGACGTGCTGAAAATGGTCGCGCGCGACCGCATCTAGATTTGATTTCTGTGATCTTGAATGTCGTTGCGACCAGGTTCCCAAGCCCGATCAATAACGGTCGGTATTTTGAGGCTGCCGGTTGAAGCCCGGATCAGAAGATCACCGGGATAAACCGGCCTTGACGTGTCCGGTTCCTGACATTGCCCTCGGTATCGTTGTTCCGGTTACGGAACCGGGATTTTCGATTTGCGTTTTTGATCATCGAAGCTGGCAACAACCCGCCGACCGCCATCGGCGTACCTCACGGCAGACGAACACGGTATCCGGGATCGAAGGAACTTGAACCGTCCAAGCAGTCATTCTGTGGAACTGTTCGCTCCTTGACGACGTTGATCGAGCTTCAACCACACAGGATGATCGTCATGGACTGGAACCGTGTTGAGGGAAATTGGAAAGAGGTCAAAGGCAAGGTCAAGGAGAAATGGGCCAAACTAACGGACGACGATCTTAGCGCCATAAACGGACGGCGTGAACAGTTAGAGGGCCGTCTGCAACAGCGATATGGATATGCCAAGGATCAGGCTCGCAAAGATGTCGATACCTGGTTTTCGTCTCTGAAGTAGTCAGGTACGACTTCATCGACATTCTTCGCCGCGTGTTTATCGCGCGGCGTTTTCTTTCGAGGGAGTCAGGTCGCCGACAGGTCGTCGACGATGAGAAGTTCGTCCGGCTTCACGGCAATACTCCATGCCCGCCGACCGGATGCCAGCAGGCATACAGATGCGTTCCGTCGGCATCGGCCGCCGACAACATTGGCTGAGTGGCCCGACACACGTCGGTCGCGTAATCGCAACGCGGGTTGAAGCGGCAACCGGCCGGCGGGCGCAGCATGTCCGGCGGCCGCCCCGGGATCGCGCGCAGCCGTGTATGCGGCGGATCGGGCAGTTTCGGCGCGGACCGGATCAGGGCCTGGGTATAGGGCATGCAGCAACTGTGAAACAGCGACCGCGTCGACGCGCGTTCGACCATCTGCCCTGCATACATCACCGCCACCGCATCGGCGCGCCCCGCGATCACGCCGAGGTCGTGCGAGATCAGGATCATCGCCATGTTGCGCGCGAGTTGCTGACGCCGCAGCAGATCGAGAATTTGCGCCTGGATGGTGACGTCGAGCGCGGTGGTCGGCTCGTCGGCGATCAGTAGTTTCGGCTCGCCGGCGAGTGCGACTGCAATGGCGACCCGCTGGCGCATGCCGCCGGATAGCTGGTGTGGATATTGGCGCAGGCGCTCCGCCGGCAGCGAAATTCCGACGGAGGCGAGAAGCTCGGCCGACCGAGTTTCGGCGGCGCGACCGCGCAAGCCGAGATGACGCTTTAGCACTTCACCGATCTGGGCTCCGATCCGCTTGACCGGATTCAGCGACGACATCGGATCCTGGAAGACCATGGCGATGTCCTTGCCGCGAACGTCGCGCATCTCTCGCTCCGGCAGCTTCAGGAGATCACGGCCCTCGAATGCGAGGCAGCCGGTTGTGGTGACGGAGCCGTCCTTTGCTAGAATGCCGATGATGGTTCGCGCCAGCACGCTCTTGCCGGACCCGGATTCGCCGACGATGCCGACAGTCTGACCCCGCTGAATCGAGAACGATACACCATCGACCGCCTGCACAATGCCGTGAGGCGTATGAAAGCGCGTCCTGAGACCGGTGACATCAAGAAGGGCAGCGCTTGCTTTTGTCATAGCGCGCTGCCACGAAAATCCGTTCGGGCGCGCAGATTCTCGCCGATCAGGTTGATGGACAGCACCGTCAGGAACATCAGCGCGGAGGGTATGAAGCAGATGTAGGGCAATGTTGCCAGATCGGTCTGGCCGTCAGCGATCATGTTGCCCCACGTCGGCTGCGGTGGCGGCACGCTTAAACCGAGGAAGGACAGCACGCCCTCGACGACGATGATCCGCGAGACCACCAGCAGCGCATAGATCAGCATCGGGATGATGACGTTCGGCAGGATTTCGAACGTCAGCACCCGGTTATGGGTCGCACCCATGGCACGGGCCGCCAGCACAAATTCGCGCTGGGCAAACACCAGCGTGTTGGCGCGCGCCACCCGCATGAACGCCGGGATCGTCAGGAAGCCGAGCAGGAAAATCAGGATAGCGGTGTTGGCGCCGACATAGGCCGTGACCGCAAGGGCGATGATGATTCCGGGAAACGCCATGATTGCGTCCATGGCGGCGACGATGATGGATTCGGTGCGGCCCCCGAAATAGCCGGCCGTCATGCCAAGAAGAATTCCCACGCCAAGTCCGAACACCGGTGCAAACAGCCCGACGATGAGGGAAATCCGTGCGCCGAACACGGAGCGCGAAAAGACGTCGCGACCAAGCTGGTCGGTACCGAACCAGTATGTTGCATCGGGCCAGTTGGCGATGGCGGTGAAATCAGTTTCGATCGGGTTGCGCAACGGCAGCAGGCTGGCGGTCGCGGCCAGCACAACGACCATCGTGGTCCAGGCCACCGGAATCCAGAAGCTCAGGCCCAGCCGATGGCGCACGAACTGAGGGTTCGGCATACCGCTCGCCAGCACCGTGGTTCGGGCTTCACTATCAGCCGCCACCGTCATCGGCAGATTCTCGGATCGAGCGTCGCATAGATCAAATCGACGCCGAAATTGATCAGCACGTAACCGACGGAGATCACCGCGACACAGCCCTGGACCAGCATCATGTCACGATTGTAGACGGCCCCCGTCAACATGCGGCCGACTCCCGGCAGGCCGAAGATCGTCTCGACCACGAGCGCACCGGTGATCGCCGCGGCGATCTGCAGGCCGGAGACCGTCACCAGAGTGAAAGATGACGGCCGCAGCGCGTGCCGCAGCAGGATGAAAGCAGGACCAAGGCCCTTGGCCTTGGCAAGCGCGATATAGTCCTGTTGCAATGTCTTGATCATATCGGCGCGCAACACCGCAAAAAGCGGCGGCCATTCCGACAATCCGATCGCGAGCGCGGGCAGCACAAGATGCGCAAGATTACTCAAGGGACTCGCGATGAACGGTACGTAGCCGGTCGAGGGCAGCCAGCGCAGCTTGAGCGCGAACAGGAACATCAACACGGTGGCCGTGATGAAAACGGGCGCGGCGAGCAGCAACAGCGCCGCCGAGCTGATGAGGCGGTCGATCCGGCTGCCGGCCTTGTAGGCGCACCAAACGCCGACCGGCACCGCGAGCAGCAGCGCAAATCCCTGGCTCAGCAGCATCAGTTCGATCGTCACCGGGAGCCGATCGACGATCGATTCCATGACCGGCACCTGAGTGATGTAGGAGCGGCCGAGGTCGCCATGCAAGAGACCGATCAGCCAGTGCAGGTAACGCAGGACTAGCGGCTGATCGAGGCCGAGTTCGGCCCGCACCTGCGCTATCGCGGCCGGCGTCGCCTCATTGCCGAGCAGGGAGAGCGCGACGTCGCCCGGCAGCAGGTTCAAGAGCAGGAAAGTCGCCGCGGCGACCAGCAGCAATACCAGGATCAGGCGCAGCAGCTTGCGCAGAAAGAAGGGCAACATCACATACACCTTACAGCGCAATCTCAAAGGCTGAAATTATTTCGGGTCGACCCACACTTCGTTGAGCCGAACCACGCCGCGCCGCAGCGGCGGAATGCCGTGAACCCGCGGTTGCGTGATGGCGAAGTAGATCGACTGGATGCGCAGCATGATAGGCATCTGCCTCGCCATCTCCTTGCTAAAATCGCAATACGCTTTCTTGCGGACGTCGATATCGAGATTGCGGCGGCCGGTCTCGATGGCCTCGTCGAGCTTCGGATCGTTGATCCTGGTGAGGTTGCCGCCGCTTTTCGAAAAGAATGCCTGGTAGACCTGAAAGTCGGGGTCGGGCACGTCTGCCACTTCCCACAGTGCGATCTGGTAGTCGCCGCGCAATACCGGGCTGATGTAGGACGGCCCGCCCTGGATGTTCCTGATCTCCGTCTCGATGCCGACCTTTTGCCAGAAGCTTTGGTAGAGTTGTGCAGGGATGGTCATCGTCGGTGTCGGCTGCGACTGCAGCACGACCTTCACCGGCTTGCCGTAGTCCTTGAGCAGAGCCTTGGCTTTCTCCGGGTTGTATTCGGGGTAGCCGACGTCTGGGCAGTTCCACTCGGAGCCCGGGCCCCAGAAGCTGCTGGCGAGATAACCGACGCCGTCGTAGGCGACCTTGAGCTCGACGTTGCGATCCAGCGCGTAGGCCAGTGCCTGTCGTACCCTGACGTCGTCGAGTGGCGGCGACGACGTGTTGATATTCAGGGTGTAGGCGCCGGTGCCGGTGTATTCCATGACCTTCAGCGTTTTGTCGTTCCGTGCTTCGATCACCTGCTTGCCGAGCGGCTCGTAGAAAATGTCGATGTCGCCGGTCTTCACCGCCGTAAAGCGCGCGGTCGGATCGGGCAGGAAGCGGATCACGATTTTGTCGAGATGCTGGGCGTTCGGATTCCAGTAGTTCGGGTTCTTCTCGAAGGTGATGCTGTCGTCCTGTTTCCACTCCGTCATCACATAGGGACCGGCGCCGATCGGACGGCGGTTGAGGTCGGGGCCGGCGCTGTCCTCATGCTCGGCGGGCATCACCCAGAAAAGATAGCTGTCGGCCGAGAAGATGCTCGGGAATGCGGCCCAGGGATAGGCCAGGCGGAATTCCACCGTGGCGTCGTCGATCGCCACAGCCTCCTTCAGCGCGCCGAGAGCGGCGGCGAACGCCTGGTTTTTCGAGGGGTCAAGGATGCGCTGGAAGTGATGCGCCACGTCGCGCGCGGTAAAGGGCGCCCCGTTGGAGAACTTCACGCCCGGCCGCAGCTTCAACTGCCAGGTCAGGCCGTCAGGCGAGTTGTCAAGCGAGGTGGCGAGGTCCGGGATGCTCTTGCCTTGTTCGTCCAACGTGAAGAATTTCGAGAATACCAGTGCGCCGGCCATGGTCGTCTCGCGATTGGCAGCCCGCGTGGTGAGCGGGTCGAAGCCCTGGACTTGACCGCGTGTCGCCATGATGAGCGAGCCACCGTCCCTCGGCGCCGGCTCCGCCGCGCCGCACGGCTGCAATCCGATCAGCGCGAACGCAAACGCTCCGACGGTCAGACCAACGAGTTCACGAATGCACCGCAAGACCCCTCCCTTGTTCGTTTGATTGTCAGGCGACAACAAGCCTACTGCCGATTCGGCCGCAGGCAAGCCGGAAGGCCACTGTTTCGGGCAGTTAAGCGACCCACGTCGCAGCCACGCTTTCCGCCAAACGAGACGAAGGCCATGAGACAGGGCTCCGGCAACGGGTTGCGCCAACGATGTCTGGTTCCGTTTTGCACGACGCAATCGCCTTGGCGCAAATGGACCGTCTGTCCGTCGTCCAGTTCCAGCGTCATCTCGCCACGAATCACGATCCCATAGTCGATGGTATCGGATGTGTGCATACCTGGGGCGTCGCGTTCGAAATGGTCACCCATGCCAGGGACCTTCTCCGACATTTCCCTCAGCCCACTCTCGAAAGTGACGCCAGGTGGCGGCTTCCAGCCTTCAGGCCGCCTGGGCGGATACGAGACAAGGCGAAACATCGTGCCCCCCGGACCGGGAAAGGCTTTCGTTCCCTTGAGCATCGGATCCGATTCCAGGCCGGTGAGCTGTGGCACACCCTCAGTCATATAGAGTTCGTAGAATGTCAGTCCCGGATTGGCGTCGATTTCCACCACCATGGGAGTTACGTCAAAGGACTTGAAAACCGACTTGCCGGCTTCATCGCGCCCAGTCAGTACCCGTTTGGGGGGTGGCAGGTCGCTCAAGTCTTTCGCTTTGGCAAGCTCCGCGTCGTCCAGGGATTTGTTCTTGTTTCGTGACCGCCAGCGCCAAGAGAGTCTGCTCATCATGTTCTCCGCCCTTTCGATGCTTTCCTTGGTTTTTGTCGTGGGGCCTCCACGCCGATGGTTGTCGGCACTTCAGTACCGTCAGTTCGCCTGTTGAGCCATCTAGGACATGAAGCATGTGCCGAGAAGCGGATAGTTGCCGGTGCTTGAGCGATTTCTTGCATGTGCCGCATTAGTAACTCTCGTCGTTTTCATACAGTCTGGACCCCGAACGGACATCCGCTCCGGCTTGCGCTCGAGCCGATATGCTGTGAATAATACCGGCCCAGCACTCCAGTCTCATGGCTCCCGCCGAATCGAGAGGTTGGTCAAGCGTGAACGACTTCGTTTTGCCGGCAACGCGCTACGCTCTCAGCGACGACGTCAATATCGCCTATCAGACGATCGGCGAAGGCCCCATCGATCTTGTGATGGTCCCGGGAGTCGTTTCGCACATCGAATTCGCGCACGAGTTTGCGGGACACACTGCGTTCCTGCGGCGTCTGGCAAAATTTTTCCGCGTCATCACGTTTGACAAAAGGGGGCAAGGTCTGTCGGACAGAATATCCGGCGCTCCTTCGCTTGAGCAGCGGATGGACGACGTTCGTGCCGTGATGGACGCTGTTGGTTCGTCGCGAGCGGCGTTGATGGGCTTTTCCGAAGGCTGTGCGATGAGCGCGATGTTCGCCGCCTCCTATCCCGAACGCGTATCGCACCTGATTTGTTTTGGCGGCTTTGCACGCTATGCTGATCTTTTTGCCGGTCGCGATTTCGAACACGTCATTTCGGAGCGCATGAAAGTGTGGGGAACAGGCGCTTTTATAAACAGTGCTGCTCCCAGCCTGGCAGGCGATCCGGAAGCCGTTGCTCACTTCGCCAAGTTCGAGCGGCTTTCGACCAGTCCTGGTGCCCTCAAGGCGCTTCAAAACGTGAATATGCAGATCGACGTCAGGCCAATCCTTCCCAGCGTGCGCGTTCCAACGCTCGTGCTCCATCGGACTACCGATGCACAGATCTCGGTGAAGTTAGGCCGCGATCTGGCCTCGCGGATTCCCGGCGCCAGGTACATCGAATATCCCGCCGGCGACCATATTTACTTTATCGGAGACGTTGAAGCGCTGCATGGCGACATCGAGGAGTTCATCACCGGACATCGTGAAAGCCACGAAGCCGATCTTGAGCGGACGCTGGCGACAGTTCTCTTTACCGACATCGTGGATTCGACGCGCAGCGCCGCCGAAATGGGCGATCAGACATGGCGCCGGCTGCTGGACAGTCACGATCAACTGGCAAAACAGATGGTCGAGAAGCATCGCGGCATTCTGGTCAAGTCGACCGGGGACGGCATACTGGCGACTTTCGACGGACCGGGCCGCGGCGTTCGCTGCGCTTTGGCGCTCAGCAACGCCTCAAAGCAGATTGGCCTGCCGCTCCGCGCCGGACTCCATACCGGTGAGATTGAAATCAGGGGCCGGGATATCGGCGGCATCGCGGTGCATGCGGCAGCCCGCGTGATGGCGCAGTCTCAGTCCAGCGAAGTTCTTGTTTCAAGAGTGGTGACGGACCTCGTCGCCGGCGCCGGACTGAAATTTACCGAGCGCGGGTCGCATGACCTCAAAGGCCTGCCGGGCCGATGGGACTTGTTCGCTGCGAACGCATAGCGCATGTCGCCTGTGAGAACATGGGCCGGGAAGCGGCTAGTTGCCCGCCGCCAGACGACGAACGCCGGATGCGGTCAGGCCAAGCTCTCCTAGCCGTCTTACTGCATAACCGAGGCCGACCAGACGTTCCCAGTGCAATTGCGGGATTTCGCGCTGCGCGGCGCCCTTGCCGACCTCGCGCAAGGAATCGAATTCGTCCGGACTCAAAGCCGGGGGGCGATCATTCGTCATGCGGCCTCCTCCGTCCACACCTTGAAGCTGACCAGCGTATTCGGCCCGAACGTCTGGGTGATCGGAACATCGCAGGCATCGCGCCCCTGCGCGATCAGGACGCGACCGATCCGCGGCACGTTGTTGCGCGGATCGAACATCTGCCAGCGCCCGCCGATATAGGCTTCGAACCAGCCGGCGAAGTCCCCCACCGCCCAAGGCTGCGGCGTGCCTATGTCGCTGAGATAGCCGGTGCAATAGCGCGCCGGGATATTCATGCAGCGGCAGAATGCGATGGCGAGATGGGCATAGTCGCGGCAGACGCCCTTGCCTTCATTGTAGACTTCCCACGCCGTCATGGTGGCGCGAGCGTGCTGGTAGCCGAACGCGATATGGCGGTGAACGAAATCACAGATCGCCTGCACCCGCGCCCAGCCTGGCGGCGTGTTGTGGAACAATTGCCATGCAGTTTCCGACAGCCGGTCGGTTTCGCAGTAACGGCTGCCCAACAGATAAACCAGCGTGTCCGATGGAAGGTCTTCGATCGCATGCTGAATCGCCGAAGTAACGACCGGATCGGGCAAGCCGCTGTCACGGATGATGCCGTCGGCGGCCAGACGCATCGGTCCGGCCGGCGCCACGATACGGCTGCACCAGTTGCCGAACATATCGCGATACGGCACGATCGGCACCGAAGGCATGGTGGTGAGGTGATCTGGCACGATGATGTCGGACGCGCGCGTGAAATGCGTCCCCAACACCATGATCATCGGAGTCGTTTGCGGGAAATCATAGTTCATTTCGAATCCGACACGCAGCTTCATTCGAAATACCTTCCCCACATACATCCGAGATGGCGACGAAGCCGCCAAATACAAGCCGTTTGGGCCGATATCAAGCGCTTTGCGCGGTCAAATACCCGCATGGCCGGAGAAAGCGATAGGTAATTGCCGCGAAAGCGCGCATGATCGGCAGATGTCCAGACATGTTCGCGTCCCCATGCGCAGAAACGCCGGCGTATCGATATGACGACGCGCTCGCGCCGGGAGACGGTTCGTTTCGAGCATCCATTCCGGATCAAGGGCATCGACCGCGTGCTGGCGCCAGGCGCTTATGAAGTCATCACCGACGAGGAGATGATCGAGGGTCTGTCATTCGCCAGTTTCCGGCGCGTCGCCACCATGATCATGGTCCCCGGCGCGGCACCGCGGAACTCGTCGATGGAAATGATCTCGATCAGCCCGGCCGATCTGTCGGACGCACAACGCCATGATGCGAGTGCGGCGCGTGAATGAACATCCGGTCGATCTCGACAAGCATCGCGGCATGGCCGCGCAAAAGGCCACCGATATCCGCCGCATCCTCGCCGACGTCGAGGCCAATGCAAAATTGCTGCGCGACCATCAGGACGTTGTCGAAATCCAGCTGCTCGCTGCGCCGGCCACCTCATGGATCGAGGCCGCGGCCAAGGCGCGTTACGTGCTCAATCTCTACGCGGCCCAGTTGGCGCCCGCCGATACCCGTCACCGCGACCTGGTCGCAGCCGTGCTGGCGGATTTCACCCGGCTCTCCGCAGAGTGCTGAACGACAACGCCAACCCGCGGAATGCCTGTCCGGGGTTTCCGGGCCCCGTTTTCGATCGTGGTAGGAAGAGCAGCACCGGGCGGCGGCGCCACAAAGATGTCGTTAACAATTAATTAACCTATGAAGTCGCACGCTCGTCCACGCAGCAAGGGAACCCGTTGGGCCCTTGATTCGGTAATCGTCACGCGGTCGGGAACAAATCTCCGCCAGTTCGGGGCGATCAGGTGTTGCGGTGCGTTTCGCACAACAATTTGGCAGCTTGCCTCCTTATAACCCAGTCGCTGCCCGCGTTGCGTATTGCGTGGCGGAGTCTGCCGCGCTTTTAATCGAGCGTATGTGCCCACACTGATTCGTGGGCGGGGAGCGTGGTGCTCCCTCGATGGGGAACTTGCCGCGTTGCAGCAATGCTGCAAGCATATGGGGAGAAGGATCATGTACAACGACTCTCTGTTCAATGCTTTTGCCCGGTCGTTCGAGGCGCGAAGCGAAACCGACATGTCGATGGCGGAATACCTCGAATCGTGTCGAGGCGATCCGATGCGATATGCGAATGCGGCTGAACGGCTGCTAGCGGCGATCGGCGAGCCTCAGATGATAGACACGGCCAAGGACCCCCGCCTTGGCCGTATTTTTTTGAACCGCACCATGCGCGTCTATCCGGCCTTCGCCGGATTCCATGGCATGGAAGAAACCATCGAGCGCATCGTCGGCTTCTTCCGGCACGCGGCCCAGGGCCTTGAGGAGCGCAAGCAGATTCTGTATTTGCTGGGACCGGTCGGCGGCGGAAAATCGTCACTGGCCGAACGCCTCAAATCGCTGATGGAGGTCCATCCGATCTATGTGCTGAAGGCCGGCGACGAACTCAGTCCCGTGTTCGAGAGCCCGCTCGGCCTGTTCGATCCGGAATCGCTCGGTCCGATGATCGAGGAGAAATACGGCATTCCGCGGCGGCGCCTCAGCGGGTTGATGAGCCCGTGGTGCTACAAGCGGCTCGAAGCTTTCGGCGGCGACATCTCCCGATTCCGGGTCGCCAGGATCCAGCCCTCGCGGCTGCGGCAGATCGCGATTGCGAAAACCGAACCCGGCGACGAGAACAATCAGGATATCTCCTCGCTGGTCGGCAAGGTCGATATCCGCAAGCTTGAAACCTTCGCGCAGAACGATCCCGACGCCTACAGCTATTCCGGCGGCCTCAACCGTGCCAACCAGGGCGTGCTTGAATTCGTCGAGATGTTCAAGGCGCCGATCAAGATGCTGCACCCGCTGCTGACGGCGACGCAGGAGGGCAACTACATCGGCACCGAGAATATCGGCGCGATTCCCTTCACCGGCGTGATTCTTGCGCATTCGAACGAATCCGAGTGGCAAAGCTTCAAGAGCAACAAGAACAACGAAGCCTTCATCGACCGCATCTGCGTCATCAAGGTGCCTTACTGCCTGCGGGTGACCGAGGAACAGAAGATCTACGAGAAGCTCATCTCGGGGTCCGAACTCGCCACCGCGCCGTGTGCGCCGGCGACCCTGGAGACGCTGGCGCGCTTCTCGGTGATGTCGCGCCTTCGCAAGCACGAAAACTCGACCGTGTTCGCGAAAATGCGGGTCTATGACGGTGAAAGCCTCAAGGAATCCGATCCGAAGGCGCGCAGCGTCCAGGAATACAAGGATGCCGCCGGCGTCGATGAAGGCATGGACGGCGTTTCGACGCGCTTCGCGTTCAAGGTCCTGGCCGCCACCTACAATCACGATACTTCGGAACTCGGTGCGGATCCGGTTCATCTGATGTATGCGCTGGAGCAGGCGATCCGCCGCGAGCAGCTTCCCGAGGAAGTCGAGAAACGCTACCTCGAATTCATCAAGGCCGAACTGGTGCCGCGCTACGCCGAATTCATCGGCCATGAGGTCCAGAAGGCCTATCTGGAATCCTATTCGGATTATGGCCAGAACCTGTTCGACCGCTACGTGGACTATGCCGACGCCTGGATCGAGGACCAGGACTTCAAGGACCCCGACACCGGCCAACTGCTCGACCGCGAGCTGCTCAACCAGGAACTGACCAAGATCGAGAAGCCCGCGGGCATCGCCAACCCCAAGGACTTCCGCAACGAGGTCGTCAAGTTCTCGCTGCGGTCGCGGGCCCAGAACGGCGGCAAGAACCCGTCCTGGACCAGCTACGAGAAAATCCGCGAGGTGATCGAAAAGCGGATATTCTCGCAGGTCGAGGACCTGCTGCCGGTGATTTCGTTCGGCTCGAAAAAAGACGGCGAAACCGAAAAGAAGCACGGCGAGTTCGTCGAACGGATGGTGGAGCGGGGCTACACCGAGCGTCAGGTTCGCCGGCTGGTCGAATGGTATATGCGGGTAAAACAGGCCGGCTGAGGCGGATGCAAGCGTGGTCATGCACATTGTCGATCGGCGTCTGAATCCGGGCAGCAAGAGCCTTGAGAACCGCCAGCGTTTCCTGCGTCGTGCCAAGGCGCTGGTCCAGGGCGCGGTCAAGAAATCGTCGCAGGAACGCGACATCAAGGACGTCCTGGAAGGCGGCGAGGTCAGCATCCCGCTCGACGGAATGGACGAGCCGCGCTTTCGCCGCGAGGGCGGCACCCGCGACATGGTGCTGCCCGGCAACAAGAAGTTCATCGAGGGTGACATCCTGCCGCGCTCGGGCGAAGGCAGCGGAAAGGCGAACCAGCCGGGTGAAGGCGACAGCGAAGACGCGTTTCGCTTCGTTCTGAGCCGCGACGAATTCGTCGACATGTTCCTCGACGACCTCGAATTGCCGGATCTCGCCAAGCGCAAGCTCGCCGAGGCGGAAAGCGAGGGGCTGCATCGCGCCGGCTATTCGACCTCGGGATCGCCCGCCAACATTTCGGTGAGCCGCACCGTTCGCCTCGCTCTGGCGCGGCGGGTCGCGCTGCGACGGCCGCGACCGCAGGAAATCGAACAGCTCGAGGCAGAGCTGGACGGCTGCGACGAAGCGCGTCGCGCCGAACTGCAGGCCGAGATCGACAGGTTGAAGGCGAAGGTCCGCCGGATTCCGTTCATCGATCCGATCGACATCCGCTACCGCCGCTTCGAGACCATGCCGAAGCCGGTGGCCCAGGCGGTGATGTTCTGTCTGATGGACGTGTCCGGCTCGATGTCCGAGCACATGAAGGACCTCGCCAAGCGCTTCTACATGCTGCTCTACGTGTTCCTGACGCGGCGCTACCGCCACGTCGAGATCGTCTTCATTCGCCATACCGACCGGGCGGAAGAAGTCGATGAAGACACCTTCTTTCACGGCCCGGCATCGGGCGGCACCATGGTATCGAGTGCGCTGCAGGCGATGCATGAGATCGTCAGGTCGCGGTTTCGTCCCGCGGACTGGAACATCTATGCCGCCCAGGCCTCCGACGGGGACAATTCCCATTCCGACAACGAGGTCGCCGGCCGGCTGCTGACCGAGATGATTTTGCCGGTGTGCCAGTTCTTTGCCTATCTGGAAGTCGGCGAGGCCGGCGGCAGCACCTTCGATATGTCGGATTCGTCGCTTTGGGCGCTGTACCAGCGGCTGCGCGCCGAGGGCGCGGTGCTGTCGATGCGCAAGGTCAGCGATCGAAGCGAAATATTCCCGGTATTTCACGATCTGTTTCAGCGCCGCCGCAAGCAGGAGAGAGCCGCGCCATGACCGTGACGCCCGATCGTCTGTTTGAGGCAGCGGACTGGGACTTCGCGAAGCTGCAGCGCATCCACGACGCCTGCGAGGAAATCGCGCGCGGTGAACTCGGTCTTGACGTCTACCCCAACCAGATCGAGGTCATCACCGCCGAGCAGATGCTGGATGCCTATTCCTCGGCCGGCATGCCGCTGTTCTACAAGCACTGGTCGTTCGGCAAGCATTTCGCCCATCAGGAGGCGTTCTACCGCAAGGGGCTGATGGGCCTCGCCTACGAGATCGTCATCAACTCTTCGCCGTGCATCTCCTATCTGATGGAGGAGAATACCGCGACGATGCAGACGCTGGTGATCGCCCACGCCGCGTTCGGCCACAATCATTTCTTCAAGAACAATTATCTGTTCCGGCAATGGACCGACGCCGAAGGGATTCTGGACTATCTCGATTTCGCCAAGAACTACGCGGCGCAATGCGAGGAACGCCACGGCCGGCAGGCGGTCGAGCAGACGCTCGATGCCGCGCACGCGCTGATGTCGCACGGCATCGATCGCTATCCCGGCAAGAAGAAGCTCGACCTTCGCGCCGAGGAAAAGCGTGCCGGCGACCGCCGCCGGCATGAGGAGAGCGCGTTCAACGATTTGTGGCGCACCGTGCCGACCGGGCCTGCCAAGAGCGTGGAACTGCTGAGCGCGGAACGGCGCCGCAAGCTGCTCGGGCTGCCGCAGGAAAATCTGCTGTATTTCCTCGAAAAGACGGCGCCGCGACTGCAGCCCTGGCAGCGCGAACTACTGCGGATCGTGCGGCACATCGCCCAGTATTTCTATCCGCAGAGCCAGACCAAGGTCATGAACGAGGGCACCGCGACCTATGTGCATTATCGCATCATGACCCGGCTGCACGAACAGGGGCGGATTTCCGACGGCAATTTCCTCGAATTCCTGCAGTCGCACACCAACGTGGTGTTCCAGCCCGAGTTCGACGACCGGCGCTTCTCCGGCTTCAACCCCTACGCGCTCGGATTTGCGATGATGCAGGACATCGAGCGCATCGTCACAAATCCCGACGACGAGGACCGGGAATGGTTTCCCGATATCGCCGGGACCGGCGACGCGATGACGGTGCTGCGCGACATCTGGGCCAACTATCGCGACGAGAGCTTCATCAGTCAGTTCCTCAGCCCGCGACTGATGCGGCATCTGCGGTTGTTTCACCTGCATGACGACCCGGAGCAGACCGCCGGCATCAGGGTCGATGCGATCCATGACCAGCGCGGCTACCGTCGCATTCGGCGTGAACTGGCCCGGCAGTACGACGTCGGCTACATCGATCCCAATATCGAAGTGGTCGATGTCGACCTGGCGGGCGATCGCCGCCTGATGTTGCGCCACGCCGTCATCAAGGGCGCGCAGCTGAACGAGACCGACGCCCGGCGCGTGCTTCAGCATCTTGCGGATCTCTGGAGCTACGACGTCTCGCTGGTCGAAGTCGACGCTGCAGGCACGGTCCTAAAGGAATACGTGCTGAACCCGCGCGGGCTCGCTGCGGCGGCGTGAAGGCTTGCCGGGCGCGCGAGGGCGTCGCACCTAAGCGTGATCCTAGTCCTTCAGGGTGAACTTCTTGCGCAGCTCGGCAGCTATCTTGTCGGCGAGTTCCTGCGCGTTCTTGGTGTGCTTCGGCGCAGTTACCACCGTCGGCCGCCAGCCGAGCAGCGGATCCCTGCGGACCGAAACGAACACCCCGCCGATCAACAACCTCTGAAGAATCATGTCTTCGAGTTCGGTGTCGGTTTTTGCTTCCTTGACCACTGCAGTCCTGTTCTGTCGCCAGCCCCAGATTAAATCTGAAATCTGACGATTTTGGGGAATGCCATGGAGCCCTGGGGTTGCGGCGCTTGGCCGGTTCGGACGGGCCTTGGTGTTCTCGACAAACGGCCTCGCAAGATTTGCTGCTTGCGAGGCCAATTGTCAGATTCGGCCGGTTGGGTTCACGCCGCGGCTTCCGCGGTCGTCGGATCGACCACCGAGCGTACCCGGGCGATACTGTTGGCCGGAAATCCGCCTTTTTGGGCATGCGCCCGCACCGCCGACTCGTCCGGCGCGACATAGACGCAATAGATCTTGTCATCCGTCACGAAGCTCTGCACCCACTGGATTTGCGGGCCCATGGCCTGCAGCACGCCGCAGGATTTCCGGGAAATCGCTTGCAGTTCCTCGGTCGGCAATTTGCCGGCGCCGACGAGTTCGCGCTCGATCACGAATTTGGGCATTTTTCGCACCTCAGGTTCACGAAAGCGCGGATTTGCGCTCTCGCCTGCAAGGATGCGAATTTGCGGCGCGCCTGGAGTGAGGCGAAAGTCCCGGCCGCACAAACTTGTCGTGCCGGAAAACAGGGACAGCTGTCCCGATCTCAGCGAGCGCCTAACCGGGTGCCGAGTCCGGCATCGCGCGCGCGTACGATCGCCAGATAACGGTGCTGGACCTGAATCTTGTCGAATACGCGCGTGATGTGATTGCGAACCGTCTTCTCCGAGAGGCCGAGGGCGCTTGCGATCTCGGAATTGTCGAGGCCGTCGGCGATCGCTTCGAGAACGGCGCGTTCGCGTGGTGTGAGCTCATCGAGCGGCAGGACGCTGCGCATGGAGGTCGCCGCATTCGGCTTCGCCAGAAACGACTGGATTTCAGCGATCAACTGCGGCCATTCCGGTTCATCAAGCAGCGGCATGTGATTCTGGCTGTCGAACTGAACGAAACGGCAGTCCCGGATCAGGCTCGCCAGAAGGCGGCCTTCCGCGATCGGAACCGCGCAATCGCGCTCGGCATGCATCACCAGGACCGGGCATTTCAGCTTGCGCGCGGCTTTTCGCACGTCCACGCTCCAGCCGATTTCGAGCAAGCGAACGGCCTTCTCGGCGGTTGTCGCAAGCCGCATCTGTTCAGCCCAGGAGCGCAGATAGTCCATGGTGCCGCCGGGCTGAAACGTCGACGACCAGACCTGCATGAAGGCGTCGTTCTGCTGACCCCATCCCTGTCGCGTGAGTTCAAGCATCAGCCGCGCCTTCCTGGTCACTTCCGGCTGGCCAACCTGAAACCGTCCGCGCGCATAGGTGCCATAGAGAACAAGGTGGCTGACGCGCTCGGGATAGCGCGCAGCGTATTCGATGGCGACCGGCCCGCCCCAGCAGGTCGCAAGGATCGGAAAACGGTCCAGTCCCGCCGCGTCGACCACGCAAGCAAGGTCGTTCACCCAGTTCTCGAACGACAGCTTCTCGGTGTCGCGGTCCGACAGGCCACAGCCACGCGAATCGTGTCGCAACACGGTGAATTCGCTGAAGGCGTCGAGCCACGGACGCCAGGCGAGGCTGCGCCATTGATGTTCAAGATGCGTCAGCCAGGTCGATGCCATGACCAGCGGTGGTCCACTGCCGGTGGCAGCATAGGCCAGCTTCACGCCGTCATCGGCCGTGCAGAAACGAATGTCCTGGTGCATGGCAATCGCGCACTTCATGAAGCGCACTATATTGCTGCCGAGGCCGCCTGCACACCTGTAAATGCCCTGGCTGGGACCTGATCGAAGCCCTCTGGCAATGCCGATTCCAGCCCGTCATGCGGAATGGGACGGATAGTCCCTCACGGCCGGCGTGTGAACCGGTTGAGAATGGCGAGCGTTATGTAACGTCCATCCTGCAACTTACGCAATCGCCGGCATCCGGCCGAGCAGGCAATCGAGCGCGGTGCGCAAGACTTGTTGCGGGCTCGAAGCGCTTGAACGACTGCGCCACGCCACATGGCCGTCCGGCCGAACCAGCACCGCGCCATCGATGTCGACGCCGTAAGCGTGGTGCCAGTTGTCGTCTGGATCGCCGAGGGCGCTATCGCCGCCGACGGTATAGGCAATCAGTGGCGGCCACGATGGACCAATGGCTTGCGCGGCGCGGCGCCATGCGTCGCCATCGCGACCGGCCAGCAACACAAAGTGCGGGCCGAACAGGTCGATGGTTGAGATTTGCTCGTCGCCGCGCCTGAGCCAGGCATGGGGAGCGCGGCTGCCGGGCCGCGCAGACGGCACATATTCGGTGACGGGATCCTCAACGGCGAGCGGCGCCGTACCGTCCGGCACGACCGCTGTCGATTCGTAGCTGACCCCGAAGATCAAACCCTGTTCGTTGAGGAATTCCCGCCGGGGCAAGACGTTGCTTTGCCGCGCGGTGCGTCCCATCGACAGCGCGTTGGCCAGCGAATTCCGGGTGATGATCTGCCCCAAAGGCTGGCGCTCGGCATGGTAGCTGTCGAGAAGCTTTTCATCCGCGTTCCCGCGCAACACGGCGGCGATCTTCCATGTCAGATTGTGAACGTCCTGAACCCCGGTGTTGAGGCCGAAGCCCCCTGTCGGCGGCATCTCGTGAGCGGCATCGCCGGTCAGGAAAACGTTGCCGAAACGATAGCGGTCGGCAACGATGGCGGACGCCTCCCACGGGCTGATGCCAAGCACCGACATGTCGAGATCGGACACGCCGACGGCCTTGCGGATCAACTCCGCACAGAATTCCGGCGTGAAGTCCTGCGGTTTCCAGCCGTATTGCTTGGGGCCGTGAATCAGGAAGCCCCAGCGGTCGCTGCCGTTGATGGTGAGGAATGTGCCGCGCAAGTCTTCCTGCTCGACAAAATAGAGCGCGGCGGGCCGGTGCGCGACCCATCGGGTGAGATCAGCCTGGAAAAGGATATTGACGCTGTCGTAGACTTTCTCTTCGCCGATCATGTTCACGGCGAGCTCGCGGCGCACCCGACTTTGCGCACCCTCGGCAGCGATCAAATAACGCGCGGTGAAAGGCATCTCTTCGCCCGTTATGCGGTCGGTCAACGTGCCGGCAACGGCGCCGGGCTTTTGGCTGAACGAGGTCAGCTCGGTATTGAAGCGCAAGGTCCCCGGCCCCGCCGATTCCGCAAATCGGCGAATAACCGGTTCAAGGTCGTCCTGGGCGCAAAGACAATTCTTGACGGGTGTCACTGCCAGGTTCTTCGTGATCGCGCGGCCAGGCACGCGACGCTCGATCTCCCGGCCGGCCAGGGTTTCGGTCCAGACGATCAGCCCCGTGCCTCCTTCCGCGAGCCCGGCGGCCCTGACCGCGGCATCGATGCCGCATTGCCGGAAGACTTCCATGGTACGGGCATTGATCCCGCGCGCCTTCGGCGTCAGCGCCGTGCCCGGGTGACGTTCGACCAGCAGCGAGCGCACGCCGTGCCGGGAGAGCAGCAACGAGGCGGTGAGGCCGACCGGACCGCCACCGGAGATGAGAACGGGAATGTCGAGCATCTTTTTCCTTTTTGATCCCGTGCGGAATCAGCCGATGTCCATTGGCTTGCCGTGGGGCTCCCTGCGATAGGCAAAGATCGCGATCAGCGCGGCGAATTCGCAGGCCGCCAGGAACAGGAACGCCGGCGCGATCGCATCCGTGGTCGCCTTCGGCGAAACCACATCGCTGCTTCCCGCGATCAGCGCCAGACACACCGGCCCCAGGATTTTTCCAACGCCGTTGGCGGCCTGCGCCAGTCCAAACGCCCGCCCACCAAGCGAGACCGGAAACACTTCGACGACATAGGGTGACATGTTGGAAAACGCGCCGCTGTAAAACGCCGCGCCGAAGATCACGAGCAGCGCAAACACCGACCAGCCCGCGACGAACTCGCGATAGAAAGCGACAATCGCCAGCATCACCAGCACGGAGATCAACGTTCCCGTGAGTGCTGCGCCACGGCGTCCGATATAGAGCGGCAGCACCGAAAACAGCACGCGGCCGACAAATGAGGCGATGCTCGCATAGACGAAGTAATGCGCAGCCTCATGCGCGGTAATCTTCAGAAGCTGGGACAGAATCGTGGGTCCCCACAGGAACACGCCATACGTGCCGGTCGAAATCCCGGTCCAGATGACCACGACCCACCAGAACCGCTTCTGGTCCTGGAATAGCTCTGACAACGACCCCGGCCGGGTGGTCGGCTCGATTGCGTTCGGCAGCGTGACGCTGGTTTCGGGAACGCCGAGCAGCTTTGCGGCCTCGCGTCGCGCGTCGGCATTACGGCCGCGCGACAACAGCCAGCGCACCGACTCCGGCGCAATCCACGCGATCAACAGCGAGGTTACGATCGGCATCGCGCCGGTGAAAGCGACGCCGCGCCAGCCGATCACCGGCAGCAGGCTCGCCGAAATCATCGCGGCAAACATCGTGCCGAGCGCCACCGGCGCCACCATCATGCTGGAAATGAAGGTGCGGAATCTGGTCGGCGTGATTTCGACGATCAGCGGATTCTGGGCGCTGACAGCGGCAATCGATCCAAAGCCGACGACGAAACGCAATATTGAAAACAGGATCCAGGCGCCGTCCGGTATCAGTGCGCATCCAGCAGCGCCGAGCGAAAAGATCACCCCCCCGCCCCAGACCATCTTCTTGCGGCCGATGACGTCGGCGAGCATGCCGCCGGCGAATGAGCCCGCGATGGCGCCGACGCCGGACGACAACAGCATCACCGCGCTCTGGCCGTAAGTGAGATGCCAATTCGGCGCGAGTACCGACACCAGATATCCGACCAGGAAGAAATCGTAGAACTCGAACATCTCCTGCAAGACCATTAGGCCGATGGTCAGATAATAGCGCGGCGTGAGCCTCGACTGCTCGATGCCGCTGAGCCAGTCCTGTGCACCTCCTTTGGAATGACCCGGGGCGGCTGTCCGGATTCCACCTGCGACGCCTTTAGCGACGCCTTGGGCGTCAAGCGAAAGATCGGCCATCTCTCTCCCCGGACGCCCGGCTGCCGCCGTCATGCGCAGCGGTTCAACTTGCCGGGACCATCCGCAAGAAAGTTAGCACCCGCTCCTGGAATTTGGAAGCGAACCTTCGCGTTGCGCGCGACGGCGTACCTTTCATCCCAGCGGCTTCAGCCCCGCTTCGATCTGCGCGCGGCGCGGCTCGAGGAATGGCGGCAGCGCGAGTTTTTCGCCGAGCGCGTCCATCGGCTCGTCGGTGGCGAAACCGGGGCCGTCGGTGGCGATCTCGAACAGGATGCCGTTCGGTTCGCGGAAATAAAGGCTGCGAAAGTAAAACCGGTCGATCTCGCCGGAGTTGCGGATGCCGAGTTCGTTCAAGCGTTGCGCCCAGGCTTCATACTGCGCGTTGTCGGGCGTGCGGAACGCGACGTGATGCACGCCGCCGGCGCCCTGCCGCGCCATCGGCGAATCCTTCTGCTCGACGACGTGCAGTTCCGCCGCCGGGCCGCCCTCGCCCATCGCAAACACATGAACCTGCGCGGGCGCGTCCGGCGCCGCGTAGTCGCGAACCTTGCGCATGTTCATGACGCCGGTCAGCACCTGTTCCAGCCGCGCCAGATCGTGGACGTTGAGCACGATCGGGCCAAGCCCGCGAATCTGGTGCTCCGCCGGCACCGCACTCTTCTCCCATGGGAAAGCGGGTCCGGCGCCGCCATCGTCCACCAGCACCAGCCGCTGGCCCTCGCCGTCCTCAAACGGCAGCGTCAACCGTCCGTCGACTTCGGTGACGTCGCCGCTATGGCCGCCGGCTTTCTTCAACCGATCCTTCCAGTAACCCAGGCTTTTTTCGCCGGCGACGCGCAGACCGGTGCGGGAAATGCTGTTGGCTCCGCGCCGCTCGGGAGCGGCCGGAAAATCGAAGAAAGTGAGGTCGGTGCCGGGATTGGCCTTTCCGTCGGCATAAAACAGGTGGTAGGCGCTGACATCATCCTGATTGACGGTCTTCTTGACCAGCCGCATGCCCAAGAGACCGGTATAAAACGCGAGATTTTCGCGCGGTTTCGCCGAAATCGCCGTCAGGTGATGAATCCCCGTCAATTGCATCGCATTATCCTTATGGCCACCTCCCGTGGACAATCGGCAGGAGCATTTGGGGCTGATTGCAGATCATGTAGGATATGGTTTGCAGACTCGCCAGCCATACCCCACTCTTGCCTTTTGCCGCCTGTTTCAAGGACAGCACCATGACCGGGCATCTGATAGTCACCGACGAAGGCGCCGCACGCATGATCAAGCTGCGCCGGCCCGAAAAGAAGAATGCGATCACGCAGGACATGTATCGCGCCATGAGCGAGGCGATCGATACCGCGCAGAACAACCCGGACGTCCGCTGCCTCATCATCACCGGCGGCTCCGGCGTGTTCACCGCCGGCAACGATCTGGAGGATTTTCTCAAGGAAGGCACCTCCAACACCGACACGCCGCGCGCCTCCAACGCCGTCAAGTTCCTCTATTCGCTCGCCCACAACGTCAAGCCGATCATCGCCGCGGTCGACGGCGTGGCGATCGGCATCGGCACCACCATGCTATTCCATTGCGACTATGTTCTCGCCAGCACGACGGCGACGTTTTCCACCCCGTTCATCCATCTCGGCCTGGTTCCGGAAGGCGCCTCCAGTCTGTTGATGCCCCGCACCATGGGGCATCAGCGCGCGTTTGCGATGCTGGTGATGGGACGCACCTTCAGCGCCGACGACGCGCAAGTCGCCGGCTTCGTCAACAGCGTGGTGGCGCCCGGCCATACCGAAGCCGAGGCGCGCAAGGTCGCGCGCGAGATTTGCGCGCTGCCGGCCGAAGCGGTGGCGATCTCGCGCAAGCTTCTGAAACTGCCGCCCGAAGAACTGACCCGCAGGATCGACCAGGAAAGTCATTTGTTCGGCGAACGCATGCGATCGAAGGAAGCGGTGGCGGCTTTCAAGGCATTCTTTTCGCGCAAGAAGTCATAAAGCTGCTCTCCGGAATAGCGAAAATCGTCATGCCCGGCCTTGTGCCGGCCATCCACGCCTTGGCTTCGCTCAAGCGAGGAAAGACGTGGATGGCCGGCACAAGCCCGGCCATGACGAAGAAACGAGGCTTCGTGAAATTGTCGTGCTGGCATTTTATCGTAACGTCATGAGACGCTCACTTTTTCTCCTCGCAGCCGCGATGCTGCTGTTCGCACTGTGTGAGCCGGCCTTGCGGTATCCCGCAAACGCGGGGGATACGGTCGATGTACGGATTCTCGCCATCAATGACCTGCATGGCTACCTCCGGCCGCCGCCGGGCGGCATCCGGATCGCCGATCCCGACGACAAGACCCGAAAGATGGCGGTGCCGGCCGGGGGCGTCGAGACCATGGCCACCCTGGTTCAGCAACTGCGCCAGGGGCGCAAGAACACCATCTTCGTCGCCGCCGGAGACCTGATCGGCGCCAGCCCGTTTCTGTCGGCGGCGTTTCACGACGAGCCGACCATCGAATCGCTGTCGATGATGGGGCTTGCGGTCACGTCCGTCGGCAACCACGAATTCGACGAAGGCAAGGATGAACTGCTTCGAATGCAGAATGGCGGCTGTCATCCCACCGACAAATGCCAGGGGCCGCATCCGTTTTCCGGCGCGACGTTTCACTATCTCGCGGCCAGCACGATCGACAAGGCTACCGGGAAGACCGTGTTCCCGCCTTACGAAATCAGGGAATTCGATGGCATTCCCATCGCCTTCATCGGCCTGACATTGAAGGGCACTCCCACCATCGTTTCGCCGGTGAGTGTCGCCGGTCTCGAATTCAGGGACGAAGCCGAAACCGTCAACGCGCTGGTGCCGGAGTTGAAGGCGCGCGGGATCGAGGCCATCGTCGTCCTGATTCACGAAGGCGGCTATCCGACCGGCGACTACAATGAGTGTCCGGCTATTTCCGGCGCGATCGTCGACATCGTCAGGAAATTCGATCGCGCGGTCGACGTCGTGATCAGCGGCCACACACATCAGCCCTATGTCTGCGAGATCGACGGGCGGCTGGTGACCAGCGCCGACAAGTACGGCACCATCGTCACCGCGATCGACCTGAAGCTCGATCCCGCAACCCGCGACGTCGTCAGCGCCAAGGCCGACAATGTCATCGTCCGCACCGGCGCCTATGCCAGGGATTCGGAACAGACCGCATTGCTGCTATCCTACGACAAACTGGCCGCGCCGATCGCCAATCGTCCGGCGGGATCGGTCACCGAGACGCTGTCGCACCGACCCAACAATGCCGGCGAGAGCGCGCTTGGCGATATCATCGCCGACGCCCAGCTCGCCGCCACCAGCACCGAGGCCAACGGCGGCGCCGTGATCGCCTTCACCAACCCGGGCGGCATCCGCACCGACATTCCCAGGCGAGACGACGGCGCGGTGACCTATGCCGATCTATTCGCCAGCCAGCCGTTCCGAAACCAGTTGGTCACGCTGACGCTGACGGGAAAGCAGATCAAGGACACGCTCGAGCAGCAATGGCTCAGCCCGGACCAGCCCCGGATTCTGCAGGTGTCGAAGGGCTTCAACTATGCCTGGGACGCCGCCAGGCCATATGGCGACCATGTGATGGCCGATCGGATGTCGCTGAACGGACGTCCGATCGATCCCGCGGTGAGCTACCGCGTGACGGTGAACAACTTCCTGTCGGTCGGAGGCGACGGCTTCACGGTGCTGAAGGAAGGGCTCGCGCAGCAGTTCGGCGGCTATGACATCGATGCGCTGTATGGATTTTTTCAAGCCAACAGTCCGGTCGGTCCTGCCACGCTGAACCGCATCGCGCGGCTGAACTGAAACGCGCATGGCGGCTGGCGGCTCTTTCCGAACCGCGCCCGAACCCCTAGATTAACCACCATCTTGTTGCGCGATCGCTCCGAACTCCCGACGTCGGCACCCAAGGCATTGCATGACCACGCTTCTTTTGACACATCCGGCCAGCCTCGATCATTTGACGCCGCCGGGGCACCCCGAACGGCCCGACCGGATTCGCGCGGTCAATCAGGTGCTCGGCGAAACCCGCTTCGACAAGCTGGTCCGCGATCAAGCGCCTGAAGGCTCGCTCGACCAGGTCACGCTTTGCCACAACGAGCATTACGTCGAGGAACTCCGTCACGTCGCGCCGTCGAGCGGTCTTGTCTATCTCGACGGGGACACCTCGATGTCGCCGGGCACCTGGGAAGCGGCGATGCGCGGCGTCGGCGGCGCGGTCGCCGCCACCGATGCCGTGATGTCAGGCACCCATCGCAACGCGTTCGTCGCCACCCGACCGCCGGGCCATCACGCCGAAAACAGCAAGCCGATGGGCTTTTGTTTTTTCGATAACGCCGCCATTGCCGCGCGCCACGCCCAGCGCAAATACGGTATCGCGCGCGCAGCCGTGGTCGATTTCGACGTGCACCACGGCAACGGCACCCAGGATATATTCTGGGCCGACCCGACGGTGATGTATTGCTCGACGCACCAGATGCCGCTGTTTCCCGGCACCGGCGCCAGCGGCGAACGCGGCGAGCACGACAATATCGTCAACGCGCCGCTGGCCTCGGAAGACGGCAGCGCCAAATTCCGCGCCGCATTCGAAAACCTGATCCTGCCGCAATTGCAGAAATTCAGCCCCGAACTGATCATCGTCTCCGCCGGCTTCGACGCCCACTACCTGGATCCCCTGGCCTCGCTCAATCTCAAGGCCGAGGATTTCGGCTGGGTGACGCGCAAACTGATGGACGTTGCCGATCGAAGCGCCGGGGGGCGAATTGTCGCGGTGCTCGAAGGCGGCTATGATCTGCAAGGTCTGAAAGAGTCGGTCGCCGAACACGTGACCGCTTTGATGGGTGCATGATTCCCGCCACAATACGCCCGCAAAAATTCACTCAAGTCCGCGCCGGTGAAGGGCGCATCCGGGAAAAGCAATATGGCCGAAAACACCCAAGTGGACGTCAAGAAGCTGAGCTTCGAACGCGCGATCGAGGAACTCGAAACCATCGTCAAGCGGCTTGAGGACGGCAAGGTGCCGCTGGAGGAATCGGTGGCCATCTACGAGCGGGGCGAAGCCCTGAAACGGCGGTGCGAGGAATTGCTGCGGCAGGCCGAGGCGCGGGTCGACAAGATCACCACCGACGCCAACGGCCAGGTGACGGGGACCGAGCCGCTCGACGTGCAATAACCTCCCTCGCCGCCGGATCCCAACGAGGGCCGAAATAGCGCTTGGTGCGTTGCGCGGCCTGATATAACCCCGGCACCAGTTTGGGGATCATCGTTCGTGCGCGTCCAGCACCGCCATGTCGTCTATGTGCAGGGATACGATCCGCGCGGCCTGGCGCAGTATTACCGCATGTTTCGCACCGAACTGCGCAAGTTTGGCCAACTGTATCAACTGACCGCCATCGTCGGCCGCCCGCAAGTTGCCGTGGACGGCGAGATCGCGTCCTGGACCATCGAAACCAGGGCCGGCGACTGGCAGACCCGCACCACTTACGATTTCCTGCGCTGGGAAGACCTGATGCAGCGCGATCTTGCCGCCCCGATCTGGCGCACGGTTTTACATGCCGTATGGGTTTACTGGCGCCTTGGGTTCGAAGGCACTCTTGCGAGATTCTGGCAAGCAACCTGGCGCTTCGCGATCTTCGTCAGCTACTCGTATATCCTGCTGTTGCTGGAGGCGCTGGTTTCGCTGGGCGTTGCGTGGTCCCTGGAACGAGGCCTCGCGGCGCTGGGGGTTCCCGACGCATTAGGTATTGCCGCCGCGGCCGCTGTGTTCGTCGCCGCGCTCGGCGCGATGCTAAAATACACCGAAAGCCTGACCTATGTGCTCTATCTGTTGTCCGACATTATCTGGACCTATGAATTCGCTCACGGCCGGCGGCCGGAATGGGACACGCGCATCGATCGCTTTGCCCGGTACCTAGCTGAGATCGCACGCAGCAGCGACGCCGGGGAAATCGTCGTGGTCGGCCACAGTTCGGGTTCGTTCCTGGGCGCCGAAATTGTGGCCCGCGCGCTCAAGCTTGATCCGGAACTCGGACGGCACGGCCCGCGGATCGTCTTTCTCACCGTCGGCGCCAACCTTCCGATCGCCGGCTTTCATGCCGCATCCCAGGATTTCCACGATCACTTGCGGCTGCTGGCGATCGAGCCTTCGATCGACTGGATCGACTGCCAGGCGCGCAAGGACGTGATGAACTTCCATCTGTTCGATCCGATCGCCAGCCACGGCATCGACGCCGGCGCCGCCCGACGCAATCCCACCGTCGTGCTGATCCGGTTCCGCGACATCATCAAGCCCGAGCACTACAACCTGTTTCGCTGGAAATTCTTTCGCGTCCATTTCCAGTTCGTCATGGCCAATGAGCGACCGCACGCCTACGATTTTTTCATGATCGTTTGCGGACCCGTTCCCTTAAGAGAACGCATGGCTCGCCCCGAGGCGGCGCTGGCGATCGCGACGGGCGACGCTGCCGCGCGCGAATGCGCCTGGAAAATGCTCGAAACAACAGCCGCCGACGGCGCGGATGCCGCCGCCGATTGAGGCACGACGGAACCATCGGCGCCGCACCAATGTTGAGGTCCGGACCCTCCCCGCCCGCCCAGCGACGCCGGCGGGTTGGCTTTGAGCGATGCTTTGGTGTAAAGCTTTCCGTCCTATGGGCTATCGAATGCGGCCTGCCGCGGTTGGCTGACAGCTGTAAGCGCTTCAAATAGCTGACAAAAATGATTTGGAAGGGTGAAGCCGCCAAAGGTGATGTACATCACACTGATCGATCCGGAGCGTTTCTAGGCTTTAAGATCAGGTTTCGGTCTGCCTGGATGACACCCGGTGTCTGGGATTTCGCCGCGTCAAAATTGCGCAACCCGTCTCACGTCGGACCGTTGGTTCCGACATGCAAAATTGGAATATCGCCGTGACCGCATTTAGTAAAACGCCGCTTCTGGATACGATCCGCACCCCCGCCGACCTGCGCCGGCTCAAGGTGGAACAAATCCGGCAGGTCGCCGATGAGCTGCGCCAGGAGACCATCGATGCGGTCTCGGTCACCGGCGGACATTTCGGCGCCGGCCTCGGCGTCGTCGAATTGACCACCGCCCTGCACTATGTGTTCGACACCCCGCGCGACCGTTTGGTCTGGGACGTCGGCCATCAGGCCTATCCGCACAAAATCCTGACCGGCCGCCGCGACCGCATTCGCACCTTGCGCACCGGCGGCGGACTATCCGGCTTCACCAAGCGGACCGAAAGCGATTACGACCCGTTCGGCGCCGCCCACTCCTCGACCTCGATCTCGGCCGCACTCGGCATGGCGGTGGCGCGCGATCTGTCGGGCGGCAAGAACAATGTCATCGCCGTGATCGGCGACGGCGCGATGTCCGCGGGCATGGCCTACGAGGCCATGAACAATGCCGGCGCGATGAATTCCCGGCTGATCGTCATTCTCAACGACAACGACATGTCGATTGCGCCGCCGGTCGGCGCGATGTCGGCCTACCTGTCGCGGCTCTATTCGGGAAAAACCTATCGCTCGCTGCGCGAGGCCGCCAAACAGATCAACAAGCGTCTGCCAAAGGTGCTGGCGGACCGCGCCAACCGTGTCGAAGAATATTCCCGCGGCTTCATGGTCGGCGGCGGCACGCTGTTCGAGGAACTCGGCTTCTATTATGTCGGCCCGATCGACGGCCACAACCTCGATCATTTGCTGCCGGTGCTGCAGAATGTGCGCGACATGAAGGACGGCCCGATCCTGGTCCATGTCGTCACGCAAAAGGGCAAAGGCTATGGTCCGGCGGAAGCTTCCGCGGACAAATATCATGCGGTGGTAAAATTCGACGTCGCCACCGGGGCCCAGGCCAAGGCCAAGCCGAATGCGCCGGCGTATCAGAACGTGTTCGGCCAGAGCCTCGTCAAGGAAGCCGAGAAGGACGAGAAGATCATCGGCATCACCGCGGCGATGCCTTCGGGCACCGGCATCGACATTTTCGCCAAGGCCTTCCCCGACCGCACCTTCGACGTCGGCATCGCCGAGCAGCATGCGGTGACATTTGCCGCCGGTCTCGCAACCGAAGGCTACAAGCCGTTCTGCGCGATCTATTCGACATTCCTGCAGCGCGGCTATGACCAGATCGTCCATGACGTGGCGATCCAGAGCCTGCCGGTGCGCTTTGCGATCGATCGCGCCGGCCTGGTCGGCGCCGACGGCGCGACCCATGCCGGCTCGTTCGACAATGCCTATCTCGGCTGCCTGCCCAATTTCATCATCATGGCGGCCTCCGATGAAGCTGAACTGGTGCACATGGTCGCGACCCAGGTCGGGATCAACGATCGGCCGAGCGCGGTTCGCTATCCGCGCGGCGAAGGCCGCGGCGTCGAGATGCCCGAAGTCGGAATTCCGCTCGAGATCGGAAAGGGACGCATCGTTCGCCAGGGCAGCAAGATCGCATTGCTGTCGTTTGGCACCCGGCTCGCCGAATGCGAGAAGGCGGCCGACGAACTGGCGGCGCATGGATTGTCCACCACCATCGCGGATGCGCGCTTCATGAAGCCGCTCGATGTCGACATGGTGCTGAAGCTCGCGCGCGAACACGAAATCCTGCTCACCGTCGAGGAAGGCGCGATCGGCGGCTTCGGCTCGCACGTGATGCAGATGCTGGCAGAGCATGGCATGCTCGACAGCGGCCTGCTGCGGGTGCGCTCGATGGTGCTGCCGGACGTGTTCCTCGACCACGACTCGCCGAACGCGATGTACGCGCGCGCCGGCCTCGACGCCAAGGGCATCGTCGCCAAGGTGTTCGAAACGCTCGGCAAGGATTTCAAGGCCGAAACGGTCAAGCTGGCCTGAGATTATCGGAAAGCGCCATCCGGTGAGCGATGAAAATTTACCTGGCAGGTCCCGACGTGTTCCTGCCGGACGCCATTGAAGTCGGACGGCGCAAGGTCGGGCTTTGCACGCGTCACGGGCTGACCGGATTGTATCCGCTGGACAACGCCATCGACACCGCGGCCAGGGTCGCCTCGCTGGCGATATTTCGCGGCAACGAGGCCATGATGAATAGCGCCGACGCCATCATCGCCAACCTGACGCCGTTTCGCGGACCGGGCGCCGATGCCGGTACGGCTTATGAGTTGGGTTACATGGCGGCTCGCGGCAAGCTCTGCCTCGGTTATTCCAACGATCCCGCATCGTACGCCGAGCGCGTGCGCCGCTTTTCCGCCGTGACGTCGCGCGACGGTCGTCTTGCCGACGCGCAGGGTTTGGCGGTCGAGGATTTCGGCCTAGGCGACAATCTGATGATGATTCATGCACTCGATCTGCACGGCTGCCTGCTGGTCACGCCGCGGCAGGTGCCGCTGGACGTCTGGCACGATTTTGCCGCGTTCGAGACCTGCGTGCGGATGGCGGCCGAGCGGCTGGCAGCGCTCCACGCGCGCGCTCCGGGTTGAACTTGGCCAAGGGCGAGCGCAGCACACCCCCTGCCCGCAAGCGCGCGGATATCGTGCTGGTCGAGCGTGGCCTGTTCGAAAGCCGGGCCCGCGCGCAGGCCGCGATCGAAGCGGGCCTCGTCACGGCCGATAACAAGCCGGTCACAAAGCCGTCCGAGGGCATAGCCGCCGATGCGGCGCTGCAGGCGCAGCCTGCGCATCCCTTTGTCTCGCGCGGCGGCGTCAAGCTGACCGGCGCGCTGGAACGGTATCCCATCGAGATCGAGGATCACGTCTGCCTCGACGTCGGCGCATCGACCGGCGGCTTCACCGAAGTATTGCTCGCGGCCGGCGCCAACCTGGTATTCGCCATCGATGTCGGGCGCGAGCAGTTGCATGCCTCGCTGCGCGGCCATCCCAGGATCGTGTCGATGGAGGAGACCGATATCCGCAAGCTCGAAGGCAAGCGCCTGCCGATGCGGCCCGATGTCGTGGTCGTCGATGTCAGTTTCATTTCGCTGAAGGCGGTGCTGCCGGTGGCGCTTTCGCTTGCCGCCGCGCCGATGCATCTACTGGCGTTGATAAAGCCGCAATTCGAAGCACCGCGGAAACATTCAAGGCGCGGCATCATCCGCGACGCGGCGGTGCATCAGGCGGTGTGCGACGACATCGCGGCATTCGTAGCCTCGCTGGGATGCAGCGGCATCCAGCTGTTCCCCTCGCCGATCACGGGCGGCGACGGCAATGTCGAATTCTTCATCGGCGCGCGCCGTGGTTGAGCACCTCGTCATCGATCATGTCGGCCATCGCGGCGACGGCGTCGCCATTGTCGACGGCGAGAACGTGTATGTGCCGTACACGCTTGGCGGCGAGACGGTCGAAGTTGCCGCCGTGCCGGGCCATCATCCCGACCGCCGCCGGCTGCTCGCGGTCGAACGCGCGAGCCCGGAGCGGATAACGGCATTTTGCCAGCATTTTGGCGTTTGCGGCGGCTGCGCGATCCAGCACTGGGATGCCGGGCGCTATCGCGCATGGAAACGCGGGCTCGTGGTCGAGACGCTGGCGCAGGCGAAACTCGATAGTGAAGTGGCGGCATTGATCGATGCCCACGGCCTCGGCCGCCGGCGGATCACCCTGCACGCCGGGATGGGCACCCACGAGGTGCTGAAGGTGGGCTTTGCCGCCGCCAATTCGCACGACATCATTCCGGTCGACCGCTGCCCGATCCTCGATCCCGGTCTCGCCGGTGCGCTCGATGCGGCGTGGGCGATCGCCGAGCCGCTGGCGCCAACCGCAAAGCCGCTCGATATCCAGATCACCGCCACCGAGGGTGGCCTCGATGTCGACGTGCGCGGCTCGGGGCCGCTGCCGGCCGGAATGATCTCGACGTTGTCCGGCGTCGCACAGCAGCATCGGCTGGCGCGGCTGACGCGGCACGGCGAACTGGTGCTGATGCGCAACCCGCCGACGGTGACGATCGGCACCGCACGGGTCACCCTGCCGCCGGGCTCATTCCTGCAGGCCACCGCCGCCGGCGAGGCGGCGCTGGCGACGCTGGTATCGGAACATTGCCGGCGCGCAAAGCACATCGCCGATCTGTTTTGCGGGGTCGGGCCGTTCGCCTTGCGGCTGGCGGCAAATTCGAAAATTTCGGCGTTCGACGGCGATGCGGGCGCGGTGATGGCGCTGCAGAAGGCAGCGACCTCGACGTCCGGACTGAAACCGGTCAAGGCCGAGACGCGTGACCTGTTCCGGCGGCCGCTGATGGCGCAGGAGTTGCGCGACTACGACGCGGTGCTGTTCGATCCGCCGCGCCAGGGCGCGCAGGCGCAAGCGCAGCAGCTTGCGGCCAGCAGGATTCCGCTGGTGGTCGCGGTGTCCTGCAACGTGACGACGTTTGCGCGCGACGCGCGGATCCTGATCGATGGCGGCTACAAAATCGCAAACGTGACACCGGTCGACCAGTTCCGCCACACCCCTCATGTCGAGTTGGTGGCGCGGTTCGTGCGCTGACGCTAACGCCCCCACCTTTCCTGCCGCTCCTGCCACATTTGTTCGCCGATCAAGCAGGGAATGCGCGACTGCTTTTCGGCCACCGGAACGATCCGGCGCCCGGGCGTTCGGCCGGCGACCTCGAGAACAAGCTTGCTGCGGATCGCCTCCTTGAACTTGTCGCGATCCTTGATCGGCACCACGAAGGAACCCGGCCCCCCGATCACGCAATCCTCGTAGTAGAAATCGAGGTTTTCGATGTCCATGGTCGAATAGGACGGCTCCTTCACCATGATCGGCAGCCCGTTGATGGTGATCCCCTTCTCGACCGCGGTGTCGCGCGCGATCGTGACCGGCGAGCCGTTGTTGTTGGGACCGTCGCCGGAAATATCGATCACGCGCCTCAAGCCCCGATACGGATTCTGGTCGAACAGCGGCATGGCGAAATTGATGGCGCCCGAGATCGAGGTGCGCGACGCCCGGCGGATCGGCGTTTTCATGATCTCGTCGGCGACCGCATCCGCCGTTTCCGGGCCATCGATCACCCGCCAGGGAATGATGATCTTCTGGTCGTAGCTTGCGGCCCACTCGAAATAGGTCACCGAAATCTTGCCGTTCGGGCCGGTCTTCAGCGCCTGCAGGAACTCCTTCGAGACGATGGCCTGCGCGTAACCCTCGCGCTGAACCGCGAGTTCGTCCATGTCCATGGAATAGGAGACATCGACGGCGAGAATCAATTCGATGTCGACGGATGGCGCGGCGTCCTTATCGGTCAATCGATGGCCGGGATTCGGCGCGGCAATACTGGCAACGTCGCCTCCGGCCAACGCGCCAGCGACAAGCACCGCTCCGATCGAGACACACCAGCGCATGGACTCTCCCGTCTGCAGCGATGGTGACACGCAAACCGCATTGCGCAAAGCGGGAACACGGTCCGCGCTTCACATTCGAGTTAGCCGCAAATCAGGCGCGGCTGCCTCAATTTTGGCGACCGTGGCCTCGCCTCGATTGGCCTGCGGCACAGCGTGCCGGACTGAAACCTGTCGACCTCGCCGATATCACCGCCTGTCTGCGCGACGTACCGCGGCTGCAACGAAGCCATCGCAAAACTGCCAGTTCCGTTGGCGTGCGATAGGCGATAAACTGCCGATGTGCCCAGCGGAACGTCAGGAGGCGCCGCCGCGATGCCCGAGACCGTCACTAAGCCGCGCACCAAGGTCAAGACCAAGACCGAACGCCCGCGCCTGCACAAGGTCATTCTGGTCAACGACGACTTCACGCCGCGCGAGTTCGTGGTCACGGTCCTGAAGGCGGAATTCCGCATGACCGAAGACCAGGCCCACAAGGTCATGATAACCGCGCACCGGCGCGGGGTATGCGTGGTCGCCGTCTTCACCAAGGACGTTGCCGAGACCAAGGCGACACGCGCCACCGACGCCGGCCGCGCCAAGGGCTATCCGCTATTGTTCACCACCGAACCTGAGGAATAGGAAAACCGTCATTGCGAGCCAACGGGTCGCGCGAATGCGCGCCCGATGATAAACTCCGCGAAGCAATCCAACTTGCTTTGCCAAATAAAAGCTGGATTGCTTCGTCGCTTCGCTCCTCGCAATGACAACAAATACGACCGGCCGGATGCGCCGTCATGCTCGTGCCTCAGGGCGACGGCATCGACACTTCGTCCGCCAGGCCATAGACGCGTTCGGCCTTCGAGAAGCCCGCGATCGGAAACTCGCCCAGATCTGTCCAGCCGCCGTCGCAAATTCCGGCAAATCGCTCGGATGCGACGACGATGCGATGCAGGCGGCCGGCAATCTTTTCCAGCCGCGCGGCGAGATTGACGGCCGGACCGATGCAGGTGAAGTCGAGCCGGTTGCCGCCACCGATATTGCCGAACAGGATTGGTCCGACATGCAGCGCGACGCCAAAGCGAAAACGCTCGACGGCCTCGCCGCTTGGATAATGCAAGGCCTCGACGCCGGCGCGGGATTCGCGCGCGGCTTCCAGTACCCGGGCGCAAACCTCGGCGATATTGCTGTCGTCCTCCGCGATCGGAAACACCGCGAGCAGCCCGTCGCCCATGAATTTCAGAATTTCTCCGCCGTGCTTGCGGATCGCCGCCACCTGGCAATCGAAATAGAGGTTGAGAATCTCCACCACGGTTCCGGGCGACAGCCGGTCCGACAGCGCGGTAAAGCCGCGCAGGTCCGACAGCCAGATCGCCGCATGCATGGTCTCGGCATGGCCGCGGCGAATCTGGCCACCGAGAATGCGTTCACCGGCGCGGTTACCCACATAGGTGTCGAGCAGGATTGAGGCGGTGCGGCGCAGGCTGATGATCTCGATCACCCGCGCCAGCGGCCGCACTATCGCTCTCAATGCGGCCAACTGGTCATCGCTAAATCCGCCCGGCTGTTTGGTGGTCCAGCTCGAAGCATTGATGGTGCCGTCGATAAACAGCAGCGGCAGCGCGATATAGTCGGTGACGCCTTCCGCGCGCATATCGTCGAAAAAAGGAAAGCGCTTGCTCTCGGGATCGTCGACCCGGATTCTTACCTCTCGCCCCTCGCCAAACACGATCGCGAGCGGGCTGTTCACAAATTCCGGAGAATTCTGAATATCGAAGTCCACACTGCCGACGACAACCTCGGCTCCCGGCCGCCAGATGAAATTGCGGCCGAAAATATCGGGATGCAATGTCCGGACGAAGACACCGACGCGCCAGAGCGGTAAGCCGGCCTGCACCAGGCGCTCACACGTCTGCGCCATCAGCAACGGCCCGGCGGATCTTGCGCCGTCGATCAGCCAGTCGGTCAGCTTCTGCAGTTCGGGTGCGTTCATCGGATGTGCATTTGCAGTGCAAGGCCGGGAAACGTCAAGGCGCGCCAACGCTGATCCGTCCTACAAACTCTATCCGCCGACCTGCCCGCGATGCCGCAGGAAATGATCCGCCAGCACGCAGGCCATCATGGCCTCGCCGACCGGCACCGCGCGGATCCCGACGCAGGGATCGTGGCGGCCTTTGGTCATGATGTCGGTGTCGGCGCCGCCGCGATCCACGGTTCGGCGCGGCGACAGGATTGAAGACGTCGGCTTGACCGCAAAGCGCGCCACCACCGGCTGGCCGGTGGAGATGCCGCCCAGAATGCCGCCGGCATGATTGGACAGGAAGCTCACGCCCTGATTGCCCATCCGCATCTCGTCGGCGTTTTCCTCGCCGGACAGTTCGGCGGCGCCAAAGCCCGCGCCGATTTCGACGCCCTTCACGGCATTGATGCTCATCAAAGCCGCGGCCAATTCGGCGTCGAGCTTGGCATAGATCGGCGCGCCCAGGGCCGCCGGCACGCCTTCGGCGACGACCTCGATCACCGCTCCGATCGACGAGCCTTTTTTGCGGATGTCGTCGAGATAACTCTCGAAGAACGCGGCCTTGTCCTTGTCCGGGCAGAAGAACGGATTGCGCGCGATCTCGTCCCAGTCCCATTTCTTGCGGTCGATCCGGTGCGGACCCATCTGCACCAGCGCGCCGCGCACGGTCATGCCGGACACGATCTTGCGGGCGATGGCGCCGGCGGCGACGCGCGATGCGGTCTCGCGCGCCGAGGAGCGGCCACCGCCGCGATAATCGCGCAGGCCGTATTTGGCTTCATAGGTGAAATCGGCGTGGCCGGGGCGAAACTTGTCCTTGATGTCGGAATAGTCCTTGGAGCGCTGATCGGTGTTCTCGATCAACAGCGCGATCGGCGTGCCGGTGGTGACCTGCACGCCGGTGTCCGGATGCGCCATCGTGCCGGACAAGATCTTTACCGTATCCAGTTCCTGGCGCTGGGTGGTGAAGCGCGATTGCCCGGGGCGGCGGCGATCGAGATCGTGCTGGATGTCTTCGCTCGTCAGCGGCAGCAGCGGCGGACAACCATCGACCACGCAGCCGATCGCGACCCCGTGGCTCTCGCCGAAGGTCGTGACCCGGAACATGTGGCCGAAGGTGTTGAAGGACATGACGCTGAGCCCGGTTATGGTGACAATTAGCATTAGTACCAAAAGGCGACGTGTCGTAACTCGCAAGGTCCGAGGCGTCAAATAACGAGAGTTAACCACGCTGTTGCAACAAGCGTTCTCGGCTCTCTCCCCCTTGTGGGGGGCCCCCTCCCTAACCCTCCCCCACAAGGGGGAGGGAACAGAAAGTATCAGCAATACTTCTCCAGCCCGCTATCGCCGAACACGTAGACCGCGCCCTGCTCGATGGTCAGGTCGGCGGCGCTGTCGGGTGTCTCGATGCCGAGCGCCACCATCAGCGCCCGCGCGGTCCCGCCATGGGCCACCGCGACCGTGTCCGCCGTCAACTGGTCGTACCAGTCGAGCACCCGGGCCTGCACCGCGGCATAGCTCTCGCCGCCAGGCGGCGGCACCGTCCATTTCTCGGCCTGGCGCGCGGCGAAGACATCGGGGTCGGCGGCCTGCATCTGCGCCAATGTCGAGCCTTCCCAATCGCCATAGCCGATTTCGCGCAGCCGGTCGTCGATGGCATAGCCGCCCGCCGGCAATCTCAATGCGCCGCGCACCAGTTCCATCGTCGCGCGCGCGCGGCCGAGCGGACTTGCCACGAATGCCAGGGATTGTTCGCTGCGCCCGTCGCGCGCAAACAGGTCCGCGAGGATGCCGCCGGCATCGGCGGCCTGCCTGCGTCCGAGGTCGTTGAGCGGAATGTCCTGCCCGCCCTGCAGCTTGCCTTCCGCGTTCCACTCGGTTTCGCCGTGGCGGATGTAGTAGACGGTGGGCGCGGGCATGACTTAACCCAAATCTTTAAGACCTAACGCTCTGTCTTCGATGAAAAAGGTCTTGTCCGGGGAGATCATCTGCTTTTGTTTCAGGAACTCGGCTTGCCGGCCTAATATTTTGCAACAGAGCGCTGTTCTAAATCGGGATTCTTCTAGAAAGAAGGGATCTTGCATCTCCTCCGATAGTTCGATCGTCTGATCGAGGGCCTCGACCGCTTCATCCCAGAGCTTCTTGTCCATAAGGTCCGTGGACAACCTGTAGAGCTTCACGAGCCGATCTTTGTAGCCGCTCATCTATCATTCTTTCGCCAGCGAATTGCTCAGCGCGATGTCCGGCGCGTCCGGGCGCTTCATGCCGACGATGTGATAACCGGAATCGACGTGATGCACCTCGCCGGTGACGCCGCGCGACAGCTCCGACAGCAGATACAGCGCGCTGTCGCCGACTTCCTCGATAGACACGGTGCGGCGCATCGGCGCGTTGTATTCGTTCCATTTCAGGATGTAGCGGAAATCGCCGATGCCCGACGCCGCCAGCGTCTTGATCGGTCCGGCCGAAATGGCGTTGACGCGAATGTTCTTCTCGCCGAGATCGGCGGCGAGATAGCGCACGCTGGCCTCGAGTGCCGCCTTGGCAACGCCCATCACGTTATAATGCGGCATCCATTTCTCGGCGCCGTAATAGGTCAGCGTCAGGATCGAGCCGCCGTCGGTCAAGAGTTTTTCGGCGCGCTGGGCGATCGCGGTCAGCGAGAAGCAACTGATCAGCATGGTTTTGGAAAAATTGTCGGCAGTGGTTTCGAGATAGCGGCCGTCGAGCTGGTCCTTGTCGGAGAACGCGATGGCGTGGACCACGAAGTCGATCTTGCCCCATTTCTGCTTCAACACCTCGAACACCGCGTCGATGGTGGCGGGATCGGTGACGTCGCAATGGCCGAGCAGGATACCGCCGAGTTCGGCCGCCAGCGGTTCGACCCGCTTCTTCAGTGCATCGCCCTGCCAGGTGAGTGCGATTTCCGCACCCGCCGCGCGGCAGGCCTTGGCGATGCCCCAGGCGATCGAGCGGTTGTTGGCAACTCCGAGAACCACCCCGCGCTTGCCCTGCATCAGACCTGAAGTTTGCGGCATCCGGTTTCCAATCCAGCGTTGATCGGGTCTGGAGGTACACCAGCGCCCCCGGCCGGTACAGCCCAAATTCACCGCGATTTCGGGGTTTGCCTTACAACCTTAACAGGCGGAATAGCCGCATCATTTCGGTGTTATCTGGTGTAAGGCATGGGCGTGGGACGCCTACCGGACAGACCCGAAAATCGAGCCAAAGATCGAGCCGAATGACCGCGTTTCGCCAGAGTGTCGAAGCCATGATTCCGGCCCTGCGCCGCTACGCCCGCGCGCTCGCGCGTGACAGCGACGTCGCCGACGATCTGGTGCAGGACACCCTGGTGCGGGCGCTGCGCTCGGAACGGCTGTTTCTCGGTGGTGATGTCAGGAGCTGGCTTTATACCATCCTGACCAACCTCAACAAGAACAGGCGGCGATCGCTGGCGCGGCGGCCGCAATTCATGCCGCTGCTCGACAACAATCCCGACGCCAGCGGGACCGAGGCCGAAGGCCGCGACATCGCGCGTGCGCTGGCCACGCTGGTAGAGGAGCAGCGCGCGGTGCTGCTGCTGGTGATGCTGGAAGGATTGAGCTACCGCGAGGTCGCCGATATTCAGGGCGTGCCGATCGGCACCGTGATGTCCCGCCTCGCCCGTGCGCGCGCCCATGTCAAAGCCTCGCTTGAGGGCGAGCGCCCGGCGCTGCGGCGGGTGAAATGATGGCAAGCATTATGCATGGCTGCGTGACGAATGCGTTCAACGAGTTTGAGTGGCGATGTGACCGCGTCAGCGTGTTGACCACCCCTCACCCCGGCCTCCGCCGGACAACCGTTTCGATCGAGACCCAACAGAGTCAGAGACAATGACCGACCACAGGATTCCCGTCACCGAAGACGAACTGCACGCCTATGTCGACAATGAGTTGCCGGCCGAGCGCCGCGGCGATGTCGAGGCGTGGCTGGCGGCGCATCCCGATGATGCCGGGCGGGTGCAATCATGGCGCGCGATGGCGGACGCCCTGCACGCGCGCTACGATTCCGTCGCCGACGAGCCGGTGCCGAAACGTCTCGAGATCGAACGGCTGGTGCGACAACCCCGGAAATGGATCTACGGCGCCATCGCAGCGACGCTGGTGGCGTTCATCGCCGGCGGCGGCGTCGGCTGGGTAGCGCGCGGGGTCGCGGCTTCGCCGTCGGCGTTCCAGAATTTGACCGTGGATGCGCTGGACGCGCATCGGCTTTATGTCGTCGAGGTTCGCCATCCGGTCGAGGTGCCGGGCAACGAACGCGCCCATCTGCAGCAATGGCTGACCAAGCGCTGCGGCTGGGATGTCCGTGCGCCGGAATTGGACGCAACCGGCCTGAAACTCGTTGGAGGGCGGCTGTTGCCCGGCCCCACCGGACCGGCATCGTTCCTGATGTACGAGAGCGCCTCGGGTGAACGATTCACGCTCTATACGTCGCGCGCGAAAACCAAGTCGGCGCAAATGCGCTACACCGCTGCGGAGAACAGCGGCGCGATGTACTGGTCCGAAGACGGCGTCGGTTACGTGCTGTCAGGCCCGACCGACAAGGACCGGCTGAACCAGGTGGCGCGGCTGGTCTACGACCAGACCGAGAAAACCGGCGGCTAAACCGCGACTTGTATCGATGGCTGCGATCACGCCTTGAAGTTGTGCCTGTGAAATCGTGCCTTGGCGCGCGCCCCAATTCGGACTTTGAAAATCTGGAATTGGAACATTGGCGCGTCTCATTATCGCACCGGGTGCTGAGTCGAAGATGCTGCGCGTTCGATCCGCCGATCGGCGCAAGCGGCCTCGACTGGGGTTTGGTACCGCGCTGGTCCCCCGGTCGAGGCTGCACCTTTTTGGGATTTTCGTTACACCCACTACGTTCGAAAGCGCTATAGATCGCTGCGCGGATTGTAGGGGTGTCCGTCGCGCCACTTTTGCATCAACGCCTCAAGTTCGGCATCGTTCCCGTCCGGCAACATGATGCGGGTGGTGACGAACAGGTCGCCGGCTCCGTCGGCTTTCGGCAGCCCCTTGCCCTTGAGGCGAAAAGTGCGGCCGCTCGAAGTGTTCTTCGGAATCGACAGTTCGACCGCGCTGCCGACCGTTGGCACGCGGACTTTGCCGCCGAGTACGGCTTCGTACAGCGTGATCGGCAGATCGACGCGCAGGTCGCTGCCGTCGACCTTGAAGAAGGGGTGCGGCGCGATGCTCACGGTGATCAGCAGATCGCCGGGCGGGTGACCGGGCGCGGTTTCGCCCTGCCCCTTCAGGCGGATCTGCTGGCCGGCGGTGACGCCGGCGGGAATCTTGACATTGAGTTCTTTGCCGGTCGGCAACCGGACTCGCTTCTCTCCGCCTTTGACCGCCTCTTCCAGCGACACCGTCATGGCGACGGAAAGATCGAGATCGAGCGCGATGGCGCCGGGGTCGAATTCGAACGTCGTGCCGCCACCCGGCCGCGCGCCACGTGCAGCGCCACCGAACATGCTGTTGAGGATGTCCTCGAAACCGGCGCCCCCGCCGAAGCCGCCGGGACCGCCGCTGCCGGTCCGGAAGGTATGGGTCTCGAAGCCGCCGCCGGGGGATGCTCCCCGCGCCCGCGGGTCGCCGCCGGGAAAGCCCTGAAAGCGCGGCTTGCCCTCGGCGTCGATCTCGCCGCGATCGAACTGCTTGCGCTTGTCCTCGTCGCCGATGATTTCGTTGGCCGAATTGATCTCGGAAAAACGCGCCGCGGATTTCGGATCGTTCTTGTTGTTGTCGGGGTGATGCTTCTTGGCAAGCTTGCGATAGGCGCTCTTGATCGCCGCAGCGCTGGCGCCCCGCGGCACCCCCAAGACCTCATAGGGGTCGCGCATCCGTCACGTCTCCTTCAGGGAATCAAAAATGGGTGGGCTTGCAGCCCTTGGCCTTCATCTGGGGTCTTCGTGGCATTTTTGCAACGGCAGCCTGTGCCCCGGAAAGTCAGCTCTGCCGCCACGGCTTCAGGGTATGGATCTCCCATCGGCCCTGGCTGGACTGGCACGCCGCCCCCTGCAGCCAGCTCTCCGAACGGCCGTTGACGTAGCTTGCCAGAAAATCCCGGCAGGTGCGTCCCTCCGAGACATAGGCCTGGGCCAGTGGCGTCACCGAACCCCGCGCGCCGGTCTCGGGGTTTTCCCAGGGCTGGCTGGAATCCTTGTCGCCCTTGGTCAGCACGTCGGAAGCGGCGTTGCGGGCAAAGGCCAGATCGCCCTCGGTGGGCGCAGGTCCGGGCGCCGAGCCCAGCGAACCCGTAATGTCCCTGTCGTCCATCCTGGCAAAGGAGTTGTCGGTGCGGGACAGGCTGCAACCGCCCGAGCTCAGGCCGATTAGAATCAATGTCATCACGGCGCCCGCCGGCCGCATCGCCGATAGGCCAACGCGTCCCCATGTCTTATATAGGCTGGGCCTATACGGACTGGGCCCGGACTGGGGCCGCAACTGGACCGCGGGCGGACGCAACTTTGGACTCCAACATGACCGACACGACCTCCATCAAACACCCAACATCGTTAACATCCGGTGATTTCACCGCGGCCGAGGAGCCGTTTGCGCTGTTCGAGGAGTGGTTCGCGGAAGCCGTGAAGGCCGAACCCAACGATCCCACCGCCATGTCGCTCGCCACCGTCGACGCCGACGGCTTGCCGGACCTGCGGATGGTGCTGATGAAGGGCTATGACGCCGATGGTTTCGTGTTTTACAGCCATATCGCCAGCCCCAAGGGCCGCGAACTCGCCGCGAATCCCAAGGCGGCATTGCTGTTTCACTGGAAGTCGCTGCGCCGGCAGGTGCGCATCCGCGGCAACGTGTCGCCGGTAACCGAGGCTGAAGCCGACGCCTATTTCGCCACCCGGCCGAAACAGGCCCAGATCGGCGCCTGGGCCAGCAAGCAATCGCAGCCGCTGGAAAGCCGTTTTGCGTTCGAACAAGCCATTGCAAAGGTCGCCGCCAAACACATCGTCGGCGAGGTGCCGCGGCCTCCGGGCTGGAGCGGCTGGCGGGTTGCGCCGGCGCAGTTCGAATTCTGGCACGACCGCCCGTTCCGCCTGCACGACCGCATCGAGTTTCGCCGCGCCGCGCCCGACCAGCCGTGGGCCAAGACGCGGCTTTATCCCTGATGCCGAAAGCCTGAAGGACCGCCATGCCGACTTCCGCCAATACGCCGCGGCGTACGTTGCTTCTGACCGGAGCCAGCCGCGGCATCGGCCATGCCACCGTGATCCGGTTCTCCAGCGCGGGCTGGCGCGTCATCACCTGTTCGCGGCATCCCTTCCCTGAGGAATGCCCGTGGGGCGCCGGCCCCGAGGATCACATCCAGGTCGACCTTGCCGACCATGCCGACACCACGCGGGCGATTTCGGAAATCCGCCGGCGGCTGGAAAGCGGCGAACTGCACGCGCTGGTCAACAACGCCGCGATTTCGCCCAAGGCCGAAGGCGGCGGAAGGCTCGGCTCGGTCGATACCGATATCGACACCTGGAGCCATGTGTTCCGGGTGAATTTCTTCGCCCCCATCATGATGGCGCGCGGACTGATCGAGGAATTGAAGGCCGCGAGGGGCTCGGTGGTCAACGTCACCTCGATCGCGGGTTCGCGGGTGCACCCGTTCGCGGGCGCGGCCTATGCGACTTCCAAGGCGGCGCTGGCCTCGCTCACCCGCGAAATGGCGTCGGATTTCGGCCGGGTCGGCGTCCGCGTCAATTCGATCGCGCCGGGCGAGATCGACACCTCGATCCTGTCGCCAGGGACCGAGAAGATCGTCGAGCAGCAGATTCCGCTGCACCGGCTCGGCACACCGGACGAGGTGGCGAAGATCATCTATGTGCTGTGCACGGAGACGAGCTCTTACGTCAACGGCGCCGAAATCCATATCAACGGCGGCCAGCACGTTTAATCGTCATTCCGGGCCTGCGCCAATCGGCGCATCCGGGAATGACGGGCGTTGGAAATTCAATCCGCGTAAGACTTGCGTGGCATATCGCGCAGCGGCGGCGCCTTGAAATTCTTGAAATTGAAGGCGCTGGAGCATTCGTCCTCGCTCTCGCCCTCCAATAGCGCCGCGCCGCAGTACCGGCAGGCCCGCGCCGAGATCGCAAGCGCCTTGCCGGCCGCGTTGCGTCCGGCCTGATAGCGTGCGAAATCGACCACGACATTTCTTCCGGGCGTTATGACTTTTTCAACCATTGTATCCTCGCCGCGTGAGCCGGCGTTATCGCAGAAAGGCGTCGCGTAAAGGTTCAGCCCAACGCTCAAATTTTAGCAGAGAAATTGAGGCAGCGGTTGACGGTCGCGGGTATCCGCACCGGGTCTACAACCACTTCTTCCACTTGAAAAACACATAAGGCCCGACCGCGGCCAGCAGCATCATGACCAGGGCAATCGGGTAGCCGTGCTCCCATTCCAGCTCCGGCATCAGCTTGAAATTCATGCCGTAGATCGATGCGATCAGGGTCGGCGGCATCAGCACCACCGCCATTACCGAAAACAGCTTGATGATGTTGTTCTGCTCGAGATTGACGACGCCGAGCATGGCGTCCAGCACGAAGGTGATCTTGTTGGAGAGATAGGAAGCGTGGTCGGTAAGGGAGGCGACGTCGCGTTGCATGGTCTTGAGCTGCGCGCGCATCTCCTTCGACCATTTGACGCTGTCGGCTTCGGCGGTGACGAAGGTGACGAGGCGGCCGATCGAGACCAGGCTCTCGCGCACCTTGGAGGTCAAATCGCCCTTGCGCCCGATCGCGATCAGGATGTCGGAATAGCGCTTGGCATGGCCGGTGCGCGCGGCACCCTCGGGCTCGAAGATGGCGTGGCTGACCGCGTCGACGTCGGCGCCGGCGCGCTCCAGAATGTCGGCACAGCGGTCGATCACGGCATCCAGCAGTTCCAGAAGCACGGTCTCGCCGTTGATGCCGGCTGCAGCGCTGCGCGCCAGCTTGTTCTCCACCAGCGTGAACGGTTTCGGCACGTCGTAGCGCACCGTCACCAAGCGATGGCCGGACAGGATGAAGGTGACGGGCGTGATCCGGGGCGATTCGGTGTCGGCCGCGCACATCAGGCTGGCGGTCATGTAGCGGGCGCCGTTCTCGACATAGAGCCGGCTGGAAATCTCGATCTCCTGCATGTCCTCGCGGGTCGGCACCGCGATGCCGGCAAGCCCCTCCACGGCCTGATCCTCGGCCGCGGTCGGCTTGACCATGTCGATCCACACCGCGTTCGGCGGCAGGGCGGCAAGATCGACGGAGCCGGCCTTCTTCAGCGAGGATTCGGCAGGGACGAACACCGAGAACATGGCGGACTCCGGCAAATTGCGCGCGAAGCCTACCCAACAGGAATTAGCTCGATTCTGGCAAGCGCTTCATCGCCATGACAGCCCCGGCAGGTGTCATTTGCGGCAACCGAATGGCAGCCGCGTGGCCTGGATTCGGCAGGCAGGGTGGCCGTGCCCAAAAATGAGCCGTAAATGCAAGACCTGAGGCAAAAAGGCCACAGGGACAATCCCGCATTGCGGGACAGCCATCTAAACACTGGAATTGCGGCCGATTTCGGCGATAATGGGCTTAACAGAATCGTGGTGCTTGGGGCGTAATATCGACGCCGCGAGCGCAAAGCCTTTCGATTGGAAGTATGCAATGTCGTCGCTGAAAGTAAAACTGGGAGTTCTCGCTGCCGCCTTGCTGCTATCGGGCTGCATGGAGGCCACGACCTATGAAGCGACCAATCAGGCCAACTTCAAGCCGCGCGACAAGGAATTGCTGGCGAAGATTCGCTACACCAACGTTCCCGTAGCCGAACCGTTCCGCCGCGCCATCGTCGACTATCATCGCAAGGAAGCGCCCGGTTCGATCGTGGTCGATTCCGACAATCACTATCTTTATTACGTGCTCAATGACGGCAAGGCGATCCGCTACGGCATCACCGTCGGCGAGGAAGCGATGGCGTGGTCGGGCATCGCCAAGATCGGCAGCATGACCGAGTGGCCGCCCTGGCATCCGACCAAGAGCGAAATCGAACGGCTCGGCGTTCCCACTTTCGTGCCGCCGGGACCGGACAATCCGATGGGGTCGCGCGCGCTGTATCTCTACTCCGGCGGCAAGGACACCCTGTTCCGGATTCACGGCACCAACCAGCCGGAATACATCGGCGCGTCGATCTCCTCCGGCTGCATCCGGATGACGAACGAGGACGTGATCGATCTGTACAACCGGGTGAAGATGGGCACCATTGTCGTGGTGCTGGAGCCGCATCATGGCGACTCGCCGTTCAATTCGACCCTGGCGTTGCAGGGCGGCGGCAGCTCGGTGCAGTGATCTCGTAACCGACAGCGCGTCACGATAAATAAAAGCGCCGGTTTACCGGCGCTTTTTTGTTGGCGGCGGCGGGGTATCGCTGGGCTGCGGCGTTGCGGCAGCGTCGGGTTTGGCGGCAGCTTCGCTCGGCGGCGCCTCGGCCGGCCGCTCCGCCGGCAATAGCGGCGCGACCTGCGGCAGCGGGTCCCACACGTTCCATTGGCAGATCTTGTAGTTGTTGTGCCGCTCCATCAGGTCGAGGTGGATGTGGTCCTCGTGATACCAGTCCGAGCCCGGTCCCAGCACCGTCGAAAACCTTGCGCACACCGAATGCAGCACGCTCTCGCGCAATTCGCGCGACACGTTGCGGTCGGTGAACGAAACCGATCGGCCGTCGGCCAGTTTGAGGGCGCGAACGTCGAGCGCATTGGCCCGGCCGTGCTCGGACAATAACGCGCCGGCAACGCGGTTGCGGCCGCGGCATTCGAACGAGTCGAAATTGTCGAGGTCGCTGATGGTGCTGCCGAGGCTGGCCGCCAGCGGCGCCATGTCGGTGCGGATCCAGTCGGCGACCGCCGACGCCATGGCGCAGCGCAGGATCGCCGCGGGCTTCAGCGCCACCCGATTTTTGTCCGGCAGCAGCACCGCCTCCAGCCGGACCAGGTCCTCGCCGCCGCAACCGCCGGGGCCATGGATGTCGGGAATGCTGGGGGCGACGGCAATGGCATCCGACAGCGCCAGCCGGCAGGCAGAGGGCGGCGCGGGCGCGGCCTGCTCGGAGGCGGGCTTGTCGGCTTCCGGGGACGCCTGTTTTGCCGCCGCGGGCTTGTCGATTTCGATCGCCGGGGCATCCGCCGGCCGCGGCTTCGGCAGTGGCACCGATGCCGGCAACAGGGCCCCGCGCAGCCTCGGCCGGCGCTGCCCGAACAAGTCGCTCCACACCCCCTGATCGGACTTCCGCGCCACCGCGGGGTCGCCTGGCGCGCAGAACACCAGCAGCAGGGCGACCCCGGCGGTAACCATTGCCCTTTCGCCGCAGGCCGGGACGTCAAAAGGCCATTTGCGGCTCGCTTTCCCCGCGCTAAAGTTCATGGCAATTCCTAAGAGATCGGCGACAAGCGATAACACCATCGGGAGGAACGTACGTATGCTCGGTTTGATGCAAGACTGGCCTTTGCTTTGCCACCGGATTATCGAGCACGCGGCGACAGTTCATGGCACGCAAGAGGTCGTCACGCGGTCGGTCGAAGGTCCCATCCATCGCACCAATTACGCCGAAATCCGCGACCGCGCCGTGAAGGTCTCGCAGCGGCTCGATCGCGACGGCATCAAGCTCGGTGACCGCGTCGCCACCATCGCATGGAACACCTGGCGGCATCTCGAGGCATGGTACGGCATCATGGGCATCGGCGCCATTTGCCACACCGTCAACCCGCGGCTGTTCCCCGACCAGATTGCCTGGATCATCAACCATGCCGAAGACCGCGTGGTGATGGTGGACATCACCTTCGTGCCGATGCTGGAAAAGATCGCCGACAAGCTGCCGAGCGTGGAGCGCTACATCGTGTTCACCGAGAAGGCGCATATGCCGGAAACCACGCTGAAGAATGCGGTCGCCTATGAGGACTGGATCGCGCAGGCGGACGGCAATTTCAAGTGGAAGACCTTCGACGAAAACACCGCGGCCGCGATGTGCTACACCTCGGGCACCACAGGCGACCCGAAGGGCGTGCTGTATTCGCATCGCTCCAACGTACTCCATGCGCTGATGGCCAACACCGGCGATTCGCTGGGCGCCAATGCCGGGGATACCATGCTGCCGGTGGTTCCGCTGTTCCACGCCAATAGCTGGGGCATCGCCTTCTCGGCGCCTTCGATGGGCACCAAGCTGGTGCTGCCCGGCGCCAAGCTCGACGGCGCGTCGGTGTTCGAACTGCTGGATACCGAGAAGGTGACGCATACCGCCGGGGTTCCGACGGTGTGGCTGATGCTGCTCAATCATATCGCCGCCAACAGGCTGAAACTGCCCCACTTGAGATTCGTGGTGTGCGGCGGCTCGGCCATGCCGCGCTCGATGATCAAGGCGTTCGTCGACATGGGGGTCACGGTGCGCCATGCCTGGGGCATGACCGAGATGAGCCCGATCGGCACGCTTGCCGCGCTGAAACCGCCGTTTGCCGAACTGCAAGGCGAGGCCCGGCTCGATATCCTGCAGACCCAGGGCTATCCGCCGTTCGGCGTTCAGATGAAGATCACCGACGATGCCGGCAAGGACCTGCCATGGGACGGCAAGACCTTCGGCCGGCTGAAGGTGGCAGGCCCGGCGGTATCGAAGGCTTACTTCCGCGTCGATACCGAGATTCTCGACAAGGACGGCTATTTCGACACCGGCGACGTCGCCACCATCGACCAGTATGGCTACATGCGGATCACCGATCGCTCAAAGGACGTGATCAAGTCCGGCGGCGAGTGGATTTCGTCGATTGATCTGGAAAATCTCGCGGTCGGACATCCCGCGGTCGCCGAAGCCGCGGTGATCGGCATCCATCACCCCAAATGGGACGAGCGGCCGCTCCTGATCGTTCAGCTCAAGCCGGGCCAGACCGCGACACGGGAAGACATCCTGAAATTCATGGACGGCAAGATCGCCAAATGGTGGATGCCGGATGACGTCGTGTTCGTCGAGGGCATTCCCCACACCGCCACCGGCAAGATCCTCAAGACCGCGCTGCGCGATACGTTCAAGGCCTATCGTTTCCCCAACGCCGCGGCGTAGGGCCCTTAACCTCTCCCCGCCTGCGGGGAGAGGGCGGATCGCGACGCGATCCGGGTGAGGGGGCACCGCGCCCACGTCATCGTCAGAACTCACGAATGCAGCCCCTCACCCGACCCTCTCTCCGCAAAAGCGGGGCGAGGGAGAAGAACGTCCGGTACCCTTCGCCACGGCACGAACATGGCAGCCAAAGTCCCTTGAATTCGCCGCAGGTCCGTGGTCTCAAACGGGCCAGTTTGCAGCCCGGCGCGTGTCGCCGGCCAGGTTCCAACCCGGCAGAATTGAAGCGATGGCCCGCAGGTTTTCCGCTCCCTATCAGAAGGAGCCCGTCTCCAGCCTTGCGTCATGGGCGCGCAATCTCGCGGTGTTCTCGGTGGTCGCGGTGCTGGTCTCGATCGTCATCGTCCGCTTCGGCTTCCTTGAGATGAGGCCGGCGCTGGCGACGTTCTTCGGCGCGCTGGCCTGCGCCGGCCTGTCCATCCTGGTCGGGCTTGCCGCCTTTGTCGCGATCTGGCGGAACGGATCGCGCGGCATGAGCCGCATCCTGCTGGCGATGCTGATCGACGCGGTGGTGCTGGCCTACCCGGCCTATCTCGGCCTGCAATATCGCAGGCTGCCGCCGATCCACGACATCACCACCGATCCGATCGACCCGCCGCGCTTCGAGGCGCTGGCGCGGTTGCGCACCGGCGACGGCGCCAATACCGCCGTCTATGCCGGGCTGTACTCGGCCGAACAGCAGCGGCAGGCCTATCCCGATATCGAGACGGTGGAACTCGACGTCCCGGTCCAGCGCGCCTACGACGTAACCTCGCAACTGGTCACCAAGCGCAAATGGCTGGTGATCGACGAACGCGCCCCGCAGCCGCCGCGCCGGATCGGCCGCATCGAGGCGGTGGCGCGGACTCCGATCATGGGATTCCGCGAGGATGTCTCGATCCGCATCACGGCCGATGGCGACGACGGCTCGCGTGTCGATATCCGCTCGTCGTCACGCTATTTCGAGAGCGATCTCGGCAGTAACGCCGCGCGCATCTCCCGGCTGATCGACGACATCAACACCGCCGTCGACAACGCCAACCTCAAGCCGGTGAAGAAACCGCAAGTGCCGGTCAAGGGTCCGCCCAAGAGCGGCAAGAAGTAACAGGGGCGAATAGCGAAGGTGCACTCCCTCGCCCCGCGCTTGCGGGGACAGGTTAAGAAGCGGCCGCCATTCTGTACATGCCGCCGATCACCGGATCGCCTTCGGTCGCCACGATCCCGCGCGCGACCAGATCTTCCAGATGCGCCAGCACCGAATAGCCGGCGGCGCCCGTAAGCCGCGGGTCGATGCCGATATAGATCGCGCGCACCAGCGTCGGAATGTCCGCTTCGCCCTTGGCAAGGCGATGCAGGATCGAGGCTTCGCGCGCCTGGCGATGCCGGATCAGGAAGCTCACATAGCGCCGTGCATCCAAGATTTCCGGTCCATGGCCGGAGAAATACAAATCCTCGGTCCGCGCCGTCAATTTTTCGAGCGAAGCCATGTAGTCGGGCATCGATCCGTCCGGCGGCGCCACGATCGAGGTCGACCAGCCCATCACATGATCGCCGGCGAACAATGTCTTGCGCTCGCGCCAGGCAAACGCGGTATGATTGGCGGTGTGGCCCGCGGTCGTCACCGCCTGCAGCGCCCAGCCGGAACCCTCGATGGTATCGCCATCCCTCACCTGCACGTCCGGCTTGAACTCGCGATCGGCGCCGGATTCGGACCGGATTTCATCGTTCTCATAACGCTGTCGCGATGCGCGGTGCGGCCCCTCGGCATAGACGGTGGCGCCGGTGGCGGCCTTGATCCGCGCGGTGTTCGGCGAGTGATCGCGGTGGGTGTGGGTGACCAGGATATGCGTCACGGTCTCCCCGCGCACGGCGTCGAGTAGCGCCGCCGCATGGGCTTCATCGTCGGGGCCGGGATCGATGATCGCGACCTTGCCGCTGCCGACGATGTAGCTCACCGTGCCGGTAAAGGTGAACGGGCTCGGATTGTTGCAAAGAATTCGCCGCACGCCGGGACGGACCTGCTCCACCACGCCGGGCGTGAGCGAAAAGTTGCGGTTGAACGGGACGTCGTCGTTCTCGGACATGGAACTCCTACTCAAAGTCGATCGCAGGCTGACAAAACCGCGCAACTGTCATACCCCGCGAAAGCGGGGTATCCGGTACGCCGCGGCCTCTCGATAGATATCTGTCGTCTCTGGAATACTGGATCGCCCGCTTTCGCGGGCGATGACGGCAGCGGGGTATGGTCACGGCTGCGCCCTTCCGACGAGTTCACGAAAACGCCTGAATCCCCGTGATGGCGCGGCCCAGGATCAGCGCATGAACGTCGGCGGTGCCTTCATAGGTGTTCACGGTTTCCAAATTCGCGGTGTGACGCATCACGTGATATTCGATCTGGATGCCGTTGCCGCCGTGCATGTCGCGGGACATGCGGGCGATGTCGAGCGCCTTGCCGCAATTGTTGCGCTTGACGATGGAAATCATCTCGGGTGCCATCTTGCCTTCGTCCATCAGCCGTCCCACGCGCAACGAGGCCTGCAGGCCGAGCGCGATGTCGGTCTGCATGTCCGCAAGCTTCTTCTGGATCAGTTGCGTGGCTGCCAGCGGGCGATTGAACTGCTTGCGGTCCAGCGTGTATTGCCGCGCACGATGCATGCAGTCTTCGGCAGCGCCCATCGCGCCCCAGGAAATGCCGTAGCGTGCCCGGTTGAGACAGCCGAACGGTCCCTTCAGTCCGGAGACGTTGGGCAACAGCGCGCTTTCAGGCACTTCGACGCCTTCCATCACGACTTCGCCGGTCACCGAGGCGCGCAGCGAAAGCTTGCCCCCGACCTTCGGCGCCGAAAGACCCTTCATGCCTTTTTCCAGGATGAAGCCGCGAATCTGGTTGTTGTGTTCGGCCGATTTCGCCCAGATCACGAACACGTCGGCGATCGGGGCGTTGGAAATCCACATCTTGGTGCCGGTCAGCCGGTAGCCGTCGGAAGTTTTTTCGGCGCGGGTCTTCATGCCGCCGGGATCGGAGCCGGCATCGGGCTCGGTGAGGCCGAAGCAGCCGACCCATTCGCCGGTCGCAAGCTTGGGCAGGTATTTCTTGCGCTGGTTCTCGTCGCCATAGGCATAGATCGGGTGCATCACCAGCGACGACTGCACCGAATTCATCGAGCGATAGCCGGAGTCGACGCGCTCGATCTCGCGCGCCACCAGGCCGTAAGCCACGTAGCTGGCATTGGCGCAGCCATATTCCTCCGGCAGCGTGATGCCGATCAGGCCCAATTCGCCCATTTCGCGGAAGATGTCGCGATCGACCTTCTCTTCCATATAGGCCTTGGTGACGCGCGGCATCAGCTTGTCCTGCGCATAGGCGCGCGCGGTGTCGCGGATCATGCGCTCGTCTTCGGTGAGCTGCTCGTCCAGCATGAACGGATCGTCCCACTGGAAACTCACCGGGGACGGCTTGTCCTTGGTCTGAGGGCGCACGCTCATGAGAATTTCCTTTCGGATCGCAACGGATGTTGTCGAGGAACAGATTAGGTCGGCAGCCGTCAGCCTTCAAGCTGTTCGTTGGAGACGATCTCGATGCCGAATCCGGACAGTCCCTTGTAGTCATGCGTCGACGAGGTGAGATGCCGGATCGAGGTGACGCCGAGATCGCGCAGGATCTGCGCGCCGACGCCGACTTCGCGCCATTGCTTGTTGCGATCGGCTTCGGCGGTTTTCTCCTCGCCCAGCGGCGCCACCGGAACGCCGGCCGCGCCATCACGCAAATACACCAGCACGCCGCTGCCCGCTTTCCGGAAATGCTCGAGCACGGTTTGCATGCGTCGCGGCCCGGTAAAGATGTCCTTGACGATATTGGGCTTGTGGAACCGGGTCAGCACGTTCTTGCCGTCGCCGATGCTGTTGTAGACAAACGCCACATGCGCGATGGAATCGAACGGAGAGCGATAGGCATAGCCCTGCAGCGGCCCGATCGGGCTGTCCGTGGTGAACGTCGCGACCCGTTCGATCAGTTTCTCGCGCGCCTGGCGGTACGCGATCATGTCGGCGATGGTGACGTGCTTGAGCTTGTGGGTGCTCGCGAACCGCGCCACCTGCTCGCCCTTCATCACTGTGCCGTCGTCGTTCATCAATTCGCTGATGACGCCGACCGGCGGCAGGCCGCTCAGCTTGCAGAGATCGACCGCGGCCTCGGTATGGCCCGAGCGCAACAGCACGCCGCCGTCGCGCGCGATCAGCGGAAACACATGGCCCGGCCGCGCGAAATCACTGGCGCCGGCGTTCGGATTGGCGAGCGCGCGGCAGCAGGAAGCCCGCTCATCCGCCGAAATCCCGGTGCCGCCATCGGGCTTGTAGTCGATCGACACCGTGAAGGCGGTGGTGTGATTGGACTCGTTATGCGCCACCATCGGATCGAGCCGCAGCCGGCGCGCATCTTCGGTGGTGATCGGCGCACAGACGATGCCTGAGGTATGGCGGATGATGAACGCCATCTTCTCTGCGGTGCACAGCGACGCCGCCACGATCAGATCGCCCTCGCCCTCACGGTCGTCGTCATCGGTAACGACGACGAGTTCGCCGTTGGCGAAGGCTTGCAATACTTCCTGGATCGGATCGGCCATCAAGAGGTCTCACATGGTGCAGGGAGCATTAGCCGGACTCGGCAAGCCGCGCCAGCTTCAATACGCAGGACAGAACGTCGCTGGCGGGGCATCGCCCTGCGGCGGTGTCATGAGCGGCCGGAGGCGGAAAAATCGTTGACGAGGTCCGGTTTCAATCGCCATGGTCAGAACCAACAAGGAATATGGGAGACGCCGTTCATGACATCAACGCCATTCGACTTCGCACCACTGTTCCCGGCGGGACTGCCGGCGGCCGCGGCGAAATGGACGGGACTTGCGAAGTACAGCTTCATCGGCGGCAACAACGATCCGGACCAGGTGCCGGTCGAAGGCCTGATCGAGGCGGTCGATGCCGTGCTGCGGCGCGAGGGCAGGACGCTTGCCACCTACGGCCTCGCCAGCGGGCCGCAGGGTTACCGCCCGTTGCGGGAGTTCCTTACCGCCAAGCTCAAGGCCGATGCCGGCATCAACTGCACCGCCGACGACATCCTGATCGTCTCCGGCTCGTTGCAGGCGCTCGACCTCGTCAACGCGACGCTGCTCGCCCGCGGCGATACCGTCATCATCGAGCGGGACAGCTATCAGGGCGCGCTGAACCGGCTGACCCGGCTCGGCGTCAACATGGTCGGCATCCCGCTCGATGGCGACGGCATGCGAATGGACGCGCTGGCGACGGCACTCGCCGATCTCAGGGCACGCGGCATCAGGCCCAAATATATCTACATCATTCCGACCGTGCAGAACCCGACCGGCACCATCATGCCCGAGACGCGCCGCGCCGAGCTTCTCAAGCTGTCGCAGCAATATGGCGTCCCGATCTTCGAAGACGATTGCTACGCCGACCTGATCTGGGACGGAAAGCGCCCGCCCGCGCTCCACGCGATGAGCGACACCGGCAATGTCATCCATATCGGCTCGTTTTCCAAGTCGATCGCGCCGGCGCTACGGGTGGGCTACATCGTCGCGGGATGGGATGTCATGTCGCGGATGCTGGCGCTGAAGACCGACGCCGGCTCCGGCGCACTGGAACAGATGGTGCTGGCGGAATATTGCGCGCCGCATTTCGCCACCCACGTGCCGAAGCTGACGCGCGGCCTGCGCGTCAAGCTCGACACGCTGATGGAAGCGCTCAACGAACAGTTCGGCACCTCGGCCGAGTTCGAGGATCCCAAGGGCGGCATCTTCCTGTGGGTGAAGCTGCCCGACAATGTCGATACGCTGAAGCTCAACCAGGCAGCACTTGCCGCCGGCGTCGCCATCAATCCGGGGCCGGAATGGTCCACCGACAAAAATTACGGAAAGAGCCGGCTGCGGCTATGCTTCGCCAGCCCCTCGCACGCGCAGATCCGCGAAGGCATCGCCGTGCTCGCCGAAGTATGCCGCAAGGAGTTCGGCGTGCCGGCGCGAATTGCCAATGTGGAGAAGCGGGCGCGAGACGATGCCGACGCAAAAATGGCCCCGTAAGGGGCCATTTTTGGGTTTGGCTGACGCCGAACCGAACCGAGGGTCAGTTATAGATTTCAAACAGGCCTGCACCACCCTGGCCGCCGCCGATGCACATGGTGACGACGCCCCACTTGGCCTTGCGCCGGCGACCCTCCTGCAGGATGTGGCCGGTCAACCGTGCACCGGTCATGCCGAAGGGATGGCCGATGGCAATCGAGCCGCCATTGACGTTGTACTTTTCGGGGTCGATGCCAAGCTGGTCGCGCGAATAGAGGCATTGGCTGGCAAAGGCTTCATTGAGCTCCCAGAGATCGATGTCGCCGATTTTCAGGCCGTGGCGCTTCAGCAGCTTCGGCACCGCGAATACCGGGCCGATGCCCATCTCGTCCGGCTCGCAACCCGCCGCCGCCCAGGCGACAAAGCGACCAAGCGGCTCGAGGCCGCGTTTTTCAGCGTCCTTGGCTTCCATCAGCACGACGGCTGCCGCGCCATCCGATAGCTGGCTGGCGTTGCCGGCGGTGACGTATTTGCCCGGACCTTTTACCGGCTCGAGCTTGGCGAGGCCTTCTATGGTCGTATCAGGCCGGTTGCACTCGTCGCGGTCGACCACATAGTCGACGAAACTCTCGGCCTTGGTCGCCTTGTCGACCACTTTCATCGTGGTCTTCATCGGGACGATTTCGTCCTTGAACTTGTTGGCCTGCTGGGCGGCAGCCATGCGGCGCTGCGATTCCAGCGAATACTCGTCCTGGTATTCGCGGCTGAGCTTGTAACGCTCGGCGACGATATCGGCGGTGTCGATCATCGCCATGAAGATGTCGGGTGCGACTTTCAGCAGCGCCGGATCGACCGCTTCCTTTGGCACGCCGCCGCCGGCGACCGAAATACTCTCGACGCCGCCGGCAACGATGCAATCGGCGCCGTCGGAGCGGATGCTGTTGGCCGCCATCGCGATGGTCTGCAATCCGGACGAGCAGAAACGGTTCACCGATACCCCGGCGGTCGACTTCGGCATGCCGGCCAGCAACGCTGCCTGGCGGCCGATGTTGGACGCGCCATGCGCGCAATTGCCGAGATAGCAATCCTCGACGTAATCCTTGTCGACGCCGGCACGCTCCACGGCGTGCTTGATGGCATGGGCCGCCATCGACATCGGCGGAGTGATATTGAACCCGCCGCGGCCGGATTTTGCCAGCCCGGTACGCGCATACGAAACGATAACGGCTTCACGCATTGTTTTCTCCCTTTGAAGTGGCCAGTATGGCCTAATCCCATGCCGGTGCGAAGCCCGGATTTACAAACCGCTTGTTCTTCGGCAGCCCCGCGATGGCCTTGACGTCCTCGTCGTCGAGCCCGACATGCAGCGCACCGAGATTGGCCTGCTGGCTCTCGCGGCGCGACGCCTTCGGGATCGCGGCGACGCCGTCCTGATCGAGCAGCCATTTCAGCGCCACCTGGGCCGCGCTGGCGCCATGCTTGCGGCCGATCGCCATCAAGGTCTCGTCGGACGCCGCCCGGCCCTGCGCCAGCGGGCAATAGGCCACCAGCGGGATCGATTTCGAGCTCATATATTTTCGCAGCGGGGTCTGGTCCAGCATCACATGGTACTCGACCTGGTTGCAGGCGATCGGGGCCTTGATCTGTTCGACCACGGTCTTGAGCAGCGCGATGTTGAAATTGGCGACGCCGATGGCGCGGGTGCGGCCCTCTTCCTTCAGTTTCATCAAGGTCTCGAACATAACCGGCAGGTTCATCCTTGGCGCCGGCCAGTGCACCAGATAGAGATCGATGCGGTCGAGCCGCAGCTTTTTCAGGCTGGTATCGAATGCCCGGCGCATCGCGTCGGGCGCGAGGTTCTCGTTCCAGACTTTGGTGGTGACGTGCAGATCCTTGCGCGCGACGCCGGATGCCGCGATGGCGGCGCCAATGGCCTCCTCATTGGCGTACATTTCCGCGGTGTCGATATGCCGGTAGCCGAGGCCTAGCGCGCTTTCCACCGCGGCGCGGCAGACCTCGCCCTGCATGCGAAAGGTGCCGAGGCCAAGCCGCGGCATGCTGATGCCCTGGGTTTGCAGATTTTCCATGGTTACTCCTGAAGGCGTAAATCGCCGGATCGGTCCAGACCATGCCGCGTGTACGGATGTTCCGTTGAGAGGACAGGCGGGTACGGCGGTCAGCCCGCTTGATAGTCCGCTTTCAGCGCAGAGTCCAAATCAAGATCGGGTCGGAACGGCGTCCCCGCGCGGCTCAGATATGCTGAGCCAGCATTCGCCCCGGTCGCGCGTCCGGCCGCGGATCGATATCGACCGACCACAAATCGCGGTTACCGACATCCTTCAAGGTCACCGTCATGACCCCCGACCGGCCATCGATATCGACCCGGCCGAAGAACTGCAGTCCGAAACACGGTGCCAGGTTTTCGCCCTGTTCCGCGCTGCAACCCTTTTGAAACATCGCCGCCGGTCCGAACGTATTGTCCAGTTCGCCCGGACTCCATGTGCCCGCATGCAGCGGGCCGGAGACGAATTCCCAGAACGGCTCGAAATCGTCGAATATCGCGCGGTTCGGATCGTAACGATGCGCCGCCGTATAGTGCATGTCGGCCGTCAGCCACACGGTGTTCCTGACGCCGGCGCGTTTCAGGAACGACAGCAGATCGGCAATCTCGTGCTCGCGCCGCTGCGGCGGTCCGTCGCCAAGTGCGATGACGTCCTCGCTGATCAACCCGATCGGCAGGTCCGCGGCTATGACTTTCCAGGTCGCATCGGACGCCGCGAGTTCGCGCTTCAGCCAGGCCAACTGGACCGATCCCAGGATGCAGGTTTCGCTATCGTCGTCGCGCTTGTTCCAGGTGGAATCGCGGTAGCTGCGCATGTCGATCAGGAAAACATCGAGCAGCGGCCCATATCCGACCTTGCGATAGATACGGCCGGCCTGGCCCGGGATGGCGCGGATCGGCATGAATTCGTGGAACGCCTGCCGGGCGCGCGCCACCAATCTCGAAGAGCCGTCCTCGGCATAACCCGTCTCGTCGGCGGTACCGAGCGGCGACCAGTCGTCGGTCACTTCATGGTCGTCCCACTGGGCGAACATCGGCACCTGCGCATTGAAGGCGCGCAGATTGTCGTCGAGCAAATTGTATTTATAGTTGCCGCGAAATTGCGCGAGGCTGTGGGCGACCGCGGATTTCTCTTCGGTGACGATGTTCCGCCAGATCCTGCCGTCCGGCAGCTTCAACTCGGAAGGCACCGGACAATCGGCATAGATGTGGTCGCCGGAATGGATAAAAAAGTCCGGACGGTTGTCGAGCATGGTCCGGTAGGTGCGCATGCCGCCGAGCGACGGATCGATACCCCAGCCTTGGCCGGCGGTATCGCCCGACCAGACAAACGAGATCGAGCGCCGCGCTTGCGGCGCCGTCCGGAAATGGCCGACTTGCATTTCTCCCGATGTCCCGGCCTCGCCAAAATCATCAAACCGGACCCGATAGAAAATGTCCTGCCCGGGCGGAAGACCATCGAGCAGGATTTTCGAAGTGAAGTCGTGTTCCGGCAATGCATCCGATGAGGCGGCGCGAATGATGGTCTTGAAGCTCTCGACGGTCGAACATTCCACCTGCATGCGCGCCGGCCGATCGGCCCTCGCCCACACCATCGCAGAATCGATCGACACGTCGCCGGATTGAAGCCCGCCGGCAATCCGCGGACGGTCAGCGGCCCGGCTGAGACAAGGCCTGGCGAGACCTCCGATTCCTGCCAGCGCCAGCGTGGATGCCGAGCGCACCAGCAGGTGGCGCCGGGTCAGACCTTGCTTTACGCCAACCGCGATCGCCATTTTCGGCACCCTCGTCGAATCACGACGAAGGGTGCCCGCTCAACTTGACTGCCAGCCGAAAGTTTCTTGACTCCGGGCCGAAGGTTTTGCGACAGCCGGATGACTCGCGCGAACTGCGCGCGCGAGCCGCTGCTTAATTCCGCCGCCAATTGCAGATGCCACCCGACTTGCACGGCCAGACCTGAATCCGGGTATCGAACGCCTGGGCATCGAGCGGATTGCCGTGTCGTCGCGCCAGCCTGATGCCAACCGCGCCATGCGGTTTCTCCGGACGCAGATGCGCAACGCGGGTCTTGCGGGTAACGATCCTCGCAGCGGTCTTCGGTTCCGCGGGCGCCGGGGTGGCATGGCTTTCGCGATCGGCATTCACCCCGACCGCAACCGGCGTGAATTGGGTGGCCGGCCCCAGCGGCTTCGGTGAAAGCAGCGCCTTTGAAAGATCGAGGCCGAACAACTCGTCGGCCCGGTATTGATCCGCCATCGACGGACCACTGCACGCCAGCAGCACCGCGCCAACGGCGGCGAGAACATTTTTAAGGACCATGTTTTTCAGGACCACGTTTTTCAGGACCATGGGTGGCCTCGTCAAAATACGAAGAAAGTCAATAACCGTCATTTAGGAAGCCGGCGGCGAAAATTCCAGCAGACCCGACCTCCCAGCGTGTGCTGCGCTGCAACGTCCGAAGGCATATTTCGCCGCGGCTTGCGAATAGCGCCAATGCCATTCGCCAAACACTTGAGATATGTTCACGCACGTTGTTTGGTGTGACGCCACGGCCAGTATCGAGGGAGCACCCATGCCCGTAAAAATCATCGGTATGATCGGCGCTCAGATGGAAGGCGTCGCGGTTCACCTTATCAAGGGAAAAATATCCCGCGACTTCGTGGTCGAGTTTACCCGCCTGCACGAGCAGTGGGACTACGATTCGGTGCTGGTCGGCTATTACGCGGCGGCGGCCGAAGGATTTGGCATCGCCCTCTATGCCGCGACCCACACCGAGCGGATCAAGTTTCTGATCGCGCATCGGCCCGGCTCGGTCGCACCCGCGCTGGCGGCACGACAGATCGCCACCTTCGACCAGCTCACGCAGGGTCGCATGTCGCTGCACGTCATTGCCGGGACCAGCGACCAGGATCAGGCGAGCGAGGGTGACTTCCTGCCGAAACAGGAGCGCTACCGGCGCGCCGGCGAATACCTGGACGTCATGCGCAGGATATGGACCAGCGACCGCCCGTTCGATCACCATGGCCAATTCTACCGCCTCGAAGGCGCCTATGCCGACGTCAAACCCTATCAGCAACCCTACCCGCCGCTGTTCTTCGGCGGCTCGTCGGACGGCGCGCTGCAAATGGGGGCCGAACACTGCGACGTGTTTGCATTGTTCGGCGAGCCTCTCGCCGAGACGCAGGACCGGCTCGACGATTTCCGCAAGCGTGCCGCCCGGTTCGGGCGGAAGCCGAACTTCAATATGTCGCTGCGCCCGATCATGGCGGCCAGCGAGGGCGAGGCATGGGACAAGGCCCGGAACCTGCTGGCCGATATCGAACGCAAGACCGGCACGGCGCCGCAACCGACCAATTATTCCAGCGAACGGCTGATGGGCTTCGCCGCGCGCGGCGATGTTCATGACGAGCGATTGTGGATGGGAATAGCGCGCGCCACGGGCGCACCCGGCAATACATCGTGCCTGGTCGGAACGCCCGAACAAATCGCTGCCGCCTTATTGCGGTACTACCGTCTCGGTATCCATTCGTTTTTGCTGCGCGGCTTCGAAAACCCGAACGACACGATTGCGATCGGGCGCGACTTGATCCCGTTGGTCAGGGCCGGCGCCGCCGAGATCGACCGGCAGGTCCAGGCCGCCGAATAGCGGCGCGCCGGAAATGGGTTCGCCTGGGATCTACGCATCCGTTAGAATCTTGCGAATGCGTTTGGCAAGCACGTTCTGCGAGAATGGCTTCTGAATCAGCGATACGCCGGGATCAAGACGGCCCTGATGGACAATGGCATTGCGGGAATAGCCGGTCATATACAGCACTTTTAGTCCGGGACGACGCTGCATGGCTCGATCGGCAAGCACGCGTCCGTTCATGCCCGGCATCACAACATCGGTCAAAAGCAGGTCTATCGGGCTGGCATCGTCCAGGATGTTGATCGCAGCTTCGGCATCCGCCGCCTGCTTGACCCGGTAATTGAGATTAGACAGCGTTTCGGCGACGTAGGCGCGAACGTCCGGGTCGTCTTCGACCACAAGAACGGTCTCCTGGCTTCCGGTTGGGATTTTTTCCGCCGGCGGACTGACTGGAACCGGTTTCGCTGGGGCAAAGCTGCGGGGAAGATAGATCTTGACGGTCGTGCCTTCACCGACTTCGCTGTAGATGCGGATGTGTCCACCGGACTGCTTCACAAATCCATAAACCTGGCTGAGGCCGAGACCGGTGCCCGAACCGGCCGGTTTGGTCGTAAAGAACGGCTCGAATGCCTTCTCGATGACATCGCCCGGCATCCCGGAACCGGTGTCGGTCACCGAAATCATCACATACTGGCCCGGCTTCACGCCCTCGGCTGTCTCGCAATAATGCTCATCCAGTTCGGCGTTACCCGTTTCGATGGTAAGTTTGCCTCCTGCTGGCATCGCATCGCGCGCATTGATTGCCAAATTGAGAATTGCCGATTCCAGTTCGGCGCTATCGGCTTCGGTCTGCCAAAGTCCGCCGCTTCGCACCGTTTCGACCGAGATCGTCTCGCCTAGCGTACGATCGATCAGATCGGACATGCCCGCGACGAGTTGATTGGCATCGATAGACCGGGGATTGAGCGGCTGATTTCGCGAAAAAGCCAGCAGCCGCCTGGTGAGTTCCGACGCGCGCTCCGCACCCTGCTGAGCATTGGCAAGCCACGTCTTCACCTTGTCGTCGGACACCCGGCGAAGCGCCATTTGCAGATTTCCAATGATGATCGTCAGCAGATTGTTGAAATCATGGGCGACACCCCCGGTCAGTTGCCCAACCGATTCCATTTTCTGCGACTGACGCAAACTGGCTTCCAGCATTTCCCGCCGCTCGGCTTCCGCAAACAACGCGGATGTTCTTTGCATTGTCAGCAGGATCAGGACCACGAAAAATAGTGTGGCCGGGATGCCGAAGATCAAATGACCCGCCATGTACCATAACCAGCCCTGCACAATATCGCTGGTCTCCAGGCTCGACGTAACATAGAGCGGAAACCCTGCCAGCTTGCGCGCGGAAAACCGGCGTTCGCGCTGATCGACGTTGGAGACCGTGGCGTATTTGCCGCCATTCGGACTACGCGCAATTAGCTGGATAAAGGCGGTCGAGGCGTCGAGCCTCACGCCAGTCGTCGCTGGCAAAGGATAGCGGGCCAAGATCTCGCCATCGGCCCGAATCAACGCGAAACTGGCGCTGCTCCTGGCGGCGAGCGGCGCAAAGAACCTCTCGAACACCTGCGGTGAGACCGAGATTTCGGTGAATCCGGCGAACGTACCCGAGCTGTCCGAACGGCGCTTGCTGACCGGAAATATCACATGACCCGTCATGTTGATACGAAGCACATCGCCGATGTGGACGCCGGCGTCGGTAGCAAGCTGCTCTTTCAGGTACGCACGATCGGGGGCGTTTGCCGCGGCCGGAAGCGGAAAGAACAGTGACGACACCATCGCGTCCGACTGGTCATCCAGGATCCAGATCGATGCAATGTCTGGAAGAGCCAGGGTGAATTGCTTGAGTCGCTCGCTCAGTTCGGCTTCGCTTGCGCGAAGCGATCGATTGGTGCGGCCCTGCGTGATCTGTTCCACGCTATCGAATATGACGTTGATCGATTGGAATACCCGCAACACCTGTTCCGACGCGACATCGAGGCCGCGATCGATGCGCTCGTCGGCGAGAGTATATGCCGTGCGATAATTCGCGAACGCTGCGTAGCAAAACAGCAGACCCGGAAGCGCTATGCTCGCCACGAGCATCAACCACAGGCTTCGGAGGGCGGCGTCGCGTCGCTGTCGCATGCGGAACCGGCCTTCGATCCTCAAATTTCGGACATCTTTTCAAATATCAGGAACAAACAACTCACGAAAGGCCGCCTGCGGACGACAAGCCTTGGCTTGCGGACAAACGAGCTGATCGCCGGGTCGGAACAAAAGCTACGAAAGATCGACGGGTAATAAGGACGGATAAAAGACCGTCGCGGTCGACGATTATATTCCGGCTCCTGTCTTGCCCTTGGTCCTGTCCTACGGTCAGGATTCAGTGTTCACTTGGTTTGATATTGGGGACGAAGGCAGGCCCCACGATACGCACGGGCCCTTCAGCAGCCAAGCTAACGGCAGCCCTCTGGGGCGGCATTGGCCGGATCAGTTCAGCGACCGCCAGCCCGGCAAAGCCAATCGAGAAAACAATCGCGGCTATGATCAAGCGATCGTTGCCAAGGATCGTTGCAGTCGATCCAAGCCCGCCCTGTCGGCGTTTTCGCTGTAGCTCTTCAAACAGGCGAATGATGTCACGAGATCGGTCTGGGAGGATGATGACGATTTCGCGCCCCTTGGGCGCTTCTTGGGTTTCCAGGTCCATGGATCTGATCCGTGAATATCAATTGCCTTGGAGCTGAAACGCCGGTTTGGTTCCGAAGTTCCCCGGCTTCAAGAGCGCCGGCCGGGTGACCCCGCACAGCTTTCGCCATAAGGCGGCGCGCCGATCTGGTTCCATTTATGCCATTCCCGATCCGTGCACTTCTCGCCGGCCGTCAACCGCACGAAATCGCGAAAAACGACCAGTTGCATTTAGGCAACACCCCTGTTGAAAAGCTGAATATCCGGGGTCTCCGCCATTGCTTGTCCACATCGCCACTCCAAAAATCGCCGGCGTCAGATTCTTGGCTATGCAGTTTTTCTTGGCTATGTAGTTTCGGGCCGATTGGAAAGGGTGACCATGAATCCGCGGTTCGCAGCAATGGCGGCTTTGTGCCGAGAGGTCGCCATACCTGTTTCGGTTCTTGCGTGGCTCGTCGCGTTTGGTTCTGCGGGAATCGATAACACCGGCGCTGCGCCAATCGTTGAACGCCCCGCGCCGTCCGTTGCCGCCGTCGCGACATTGGCCGACCAACTACCGCCGATCTCGTTGGCGGCCGCCAATGCGGTGGCTGCCGATGCTCCGGCGACGGCGACAGCCGCTGCGGATACAACCGCCGCCGGGCCAACGCCGGTTTCCCAGGAGCCCGAACCGATCGTTACAGCCGCGTTGACGGATTCATCGGAAATGCCGCCGACTTTGCCGGAGCAGCAGGCCGCTCAATCGCCGGCGACTCGGGAGCCTGGCCGCGCCAATCCGGCGCTCGACTCGACCGAGGTTCTCGATGAGTGCCTCGTCGTCGATGCCTGCATCGACCGCTATCTTTGGGCGCTCTACCAGCGCACGCCCAAGGAAGACACCGTCAAGACCCAGGAACAGAGAAAAGTGACCGTCAAGAGAAAGGGCAAACTGGTGAATGTCACCAGGACCTTTGCGAAACTTGCCGATGAGGATTTTTCCTGGAAGGACCCCAAGGCCGCCGAAACCGCCGGCATGCCGCTGGTGGACTACGTCCTCGGCGGGATGGATCGGGATTTCAAGCTGAGGCTATTTCATCTGCTGCACGCGGCCGAGCAGGCGGGATTGTCGCCCGGCATCACCAGTGCGTTCCGCGATAACTATCGCCAATCGATTGCAAGCGGCCTGAAGGCAGCCAACGAACGATCCTATCATGGAGGCAGTCTCCGCGGCGGCTACGGCCACGGACTTGCGGCGGATGTCGTGAGCGTAAATGGCGCGACACGGGCGCAGCGACTGACCGCCAGCGAAACGTTCTGGAAATGGATCGATGCCCACGGGAAAGAGTTTGGAATTGGAAGGCCCTATCTCGGCAGGGATCCCCCGCACGTGGCGCCGATCGACGGCAAGGAATATGCCGATCACCATCCGGGAACTAAGGCTCGACAGGTGGTAGCGACAGCGAAGCCACGCCACGTTTGACCTTGCGAGACGATCGTAGCGCAGCGAAACGTGAGAGATCGGCAAGATCGTCGAAGGTGAGAACGATCCAACCAGCGTGTTCAACGCTGTGCACGGACGGCGACATGCCGCATGAGCGCGCTTGTATACACAGCCTAGGGTTTACAAATGATCGCTATGCGTCGCGCACTCGGCTAGCTGCACGGGGCGGCAACAGCAATAACCCAAAAGTGGCGGCACCTTTCGGCGACCGAAACAATGGTCAACTTGACCAGTGATCCAAATCAGAAGAAATACGCTAATGATATCTGGTCGGAGTGGCAGGATTTGAACCTGCGACCCCTGCGTCCCGAACGTAAATAGCAATCGAAAAGATCAACAAAAACAATGGCCTTTGCCTGCGTTTGACCACCTTTATCTACGTTTATTGACGGGGTTTCAGTGGTCAATCTGTGGTCGAGATTACCAAGCCCAACTTGCGACTAAAGAGCGGGCGGGACCACCCGACATCAGCGGATTTGGGAAGAGGTTATGCCCTTCTCCGGTTACCTTGTTCCATCGGCCCATCAATTGTAAATCGCATGGTGCACCGTGAGACTAGACGAATGGGCGCTTTGCGCGAGAAGTGGTCATTCGTCCCCCGATTGAATTCCCGGGGGCATGACCGTGGTGCGGACCCCGAACGCATCAGCTCGCGCCGAGTGTATGTCGATCAATCCTACCGCGCTCGGCGCGATGGCGCCGGCCGATGCCATGGGCACATGCCTTCGCCTGAAGCCGGCCCCAAAGCTAAATTACTATTTAATTGAAAACCTTGAGACCGGGAAAGATTTGCGGGTGATCCGTTGGGTCCACAGCAGCTTGGACAGCCTTGTCCTGTGCTTACATGGCACCCGACCAATGATCAACGAGGTCACCGATATGTTGCACAGAGCGCCGCTCACGACTCCTACGACACTTTCGGAAAAAGCGGTTCATGACATTTCGCAAGCGTTGATAGTGCTGCTCTCCGACGTGTTTGCGTTGTATCTGAAAACAAAGAACTTCCATTGGCATATGTCTGGCTCGCATTTCCGGGACTATCATTTGATGCTCGACGATCAAAGTGACCAGATTTTCTCCATGACGGACGCCATTGCCGAGCGAGCACGGAAGCTGGGAGGCACAACCGTTCGCTCGATTGGACAGATTTCGCGTTTTCAGCGCATCGTGGACAACGATGCTGAATATGTTAAGCCGCTCGACATGATAGCTGAACTCCGCGACGACAACGCGATCCTGACGCAGTACATGCGTGAGGTGCATTCGTTATGTGACGAAGCAGGGGACGTGGCCACCGCAAGCCTGCTGGAGAACTGGATTGACGAAACCGAGAAACGAACCTGGTTCCTATTCGAGTGCGGCAGGCGATAAAAAGGAGACGCCGATGAATGTCAGGAGCGACCGGCCAGCTATTAAGCGCCCAATCAAGGTTCAAGGAACAACCCGTTCCGCGAAAACGAGAGTGCAAAGTACGGAATGGGAATTTGCAGACGAACGACTCGACGAAGCGCTCAGACACACCTTCCCGGCCAGTGACCCGCTATCGATTACTCAAAATTTTCGCGGCGGCTAGTTGCATAAGGTTCGGCGCAGGAACATCCATCGGCGAATTGCCTTTCGTTACCCACCCTGTAAATTTCGATTGACGCGGAACGATTCCGCCCTTCCGACCGGGAAGAGAGTGTTCCTCCTCTGAATCCAGCACCTGGCGACCCCCTTGCTCGGGGTTCGCTCGCCAAGCTTTAATGAGGACCCCAAAACACAGACGAGGACGCATCATGAAGATCGGAATAATTGGGGCGGGAGCAGTCGGCGCCGCATGCGCTATGGCCACTCTCATGAGAGGTTGCGCCAGCGAACTGGTTCTCGTCAACCGAGGTCGTGGTCGCGCAAAAGGAATGGTTACGGACATGGGCTACGGGGCTCCTCTGTCATCCACCACCAGGGTGACGGATGGGGATTATGCGAATCTGGCTGGCGCTGCGCTCGTCATGGTCACGGTCGGCGTCAACGAGAAATCCGGCGGCGCAACGGATCGTAGCGATCCGTCAGGGCGCCTGCGCCTTCTCGACAAGAATGCCGAAGTTTATCGCCAGGTTATTCCGCAAATCATCGCCGCGGCGCCGGATGCCGTGCTGCTCGTCGTAACCGATCCTCCGGATCCACTTGCCTTTCTAACGCGCGAACTCGCCGGGCATGATCGCGTTCTCAGCACCGGCACATTGCTCGACAGTCTGCGCTTCCGGGTGCATCTGGGGCGAAAACTCAAGATAGCTCCCACGGATATTGAAGCGCAGGTCCTCGGCGAACACGGAACGTCCCAGATCTTTCACTGGTCCGGTGCCCGCGTAGGGGGCGTCCCAATTTCGGATGCGCTCGGGCAATGCGGCCTTCAGCACGACGACGGCTTTCGCGCGACGATAGAGAATGAAGTACGTTATGCAAATATAACCATCATCGAGGGTATCGGAGCCAGCCAATACGGAATCGGAATGGTTTGCGCGCGGATCGCCGAAATCGTGCTGCGCGACGAACGCGCCGTAATTCCGATCGGGGTATATAACTCACAACTTGGAGTAACGCTCTCGCTGCCCGGTGTCGTCGGTCGGGGCGGCTGCCTCAAGGTTCTTGACCCTCCACTATCGAATGATGAGCGTATCGGCCTGAAAAAATGTATCGAAACATTGCGTAAGGCCCAGGAACGGGTTCACTAACCTTTGTGTCAGCGAGGCTACATATATCGTGAGCTGCCTTGAGGGGGCTAAACCCCCTTTTAAATTGAACCGGTCGTCCGAGTGGGAGGCGTTCAAGGGGCGCTCAATATTCTGCACGGAGGTCTGCCTGAAGCCCGTGGGAATTGTCTTCATGGTTATCTCCGATGGTTGGGGCCACCCATGATTCATGTGGAATGCCGCCACCGCAAAATCGAATAAAGAAGCATTTACTGCCTTGCTGTCGCCGACGACCGACACTTGCTACGCGACAACCAATTGGCAGAAGATCAGGGTCATCCGCCTCGCCGCGCGGCCTGAACCGTTTGGGGCCGCCTCGAACTTGCTTCTTCAATACGCGAAGCATTTAATCAATTCGCATATGCGGTATGCAGAGTTTCGCCTGCCGCTTGACCCGCATACGCACTACGTCGCGACAGTTGGAGAGCTTTTCAAATGTCGACGGATGTAATTTCGGCGAATGGGTCGGTTGCAATCGATGGTCTGCCGGTTCAGCGCCGCAGATGGGCCGCCGCTGCCATTTTCACCGCGCTTGCGATGGCATCGCTCGATACGGCGATCGCAAACATCGCTCTCCCTGCTATAGCCGCCGATCTTCATACCGGCCCAGCGGATGTCATCTGGGTCGTCAATGTCTACCAGATTGCCATGGTGGCAACGCTCTTGCCGCTCGCCGCGCTTGGCGAAGTTGTCGGTCACCATCGGATTTATCTTGGAGGCCTGCTGCTGTTCACGCTGGCCTCGCTTTTCTGCGCATGTGCTTGGTCACTACCCACCCTGCTGACGGCGCGCGCGCTGCAGGGTCTCGGCGCCGGTGGCATTATGAGCGTGAATACCGCGCTGGTTCGGTTCGTCTATCCGGGCCGCTTCCAGGGCCTCGGTTTCGGATACAACGCGTTGGTGGTTGCGACCGCTTTCACCCTCGGCCCGACAATCGCCTCCGGCATCCTCGCGATCGGGCCGTGGAGCTGGCTTTTTGCGATCAACATTCCCTTCGGCGTTGTTGCGATCCTGGTCGGCCTGAAGACATTACCGCATACCCCGAGAGCGACGCATGCCTTCGATTCTCCTGGCGCGCTGATGGCTGCGGGCTGTCTCGGCCTCTTCATTCTGGGGATCGGAAGCGCAGCCCATCACGAGCGGCCCGGGCTTATATCGACTGAGCTTGCCTCCGCCGTTTTGCTTGGCTGGGCCCTGATCCGCAGACAGGCAGATTCACCGGCGCCTGTGCTGCCGATCGACCTGTTTCGCAGGCCGGTTTTCGCGCTGTCTGCTGCCACCGCGATCTGCTCGTTCGCGGTCCAGGGCCTGGCTTTCGTCTCCCTGCCATTCTACTTCGAGGACATTCTTGGCCGGTCGCAGGTCGAGACCGGCTTTTTCATGACCCCCTGGCCTTTTGTAGTGGCCATCATGGCGCCGATCGCCGGACGTTTGTCCGACCGCCATTCCGCAGGGTTTCTTGGCGGCATCGGTCTCGCGTTACTCAGCCTGGGGATGGCCCTGTTGGCAGTGCTTCCGGCGAATCCGCATGTCGTCGACATCGTTTGGCGAATGGCCATCTGTGGATGTGGATTTGGCTTTTTCCAGGCGCCAAACATGAAGGCCTTGATGTCCAGCGCGCCTGCCGGTCGCAGCGGAAGCGCGAGCGGCATGGTTGCGACGGCTCGCCTGACGGGGCAGACCACTGGAGCAGCGCTCGCGGCACTTTGTTTTGGTCTCGCCGGCCGCGAGGGAGCCACGCTCGCACTGATACTTGGCGCGGTGTTCGCCGCGGTAGGATGCGGGATGAGCGTCCTGCGCGTGGTCGCGACTCCGCAAAGCGGCGCTTGAGCTTTCTAATTGTTTCGCCACGGGATAATTCCGGGAGAGAAAAACATCTACCCGAAAGCCGGCGACGCTTGCCGCGCTCAGGCAATCTTTTTCTCTACAACCGAGGCACTTGGATCGAGCCAGAATCCCCAAATCGCGGCACCGACTACGAGAAGGCTGGCTGCAACAATGAATGGTGCTTGCCACGATCCGAACTGAACCAGGACGCCAAAGACAATTGGCGACAGGGCGCCACCAAAGTTTCCCGCCATATTCATCATGCCTGAGACGGTACCGGAGACTTCGCCGCCAATATCCATGGGAACGGCCCATGAAGGTCCGATCGTGCATTCAAGAAAGAACATGGAAGCAGTCAAGCAATAGACGGCGACGTAGGCGTCTTCGGTCAACGCGGCCGGCACGATAAACACCGCGCAGCCCAACATGCCCGTAATTGCCACCACGCGTCGAGCGAACTTGATGTTGCCGGTTTTTGCCAACAGCCAGTCGGTCGTCAAGCCACCGACAGTATCGCCGACGACGCCCGCTACGAGCGGCAGTGAAGCCAGGAAGCCGACCTTGAGCAAAGTGAAATGCCTGAATTCCACGAGGTAAGAAGGTAACCAGCTTAGAAATATCCATAGGCAGTAAACATACGTGAAATAGGCCAACATGACCGCCCACATATTAGGGGATTTGAGCATCGTGCTCCACGGCACGTTGGGTTTCTGGGCGACGTTGGCAAGTTTGGCGTTACCCTTTTCGTCGACGCCGCGGATGTATTTGAGCTCCGCCTCATTCACAAGCGCATGTTCTTCGGGAAGATTGCGGTAGGCGAAGTACCATAGCACCGACCAAAGGATGCCGACGGCACCGCAAATATAGAACACGGATCGCCAGTCGAGCGCAGTCATGATCAGCACGACAATCGGCGGCGCAATGGCGGCGCCGAGGCGGCTCGCGCTGTGAGTGACGCCCTGGACAAAGCCGCGCTCGTGCGGCGGATACCAGAGCTGCATGGCACGTGTTGCGCCCGGAAACGCGCCAGCTTCGCCCATGCCAAACAGAAAGCGGAGCACCATAAACGACGTTGCGCCGCTGGCCATGGCGGTCGCAGCCGTCATGGCCGACCAGTAAGTGACAATAACTGTCAGAACATTTCGCGCACCGAATCGATCGCCGAGCCAGCCGCCGGGAACCTGAAACAGGGCGTAGGCCCAGCCGAAAGCGCTGAAGATCACGCCCATCGTTATTTTATCGAAGCCAAATTCCTTGCTGATAATCGGCGCCGCCGTCGAGATGTTCACCCGATCAAGGTAGGTGATGAGGTACATCAGACTGATCAGTGCCAATATGTACCAACGACCCTTGCTTCGACGAGTTACCGGTTCCATGTTGCGTTTCCCTCTTTTATCGAGGTGCCCGCGATCGGCGGGATGTCCCTCGTTTTTTTGAACTTGGAGCTGCAAGCTTTGCTGCTTGATCTGCTTGATGCGGGCGGCACTACAACGGCAATGCCGTGTCTTTGCGACGGGCGAGGTACGCGTCGTCCATCATCTTTTTGACGACTGTTTCTATGCAACCCGGTGAGTGGAGACCGGAACGACATCCTTTCCTTTGAGAACTTCCATGGCGGCCAACACGCCACCGGTCTTATGCGGAACTTTGGCGACACCGAGCGCCATTTCGACTCCCGACAGCGCTCCCATCAGCATCAATTCGTTGAAGTGGCCCAGATGGCCGATGCGAAACACCTTGCCCTTTACCTTGGACAGGCCCGCGCCGAGCGACATGTCATAGTTCTTCAACGCTACATCACGGAAATGATCCGCATCATGCCCTGCGGGCATCATGACAGCAGTTAGGATTGGGGAATGCTCTTTCGGGTCTTGGCACAGAATTTCCAGATTCCACGCACGAACAGCAGCCCGAGTCGCCGCAGCGAGTTTCAGGTGGCGGGCGAACACGTTATCCAATCCCTCCTCCATCAACATCTTGATCGCTTCCTTCAGCCCATAAAGTAGATTGGTGGCAGGCGTGTACGGCCAGGATCCGTTCTCGTTCTGCTGAATGATTTCATGCCAATCCCAGTAGGAGCGACTGGTCTGATTAGCCTTTGCGGCCAACAGAGCTTTTTCGGAAACCGCGTTGAAACCCAGGCCTGGGGGCAGCATGAGGCCTTTCTGCGAGCAAGACACGGTGACATCGACGCCCCACGCATCGTGCTCATATTCGATCGAGCCGAGCGACGAAATTGTATCGACGAGCAGCAACGCAGGATGCTTTGCGCGATCGATGGCTTTTCGAACTTCATGAATTCGGCTTGTCACGCCGGTCGACGTTTCGTTGTGGACCACCATCACCGCCTTGATGAGGCGCTCACGATCCGCAAGCAGATGAGCCTCGATCTCGGCAGGCTGCGCGCCCCGGCGCCAATCGCCGGCCAGAAAATCCACCTCCAACTTGAATTTTTCGGCCAGGTTCTTCCAGAGCGTTGCAAAGTGGCCGGTCTCGGCCATCAGAACCTTGTCGCCGGGCGATAGCGCATTAACAATCGCGGCTTCCCAGGCTCCAGTGCCTGACGAGGGGTAAATCACGACGGGGTTTTTAGTCCGGAAGACTGCCTTACAGCCCTCTAGAACATCGAGTCCCAATTGCGCGAATTCGGGGCCCCGGTGATCGATGGTCGGCATGTCCATCGCGCGCAACACCCGGTCGGGCACGTTCGTGGGGCCCGGAATTTGTAAGAAATGCCTTCCTGTATGAACCATTGGACCCTTCTCCTCGATATTTTGCACTCATATACTCTGGCTATATCCAGAAATAAAGGACTTATTGAATACAAAATTGAGTACCCTGCAATCGAAAAAACAGCTAACTGGTTGGGTCCAAGGCCCATCGGGACAGACCGACGATCTATCCGGGCGCCTTCAACACCAGGGAACCTCGACTTTGACCAATTTCTTGGCCGCCGGCGGTCTAAAGCGCGGGGAACACGAGTCGGCCTCGTTGCATGCCGATATCGTCAGTCAACTTCGCGATTTCATCGTCGAAGGGCACCTGGCCCCGGGCAGCCGAATTCCCGAACGCGAACTCTGCGAAAAATTCGGTATTTCGCGCACCCCTCTTCGGGAGGCGCTGAAAGCTATTGCGGCAGAAGGGCTTATTGAGCTGTTGCCCAACCGCGGCGCCCGCGTGCGGCAATTTTCCGAGGCAGACATTCGAAACCTGTTCGAAGTCCTGTCAGGCCTGGATTTTGTCGCCGGTCAAATGGCATGCGCTCGAATTACCGATGATGCGATTGCTGCGATCGAGAAGATGCATCTCGAAATGTATGCGCATTACCTGCGTCGCGAACTGGTCGACTACTTTCGAATCAACCAAAAGATCCATCAGGCGATCGTCGATGCGGCCGCAAACCCCGTCCTTAGTGCAAACTTTGCAAGCTTCAATTCGATAGTCCGTCGCCTCCGATATTCAGCGAATTTGGTCAATCGAGACCGCCTCGGCGATGCAATGCGTGAGCATGAGCAGATCATGGACGCCCTCAAACGACGGTCTGCTAACGAGCTCGGGTTGCTAATGTTTCAGCATATGCAGGGCAAATGCGAGGCCGTATGCGAGTATTTGCGGGACCAGCAAACGGAGGATTCTGAGCCTAGGGCGCTTTTAGAAGACGCCATCTTTTAGAACTCGCCATTTTTTGAATGCATTTTCTTTCAACATGCCTTACATAATGCATGCGCTTTCGTAAACCAAACAAGAAGAGCGCGGCTTTTTTGGAAGGAATCCTCGCATGGCATCGTACAAAATCCTCCTCATGGGCGCGTCCTACGGGTCGCTGCTGGCCTCGAAGATCATGTTCGGCGGGCATTCGCTGCACCTTGTCTGCCTGCCGGCGGAAGCCAATCTGATCAACTCGGAAGGCTTCCGCGTGCGCCTGCCGGTGAAGGGCCGCAAGGATCCGATCGAACTCGACTCGCGCAAGCTCCCGGGCAAGGTGACGGCCGGCCCCGCCGCGGGCGTCAATCCGAAGGATTACGACCTGGTCGGGCTCGCCATGCAGGAGCCGCAATACGGCTCGCCCGGTGTGCGCGAACTGCTGGACCTGGTGGCGACGTCCAAGGTTCCGTGCATGTCGATCATGAACATGCCGCCGTTGCCTTACGTCAAGCGCATTCCCGGCCTGAATTACGACGCGCTCAAGCCGGCCTATACCGATCCGACCGTGTGGCACAATTTCGAGCCCGGCCTGCTCACGCTGTGCAGCCCCGACCCGCAGGCGATCCGGCCGCCGGATGAAAAGGTCAACATGCTGCAGGTCACGCTGCCGACCAATTTCAAGGTCGCCAGGTTCGACAATGACAAATACACCGCAATCCTGCGCGAACTGCAGACCGACATCGAGACGGTGCGCTACGACACGCCGGAAGGCAAGATCGAGTTGCCGGTGAAGCTCAAGGTGCACGATTCGATTTTCGTGCCGCTCGCCAAGTGGTCGATGCTGCTGGCCGGCAACTATCGCTGCATCACCAAGGACGGCATGCGCACCGCCAAGGAAGCGGTGTACAGCAACATCGAGGAATCTCGCTCGGTGTACAATTTCGTGTTCGACCTATGCGTCAAGCTCGGTGCCAATCCGAACGAGCTGGTGCCCTTCGAGAAATACGCTGCCGCAGCGGATAGCCTGTCGCGTCCGGCGTCCGCCGCGCGCGCGCTGTTCAACGGCGCGCCCAATATCGAACGCTGCGACAAGCTGGTGCAGCTAATCGCAAAGCAGAAGGGCTTGAGCCACCCGGTGATCGACGCCAACGTCACGCTGGTCGACGAACTGCTCGACAAGAACCGCCGGAAGGCCGCGGCCTAGCTGGAAGCGCGGGCGGCACCGCCCGCTCTCACGCCCTGTGCCGTCGAATGACCATCAAGCAATGCTGGAAATACTATTTCTTGCCGAAGTGCCCTGGCCGAGCGGTTTTGCAGCGTTAGTTTCCCGCCATGACGTTCAACAATCTCCTTGGCAATCGCGAGGCCGAGGCCTGCACCGGGCATGGACTTACGACGCGCCGGATCAACCTGGAAGAAAGGCTCGAATACGCGTGACATGCTTTGCTCGGGAATGCCCGGTCCCTCATCATCGATAGTGATCAAGGCGGTGCGGTCTTCCAGGCCGACGGTGACAAAGGCACCGCCGCCGTGAGTTACCGCATTGATAGCCAGATTTCTGATGGCCCGCGTCAGCGCCAAGGGTGCCGATGAAATTTTCACCACGTCCATCTTGAAGATCGTCACAGATGCCTTCATGGATGCGAGGTCCCGACAGATCTCGCTGATGATTTCATCGACACGGAGCAATTGGCTGGTTTCCCGTTGGGCTTCTTCGGCACAAGCTGCATCGCGCTGTCCGCAATGTAATCCAACTCCTCCAAATCGTTCAGCCACATAGCGCGATCCTCCTCGTCGAGAAGCTCTGCCCGAAGCCGCATCCTGGTCATCGGACGCGACAAGGATGGTTAGAAACGTCTTTCGCATTGTAGTCTCCTTTGGATGGTCTCAGTTGATCTGATACATGCGCAGCAGCGCGGGCGGATCGTGGGCCTCGCCAGCCCGCCTGTATGTCCACGAGATAGCGGCGGCGGACGCTCTTGCTGATCAATGGAGCCACTATTGCGTCAATTCTGCCCAGCCATTTTTTCTTTTCATTCCGGGCCGGAATTCCGAGCGCCCTGTATTCAATCTGGATGAATGCGAATTTAGTGGAGACGACAAATAAGCATTCCCATGTCCAGTCGATCGCGACGTTGGCGTTTGCCTTCTTAGGACGCCAGCGTTTGGCAACGACCTGTGGCGGAAAGTCCGCCCATCCCAACGGAGAATGTCATGAGAGGACGAGTGATGATGATTTTGGCAACCGCACTGCTTGCCGGCAACCTTCTTGCCACGGGTGCACAGGCCCGCGGCGGCGGTGGTGGCGGTGGCGGGGGTATGGGCGGGTTTGGCGGAGGCCACATGGGCGGCGGCTTTGGCGGCGGTCATATGGGCGGCTTTGGCGGCGGCCGCATGGGAGGCCTTGGTGGAGATCGCATCGGTGGTTTTGGTGCAGGCCAGTTGGCGCATGTCGGCCACGAGCACTATGGAGCTGGACGGCGCCGTTTCGTCGGCGGCGGCCTTTACGACGATGGCCTCGGTTGCCCGTATTACGATTACACCTCATCGATGTGGCCGTACAACTGCGCCTACTGATTGGCGGATCGATCCGGAAGCCGCGAGCGCGCGGCTTCCGCTGCCCCAGCGGGAAGTACCCGCAGCCTCTCGGAAGCAACGAGAAGCACCGTGTTACCGCATACAACGAGACGCTTTCCTGAATTCGAATTTAATCTCCTAAACCTCAATTTAATGGCTCCCCCCTGCGCTGTCCCTATCCTCTAGCCATCCGTTCGAGTTTCGAACGGAGGAAGCTATGGGAGCGACTGACATGGGCATTGAGGGACAATTCGCAGGCCTTACAGTTCCAACACAGCGTCAACCGGCGTTTCCCAAAGACGGACGCGGTAAAGGCTATCTCGACGACATCCGGCGTTTTGCCATGCTCGAAAGGCGCCAGGAGTATGAACTCGCCAAGCGTTGGCGCGAGCGCGGCGACCGCGATGCCGCGAACCAGCTCGTCACAAGTCATCTGCGTCTCGCCGCCAAAGTCGCCATGGGCTACCGCGGCTACGGTCTACCCGTTTCGGAAATCATTTCCGAAGGCAACATCGGACTGATGCAGGCGTTGAACCGCTTCGAACCCGAAAAAGGTTTTCGCTTCTCCACTTACGCGATTTGGTGGATCAGGGCTTCCATACAGGATTACATTCTGCGTTCGTGGTCGCTTGTAAAAATCGGCACTACCGCGAATCAGAAGAAGCTTTTCTTCAAATTGCGCTCGGCAAAGAGCAAGATTGCCGCTTTGGACAGCGGGGACCTGCACCCCGATCAGGTTGCATCGATCGCAAAGAGCTTGGATGTCACCAACCAGGATGTCGTCGACATGAATCGACGGCTCGGCGGCGATAAATCGATCAACGCGCCACTTCGTGAAGACGGTGAAACCGGCGAATGGCAAGACCATCTCGTCGATCAGTCTCCTTCACCGGAAGCCATCGTCGTCGAACAGGACGAGAAGGAGCACCAGCATAAGTCGCTGATCGCTGCGATCGATGTACTGCAAGGCCGCGAGCGTCGCATTTTTGAGGCGCGACATCTGGCTGACAATCCACTGACACTCGAAGATCTTGCCGCACAATTCAACGTGTCACGTGAACGCATCCGGCAAATCGAAGTGCGCGCGTTCGAGAAAGTACGAAAAGCAGCCAGGAACCTCGCCGTAAAATCGCCGGCAGCCATGCAGGCGGCGTGGGGCGCCTGAATTGAGATCCGATCTGCAAATCCCGCCGCCAAGGCTCCGGTTTCGGCAACGTCGCTTCAAGAGGAGAAGGCTCATGAGAATCTCGTTGATCGCTGCGATCTTCCCGACAATCCTCGTCTGCAACGTTGCCATGGCGCAAGTGAGCGGAATGGCCAGCCCGACTCCCACCCTTGGTACTACTTCGCCGCTTGGTATGGGAACCGGTTCGGCGGTTTCCCCGACTGGCATTCCCCTTGGCTCTACCGAAATTGCGTCCCCTGGCGTCAGTCCGGCTCCCGGCGATGCGACGGGCACGATCGCAATGCCGAGCAGCAGCACGACATGCTCGACCATCGGGACCGCGCCATCGTCAATGTTCGGATCCACCGCGACCTACGACGGCGGCGGAATGGCAATGGGAACCGCCGCACCCGCCACCGCGGCAACGTCAGGCACGATGGCAACATCGGGAATGTCGACATCATCGGGAACGTCAACCACGTCAGGGATACTGCAAACCTCAGGCATGTCGGGAATGTGCGGTTCCGGTTCGAGCAGCATTGCTTCATCGTCGACGCCAACGACGCCGACAACACCGGGCGGCGTCGCTCGAACCGGAATTCCGTTGGGATCTACCGAGATTGGCAGTCTTGGGGTCAGCTCCGCGGCGGCCGTACCGACGATAAGCGTGTCGCCCACTTTGGGTACGGTCGGACCGCTGTCAACGATGCCCGCCATTACCTCTGCGCCCACCGTTTCATCTGCGACGACAAGCACTTTCCCATGCCCAACCACCGGGCTCACGGGGACGTCGAACACTCCGGGCGGCTGCTGAAACAACCTTCATCTGTGAGCTGGACCGGCCATGAAAAAGAGAATGATCATCCCCTCGGCGCTACTGATTGCCGTGATAGCGGCCGGCGGTCTTTTGTACTTCACGCATGCGCACCCACTGGACAAGGCCGCTGCCGCGCCAGCCCCACCACCCGCGGTATCAGTCGTCGCCGGGGTGGTCACCCAGCATGACGTGCCGATTTATCTTAGCGGTGTCGGCACGGTGATTGCGTACAATACCGACGTGGTGCGCGCCCAGATCCAGGGACAAATTATCAGCATCAACTTCACGGAAGGCCAGACCGTGCACGCCGGCGACCTGCTCGCGCAGATCGATCCACGGCCCTATCGAGCCCTGATCGATCAGTACACTGGAAACCTGGAGCGCGATCAGGCCCAGCTCATCAATGCGCAAGCCAATCTCACTCGCTACACCACATTGGGGGAGAAGGGCTGGGCCACTCCGCAATTGCTCGAAACCCAAAAGGCACAGGTGGGACAGCTGCTGGCGACGGTCAAGGCCGACCAGGCGCTGATCGACGCTGCCAAAGTGCAGCTCAGCTTCACGCGCCTGACGTCACCGATCGAGGGCGTGGCCGGAATTCGTCAGATCGACGTCGGCAACATCATTAGCCCGTCGAGTACGAACGGCCTCGTCGTCGTGACGCAGATCGACCCGATTTCGCTAATCTTCACTCTCCCCGAAACCGATCTGCCTCAAATCCAGCAGCAACAGGAAAAGACCAAGGCCCCGCTGGCGGCTCTCGCCTACAGCCAGGACGCTACGACCCTGCTGGGTCAAGGCGTGCTTGGCCTCGTCAACAACGAGATTCTACAAACAACTGGCTCGATTCAGCTCAAAGCTAATTTTTCGAACAAAGCGCACCGGTTATGGCCCGGCCAACTCGTTAACGCGCGGCTGCTCGTCGATACAAGGCATAACGGGTTGACCGTCGCTGCATCGGCTGTCCAGCAGGGCCCGAGTGGAGCCTACGCCTACGTCGTCAATCCCGACAACACGGTCGAGAATCGACCGGTCAAGGTCGCGCAGATCAGCGCGGGTCAGGCGCTCATCGATTCCGGTCTGAAAGCCAACGAGCAGGTCGTGGTCGATGGACAATACAAGCTCCAGCCGGGCACGCGTGTTACGATGCTGCACGGCAAGGCAGCGCAGGAAGCCATCGCACAAAGTGCGCTGCAGGCGCCAATCCCATGAACATATCTGCGCCGTTCATCCATCGGCCGATCGCGACCGCCCTGCTGATGGTCGGATTGCTGGTCGGCGGCCTGGTCAGTTATCCGCTGTTGCCGGTGGCGGCGCTGCCGAACGTCAACTTCCCGACCCTTCAGGTTACTGCCCAGCTGCCAGGGGCCGATCCGCAGACGATGGCGTCTTCGGTGGCGACGCCGCTCGAACTGCAGTTCGGCGAGATCCCGGGCCTGTCCCAGATGACCTCGGCGAGCGCACTCGGCTACACCCAGATCACCCTGCAGTTCGATTTGAATCGTCAGATCGACGGGACAGTAAGTGATACGCTGTCGGCGATCAATGCTGCGACCCCGTATTTGCCGGTGGGCATGCCGTATCCGCCGACGATCCGGAAGGTCAATCCGGCTGATACGCCGATCCTGGTGCTTGGTCTGACATCGGACACCCTGCCGCTCACCACTGTCGATGCCTATGCAGAAAACATCTTGCTGCAAAAAATATCGCAGATATCCGGCGTCGGTCTTGTGGGCATCGGCGGACAGCAGAAGCCCGCTGTCCGGGTACAGCTCGATCCGCAGGCTCTGGCAGCCCGCGGCATCAATCTCGAGGACGTGCGGACGGCGCTCGGCCAGGCCAATGTCGATTTGCCGAAAGGCACGCTCAACAGCCCGCGCCAGACCTACACGCTCAACACCAACGACCAACTGCTGAAGGCCGACGACTACGCCAATCTGGTAATCGCCTATCGCAACGGGGCGCCGGTTCGCATCCGTGACGTCGGCCGCGCCGTCAGTGCGCCCGAGAATGATCTGATCGCGGGCTGGTACAACCAGAAGCGAGCAGTCATCCTGGCGATCCAGCGCCAGCCCGGCGCCAACGTCATCAACACGGTAAACCGGATCAAGGCGATGATGCCGGTGCTTCAGGCATCGATCCCGCCCGCGATCAAGGTCAATATCATCTCCGACCGTACCGAGACCATCCGCGCTTCGGTCAGCGACGTGCAGTTCACGTTGATGCTGACGGTTGCGCTGGTGGTTATGGTCATCTTCATGTTCCTGCGCAATTTCTGGGCGACCGTTATTCCGGCTGTGACCGTGCCGCTGTCGCTGATCGGAACCTTCGCTGTTCTCTACGAGCTCGGCTACAGTCTCGACAACCTCTCGCTGATGGCCTTGTCGATCGCGGTCGGCTTTGTGGTCGATGACGCCGTCGTCGTGATCGAGAACATCGTGCGGCACATGGAGGAAGGCGCGGCGCCGTTCGAAGCGTCGCTGAAGGGCGCCGGCGAGATCGGCTTCACCATCGCGTCGATTACGCTATCGCTGATCGCAGTGTTCATTCCGCTGTTCCTGATGAGCGGTTATGTCGGTCTGTTGTTTCGTGAATTCGCCATCACTGTCAGCGTTGCGCTGGTGCTGTCGCTGCTGATCTCGCTGACGCTCACGCCGATGATGTGCGCATACCTTCTCAAGCCGGAGAGCAAGCAGCACGGATGGCTCTACCGACTGTCCGAACGTGGCTTCGAAGGCCTGCTTAACCTCTATGAGACCGGCCTCAAGATCGTGCTGCGACACCGCTTTGTCACGCTGATGACCATGTTCGGTACCATCGCGCTGACCGGGTATCTCTACGTGATGATCCCAAAAGGTTTCTTTCCCGAACAGGACACCGGGTTGATCATCGGCCTGTCCGAGGCTGCGCAGGATATCTCCTTTCAGGCCATGGCCGAGCGCCAGCAAGCTCTGCTCGATGCGCTGATGCGGGATCCTGCCGTTGCTTCGATCGGCGCGGCGGTCGGCGCCGGCGGCGGCAACACCACGGTCAATAACGGCCGCGTTTACATCGCGCTGAAGCCCAAAAGCCAGCGCGGCACCATGGACCAGGTGCTCGCACGGCTGCGGACAAACCTCGCCAAACTCCAGGGCATCACGCTCTATATGCAGGCCGCGCAGGACATCACCATCGGCGGGCGTGTCTCCAAAACGATGTATCAATACACATTGAACGACGCCGATCCCGGCGAACTCAATCATTGGGCGGCGCTGTTCCTCGACAGGATTAAGGTCATCCCGGCCATTGCCGACGTCGCTACCGATCAGCTCAATGCGGGGCCGCTGCTCGATATCACCATCAAGCGCGAAGTCGCCTCCAGCTACGGTATTCTGCCCTACACGATCGACAACACGCTCGACGATGCCTTCGGCCAACGAATCGTCTCGACGATGTACACGACCCTGAACCAGTACCATGTGGTCCTGGAAGTCGACCCCAAGTTCCAGTATGGGCCCGAAGCGCTCAACGGCATCTATGTCAAATCCTCGAGCGGGCAGCAGGTACCGTTGTCTACGCTGGTCGACTCGGTGGTGAAAGTCGCGCCGCTCGTGGTCAACCATCAGGGCCAGTTCCCGTCGGTCACGATCTCCTTCAACCTCCTGCCGGGCACTGCAATCGGCCAGGCGGTTAGCTCCATCCAGCAGATTGAAAAAGACCTCGGCAAGCCGCTCTCGCTTCAGACCGGCTTTCAGGGCAACGCCCAAGCATTCGGAGCGTCGCTGTCGAGCACGCCGATTCTGATAGCCGCCGCGCTCTTCGTCATCTACCTGATCCTCGGAGTGCTGTACGAGAGCGTCATCCACCCAATCACCATCATCTCGACGCTGCCATCGGCCGGCCTGGGCGCACTGTTACTCCTGATGGCGGTTCACTACGATCTCAGCGTGATCGCGATCGTCGGCATTATCCTGCTCATTGGTATCGTCAAGAAAAACGGCATCATGCTGGTGGATTTTGCCCAGCACGTCGAGCATGAACAGGGCTTGACGGCGGAGGACTCGATCTATCAGGCCTGTATCATGCGTTTCAGGCCGATCCTGATGACCACGATGGCGGCGCTGCTTGGCGGCGTTCCGATGATGCTCGGCAGCGGAGTTGGGTCGGAGCTTCGCCAACCGCTCGGCTACGCCATCGTCGGCGGCCTCGCCCTCTCACAGATTCTCACCCTCTATACGACGCCGGTCGTCTATATCTATCTCGACCGCTTACAGAGCTGGCTGTTCGGGAAAAAGAAGCAAGCTGCGACGACACAAGCGGAGCCCGCGCCTGCCGAATGAACATTCCTGGACACGCGCGGCTCCGCGCTCTCGATGAGCGCGCGACCTGCATCGGCTTGAGCGATCATCACGACTTGGCGAGGAGCATGCTGCGTTCACCTTCCCGAATGACTCCGCCTCAATTCGGCGCGGATCACTAAACTCCAATTTAGTGGCTCTCCAATCAACGGCTGCATAACTTTGGGGTTGAAGATCCAAATTGATCCGGGATGCCATGAGTTCCTCAGTAGCAGTCCACATCGTCAGCCCAACTGAATTCGATCGGGGAACTGCGCAGACGCCGGGCTCCGAACGTCGCGCCGCTATCGCGCCGGCGCTCGGTATAACGTCAGCGATCTGGGGCGGCCTGTTCGATGTGGCACCGGGATCGCGGACCGGAATTCATCATCATGGCGAGCAGGAGACCATCGCCTACGTCCTCTCGGGTATCTGCGAAGTCCGCTGGGGCGAAAGAGGCGAATCGGCCGCGCGCGCAAAGGCCGGCGATTTCATTCATGTCCCCGCCTTCCTGCCGCACTTGGAAATCAACCCTTCGGAACAGGAGCCATTCCGATGGGTAGTGGTGCGAAGCACCGCGACACCCATCGTTGTCAACCTTTCGGACGATACCTGGCCGCAAGCCTGATGTCCTTCTTCGAGACTGCCTGTACGGACTACGCGAACACGGAGCAATCATGGACGAGCTTGAATCGAATACGGAGCCGAACACGTTTGAGGTGAGCCGCCGCACCGTGATCGAGATTGGCACTACCGCGCTGCTGCTGACCACACTGCCACGCGCCGCTTTTGCGGCCGGCCCCGTCGATGACGACGAATCGCCTCCGCTCCCCGTAACGGTCGAACTTCAGATTAACGGTCATGTCCAGTCACTGGCGCTGGATCCGCGCACGACATTGCTGGACGCTTTACGTGAACACATCGCGCTGACTGGCTCGAAGAAGGGTTGCGATCACGGCCAGTGCGGCGCCTGCACGGTTTTGATTGAAGGACGCCGTATCAACTCCTGTCTCACCCTTGCAGTGATGCACGATGGCCAATCCATCACCACGATCGAGGGGCTCGCAACAGGCGATGATCTGCATCCGCTTCAGGCGGCCTTCATCGAGCATGACGGCTTTCAGTGCGGGTACTGCACGTCCGGCCAGATATGCTCCGCCGCCGGAATGCTGGCGGAAAGCCGGCAGGGTATGCCGAGCTATGTGACGGACGACCTGACGCAACCGGCTGCTGAACTTACCGATACCGAAATTCGCGAACGGATGAGCGGAAACATCTGCCGCTGCGCGGCCTACCCCAATATCGTCGCAGCCATCAAACAAGCCGCGGGGGCGCCGACATGAGGGCTTTCACCTATCAACGCGCCGACTCCGTCACGCACGCGGCCGCCGCTGCCATCAAGCCCGGCTCAAAAATCATTGCCGGCGGCACAAATTTGCTCGACCTGATGAAATTGCAGGTCGAGACGCCATCCGATCTGGTCGATATCAACCGCCTGCCGCTCGACAAGATCGAAGAGACGGCCGAGGGGGGTCTGCGTATCGGCGCGCTGGTTCGCAACAGTGATCTTGCCGCCGACCCGCGGGTACGCCAGCGTTATGGCGTCCTTAGCCGCGCATTGCTGGCCGGCGCCAGCGCCCAGTTGCGCAACAAGGCCACGACCGGCGGCAATCTGCTGCAGCGAACCCGCTGCTACTATTTCTACGACGTCACAAAACCCTGCAACAAGCGCAGCCCCGGCTCCGGCTGCGCGGCGATCGCCGGCTTCAACCGCATTCATGCCATCCTGGGCACCAGCGAGCACTGCATCGCGACACATCCGTCGGATATGGCGGTGGCGATGCGGGCGCTCGACGCCAATGTGGAGACAGTCGATGGTGAGGGCAAAACCAAAGTCACTTCGATCGCAGAGTTTCATTATCTTCCAGGCAACACTCCCGAGATCGAGACGTCGCTCAAACCGGGTGAAATCATCACCGCGGTAACGCTGCCGCCACCGCCGCCGGGCGTGCAGGTCTACCGCAAGGTCCGTGACCGCGCTTCCTATGCCTTTGCGCTGGTTTCCGTCGCCGCGATCTTCGATAGCACGCGCGGCCGGATCCGTTCGGCCCGGCTCGCCTTTGGCGGTCTGGCGCATAAGCCGTGGCGTGTGGCAAAGGCGGATCAGATATTGTCCGACGCCTCTGCGGACACTGCCACCTTCAATGCAGCCGCAAATGCCGTCCTCGAAGGCGCGCGCGGGTTCGGCGGCAACGATTTCAAGATACCGCTGACGCGGCGCACCCTGCATAGCGTGCTGGCAGAGATCACCCGGACCTGAGGAAGCGAACTCATGGAAATGAACTCACCCATCGGCCCTAACGCTCTTGATAAACCGGGTGTTGTCGGGAAACCACTCGACCGCGTGGACGGCCGATTGAAGGTTACCGGCGGCGCGCGCTACGCCTATGAGATGCAGCAGGAGGGCGTGCTGTATGGCTTTGTGGTCGAAGCCTCGATCGCAAAGGGAACGATCAGATCGATTGACACCCGTGCTGCGGAGAAGGCGCCGGGTGTCGTGCTGGTTCTCACCCATCGCAACGCGCCGGCGCAGGGCACCGGCAATCACCGTGAAGCGCACCCGGTGCTCACCGGCTCGCAGGTGATGGCTTACGGGCAACCGGTCGCCTTCGTGGTTGCCGAGACTTTCGAGCAGGCCCGAGCGGCGGCCTATCTGGTCGATTTGAAATATCACCGTTCGGACGGAAAATACGCGCTCCGCAGCAACCTCAAGGAGGTGCGCGTTCCCAAACCAAACGATGCGCCGGCGGCTGACAGCGCGGTGGGTGATTTCGCAGGTGCGTTCGAAAGCGCCCCGGTGCGGATTGATGTGACTTATACCACCCCCTTGCAAAGTCACGCGATGATGGAACCCCATGCCACGATTGCAATGTGGGACGGCGACAAATTGATCCTGCACACCGCAAACCAGATGCTGAACCAGGGTCAGCGGGCCATCGCGACAACCCTCAAGATTCCTGCCGAAAACATACGCCTGATCAGTCCGTTCATCGGCGGCGGATTCGGCGGCAAGCTCTGGGTCAATGCCGACGCTATCCTGGCGGCGATCGCTTCGCGAGAGCTCAAGCAACCGGTGAAGGTTGCGCTGACGCGGCAACAGATCTTTCACGTCACGACGCACCGTTCAGACACGATTCAGCGCCTGCGCCTGGGAAGCGATCGTGACGGCCGTATCCTCGCGATCGGCCACGATGTGTTTTCGGGAAATTTACCCAGTGAGCAAACCTACGAAGGCGCCGCGCTCCAGACCCGTACCCTCTATGCCGGACCCAATCGGCTGACACGGCACCGTCTGGCGCCACTGGACATTCCTGTCGCGTCGTCGATGCGGGCCCCCGGCGAATCTGTCGGGTTGATGGCACTCGAATGCGCAATGGATGAACTCGCCGAAAAACTCGATCTAAACCCGGTCGAATTGCGCGTCCGAAACGAGCCGAGCGAGGACCCGGAAAAACATATCCCCTATTCCAGCCGCCATTTGATCGCCTGCATGCACGAAGGCGCGCGCCGGTTCGGATGGGACAAGCGCAATGCTAAGCCGGGGCAGGTTCGTGACGGGCACTGGCTGGTAGGAATGGGCATGGCCGCGGCAACGCGCGGCAACCCGCTTTTGCTCTCCAAGGCGAATGTCCGGTTGGATCCTGATGGTACCGCGACCGTCAAGATGGCGATGACCGACATCGGCACTGGCACTTATACCATCCTGGCGCAGATCGCCGCCGAGATGCTTGGCCTGCCGACTGAACGCATCCGGGTCGAACTCGGCGATACCGACTTTCCACAGGCAGCGGGTTCAGGTGGATCTTGGGGCGCCGGGAGTTCGGGCTCGGCCCTTTTCGAGGCCTGCAATGCGCTACGTGAAAAGCTGGCACGGACCGCCGGTATGGATCCGGCAACCGCGCGCTTCGATGACGGCAGCATCGCATCCGGCGAACTGTCCAGAAAACTAACGGACCTGGTGGGCGCCGGGATGGAAGCCGACGGCGAAATTCGCCCGGGCCGCAACAACAAGGAGTTCTCGCAACAATCTTACGGCGCGCATTTCGCCGAAGTCGGCGTCGACGCGGATACTGGCGAAGTGCGTGTGCGGCGCATGCTCGGCGTATTCACCGCCGGCCGCGTCCTGAACGCCAAGACGGCACGGTCGCAGGCGATCGGTGGAATGGTGTTCGGCATTGGCGCGGCGCTGCATGAAGCGATGACCCTCGATCCGCGCTTCGGCTATTTCGTCAACCACGATCTCGCCGAATACCACGTGCCGGTGCATGCCGACATTCCGGCCATCGACGCCATCTTTCTGGCCGAGCTGGACGACAGATCCAACCCGCTAAAGAGCAAGGGCATCGGCGAACTCGGGATTTGCGGCGCCGGCGCCTCGATCGCCAATGCGATCTATAACGCTTGTGGTGCGCGCATACGGGACTACCCGATCACGCTCGACAAACTGCTTTCCAGCCTGCCGGTGCGCGCATGAGCGGGGCGGAGGCCGCGGGCATCCGGTGCCGCCCGATCATAGCTAGTGCGATCACTATTGCCGCGACCGCCATCCTGGCGGTCGGCTTTGCGACGACGCGCAGCGTGGCCGCAGGGCCAGAAGTGGTGCCCTCGCCTCAAGCCACCGAATATCTGCCAAGCATCAGCGACCTGATGATCGCGACGATACAACCGCGGCACGAGCTGCTCTGGCGGGCCGCGCAAGATGGAAACTGGGACTTTGCCGCCTACGAGCTTGGCAATCTACACGGTGCATTCGGTCGCATCGGGCGCGCTCATCCAACTGAGCACGACATCTCCTTTCCCAACATGATCGCTTCCGTGACTGAGCAACCGTTCAAGGAGCTCGAAAGCGCGATCCGGTCCAAAGACAGTCCCGCATTCGACAAGGCCTATGCCGACCTGACTGACGCATGCAATTCATGTCATCAGGCGCTCAACCACGGAGTGATCGAAATCCGTGCACCGAACCGGACATCCGCGTCGGACCTCAACACCAACAGCGCGTCGCGGAATTGACGCACCGCGGCTCTGGACCTCGCACCCTTCGATCCGCAAGACGTTCTGAACGCTAATTTAATGGCTCACGACAATCGTGAACCTATCTCTCACATAGTCCGAATCGATTTTGGATAGGAGAGGCTATCGTATCCGCTGCCCGGATCGTAGATCGCGGAGTCAACGATTCAGCCCCTCATAGACAAAGTTACACGCGACGCCAGAGACAGCAGTTAGTTCGCAACAGGTCAGACGAGGAAGAAATGGATACGCTCGATAACGTCACGATTGGCATGACCGCCACGAAGGCCGTCAGAGTGAGCTATGCGATGACGGTCGATCATTTTGTGGCAAACATGCCGCAGGTCTATGCCACGCCGATGATGATCCTGCACATGGAAATGGCGTCGGGGTCCGCCATCGCTTCGCATCTACCGGAGGGATTCGTCAGCGTCGGCATGGACGTGAAGGTCCGGCACCTCGCCGCAACCCCGGAGGGTCGTACTGTCCGCGCGATTGCTCGCGTTATCCAGATCGACGGCAAGAGCGTGCTGTTCGAGGTCGAGGCCTGGGACGGCGACCGCAAGATCGGTGACGGCACCCACCGACGCGGCATCGTCAACTTCGTCGAGTTCGAGAAGCGCTTCGGGGTGAAGCGGCTGACGATGAGCCTGGATTGGTCTAATCCCGACAACGCATCGCGGTCAGGACCACGATCGCTACCGCACCCCGCAACGACTCGGTGAGACAACCCAGGAATCGGTGGCCCAAAGTCCAGTCCGGATCATCAATCCCGGACTCCCTCGACATTGGCGGTCGTTCCCATCGCAACCGCGAGCAGAGCGAGCCCTGCAGGCAAGGCCAGGGCCCTCAGGCCGATTGCCGTCTCGCAGGTTGCTCCCAGGCAGCAACCAACAGCAAAGCCGACGATCGCCGGCCGGGTTCGCATCGCGCGGTCGCGCGCCTTGGCCATGTCAGCCGGGCCGCGCCCGAGCATCATCTCACATATATCCATCATGACGCGCGTGATGTTGGCCGTCATGGCCGCGGTTGACGGCACTCCTTTCATCGAGATCTGTACGAGTGCGTTTTGCACGGCCATCGCCGAGACGCCGAGCATACCCGCAAGAATCGCCTTCGTTGCGTCCGGATCCATGCGCGCACCGGCGGAGGCGCACAAGACAAAGAACCCGGTGAGCAATAGTAGCTGCAGCAGAAGCAACGGCCGTAGCGAGGCAACTCCGACGTTCTCCAGGGCACCGGCCAGCATTCGCGTCAGCCCGAGCGCAGTCACGAACACCGGGAGCGCGAGTATCGCGGCTGCAGGCGCGCCGCTGCCGGTGACAAGATGCGCGAGAAGGATGACAAGATTGCCTGTAATGTGGGCCGTAAACAGACCGCCAAGCCCGAGAAAGCCGATGGCATCCACGCTTCCCGCGATAACGCTGAGCACGGCCGGAAGCATTTTCGCATTGAGTGAGCTCAACACCAAGTGCGCCCGGACCCGGGGCGTCCGGCGTTCAACTATCTCTGACATAGTCCGCACCGTGCTCTGCGGAAAGGCGCCGTGGCACACACCAAAGCTCGGCGTGCGGCACGGTCATGGCCCCTGCTCCTGATATAGCGCAAAAACCCGCGGAATTTGTTAGTGTCCATATCCGGCGGAAGCCCTAACTTTCCCCCTGAAAACGCGGTAGCTGACGACCGTGTAAAGCAGCATCAGCGGGAAGACGACGACGCCACCCCAGAACATGAACATCAGGCTGGACTGCGGCGCGGCAGCCTGGTCGACGGTGATTTGGAAGGGGATCATGTAAGGCCAGAAGGACAGCGCCAGAGTGCCAAATGCCGATACAAAGATCAGTCCGACCATGTGAAACGGCCAGTAGTCGTTGTGGTTCAGAATGCTGATCGCGAGCACTGTTGCCGCGACCGCTCCGACCGCCGGAAAGGCGAATAAATATGGTCGATCGATCCAGCGATGCAGGATCGGAAGGTGTTCGGCCAGCGCGTAAGCGAACACAAGCACGAGGAATGCCAATACGCCGACCGCAAGTACGGGGATCTGGCGGCGCGCCACGTCGCGAACCTCGGCTTCGCATTTTCTGACCAGCCAGCAGGCGCCAAGAAGCGCATAGCCAAGGCACAGGCCGATGCCGCAAAGGACCGCAAACGGCGTCAGCCAGCCGACCTCACCGCCGGAGTATTCGCCGTTGGTGAACTGCAGTCCTTCCACGAGGCCACCGACCGTCATTCCCTGTATGAAGGTCGCGATCAGCGATCCGCCGGCAAAGCTGAAATCCCAGATCCACCGCAGCCGTTGCGTCTTGTAACGAAACTCGAACGCCACGCCTCGCAAGATCAAACCCAGCAGCATGACGATGACAGGGAGGTAGAATGCCGACAGCAACGTCGCATAAACGAGCGGAAAAGCTCCCCACAAAATCACCGCGGTGACTACCAGCCAGGTCTCGTTGCCGTCCCAGATCGGCGCGACAGCGCTCAGCATCGCGCCCCGCCTGGCTTCGCCGTTCGCCAGTCCGAACAGCAAACCGACGCCAAGATCGACACCGTCGAGCAGCACGTAGAGCAGAATACTGACGGCCAAAAGGGAGACCCAGAACATGACCACGGTTAGACTCCTGAGATGACGTAGAACAAAATGCTGGCGGCAAAAAGCGATAGCCAGAGCATGAACATGACTATTCTCCAGCGATGCCGTAGCTCGGCTCCTGAATTGTTTCTTCGTCGGCCAGCGACATCGGCCGGTTCGGAACCGCGAGATGCGGTGTCTCGAGCAGCCTTCGCGCCGGACCGTTGCGGATGAGCCGGTAGATGTAGAATGTGCCAAACAGGAAGATGAAGGCGTAGACCGCGCAGAAGATCACGAGCGAGATCGTCGCTTCGCGCGTCGTCAGGAATGGCGTCACGGCGTCAGCGGTTCGCAACACGCCAAAGACCACCCAGGGCTGACGGCCAACTTCAGCGGTGAACCAGCCGGTAATGATCGCTATGAAGGGCAGCGGAAAGCTGAAGAACGTCAGCCAAAGCATTGGGCGATTGTACGCAAGGCGGTGCCTGTAACTCATATAGGTACCGAACCATGCGAGCCCCAGCATCACCAGTCCGCATCCCACCATGATCCGGAAGCTGAGGAACGGGATAAGCACCGGTGGCCAGTTCTCCGGAGGGATGCTGTTGAGTCCGGTTTCCCCCGCGGTGAGGCTATCGGCATCGATCAGACTACCAAAGGGCGGCGGCAGCTTGATCTCGAACAGGTTGCGACGGTTCGCCACGTCCGGCCACGCGAACAGCACTTCGGAAGCCGGTTTCTCGTCGTTCCAGCGACCTTCGATCGCGGCCATCTTGGACGGTTGGTAGGTGTTGACGTATTCACCGGTCAGGTGCCCAAACAGGAGCTGAATCGGCATCAGCACGGCCGCGAGACCAAGACCCATGCGCAGCATGATACGCGCCTCGGCGTGATATTCCTTCCGCAGCAGATACCATGCACCGGTCGCTGCAACGCAGAAAGCACCGGTAAGGTAGGAAGCAAACAACATATGGGGAAATCGTGACCAGACCACCGAATTGAACAGGATCTTGGTCCAGTCGTTGGGAGCGAAGACGCCGTTTTCCAGGACATAGCCGGTTGGTACCTGCATCCAACTGTTATTGACCATGATCCAGAACGCCGAAAACGTGGTCCCCAGCCCGACCATCGCAGTTGAAAACAAATAGAACCATGGCGGCACGCGGCTGCGGCCAAAGATGAGGACGCCAAAGAACGTGGCCTCGAGCATGAAGGCCGTGAAGGTCTCGTACATCAGGAGCGGACCCTGGATCGGTCCGGACATTCTGGAGAGTACGCTCCAGTTCGTGCCGAGTTGGAAGCCCATGACGATCCCGGAAACGACACCCAATCCAAATGCAATACCGAATATCCTCAGCCAGAATTCGAAGATCACGCGATAGGCCGCACGGCCGGTGGCAAGGTACATGGCTTCGAGAACGGTGAGCCAGGCTGCCAAGCCGATCGTGAAGGATGGAAAGATGATATGGAAGGTGATCGTAAAGGCAAATTGAATTCGCGACAGGAAAAGTGCCGTCATTTCCATTGCAATTCTCCTGGCCTGGACCCGTCGCAATAACTGGATGACACTGGCTCTTGAAATCGATCGTGGAGACGAGAGCCATTATGCAAAAGTAACAACGGGACAACCGCCGGCCATTAAATTCGCCGTTAGGATCTAAACGCAAACCAGGCTGGTCGCGCGATCCAACATTACGACGATCGGATCAAGAGCATCATCGAACAGCAACTTTTCGGCGCCGTTTTGCGTTACGCTGCGACGCTTCGTGCCGGCGGCGCCATGAATTCGGGGCCGACCGGTTCGCTGATGGTCTCGCGCAGGATCCGGTCGATCTCGGCCTTGGTCGAGGCATCCAGCGACCAGCCCGTCACCTCGTTGACTGGCTGCAATTGTCCGGGATGACGGGCTCCCCACAATGCCGTGGTGACGCCCTGGTCGAGCATCCAGCGGATCGCCAGGTGAATAACGCGTTTGCCGAAACGTTGCGCGAGCCGATCGAGCTTGCCCACGGCGGCCAAATATTGGGCGAACCGCGGCTCGCGAAATTTCGGGTCGGTGCGCCTCAGATCGTCACCATCGAATGCCGTATCCGGTCGCATTCGTCCGGACAGCAGACCCCGGCACAGCGCTCCATATCCCAGCATCGCAATTCCATTTTTTCGGCAGTAGGGCAGAAGATCGGCCTCGACGCCACGTTCGAACAGATTGTAGGGCGGCTGCAGCACATGCAGTGGCGCGACGCGGCGAAACCGTTCCATCTGGCCGACTGAAAAGTTACTCACCCCGATGGCGCGGATTTTTCCCTGCGCAAGCAGCGTGTACATTGCGTCCGCGGTCTCCTCGATCGTAATCAGCGGATCGGGCCAATGAACCTGATAGATATCAATGTAATCGGTTTGAAGTCTGCACAAGGAATCGTCGACCTCGCGCATGATGCGGGCGCGACTGGCATTGCGTGAAACTCGTTCACCCAGCCACTGAAGTCCGACCTTAGTGGCGATAATCACTTGGGAGCGCAGCCGGGCTTCGGCAATCGCTTTGCCAACGATCTCTTCGGAGCGGCCGAAACCGTAGACCGGGGCCGTGTCGACAACGTTGATGCCATGCTCGAAGGCGGCCTGGATGGTGGCGATGGATTCAGCTTCGTCGGTTCCACCCCACATCCACCCGCCGATGGCCCAGGTGCCGATGGCGACGGGAGACACCCTGAGCGACGTCCCGGGGATCTCGGTACGTTCCATGTTCATTTTGATCGCTTCTGCTTGACGTGCCATGATCCTGTTCTTTCCTTGTATGCGTGCGCCTTGAGACTCTGGATGGCGGACAAGTCCGACCTCAATCGGCAGCGACCGGGTGCACGGCGTAGAGTCCCGCTTCCTCCTCGGCGACCAGCCCGAGGGCCGTCCAGTCGAGCTCGCCGTAACCGCGCGCGATTCCCGTGATCAGCCGGTCTCGGACCACACCCACCGACGGCATCGGAACGCCTGCGTTCTCTGCCTCGGCAAGCGCCAAACGCACGTCCTTG
>NZ_SSMW01000159.1 GCF_004799405.1 Bradyrhizobium sp.
AGCTTATTGATGCTGAGACTGGCAGTCATCTGTGGGCGGAACGGTACGACCGCGAGCTGAACGACATCTTCGCCGTGCAGGACGAGATCACCGACGCGGTTACTAATTCAATCACGCCCGCGATTGGAAAAACCGAACAACATCGTGCCGTTCGCAAACCACCGGAAAGTTTGGGCGCGTGGGAGGCCTTCCACCGGGGGCTTTGGCATATGAGTCGCATCGGCGTGACGGAGAACCAGGCGGCGATAGCTTTTTTCCGACAGGCAATTGATCTCGACCGGAACTTCGCACCCGCGCACGCTTTTCTCGCGTCCGCGATATATCAGGGTTTTTCGCTCTACCAGACATCAACTTTCGCCGAAGTCATAGACGAAGTTCTCATGACGGCCCAAAGGGCAATCTCTCTTGATCCACTGCAGCCAGGGGTCCATTTGCTCATGGGATGGGTATTGTTCTATCGGGGGGATTGCGCGGGTGCGTCGGCTGAAGTCCGGCAAGCACTCGATAACAGCCCAAATTACTCCGGCGCTCACCATCTTTTGGGCGTGGTGCTGCTATTTTCGGGCTCGCCGCGCGAAGGACTCGAAGCCTTTCGCGAGTCGCTAAGGCTCGATCCGCTCAATCCCTCACGTCATCTCGTGTTAGTCCAGATCGTCATAGCTCACTATTTTCTTCGAGAGTATGACGCCGCCGTTGCGGCGGCAGAGGAGGCAATACGGTTTTTCCCCGAGCACCCATGGTGCTACCGCTGGCTTGCGGCGGCGCTTGGGCAGGCTGGTCGCTTGGACGAGGCCAGACAAACCCTGCAGAAGGCAATCACAATCTCTCCGAAGTCGTTCGACATGTCCGTGCGCCAACGCCCCGCGTCCTGGCGACCCGAGGACTACGAGCACATGCTCGAAGGACTCCGGAAGGCCGGGTGGGAAGGCTGACTCGCCAGAAGGCCACTCCGAACGGCTGATTTGGAGCCAAGTATGGTGAGGCCTTCCAGGAGGTCCTCTTATTACCTTTCGTCAATCTGCTTAGATTTACTTTGCTACTTGCGGCGGCGACTTTGGAAATGCCGTGAGCATCCGGATTTTCCACACACCGTCCTCACGAACATTAACCGCGGTCCAACGGCCACCAAATTCTATAGGCGTGCCGCTCTGGTTCTTTCCAGTTCCCCGGTATTCTCCCATGGAGATGACCGTATCCGGTCCTAACGGCCAAAACTGATCGAGTGTATTTTCGACGTGGTCAAATCCGGCTTTGAAAACGCCCTCATACCATTTCACGAGGTCCGTATGCAGCCCCCCTGGATTTACGAGCACGCCATCCTTCGCGTAAAGCGCAGCCATTGCCGCAGGGTCCAGCTTGCTGAAGGTCGCGGGGTATGCTGCCAACCCTTTTTCGATTTCCTGCCTAAGGTTTTGATCTTGCTCAGCGGCAGCAGCTGGCGCCAAAAGTGCTAGAAAAGAACACAACAGGTAAGCTATTCTCACGGTGCATCCTCCTTTGACGAATGACGGGAAAGCTTGAAAATACGGGCTTTAAACAGCCTTCCGGGGTCAGCCCGGAAGTAATTTCAGACGGCTCAACCCATCCGGTGCAAGGCGCAGATTTTGTTGCCGTCGGGATCGCGCAGATAGGCAAGATAAATTTTACCCGCCGCGCCCTCCCGAACGCCCGGCGGTTCTTCGCAAGACGTGCCGCCGTTGGCGACGCCGGCAGCGTGCCAGGCGTCGGCCTGTTCGCTTGAGCCGCACGCAAAACCAATGGTGCCCCCATTAGCCGGGGTCGCAGGCTTACCATCGATCGGCTTCGACACCGAAAAGACGCCGGTCTTGGTGCGGTAGAAGATGCGGTGGCGGTCCACAGTCGCGGGAGGTACACCGAGCGTACTCAGCAGCGCATCATAAAACGCCTTGGCTTTTTCCAGGTCGTTTGTTCCGATCATCACATGCGAAAACACTGTCCTGCCCTCCCGATCTCTCCCGCACGAACGAACATCGTGGGAAGCCGAGGTTAGCAGGGTCTGCCGGAGCAGGAAAGTATCACGGCGAAGCTGAGTCGCCTGAGGAGTGTCGAATTGCTTCCCAAAGTGAGGGAATTGCGCCCCGATGTTCCGTTATCATGTCACTGCCTTCGGGGATCCTGAAACTAGACGCATGGCGATCTGCGTGAAGAAATCGATGCGCGACTTGAAACTGCTATGCGCTCGTCGGGCAAGGAAGGCGGGCATTCCATTGCGTGAACTCATCGGCCTGGTGAGGGAACCGACAAATATAACACACTCGAAACAAATTGGGGTTCGGGTGTGACTGAGGGTATCAATAACCTTCGGTAATCTCCTAGTGTTTTGATCTGTTAAAGGCTGCTTTGGCGCGGGGGCCACCGGAATGACGTATCAATCTGTTTTTAGTACAGATCGTTCCCGGAATTTATTCAAGCCGATCGCTTGCTTGATTGGTTCGGCGAGTCTTATCGCATTCAGTGGAGCACAGGCGGCCGATCTTCCCGTCAAGGCCAAAGCGGTCGAGTACATGAGGATCTGCTCCCTGTATGGTGCCGGTTTCTACTATATTCCCGGCACCGACACTTGCATCAAGCTGAGTAGTTATCAGCGCGTTGACGTGCTGGCTAACTCAAACTTCGACGACACCGGCAACTATTCGGCGCAGAGCGGCGCGAAAAATCGCTTCACCAACGCCTTCACCTGGCGCTCCCGTGCAGATCCCAGCATCGATACGCGCACCGCGACCGAATACGGCGTGGTCCGTACCTTCACCGATCTGGCGTTCACCTGGACCGACGACTCCTATACAGGCAACCTGACAACTGGTGCCGGTACCGTTTACTCGGCTCTCGGTGGCAGCTCGGCGGTTGCCCCGGGTGGCAACGCGAACAACGGCAATTTGGGCTTGGTCGCCGCCGGTTCGCTCGGCGTCTACTACGCCTTCATCCAGTTCGCCGGCTTCACGATGGGTAAGGCCGTCTCGCCGTTCAGCGCTCCCTGGCAGAACTATCCCGGCAACAACTTCGACGGTCTCGTCGGCGGCGGCGGCACGGTTACCGGCGTCAACCAGTTCGTCTACACCGCCGACCTTGGCGGCGGCGTATCGGTTACGTTCGGTGCGCAGGATCCGACCCAATACTATCAGGCCGGCGTCCTCAACTTCAGCCCGACCGCGACTACCGGTTCCGGTCTCTTTGGCAGCACTGGCTCCAACGACTACGGTGGGAACACCTTTCCTGACGTGATCGCCACCCTGAAGGTCGATCAGGCCTGGGGACTTTTCCAGGCGTCGGTAGCGGCGCATGACAACAATCCCGCTTACTACAACAACAACCAGAGCAATACGATCGGTCTTCTGCCCGGCCAAATCGGTGGCGGTCCCGAGGACAAGTGGGGCTATGCCGGTCAGTTGGCCTTGAGGATCAAGAACATCCCGACGGGAGCCGGCGACGTGATCAACGTTCAGGGCGTCTACACCGACGGTGCCACCCGCTATAATATCCAGGACCTGGCAACTCAGGCTGGCGCGGCCGCGATCTTTGGCCACAGCAGCATACCTGGCGTCTTCCAGAGCGTCGGATTCGGGGTTGCCCCCGACACCGTGTTCAACCTGCATGGTTCGCAGCAGTTGATCCAGACCTGGGGTGGGCGCGGTGCGTTCAACCACAACTGGGATCCGTACTGGAGTTCCGCCCTCTATGGTGCCTACGCTCACGTCAACTTCGGCGGCGGCAGCGCCTTCGACCTTACCTCGGCTCGGGGTATCTACTGCCACGGGTTCGTGGCCGCGACTGGTCTTAGTACGGGTCTTGCTGGCTGCAACCCGGACTATAACATCGCGCAGCTTGGTACGATCACCCGGTGGACTCCGGTCAAGAACCTGACCTTCTCGGCGGACGCTACCTTCACCCATCTGCAGCAGGATATGGCGGCTGGATCTTTGATCGTCTTCGGCAGCTCTGCCATTGCCAAGCCGTTAGCAGTCTACCAGATTAAGAATGAGAACACCGGGATCCTTTTGCTCCGGGCACAGCGCAACTGGTAATCGATAGCGCTCGGCGGAAACGCAAGAGCACATCGCTCGGAGGCGGACCACCAGTTAAATTTGACGTACCCGCCCTTTGCGATGGTCGTCGATTCTTTGGCCATTGGCTCCAACACGACGCGGATGCCGCTCAACGCTCAGCGTTGGAAGCCCGCGATTTTTTGGCTACTGAACTGGCTAAATAGATGCCATTCTGACAGCTCGGAATCGTCTTGAAATATTTGGCTCTGGATCGATAGCCAATGTCGCATATTGGCACAAAGCGGACATGCGGGCCCGAGCTGACGATGTCCGTTACTGGGGGAATAGCGGAAGTGGTCGCCCGACTAATCCAGTGTAGCGGCCCGAATGTCGTGGAGCACCGCAAGCGTCATTTCACGGGCCACTTCTTCCGCAGTCCAGTGCGTTACGTCCACAAGCAATTTATATTCTGGCCGCTTATGTGCTTGCCCGTATTTCGCCCAAACGTCCTCGATCCCACAATCTATCGCCATAGCGACGTCCTTCATAAGGTTGTCGCCCACATAAACACATTCAGCTTTCTGCAAACCTAGACCGCTCACAATGGCGTTCAGCACAGCGGGATTTGGTTTCTTCGAGCCCTTCGGAGTATGTTCGGATTTGGTATGCTTCAGCTTGTACAGTTCCGCTGGGTATCTGCTGAGGCCACGGCATCCTTCGCCTCTTGCCTGATCGCCGTCACTAATGGACCAAAAAGATAGGCCAGCGCTTCGTCTGGAATAATTGGCTCAACACCCAATCCCGTGCCCGCGAATTTACCGTTAGGGCCAGCTCTGAATGTTCCGACCGCTCCTTCAGCGTCGCCGCCCGGCAAACTGCCGCAAAATAAATCCAAATAAGATTGTCGATTGGGTCGGTGTAGCCTTATGCGGAAACATCGCACCCTATGAAGGTCAAAAATGGCTTGTTTTGAGGCTATCACTATACCCCCGCAGGTTACTGCGGGGGCTGGGTAGGCCGACAAGGACCGATGAACAGGAGCGTGGGGCGTTAGCCCCCGACGTCGCCGCTGACGACATCGCCGAACAGCTCCCATTTCTCGCCCTTGAACCGCTGCAACTGAAGCTGGCTGATCGGGGCAAAATCGGTGGCGCTGGTGTTGATCTTGATGCCGGGCAGCAGCATCTCGGTCCGGAAGTCCTTCAGGCTAGCCGCCTGCTTCATGACGTTCTCGCGGGTGAGGTTGTCGCCGCACTGCTTGAGAACCTGAATCAGGGTCTGCGTCACGCCATAACCGACGATGACGGAGGCATCGTTCTTGTCGCCTTCCGGAAAATCCTTCGCCATGAAGGCCAGGAATTCCTTCATGCCGGGATCGTTGGCCCATTGCGGATCCGAAACGTCCTTGAGGTAGGCGGCAGAGATAATGCCTTGCGCATTCTCAAAGCCGGCCGGCTTGATCACGCTGCCGACCGAAGCCGCAACGTTGTTGAGGAAATGCAGCGGCTTCCACTCGATCTCCGACAGCTTCTTGATGGCTTGCGCTGCGAATTTCGGCGTCGTGATATCGACGAAGATGTCGGCGCCGGTGGCCTTGAGCTTGACGAGATGGTTGTCGATCGAAGGCTCGGTGGTCTCGTAGCTTTCCTCGGCGACGATCATCGAGGCGGCTTTGGCGCCGAGGCCGTCCTTCAGGCCCTTGAGGTAATCCTTGCCGTAATCGTCGTTCTGATACAGCACCGCGATCTTGGCGTCGGGTTTGTTCTTCAGAATATATTTCGCGTAAATTTGCGCTTCGCTCTGGTAGTTGGGCTGCCAGCCCATGGTCCACGGAAAATTCTTGGGATCGTTCCATTTGGTAGCGCCGGTGGCGACGAACAGTTGCGGCACCTTTTTCGAATTCATGTATTTTTGAATCGCGGAGTTCGGCGGCGTGCCGAGCGAATTGAAGACGAACAGAACCTCGTCGCTCTCCACCAGCTTGCGAGCCTGCTCGACGGTCTTGGGCGGGCTGTAGCCATCGTCGTAGCTGATGAAGTTGATCTTGCGGCCGTTGATGCCGCCGGCGTCGTTGATCTTCTTGAAATAGGCGGCTTCGGTCTTGCCGATCACGCCGTAGGCGGAAGCCGGTCCGCTATAAGGCATGATGTTGCCGATCTTGATTTCGGTGTCGGTGGCGCCGGTGTCGTATTTCTTTTGCGCGAGCGCGCCGCTGCTCGATGCGGCGAGCACCGCCAGCGCGGCCGCCGAAGCGATTGCGATTTTGTTGATGGTTGCAGTCATTACGGTCTCCCTGTTTCCGATGATCTGGATGGCGTGTGTCGCGGCTTCTGGATCGAAAGCTCTTGATGACCTCGGGCGCCCAAATACCATTTTACCGGAACCCTCACAAGAAAAAGCCCCTGCGGCAAAGACGCAGGGGCTGCTTCTTTAGTAGTCAATTGGCTTTCGTGGTTAATCGGCCCGGCTGGCGGGCCGATTGAAACGTCAGCCGCCAACGTCGCCGCTGATGATCTCGCCGAACAGTTCCCATTTCTCGCCCTTGAATTTCTCCAACTGAAGCTGCGAAATCGGGGCGAAATCGGTGGCGCTGGTCTGGACCTTGATACCCGGCAGCAGGCCGCCCAGTTCAAGCCCATTGATGCTGGCCGCCTGCTTCATGATGTTCTCTCGGCTGAGATTGTTGCCGCAGGCCTTCAGTACGTGCACGAGGCCCTGGGCAACGGTGTAGCCGTACATCACGGAGGCATCGATCCTGTTGCCTTCGGGGAAATACTTGGTGAGGAACGCGTCGAAGGCCATCATGCCGGCATCGTTCTTCCACTGTGGATCGGACGTATCCTTCAGGTAGTTGGACGAGATGATGTCCTGCGAATTCTCAAAGCCGGCCGGTTTGATCACACTGCCGATCGAGGATGACACGTTGTTGAGAAAGTGCAGTGGCTTCCATTCGATTTCCGCCATCTTCTTGATCGCCTGCGCCGCGAATTTTGGCGTGGTGACGTTGAAGAACACGTCGGCGCCGGTCGATTTGAGCTTGACGATGCTGGAATCGATGGTCGGCTGCGTGGTTTCGTAGCTTTCCTCGGCGATGATCATCGAGGCGGCCTTGGCGCCGAGGCCGTCCTTGAGGCCTTTCACATAGTCTTTGCCGTAGTCGTCGTTCTGATAGAGTATGGCGATCTTGGCATCGGGCTTGTTCTTCAGGATATATTTGGCGTAGATGCGGGATTCGCTCTGGTAGTTGGGCTGCCAGCCCATGGTCCACGGAAATTCCTTGGGGTCGTTCCATTTGGTGGCGCCGGTGGCGACGAACAGTTGCGGCACCTTTTTCGAATTCATGTATTTCTGGATCGCGGAATTCGGCGGCGTGCCGAGCGGGTTGAAGATGAACAGCACTTCGTCGCTCTCCACCAGCTTGCGCGCCTGCTCGACCGTCTTGGGCGGGCTGTAGCCGTCGTCATAGCTGATGAAATTGATCTTGCGGCCGTTGATGCCGCCTTCGGCATTGATCTTCCGGAAGTAGGCATCTTCGGTTTTGCCGATTACGCCATAGGCAGAAGCCGGACCGCTATAGGGCATGATGTTGCCGATCTTGATTTCGGTATCGGTGGCGCCGATGTCGTATTTCTTTTGTGCAAGTGCACCGCTGGAGGTTACCGCGAGCACCGCAAGGGCAGCCGAAAAGGCCCCCAATCGCAAATGGATAGCAGGCATTTTGATCTCCCTGATCTCGGTTGAATGTGTCGTTTTTTTTGATTGGGAGCGCTTTGCGGCTCCTCGCCGCATTCAATACCCTTGGAGGCCACCCTTCAAGAAAAAGCCCCCTGCGAAGCGCTCGCGGGGGGCCTCATTTAGTCGAACAAACCGGCCGGGCGGAGGCCCGTTGACCCAGGACCCCGGTTACCGAGGCGTTAGTTTCCTCTGAGTTTGCCGATCAAATGCTGGACCACGATGGCACCCTGCCTTGCGCCATGCGGCACCAGGAAGATGACGAGGAACAAGAGCACGCCGAACACCGCGCCGGAGAGGCCCTTTGAAATTCCCTCCGCGATGTTCGGCACGAAAATGATGAAGGCCGAACCGACGATCGATCCGGGCAACCATCCGACGCCGCCGACCACCATGCCGAGAAACAGCGAGATCGCCAGCGCAATGGTGTAGCTGTCGGGGGCGACGAACTGCACCGCGATCGCCCCGAGGCCGCCGGCCACGCCGGTGATGCCGGCGCTGACGCCGAACGCCAGCGTTTTGTACAGCGCGACGTCGATGCCCATGGCGGAGGCCGCAATCTCATTGTCGCGGATCGCCATGAAGGCGCGGCCGGAACGCGACCTCAGCAGGTTGACCGAGAAAATATAAATCGCGAGCGAGATCGCGAGCGTGAAGTAATACAGCCACATGTCCTGCGACATCGGCAGACCAAACGGCGCATCGGGCTTGGTCACGACCAGGCCCTGCACGCCGCCGGTCCAGTATTCGAACGCCCCGAGCTTCAATAGCTGCGGCATGGCGGTTGCCAGCGCAAAGGTGGCCAGCGCCAGATAGACGCCGCTCAGGCGCAGCGCCGGCTGGCCGAACAAGAATCCAAACCCGAAACAGATGACGCCGGCGACGGGCAGTGTCAGGGCGTAGTTGATCCCGCCATGTTCCATCAGGATCGCCGAGGTATAGGCGCCGACCGCGTAAAACGCGCTCTGGCCGAGCGAGAACTGACCGCTGCCCCCGGTCAGGATATTGAGCGCCAGCACGGCGACCGCATAGATCAGCAACATCGTGAGCTGGAAGATGATGAAGTTCTTCACCAGCAGAGGCACCGCGATCAGCAGCACCAGTACGGCCAGTGACGTTCCGTAGCCGAGCGTCATGGCCTTCTTGGGAACGGCCTCGACGGCGGCTGCTTCGGTGACGGTTTCCTCGATGGCGCTCATGATCAGACTCGCTTCACGATGGGCCGGCCCAACAGGCCCGCAGGTTTGACGACCAATACGACAATGATCAGGGCCAGCGCGATCGGCAGTTTCAATTCATTGCCGGCGCCGGGGATATAGGTTCCGGCGAGATTTTCCATGATGCCGACCAGGAAGCCTCCGATCACCGCCCCCAGCGGGCTGGTCAGGCCGCCGAGTACGGCGGCGGCAAATCCGTAGATCAGCACCCCGAGCATCATGTTCGGCTCCAGGAACACCACCGGTGCGATCATCATGCCGGCAATGGAGCCGATCGCGGCCGCCATGCCCCAGCCGAGCGCGATCATCCACGAGGTGTTGATGCCGACCAGCCGGGCCGATTCAGGCAGCGACGCGGCCGCCCGCATCGCCAGCCCCATCCGGGTGAACCGAAAGAAGAAAAACAGCCCGATCAGCAGCAGGATGGTGACGCCGATCATGCCGGCCTGATGGGTCGAGATCAGCTGGCTGCCGAGAAACGGGTACGAGCCGAACGGCGTCGGATACTGCTTGATGGTGAAGTCCCAGATCAGCCCGGCCACGCTGTTGACGATCGAGTACAGCGCGATGAAGCCGGCGACGTTGGTCAGGATCGGCGCCTTCGCCAGCGGCTTGAACAACAGCCGTTCGATGGCGATGCCGCCGATGAAGGACAATACGAGCGTGAGCACGAACGCTCCCCAGTAGGGTACGCCCCATTGCATCAGCTGCCAGGAAATGAAGGTCGAGAACATCGCCATTTCGCCCTGCGCGAAATTGAGATGATCGATCGCCTGGTAGATCATGACGACGGCAAGCGCCATGCAGGCATAGATGGCGCCGGTGGAGATGCCAGCCAGGACTTGATTGGTAAAAAGCTCCATGACCGTGTTCCTCAATAACCCAGATAGGATTTACGGACGTCTTCGTTGTTGGCGATCTCACTGGCGCTTCCGGACATCACGATCCGCCCGGTTTCGATCACATAGGCCTTGTCGGCGAGTTCCAGCGCCAGTTGCGCGTTCTGCTCCACCACCAGAATGGTGACCTTGTCCTCGCGGTTGATCTTGCCGAGGATCTTGAACAGGTCGCGCACGATCAACGGCGCGAGGCCGAACGACGGTTCGTCGAGCAGCATCAGCCTCGGGCGCAGCATCAGTGCGCGCGCGACCGCGAGCATCTGCTGTTCGCCGCCCGACAAGGTGCCGGCCTGCTGGGTATAGCGGTCCTTCAGGACCGGGAAATGGTCGTACATGCGCTCGATGTCGGACACCACGCCGGCCCTGTCGGTTCGCGTGATGGCGCCGAGCTGGAGGTTTTCCTCCACCGTCATGGTGGTGAAGGTGCCGCGTCCCTGCGGCACATGGGCGATGCCGAGCCGGACGATGCTTTCGGTCGGACGGCCGATCAGCGGAGCGCCTTCGAATTCGATGGTGCCGGTCGAGCGCACCATGTTGCAGATGGCGCGCAGCGTGGTGGTCTTGCCGGCGCCGTTGGCGCCAAGCAAAGTGGTCATGCTGCCTTCGCTGAGATCGAACGCCATGCCATGAAGCGCCTGGACCTGGCCGTAATAGGCTCGCAAATCCCTGACATTGAGCATCGCCGTCATTGGTCCTTGCTCCCCAGATAGGCCTTGATGACATCGGGGTCGGACTGCACCGCGGCCGGCGTTCCCTCGGCCAGCTTGCGGCCGAAATTGAGCGCGACCACGTGGTCGGCGATCGACATCACCAGCCCCATGTGATGCTCGACCAGCAGGATGGTCATCTTGCGTTCGTCGCGAATGCGGCGGATCAGGTCGCCGAGGACGTGGACCTCTTCGTGGTTGAGGCCGCCGGCGGGCTCATCAAGCAGCAGGATCTTCGGATCCGCGGCGAGCGCGCGCGCCAGCTCCACCCGCTTCTGGGTGCCGAACGGCAGACCGGAAACCGTGACGTGGCCGACATCCTCGAGGTCGAGGTAGCCGAGGATTTCGTGGACGCGCTTGTTGAGCTCGGCTTCGCTGCGGCGGACCCAGGCCAGTCTCAGGGAGTCGCTGATGATATCGCTGTTGGTGCGGGAGTGGGTGCCGATCCGGACGTTGTCGAGCACCGAAAGATTGGGAAACAGCGCGACGTTCTGGAAGGTGCGGCCGATGCCGATCTCGGCGATGCGGTGCGGCGGCCGCGTCAGGATGCTCTGGCCTTCCATCAGGATGTCGCCGGAGCTCGGCTGGTAGAGCCGGCTGAGGCAGTTGAAGAGGGTGGTCTTGCCGGCGCCGTTCGGTCCGATCAGGCCGAGGATCTGGCCCTGCTGCATGTCAAAGGACACGCCGTTCAACGCGACGATGCCGCCGAACACGACGCTGACGTCGCGAACCGCCAGCAGCGGATACGCCTCGTGCGCAAGCTGTGCCTGCGTCATTTGGTCCGGCCCGGATCGACGACTGGGCCTGCGCAACCCTGCGGATCTCGCCGCCGGTCATGACGATGAAGGCTACCTGATCCCCTCGACCATACGTGCAACTTTCCCTCCTGCTTTCAACTTTTTGCTTTCCGCTTTTTTTGATTGTGTCGTCGTGCCGCCCAGGGCGGCTTCGATGTTCCTTACCATCGCCACGAGGCGAGGTCCAATATCGTCGCGCAGCCGGTCTTCCGTGAAACGGAATGCGGGCGCCCCGCAATTGAAGGCGTAGGGGCCGGTGCCGTCGTTAAGCTTTAGCGCGACGCCGACCGCATGCACGTCGTCCTGCCACTCGCCGGCCGAGATCGTAAAGCCGAATTGCTCCACGGTTTCACCGGAGCGCTCGATGCCGTCCCGGATCAGCGGCCAGCGGCTGCCATAATGTTCGCGCAGTTCGCGCAATAAAGAGGCACGCTCGTCGCTCGGCAGCGCCCAGATATAGGCCCGGCCCATCGCGGTGGTCGCGATCGGGATGCGCGAGCCGACGTCGAGCTGGACGCCCAGCGTGAGACCGTTACGGCTCTGGCCGAAATAGATCATGCTGAGCCGGTCGCGGCCGCCGACCGCGACCGCGCCGCCGGTCTCGCGCATCAGTTCCTCGCGATAGGCTTCGGACAAATGCCGAACGCCGAGATTGGCAAGGGCGGCGTAGCCGAGCGACATGGCCGAGGGCGCCAGTTGATACTTTTCGAAACGTGGAACGGGTGTAAGGTAGCCCAGCCTGGTCAAGGTATAGGTCAGCCGCGAAACGGTCGGCTTTGGCAGGTTGGTACGGGCCGCGATCTCCTGATTGCCAAGAAGCCCGTCGTTGGGACGGAATGCGCGCAACACATCAAGACCGCGGGAGAGCGCGACGACGAAGCTGCGATCAGTCGCCACTTTCTTGCCTGGACGCTTCATACTTTGCTGCTGCGCGGACCTCGTTGACAACGGACGTGCTTCAAAATAACCCTCCGTGTCAAGATGTGGAATTAAATTCCGCACTGCGAAATCGTCGAGAAAAAGATCTTTAAAGGGAGAATCCCGTGAACGAAGTGGTCAAGCTCGAGCGTCAGGACGTGGTCGCCATCGTTACGGTCAACAGCCCTCCGGTCAACGCGCTGAGCGCCGCCGTCCGCGGCGGCATTCTGGACTGCATCAAGCGCGCGATCGCCGATCCCGAAGTAAAGGCGATCGTGCTGACCTGCGGCGGCCGCACCTTTATCGCCGGCGCCGACATCACCGAATTCGGCAAGCCGCCGAAGCCGCCCGGCCTGCATGAAGTGCTGGCGGTCATGGAGAACAGCTCCAAGCCGATCGTCGCCGCCATTCACGGCACCGCGCTTGGCGGCGGGCTAGAAGTGGCGCTCGCCTGCCATTTCCGCGTTGCTACTAAAGACGCAAGGCTCGGCCTGCCCGAGGTGAAGCTCGGCCTGCTGCCGGGCGCCGGAGGCACGCAACGGTTGCCGCGCGCGGTCGGTCCGGAACTCGCGGTCAAGATGATCGTCGGCGGCGATCCGATCGGCGCCCCCGAAGCGCTCAAGAACGGCCTGATCGAGGAAATCGTCGAGGGCCCGGCCGCCGGCGGCGAGGCGTTTGCCCGCAAGGTGCTGGCGGAGAAGCGCCCCTTGCGCAAGCTGCGCGACGACGACAGCAAGCTCGCCGCCGCCAAGGCCGACCGCTCGATCTTCACCAACGCGGTGGCCGCCATGACCAAGCGGGCGCGCGGGCTGGAAGCGCCGTTTGCCGCGGCCGACGCGGTCGGCGCCGCCATCGACCTGCCATTCGACGAAGGTCTTAAGAAGGAACGCGAGGGTTTCCTCAAGCTGGTGGCGAGCGACCAGTCCAAGGCGCAGCGCTACGCCTTCTTCTCCGAGCGCGAGGCGGCGAAAATCGCCGGCGTGCCCGAGGGCACCAAGCCGCGCAATGTCGAGCGGGTCGCCATTATCGGCGCCGGCACCATGGGCGGCGGCATCGCGATGTCGTTCGCCAATGCCGGGATTCCCGTGACGCTGATCGAGACCGGGGAAGAACAGCTCAAGCGCGGCATGGGCGTGATGCAGAAGAACTACGAGGCGACCGCGGCCCGCGGCGGCATTCCCGCCGACGCTCCCGCCAAGCGGATGGGCCTGATCAACGGCGTGGTCGGGATCGAGAACGTCAAGGACGCCGACCTCGTCATCGAGGCCGTGTTCGAGACCATGGCGATCAAGAAAGAGGTGTTCGCCAAGCTCGACCAGTTCGCCAAGCCGGGCGCCGTGCTGGCGTCCAACACCTCCTACCTCAACATCGACGAGATCGCCAAAGTCACAAAACGTCCGCAGGATGTGCTCGGCATGCACTTCTTCAGCCCGGCCAACGTGATGAAGCTGTGCGAGATCGTGCGCGCGGCAAAGACCGCGCCGGATGCGCTGGTCACCGCGGTCGCGGTTGCCCGCCGCATCGCCAAGGTGCCGGCGGTGGTCGGCGTCTGCGACGGCTTTGTCGGCAATCGCATGCTGGCGCAGCGCGGCAAGCAGGCCGAGAAGCTGCTGTTCGAAGGCGCGTTGCCGCAGCAGGTCGACGCGGTGGTGACCAAGTTCGGCATGCCGATGGGTCCGTTCGCGATGGGCGATCTCGCCGGTCTCGACATCGGCTGGCGCTCGCGCAAGGATCGCGGCATCAAGTCCGAGATCGCCGACGCCCTATGCGAGGCCGGCCGCTTCGGCCAGAAGACCGGCAAGGGCTATTACAAGTATGAAGGCGGCTCGCGCGCGCCGCTGCCCGATCCCGAAGTGGAAAAGCTGATCGACGAGACCCTGCAGCGGCTCGGGCGCAAGCGCCGCGTGGTCAGCGACGACGAGATTCGCGAGCGCATGATGTATCCGATGATCAACGAGGGCGCGCGCATCCTCGAGGAGAAGATCGCGGCGCGTCCGAGCGATATCGACGTGATCTGGCTCTACGGCTATGGCTGGCCGATCTATCGCGGCGGCCCGATGTTCTACGCCGACCAGGTCGGGCTCAAGCACATCGCCGACCGGCTGTCGTTCTACGCCAAGGAAACCAACGATCCCTCGCTGGAACCCGCGCCGCTGCTCAAGCGCCTGGCCGCCGAAGGCAAGACGTTCGCCTCGCTGGCGCAGACGGCGAAAGCGGCGTGATGGGCGACGCGAACCTCAACGCGTCGTCCCTACGAACGCAGGGACGACGTGCGGACATGACCCATCCCGGCGAACAGTTCTATCCGGAGGGTGTCCGCTGGGACGATCCGATCCCGCGCGGCACGCTGCCCGACCTGCTGGCGAAGGCGGCGGCCGAATACGGCGCGCGGCCGGCGCTCGAATTCCGCGATCGTCCGATCAGCTACACCGCGCTCGAAGCGATGGTCGAGGTCGCGGCATCGGCGTTCCTGCGCGCCGGTTACGGCAGGAACCATTCGGTGGCGCTGTTTCTCGGCAATTCGCCGGATCATCCGGTCAACTTCTTCGGCGCGCTGAAAGCCGGCGCCCGCGTCGTGCATCTTTCCCCGCTCGACGGCGAACGCGCGCTGTCGCACAAGCTGAGCGACAGCGGCGCGCGCATTCTGGTCACCAGCGATCTTGCGGCGCTGCTGCCGATGGCGCTGAAATTTCTCGACAAGGGCCTGCTCGACCGCCTGATCGTCTGCGAGGATGACAGTTGGGGCGCGGTCGGCAATCCGCACGCGCCGATCCCGGATCACCCGGCCATCGTCACCTTCAAGGCCTTCGTGCAGGGTGCGACCAAGCCGGTGCAATGGCCTGTCATTTCGGCCGACGACGTTGCACTGTTGCAATATACCGGCGGCACCACCGGATTGCCGAAGGGCGCGATGCTCAGCCATGGCAACCTGACCTCGGCGGTGTCGATCTATGATGTCTGGGGCAGGAAATCGCGCGCCGAACGCGACGCAATCGAGCGCGTGATCTGCGTGCTGCCGCTGTTTCATATCTTCGCGCTGACCGTGATCCTGCTCGGCAGCCTCGAACATGGCGACCTGATCTCGCTGCACCAGCGTTTCGACGTCGAGGCCGTGATGCGCGACATCGAGGTCAAGCGCGCCACCGCGTTCCCTGGCGTTCCCACCATGTGGATCGCGATTGCCGGCCTACCCGATCTGGAAAGCCGCGACCTGTCGTCGCTGGCCACTTGCGCATCGGGCGGCGCGCCGCTGCCGGTCGAGGTGGCGAAGATCCTGGAACGCAGGGTCAACATGAAGCTCAAGAGCGGCTGGGGCATGACCGAGACCTGCTCGCCCGGCACCGCCCATCCCAAGGACGGTCCGGAAAAGCCAGGCTCGATCGGGCTGATGCTGCCCGGCATCGAGATGGACGTGGTGGCGCTCGACGATCCCAACAGGCTCCTTGCCGCCGGCGAAGTCGGCGAAATCCGCATCAAGGGACCGAACGTCACCAAAGGCTACTGGAACCGGCCGAAGGAGACCGCCGAAGCGTTCGTCGGCGACCGCTTCCTGACCGGCGACATCGGCTACATGGACAGCGACGGCTATTTCTACCTGGTCGACCGCAAGAAGGACATGATCATCTCCGGCGGCTTCAACGTCTATCCGCAGATGATCGAGCAGGCGATCTATGAACACCCCGCCGTGCAGGAAGTCATCGTGATCGGCGTTCCCGACGACTACCGCGGCGAGGCGGCCAAGGCCTTTGTCAAATTGCGCGCCGGCGCCAAGCCGTTCACGCTGGAGGAGCTCAAGACGTTTCTCGCCGGCAAGCTCGGCAAGCACGAAATTCCCGCCGCGCTCGATTTCGTCGACGAGCTGCCGCGCACCACGGTGGGAAAACTCTCGCGCCACGAATTGCGCAACCAGCAATCGGTGCAGCAGCCCGCACAGCCCAGGCAACAACAACTCGCCGCCGGAGGTCGCCCGTAAATAAACCCCATCGTCGTCCCGCCTTCGCGGGGACGACGAGGAAAGATATCGCGTACTACGAAAAACAATTCATCCGCTCACAGGAGGATCCGATGGATCTCAGCTTCACCAAGGAAGAAGTGGCGTTTCGCGACGAAGTGCGCGCGTTCTTCAGGGACAACGTGCCGCCGGCGACGCGCCAGAAATTGCAGGAGGGCCGTCATCTCGGCAAGCAGGAGATGATCGACTGGTGGCGCATCCTGAACAACAAGGGCTGGGGCGTGTCGCACTGGCCGAAGGAATATGGCGGCACCGGCTGGAGCTCGGTGCAGCATTACATCTTCAACGAGGAACTGCAGATGGCGCCTGCGCCGTCGCCGCTCGCCTTCGGCGTCAGCATGGTCGGCCCCGTGATCTACACCTTCGGCAATGAACAACAGAAGAAGCATTACTTGCCGCGCATCGCCAATGTCGACGACTGGTGGTGCCAGGGTTTCTCGGAGCCGGGCTCGGGCTCCGATCTCGCCTCGCTCAAGACCAAGGCCGAGCGCAAGGGCGACAAGTATATCGTCAACGGCCAGAAGACCTGGACCACGCTGGCGCAGCATGCCGACTGGATCTTCTGTCTTTGCCGCACCGATCCTTCCGCCAAGAAGCAGTCGGGCATTTCCTTCATCCTGATCGACATGAAATCGAAGGGCATCACGGTGCGTCCGATCCAGACCATCGACGGCGGCCACGAGGTCAACGAAGTGTTCTTCGACGACGTCGAGGTGCCGGTCGCGAACCTGGTCGGCGAGGAGAACAAGGGCTGGGACTACGCCAAGTTCCTGCTCGGCAATGAGCGCACCGGCATTGCCCGGGTCGGCGTTTCCAAGGAGCGCATCCGCCGCATCCGGGAATTGGCGGGCCAGGTCGAATCCGGCGGCAAGCCGGTGCTGGAAGATCAGGCCTTCCGCGAAAAACTCGCCGCGGTCGAGATCGAGCTGAAGGCGCTCGAACTGACGCAGCTTCGCGTCGTCGCCGACGAGAACAAGCACGGCAAGGGCAAGCCCAACCCGGCGTCCTCGGTGCTCAAGATCAAGGGCTCGGAAATCCAGCAGACCACCACCGAGTTGCTGATGGAAGTGATCGGCCCGTTCGCCGCCCCCTACGACGAGCATGGCGACGACGGCAGCAACGAGGCGATGGACTGGACCGCGCAGATCGCGCCGAGCTATTTCAACAACCGCAAGGTCTCGATCTACGGCGGCTCCAACGAGATCCAGCGCAACATCATCACCAAGGCGGTGCTGGGGTTGTAGCCGTCATTCCGGGGCGCGCGTCAGCGCGAGCCCGGAATCCATACTCCCGATCGTGGTTATGGATTCCGGGCTCGCTCGCTTCGCTCACGCCCCGGAATGACGAGATATGTTTTGAATACGGGGAAAATAAAAAATGGATTTTGATCTGTCCGAGGAGCAGCGGCTTCTCAAGGAAAGCGTCGACGGCCTGCTCAACAGTTCCTACAGCTTCGAGGCGCGCAAGAAATACGGCGCCGAGAAGGGCGGCTGGAGCAGGAACGTCTGGGGCAAGCTCGCCGAGCAGGGCCTGCTCGGCCTGCCGTTTGCGGAAGACGATGGCGGCTTCGGCGCCGGCGCGGTCGAGACCATGATCGTGATGGAAGCCTTGGGCAAGGCGCTGGTGCTGGAGCCGTATCTCGCCACCGTCGTGATCGGCGGCGGCTTCCTGCGCCGCGGCGGCTCGGCCGAACAGAAGGCCGCGCACATTCCCGGCATCATCGAAGGCACCAAGACCTTTGCCTTTGCGCAGCTTGAGAAGAACTCGCGCTACGACCTGCAGGACGTTTCGACCTCGGCCAAGAAGAAGGGCAACGGCTGGGTGATCGACGGCGAGAAGTTCGTGGTGCTCAACGGCGAGGCGGCCGACACGCTTGTCGTGACCGCGCGCACCAAGGGCGGCCGGCGCGACGCCGGCGGCATCGGCGTGTTCATGGTGCCCGGCAACGCCAGGGGCATCGCGAAAAAAGGCTATCCGACCCAGGACGGCCTGCACGCCGCCGACATCACCTTTACCGGCGTCGAGGTCGGCGCCGATGCCGCGATCGGCGATCCCGACAACGGCCTGCCGCTGATCGAGCGCGTGGTCGACGACGCCCGCATCGCGATGTGCGCCGAGGCGGTCGGCGCGATGGACGAATCGCTCAAATCCACCGTCGAGTATCTCAAGACCCGCACCCAGTTCGGCGTGCCGATCGGCAGCTTCCAGGTGCTGCAGCATCGCGCCGCCGACATGTTCGTCGCGGTCGAGCAGGCCCGCAGCATGTCGATGTTCGCGACCATGGCGTCCGATTTCGACGACGCCAAGGAGCGCGCCACCGCGGTGGCGGCGGCCAAAGTGCAGATCGGCAAGTCGCTGAAGTTCGTCGGCCAGCAGGCGATCCAGCTCCACGGCGGCATCGGCATGACCCAGGAGGCCAAGATCGGCCATTACTTCAAGCGGCTGACCATGATCGAGAACACCTTCGGCGACAGCGACTATCACCTGCGCCGCGTCACCGCGAATGGCGGGTTGATTTAGTCGCGTCATTCCGGAGCACGACGAAGTCGCTCGTGCCTGAGTGACGGCGCTATTCTCCCTCGCCCCGCCCTTGCGGGGAGAGGTAAAGACTCAGACCGTCTCAGGATGACGGCGTCGTTCGCGGAGAAAGTCAAAATGAGAAACACCCCGTTCGATCTCACCGGCAAGGTCGCCGTCGTCACCGGTTCGAGCCGCGGCATCGGGCGTTCCTCGGCGGAGCTGATGGCGCGCCTTGGCGCCAGGGTGGTGATTTCCAGCCGCAAGGCCGATGCCTGCGAAGAGGTCGCTGACGACATCCGCAAGGCGGGCGGCGACGCCCATGTCATCCCCTGCAACATCTCGCGCCGCGACGAAGTCGAGGCGCTGATCGCCGGCACCACGAAACACTACGGCAGGATCGACATCCTGGTCTGCAACGCGGCCGTCAATCCCTATTACGGCCCGCTGCTCGACATCACGGACGAGGCCTTCGACAAGATCATGGGCTCCAACGTCAAGAGCAACATCTGGCTGTGCGCGCTGGCGATCCCGCAGATGGCGGCGCGGGGCAACGGCTCGGTCGTCATCATCTCCTCGATCGGCGGGCTTCGCGGCTCGACCGTGATCGGCGCCTACGGAATTTCCAAGGCGGCGGATTTTGCGCTGTGCCGCAGCCTCGCCGGTGAATGGGGCCCGAAGGGCGTGCGCGTCAATTGCGTGGCGCCGGGTCTGGTCAAGACCGATTTCGCCAAAGCCTTGTGGGAAGACGAAGAGCGCCTGAAGCGCCGCTGCGCCACTACGCCCTTGCGCCGGATCGGCGAGCCCGACGAGATCGCAGGCGCGGTCGCCTATCTCGGCTCCGACGCCTCCAGCTTCATGACCGGACAGACCATCGTGGTCGACGGCGGCGTAATGACAGCGTCGGCGTAGCGCTTTCTTCCCTCTCCCCTTGTGGGAGAGGGTGGCTGCGATGCGCAGCATCGCAGACGGGTGAGGGTCTGTCTCCGCGAATTCAGTGTCCGCCGTGAGAGAGCCCTCATCCGGCGCCGTCCTGCTATAGAACGGCGACCGAAGGTCGCCTATGCCACCTTCTCTCAGAAGGGGAGAAGGGAAGAAATCGCGCGCTGCCGCCATATTGACGAACCAATCCCAATCCGCTTGCCTGCCGCCAATAAAACCACTCGGGAAAAACGCCAGGAAACACCATCATGTCCCACGTGCTGGCCATCGATCAGGGCACCACATCCTCGCGCGCGATGGTGTTTCGCGCCGACATCTCCGTTGCCGCGTCGGCGCAACAGGAATTCCCGCAGCATTTTCCGGCCTCCGGCTGGGTCGAGCACGAGCCCGAGGACATCTGGACCTCGACCATCGCCTGCTGCCGCGATGCGATGAAGAAGGCCGGCGTCAGCGCCAAGGACATCGCCGCCATTGGCATCACCAACCAGCGCGAGACCACTGTGGTGTGGGACCGCGCCACCGGACACGCCATTCACCGCGCCATCGTCTGGCAGGATCGCCGCACCGCCGACATCTGCGCGCAATTGAAGAGCGAAGGCCACGAGCCCGCGATCACGGCCAAGACCGGCCTCATTATCGATCCCTATTTCTCCGGCACCAAAGTGGCCTGGATCCTCGATCATGTCCCGGGGGCGCGCGCGCGTGCTATGCGCGGCGAGCTATTGTTCGGCACCGTCGATTGTTATCTGTTGTGGCGTCTCACCGGCGGCAAGGTTCACGCATCAGACGCCACCAACGCCTCGCGCACGCTGCTGTTCAACATCCACACCGGCGCATGGGACGATGAACTGCTGAAAATCCTGCGGGTGCCCCGCGCGATGCTGCCTGAGGTAAAGGACTGCTCCGGCAAGTTCGGCGACAGCACGCCTGATCTGTTCGGCGGCGCGATCGCGATCTCCGGCATCGCCGGCGACCAGCAGGCCGCCACCATCGGCCAGGCGTGCTTTGCGCCCGGCATGATCAAGTCGACCTACGGCACCGGCTGTTTCGCGCTGCTCAACACCGGCACCACGCCGGTGAAATCGAACAACAAGCTGCTGACGACGATTGCCTATCAGTTGAAGGGCCAGCGCACTTATGCGCTCGAAGGTTCGATCTTCGTCGCGGGCTCGGCGGTCCAATGGCTGCGCGACGGCCTCGGTATCATCAAGCAGGCGGCGGAAACCGGCGAACTCGCCGGCAAATCCGATCCCACCCAAAGCGTCTACCTGGTGCCGGCCTTCGTCGGCCTGGGGGCGCCCTACTGGAATCCGCGGGTGCGCGGCGCGCTGTTCGGGCTGACCCGCAACACCGGCCCGGCCGAATTCGCCCATGCCGCGCTGGAAAGCGTCTGCTACCAGACTTCGGATCTGTGGGCCGCGATGCGCGCCGACTGGCCGGAGGCGAAAACCGCTCATGTCGTGCTGCGCGTCGACGGCGGCATGGCGGTATCGGACTGGACCATGCAGCGCCTCGCCGACTTGCTGGACGCCCCGGTCGACCGTCCGATGATCCAGGAAACCACCGCACTCGGGGCCGCCTATCTCGCCGGGCTCGCCGCCGGCGTCTATCCCGAGCCGTCAAAGTTCGCCGACACCTGGCGGCTGGAACGCCGCTTCAAGCCGGCGATGAGTGCTGCGACACGCGAGCGAAAGCTTGCCGGGTGGGCGCGGGCGGTGAAGGGGGTTTTGGCGAGCGATGAGGGGGAGGGGTAGTGCTTCTCGGTCATCATTCCTGAGGGCCGGCTTTGCCAAAGGAGCGTGGCCCGGCGAAAACTCGGTCGCAATCGCCTGCAGCCATTCATCACTTGTTTAATAAATCGTGGAATCGATAGACCCGACAGGTCAGGAGATTGCTGTAGCTATGTGGTGGCTCTTATCGGTGCTTATGCCTTGCGTGGCCGCGTGGTTTGCCACCAAGCTCATGAACCGGGGCGACTTCGATCCCACGTACTTCCTGGCTTCGCTTTCGGGGGCGCTGGTGTTTCCGTTCGCCGCTGCGCTCCTGTCCTGGGATCTTTTCGGTCGCGCGATCGACGCTGGCGCATTTTATGATTTAAAGCCGCGTTGCGCTGGCGCTTTCATCGGCTGCCTCGTCTTTGACGCCGTGAAGGCGTTTCGAGCCTAAGGCTCTAGGGCGGTGGCTCAAGGCAGCGGCGCGTCACTTTTTCGCCGTATGCAACGCAGTCAATCCACGTATGTAGACTTCCACCGCCATGCTGTAGCTCTCATCGTAATCCAGCGGCTCAATGAAAGAGGCGGCCATCTCGTGCAGGACGAAGCCACGAACCAGCGCCCGTAAAATCCTGAGTGCATGGATCGCCGCATCGCCCGTCAGCCCGACGCCGGCAAAAACGCCGAGGACGAAGCGCCCCAGCGATTCGCCTTCGTGGTGCCATTCCGGAGAATCCACGGTCGGATTTCTGAAGGTCGCCGCTGACAGGCCGGGGCGATCACGGGCGTATGCCCGCATGGCGAAAGCCACCGCGCGCAGCGCCTCTTCACCGGATTTTCCATCGGCTGCGGCTTTGAGGCTTTGATGCAGTTCCCGATAACCCTTGATTGCCAGGAATCGCCGCATCTCGGGAATGGTGTCGATCCTTTCCGACAGCAGTGACTCGATCTCAGCCGAAAGATCCGCCGCGATCAATTGATCCCAGCGGGTCGGCTCGTAGAGAAGGTCCCGCACGGAAAGCTTCGGCTCTGACATGGGGTCAGCCCCTCGTTGGATATCAGAACAGCACCAATGCCGGGTTCCGACTAATAACAAAAGGGTGATTCCGGGTTCCCGCGATTTCCTCCTGTGGGCGTGATCCCTACGCTGTTTGCCAGCACCGGCGAGGTGATCGATTGAATTGTCCGCTTCTGGAACTTTTCGGACGCGGCGCGATGCGTGGCTTGAGTCCGTAACGCGTTTCAAAGCAGACGTCGGCCGAATTAACAGGTTCACGCCTTGATCTACCCGACGGGCAAATCAGCCATTTGGCTGTCAAGCCCGGTCCGCAAAAATATTCGGATTTACAGAAGTGAAGATCAGGTCCATATCAACCCCGTCCACCCCACAGAGGGGCGTATCGCGATCGTCACGGACGCGGGGTTGGATGCAGTGGACGCCGAAGCTCGCTTGACGAATCGTGCTGACGCGGACGGCGAAGTCGTGTGGTCCTGACACCCCGACGCTGGTGTCAAGTCGGCGGAATTATCCGCTGGCGACGGTGGCAACAAAGCCCGGTCACCGGGGAGAGCGCGAAATAAGCCGTAAAACCATTGTGCGGGGAATGCCGGGTGATTCCGGTGTGACCGTGGTGACTTTGCTGGCATAGCTTGTTTTTCTGCCCTGCCAGGCTGCGGGCGCATTGGGCGCCCGGCATTCCCTGCGCCCTCTCTTAAGAGGGTAAGGAATTCTGGCAGAGCTCGGGCGAAATCGCGCCGCGAGAATGCGGACTCATAGCTGCTCTTTGAAAATTGAATCCCCATGCCATCATCGTTCGCGAGCGTGGGTTCTGCGTCATTCTGAGAGCGCGCTCTTTGCGAGAGGCCGATTTGCCCTACCTGCGCTTCGGCAAGTGTAGTACTGCTGCCCCCGCTCAAGCAAAAATAACAGGTCTCGGCGATGGTATGGAATCCACAGCAGTATCTGAAATTCTCCGGACACCGGTTGAGGCCTGCAATCGATCTTCTGATGCGGATTCCGGATTTTTTGGTGCGAAGCGTCGCCGACCTTGGCGCCGGGGCCGGTAACGTCACCAAATTGTTGAAGGAGAGATGGCCGGACGCGGTCGTCGTCGGCGTCGAAGGCTCATCCGAGATGGTCGCGGCCGGGAGACAGGCGGCGCCCGCGGTCGAATGGCTGCAACAGGATTTGGGATCATGGCAGCCGCCGCAAAAATACGACGTCGTGTACTCCAATGCGGCGCTGCACTGGTTGCCCGACCATGCCAGGTTGCTTCCTTCAATATTGGAAAAAGTCGAGCCCGGAGGCATCCTCGCCGTGCAGATGCCGCGCAATTTCGCGGCGCCTTCGCATCTGCTGATCGCGGAAACCGCCTTGAACGGGCCATGGCGAAGCCGGCTCGAGCATCTCGTGATGCCGCCGCCGGTCCATGAGCCTGCATTCTATCATGCCGTGCTGGCGCCGCTGTCCAAGAACATCGATATCTGGGAGACCGAGTATCTGCAGATCCTCGAAGGGGAAAATCCGGTCAAGGAATGGACCAAGGGCACGTGGTTGACGCGGTATCTGGACATCCTTCAAGGCGAGGAGAAAGCCGCCTTCGAAACGGCTTACGGCGAGCGCGTTGCGAAAGCCTACCCGCGAAACCCCGCCGGCCAGACGCTGTTCCCGTTCCGGCGGCTGTTTATGGTGGTGCAGCGCAAGGGCTAAATGTCGCGGAGCCGCGCAAGCGGGGTCGAGCCGGCAAGCCCGTGATTTTGTTTGCGCGCCGGCCATGGGCTTGATTTTGTGCCCCCGCCAATTCGGCTTAGGTCTAGTTGTTCCAACGCCGGTTTGCTGCCACTACACCTACCCGGAAAACCAAAAGAACCGGTTTCCGTGTCAACCGGGAGGAGAGTTCATGCGCCGATTAATTCTTGCGAGCTTCGCGGCTGCCCTTTGTCTGGCTCCAGGCCTGGCCGCGGCCCAGGAGCCGATCATCATCAAGTTCAGCCACGTCGTCGCAAACGACACGCCGAAGGGCAAGGGCGCGCTCAGGTTCAAGGAACTCGCCGAAAAATATACCGCCGGCAAGGTCAAGATCGAAGTCTACCCGAATTCCTCGCTCTACAAGGACAAGGAAGAGATCGAGGCGCTGCAGCTCGGCTCGGTGCAGATGCTGGCACCCTCGACCGCGAAATTCGCCCCGCTCGGCATCAAGGAGTTCGAAGCGCTCGATTTGCCCTGGCTGTTCAAGGATGAGGCGACCTACGACAAGGCGATGAAGGGGCCGGTCGGCACGTGGCTGTTCCAGAAGCTCGAGTCCAAGGGCATCAGCGGTCTGGCCTATTGGGACAACGGCTTTCACATGACCTCGGCCAACCGTCCGCTGCTGGTGCCGGCCGATTTCCAGGGCCTCAAGATCCGCATCTCCGGCTCCAAGATTGCCGACCGCTATTTCCGCGACGTCGGCTCGATCCCGCAGATCATGGCGTTCTCGGAAGTCTACCAGGCGCTGCAGACCGGCGTGGTCGACGGCTGCGAGAACACGGCGTCGAACTACCTGACGCAGAAATTTTATGAAGTGCAGAAAGACGTCACGGTCTCCTATCATGCGCACCTGCAATATGCCGTGATCGTCAACTCGAAGTTCTGGAACGGATTGCCGCCGGATATCCGCAAACAGCTCGACAAGGCGATGGAAGAGGCGACCGATTACACCAACTCGATCGCGGTGAAGGAAAACGAAGACGCGCTGGCCGAGATCAAGAAGTCCGGCAAAACCACCCTTCACTATCTGACCGATGACCAGCGCAAGGCCTGGCAGACGGCGATGCGGCCGACCTATGCGTGGGCCAAGGGCCGCGTCGGGCAGGAGGTGCTCGACCTCGTCGCCAAGGAACTCTACATCAAGATGAACTGACGGCGGGCTTTGGCATAGCAAACAGGACAACGGTCGGGAGTGATCGCACTCCCGGCCGTTTCGGTCTGAGACGGGGGACTAGCGTGCTTAAAGTGCTCAATCGAGCGCTCAACCATTTGGAAGAGTGGCTGATCGCCACCCTGATCGCTGCGGCGACCGCGCTGATCTTTTTCGCCGTGCTGCACCGCTATGGGACCGGCCTCTCGATCGATCTGTCGAAATGGCTGGCCGCGCGCGGCGTGCCCGTGCTGCCGGAGATGCTCAAGGACATTTATTTGTGGCTTGCCGCCCTCGATGTCTCATGGGCGCAGGAGCTCTGCATCTACATGTTCATCTGGATGGCCAAGTTCGGCGCGGCCTACGGCGTGCGTACCGGCATCCATGTCGGCGTTGACTTGCTCGTCAACCGGGTGCCGGCGCGTTCGCGCAAACAGGTGATCCTGTTCAGTCTGCTGTGCGGTGCGTTTTTCACCGGGATGATCGCGAGCTTCGGCGGCTCGTTCGTCAGCCAGATGTGGCAGACCGGCCAGCAATCCAACGACCTCGAAGCGCCGATGTGGATCGTCTACCTCGCGATCCCGGTCGGCTCAGGCCTGATGTGCTTCCGCTTCCTGCAGGTGGCGTGGTTCTATTACCGGACCGGCGAACTTCCGCATCACAACGAGGCGCAGGTCGAGGGCATCGAGGTGACCGCCCCGGCGTTGCACCCTCTGGCGGCCGGTCCGAACGAGGACCTGCGTGGCAAGGCGAGCCCACTCGGATTGATCCTGATCCTGGCGCCGATATTGATTCTGACGATCTGCCTCGGAGAGAAGGCAGGCATCATCGTCATGCCGCAGGCGATGCGCGCCGGCACGATCTTCGTGCTGCTGATCGCGCTGATGCTGACCGGCATACCGGTTTCGATCGCGCTTGGTCTCACCGTGCTCACCTTCCTGTTCACGCTGACGACGGTTCCGATTGAAGCGGTATCGATGAAGCTGTTCACCGGAATCGAGAGCTTCGAGATCATGGCGATCCCGTTCTTCATCCTGGCTGGCAATTTTCTGACCCATGGCGGTGTCGCGCGGCGGATGATCAACTTCGCGACATCCCTGATCGGGCATTGGCACGGTGGATTGGGGCTCGCCGGCATCGTGGCCTGCTCGATGTTCGCACTTGTTTGCGGTTCGAGCGTCGCCACCGTGGCCGCTGTCGGGGCGATCGTTTTGCCCGAGATGGTGCGGAATGGCTATCCGATGCGATTTGGCGCCGGCATCATCACGGTTGCCGGCTCGCTCGGTATCCTGATGCTGCCGTCGATCCCGAAGATCATCTATGCGATCTCCACCGGCACATCGATCGGCGCGCTGTTTGTGGCAGGTCTTTTGCCCGGCTCTCTGTTGACCGCGATGCTGTGCGGGGTGACCTGGTATTTGGCCCGGAAGCGAAACTATCCACGGATGACCAGGGCGAGCTGGGGCGATACCCTTCATGCGTTCCGGGAAAGCATCTGGGGTCTGATGCTGGTCGTCATCATCATCGGCGGCATCTACAGCGGCCTGTTCACCGCGACGGAAGCCGCTGCGATGGCAGCGGTCTATTCGTTCTTCATATCGGTATTCGTGTACAAGGCTCTGAAGTTCAAGGATGTGCCGCGGGTGTTGCTGAAGGCCGCCAACACCAGCGCGATGCTGCTGTATATCGTGACCAACGCGGTATTGTTTTCGTTCGTTCTCAGCAACGAGAATATTCCTTCCGCGCTCGCCGACTGGATCACAGCTCAGGATCTCGGCTGGGTCGGTTTCCTTCTGCTCGTCAACGTATTGCTGCTGCTGGCCGGCAATTTCATGGAGCCGACCTCGATCATCCTGATCATGGCTCCGATCCTGGCGCCGGCGGCGAAGCGGCTGGGCATCGATCTGGTCCATTTCGGCATCGTGATCGACGTCAATATGGAGGTTGGCCTTTGCCACCCCCCGGTCGGCCTCAACCTGTATGTCGCATCGATGATCGCCGGCATGCGGATCACCGATCTGGCCATGGCCGTCATGCCGTGGCTGCTCACGATGCTGGTGTTTCTTGTAATCGTAACCTATTGGCCTGGACTAACCCTCTGGCTTCCGACTGTGCTCGGCATGCATTAGGTAAATTTGCGCGACCGGGTGGCCCGCAATAGTGGCAAGCCTGTTTGGACGAAGCTACCCGGCCCGCACGGCCTTCTTGCGATAGGCGAGGTGCACCGCGCAGGTGCAGCCCGGCGGATGCGCGGCCAGTTCCGGCGATGTCGCGTCGTTGGCCGGCGCCAGCGTCGGGATCGGCTCTTTCGTCGAGCGTCCCCGGCTGTCCTGCCCCGGAATATAATTCAGCACCGGCGCCAGCCAGCGCTCGGTCTCGGTGATGCTCCAGTCCTTGCGCGCGGCGTAGTCCTCGACCTGGTCGCGCTCGATCTTGCCGACACCGAAATAAAAACTTTCCGGATGACTGAAATAAAGCCCCGACACCGACGAGCCCGGCCACATCGCATAATTCTCGGTCAGCTTGACGCCGACGGTGTTCTCGGCGTCGAGCAGGCGGAACAGCGTCGCCTTCTCGGTGTGATCAGGCTGCGCGGGATAACCGGGCGCGGGACGGATGCCCTTGTATTGTTCGAGGATCAACTGGTCGGGCGTCAGCGTCTCGTCCGGCGCGTAGCCCCAGAATTCGCGGCGCACGCGGGCGTGCATGCGTTCGGCAAAGGCTTCGGCAAGACGGTCCGCCAGCGCCTTGCACAGGATCGAGGAGTAATCGTCATTGGCACGCCTGAAGCGGTCGGCGACGATGTCTTCGCCGATCCCGGCGGTGACCACGAAGGCGCCGATATAATCCGGCACGCCGCTCGCTGCGGGGGCGATGAAATCCGACAGTGCGGCGTTGAAGCGGCCTTCGCGTTTCTCGAGCTGCTGGCGCAGGGTGTGGAACGTCGCGATCCTGGTTTTACGCGTATCGTCGGCATAAACCGCGATGTCGTCGCCCTCGGCATTGGCCGGCCAGAAGCCGATGGTGGCCTGTGCCTTGAACCAGTTCTCCTTCACGATGAGGTCCAGCATCTTGCGGGCGTCGGCATACAGCGAGCGCGCGACTTCGCCGACTTTTGCGTCGTCGAGAATGGCGGGAAAGCGCCCGGTCAGCTCCCAGGTCTGGAAGAACGGCGTCCAGTCGATGTAATCGGCCAGCTCGGCGAGGTCGTAATCCCCAAAGCTCTTGATGCCCAGGAACGCCGGCTTTTTTGGCGGCGCCTTGGCAAAATCGATGGTGACGGCGTTGGCACGGGCATCCGCCAACTTCACGCGCTTCTTGTCAGCTTGCGCGCGCAAATGCGCCGCCGAGATCTTGGCGTAATCGGCGCGCACCTCGGCGGCATAGGCCTCGCGCCGCTCCGGCGACAGCAGCGACGAGGCGACGCCGACGGCGCGGCTGGCGTCGTTGACATGGACCACCGGGCCGTTTTTGTAGTTCGGGTCGATCTTGACCGCGGTATGGACCCGGCTGGTGGTGGCACCGCCGATCAACAGCGGCACGTTCATGCCCTGCCGCTCCATCTCGCCGGCGAGGAAGCTCATCTCGTCGAGCGAGGGCGTGATCAAACCGGAAAGGCCGATGATGTCGGCGCGCTCGGCTTTAGCGGTCTCGATGATCCGGGAGGCCGGCACCATGACGCCGAGGTCGATCACCTCGAAATTGTTACATTGCAACACGATGCCGACGATGTTCTTGCCGATGTCGTGGACGTCGCCCTTCACGGTGGCGAGCACGATCTTGCCGGCGGAGTTGCGGCCGTCGCCTTCGACGCCATTGGCGAGGTTGCGCGCCTTCTCCTCTTCCATGAACGGCATCAGGTAGGCGACCGCCTGCTTCATCACGCGGGCGGATTTCACCACCTGCGGCAGGAACATCTTGCCGTCGCCGAAGAGATCGCCGACCACGTTCATGCCAGCCATCAGCGGGCCTTCGATGACGTTGAGCGGACGCTCGGCGAGCTTGCGGGCGTCCTCGGTATCCTCTTCGATATATTCGGTGATGCCGTGCACCAGCGCGTGGCTCAGCCGCTTGTCGACCGGCCATTCGCGCCAGGCCAGATCGGTCTCCTTGGCCTGCTTCTCCTTGCCGCGGAATTTTTCGGCCAATTGCAGCAGCCGCTCGGACGCGCCGGGATCGCGGTTGAGGATCACGTCCTCGCATACTTGGCGCAGTTCGGGGTCGATGTCGTCATAGACGATCATCTGGCCGGCATTGACGATGCCCACGTCCATGCCGGCATGAATCGCGTGATACAGGAATACCGAATGCATGGCCTCGCGCACCGGCTCGTTGCCGCGGAATGAGAACGAAAGGTTGGAGACGCCGCCGGAGATATGGGCAAGCGGCAGGTTCGCGCGGATCCAGCGCGTCGCCTCGATGAAATCGACGCCGTAGTTGTTGTGCTCCTCGAGCCCGGTGGCGATCGCAAAGATATTCGGATCGAAGATGATGTCTTCCGGCGGGAAATTGATTTGGCCGACCAGGATGTCGTAGGCGCGCTTGCAGATCTCGGTCTTGCGCGCAAAGGTGTCGGCCTGGCCGGCTTCGTCGAACGCCATCACCACGACGGCGGCGCCATGACGCCGCGCGATGGTGGCCTCGTGAATGAACTTGGCCTCGCCTTCCTTCATCGAGATCGAATTCACCACCGGCTTGCCCTGCACGCATTTCAGGCCGGCTTCGATCACGGCGAATTTCGAGGAGTCGACCATCACGGGCACGCGGGCGATGTCCGGCTCGGCGGCGACGAGATTGAGGAACGTCACCATCGCGGCTTCGGAATCCAGCAGGCCTTCATCCATGTTGACGTCGATGATCTGGGCGCCGTTCTCGACCTGGTCGCGCGCCACCTGCAGTGCTGCGGTGTAGTCGCCGGCGGTGATCAGTTTGCGGAATTTCGCAGATCCCGTGACGTTGGTGCGCTCGCCGACGTTGACAAAGGGAATCGCGGGCGTCAGTTCGAACGGCTCCAGCCCCGAGAGCCGCAGGCGCGGTTCGATCATGGGAACTATGCGCGGGCGCTGCGGCGCGACCGCGGCGGCAATCGCCGCGACGTGTTCCGGCGTGGTGCCGCAGCAGCCGCCGACGATGTTGACGAGGCCGGCGCGTGCGAATTCGCCGATCAGCCGGGCCATGAATTCTGGGCTCTCGTCGTACTGGCCGAATTCGTTGGGCAGGCCGGCATTGGGATAGGCGCAGACCAGCGTATCGGCGACGCGGCCGATGTCGGCGATATGCGCGCGCAAATCCTCGGCGCCGAGCGCGCAGTTGAAGCCGACGGTGAGGGGTTTGGCGTGGCGCACCGAATTCCAGAACGCCTCGGGCAATTGCCCCGACAGCAGCCGGCCGGACTTGTCGGTGATGGTGCCGGAGATCATCACGGGAACATCGAGGCCTCTAGCCTCCGCGATCTCGGCGATCGCATAGAGTGCTGCCTTGGCGTTGAGCGTGTCAAAGATGGTCTCGACCAGCAAAAGGTCGACGCCGCCGTCCAGCAGGCCCTTGACCTGCTCGCCGTAAGCGGTGCGCAGATCATCGAAGGTGACGGCGCGGAAACCGGGGCTGGAAACATCGGGCGAAATCGACGCGGTGCGGTTGGTCGGGCCGATGGCGCCGGCGACAAAGCGCGGTTTGCCGTCCTCGGCGGTGACGCGCTCGGCGGCGGCGCGTGCCAGTTTCGCGCCTTCGAGGTTCATCTCATAGGCAATGCCGGAGAGGTCGTAATCGGCCTGCGCGATCGAGGTCGAGGAAAAGGTGTTGGTGGCGACGATGTCGGCGCCGGCGCGCAGGTAGTCGGCGTGGATGTCCAGGATCGCTTTCGGCTGCGTCAGGATCAACAGGTCGTTGTTGCCGCGCAGGTCGCGGTGGAAAACCTTGAAGCGCTCGCCGCGAAACGCGGCCTCGTCGTAGTCGAGGCCCTGGATCATGGTGCCCATGGCGCCGTCGAGCACCAGAATCCGCTCGCGGGCAGCCGCCAGCAAAGCGATACGTTTGGGAGAAACCGGAACAGTCATCGGATCAGGCGGCTTTCTGCGCGCCATTCGGGCGGATGCCGAGCAAATGACTGATCGCGAATACGAGGTCGGCGCGGTTCATGGTGTAAAAGTGAAAAGTGTCGATGCCGTGCTTGGCGAGCTTCTGCACCTGGCCGGCCGCGACGGTGGCAGCAACCAGTTTGCGGGTTTCTGGATCGTCGTCGAGGCCCTCGAATTTCTCCGCGAGCCAGTTCGGCACGGTGGTGCCGGCGCGGGTCACGAAGGCTCTTGCCTGCTTGAAATTGTGCATCGGCATGATGCCCGGCACGATCGGAATCTCGATGCCGCGCGCCCTGACACGGTCGAGATAGCGGAAGTAGAGATCGTTGTCGAAAAAGACCTGGGTGATGGCGCGGGCTGCGCCGGCATCGACCTTGGCCTTCAACATATCGATGTCGGCATCGAAGTCGCGGCTTTCCGGATGTTTCTCGGGGTAGGCGGAGACCGAGACCTCGATGTCGCCATGCTGCCGCTTGATGCCGGCGACGAGATCCGCCGAGGTGCGATAGCCGTCCGGATGCGTGGTGTAGGCGGTGCCGATGCCGCCGGACGGATCGCCGCGCAGCGCAACGATATGGCGGACGCCGGCGTCGTAATAGCGGCCGACGATGTCGTCGATCTCGCCGCGCGACGCACCGACGCAGGTGAGGTGTGCCGCCGGCAGCAGGCTGGTTTCGGACAGGATGCGGGTGATGGTCGAATGGGTGCGCTCGCGGGTCGATCCGCCCGCGCCGTAGGTCACCGAGACAAAGGAGGGCTCCAGCGGCGCCAGGCGCTTGATGGTCTCCCACAGGCTGCGCTCCATCTCCTCGGTCTTTGGCGGAAAGAACTCAAAGGAAATGGCCGGGAGTTTTTGCCCCGCATGGCGGTCTTGCGGGGCGGGCGTAATCTCGGTCATGGCACCACAAACTCCGCTCAGGGCTGTAAACTGCGTCCAGCTTGGTTGCAGACCCCTAAAATAAGCCAAAGAAGGCTTTCCATATAGCCCATTGCTGGTGGGAAATTGCCCAATTTTTGCGGATAATATGGTGAGAGATCAAAATTATGTAATTGTTGGGCAAGCTTCGAGAGCAACTGAATTTCCATAGAAGATTTAATTAGTGCTTTATTTACAAGCCAAAGAGTGAAGTTCTCTTGCGAAAGACCTTCAGGCCCAGTTAGTGGGCAGTACATGATTAAGAATCATATCAGAAATATCGTCCCACCCATCCATCCAGGAACGGCCTACCCGTCCCATCGGGTGCGCGACTGGTCTGCGCATCAGGCCCCTTTGTGCGCTCGATCCGAGGCACTAGCTTAGCGCCATGATCCCTCTTTCCATCCTCGACCTCTCCGTCGTCACCACCGGCACCAAGCCCGCTGCGGCGTTGCGCAACAGCATCGATCTGGCGCGCCACGCCGATGCGCTCGGCTACCTGCGTTACTGGCTGGCCGAGCATCACAACCTCGCCTCGGTGGCGAGCCCGGCGCCCGACCTCATGATCGGGCAGATCGCTGCGGTGACGAGCCGCATCCGGGTCGGCTCCGGCGGCGTGATGCTGCCCAACCACGCGCCGCTGATGGTGGCCGAACGCTTCAAGATGCTGGAGGCCCTGTTTCCCGGCCGGATCGATCTCGGACTGGGACGCGCGCCGGGTACCGACGGGGCCACAGCCTACGCGCTGCGCAGCCGGCTCGATCGCCGCGAGGGTGACGATTTTCTCGAGCGCCTGCATGAATTGACGCTGTGGGAGACCCGCGATTTCCCGCCCGGCCATCCCTTCAACAACGTGATCGCGATGCCCGACGACGTGCCGCTGCCGCCGATCTGGCTGCTTGGCTCCAGCGATTACAGTTCGGAACTCGCAGCGCAAGTCGGCATGGGCTTTGCGTTCGCACATCATTTTGCGTCCTATGATGCGGTCGAGGCGCTGACCAACTATCGTCAGCGCTTCAAGCCGTCGGGCTGGCGCTCGACGCCCTATGGCATTCTTGCGGTCGCCGCGATTGCGGCCGACACCGACGCGGAAGCCGAGCGGTTGGCGTCGTCGATGGATCTCAACCGGCTGCGCCGCGACCGCGGCCAGTATTTGCCGTTGCCGAGCGTCGAGGAAGCGTTGGCCCATCCCTACACCGACGCCGAGCGTGGCTCGATCGCGCGCAATCGCTCGCGGCTGTTCGTCGGCAGTCCCGCCACCGTGATGGCGAAGCTGCAGCCGATGATTGCGGCGAGCAAGGCCGATGAGTTGATGGTCATTACCGCGGTGTACGATCACGACGCCCGCAAGAAATCGTACGATCTGCTGGCGGATGCGTTCGGGCTCGGCAACAAGGCCGCAGCATAAGGTTGATCGGCCAATCGGATGGCGCCCACTATCTCTCGCCGCGCAGCGTTGGCAGGCCTCGCCGCCACGGCCGCCTGCGGTCCTGCCATCGCCGAGACGATTGACGACGGTGCGGTGACCGGCAATGGCGCCGGTCCGACATTCTCTCCCACCGGCCCGAACGCCGATCTGTACGGTGCCGCCGAGGGTTTTCCCGCTCCCAGTTCTCTAAGGGCCCGACTGCATGGCAACCCCTTTGAGCCAAACTACCGCGTAGGCGCTTTCAGCCATTTCGGTGAGATTTATACGACGCGGAAGATCGAGCGCGCCGCCACACCGTGGATGTTCAAGCGTTCGCTCGCGGAGTTGCGCTATTCGTACAAGGGCAAGCCATCTTCCCTGACCGAATATTTGTCGCGCAATCCCGTCACCGGCCTTTTGATCGCGAAGGACGACCGGATCCTGTTCGAGCATTATCAATACGGCCGAACCGATCGCGACCGGATGCTTTCGCAGTCGATGGTGAAATCGATCACTGGGATATTGATCGGCATCGCCGTTTCCGAAGGCGCGATCAAATCGGTCGACGACACGCCGGAGACCTATGTCCCGGGCTTCAAGGGCACCGAATACGGCAGGACACCGATCCGCGATTTGCTGCACATGTCTTCCGGTGTTGATTTTGGCGAAGAAAGAGACGACAGCCGCGACCTCAATCGCTTGTGGGGCGACATGATCAGAGGGTCGTGGTTCTCCCAAAAAGGCACGGTCGCCAGCATCGCGCAATTCAACCATCGGATCGCTGCGCCGGGCACGCGATACTATTACGCCAGCATCGAACCCGATGTGCTCGGCGTGGTGCTCCACAACGCCGTGAACAAGTCGGCATCGGATTATCTGCAGGAAAAAGTATGGCAACCGATCGGCGCCGAAGCCGATGCTTCGTGGTTCCTGGATGCGGAGGGCTTTGAGGTCGCGCATTTCGGTTTCAACGCCGTGCTGCGCGATTACGCGCGGCTCGGACGCCTGCTTGCCTATGACGGTGCGTGGGAGGGCAAAGAGATCATTCCGGCGCAGTGGATGCTGGAGGCGACCACGGTGCGGCCGTCCGACAGCTATTTGCTGCCGGGCAAAGCCATGCCGGATTTCGGTTACGGCTATTTTCTGTTTCTGCTTCCCGGCAAGCGGCGCCAGTTCGCGTTCTCCGGCGACCTCGGCCAACGCGTCTGCGTCGATCCGGCCTCGAAGCTGGTCATGGTCCAGACCGCTCTTGAAACCCGTCCCGAGGTCTGGCGCCTGTGGTCGGCGGTGGTTGAGCAGTTCGGCTAAAGCCGGCCGTTATTCCTGCTTCTCGCTGAACGTCGCCCTGAATGGATGGCCGGGATAGACCCCGACGATCCGGAATTCACGCGAGAAGAATTTCAGCTCCTCCAGCGCGAATGCAAGATTCCTGTCGTCGGGATGGCCGTCGACGTCGGCATAGAACTGGGTGGCGAAGAAATTGCCGTCGACCATGTAGCTTTCCAGCTTGGTCATGTTGACGCCGTTGGTGGCAAAGCCCCCCATCGCCTTGTAGAGCGCGGCGGGCAGGTTGCGCACCCGGAAAACAAAAGTCGTGACCAGCGGCCCCGAGCCCTGTTTGGCCCAGTTCGCCTCGCGCGCCAGTACCACAAAGCGCGTGGTGTTGTGGGTTTCGTCCTCGACGTCCTCGGCCAGGATATCGAGGCCATAGATCTCCGCCGCAAGGCGCGAGGCGATCGACGCGCAACTCTTGTCGCCGCGCTCCGAGACGATACGCGCACTTCCCGCGGTGTCGCCGGATACGACCGGCTTGATGCCGAGCTTGCGGATGATGCGGCGGCATTGCCCGAGCGCATGGACGTGGCTCTCCACGGTCTTGATATCGGCGAGCCTGGCGCCGCGCGGCGCCATCAATTGATGGTGGATCGGCTCGAACCATTCGCCGACGATGAACAGGCCGGATTGCGGCAGCAGATGGTGAATGTCGGCAACGCGTCCGGCGACCGAATTTTCGATCGGGATCATGCCGAGGTCCGCCTCGCCGGAAGTGATGGCGGCCAGTGCGTCTTCGAAGGTCGGGCAAGCCAGCGCCTCGGCGTCGGGATAGGCGTTGACGATGGCGATATGCGAATTCGCGCCCGGTTCGCCCTGGAATGCGATCTTCATGGCTTTGGTCGTTGCCTTGGTCATTGTTGCAGTCATGGCCGCCTTGTAACAGCCGCTCAGCTTTTCGCCAGTAGGAGGCGGGTGGTCGCGAGGTCTTCGGGGGTGTCGACGCCGCGCGGCACGGTATCGACGATCATGGCGTCGATCCGCATGCCGGCCTCCACGGCCCGGAGCTGCTCGAGTTTCTCCTGCCGCTCCAGGGCGGAGGGCGGCAGCGCCACGAAACGCTCCAGTGCCGCGCGGCGATAGGCATAAAGGCCGACATGATGGTAGCGCGGCCCGTCCCCCCAGGGGGCGGTGGCGCGGGTAAAGTAGAGTGCGCGCAGCCGCCGCTCGCTCACCTGCGAGCCGACCATCTTGACCACGTTCGGGTTGATGCTCTCTTCCTCGGTATGGATTTCGGCGGCCAGCGTTGCGATATCGACCGCGGGGTCGGCAAGCGGTGCCAGCACGCTGCGGATGTTGTCGGGCAGGATGGTCGGAAAGTCGCCTTGCAGGTTGACGACGATGTCGATCCTGCCTTGCGGATCGAGCTTGCCGAGGGCCTCGTAAATCCGGTCCGATCCGGAAGGATGATCGGCGCGGGTCATGACAGCTTCAAAGCCGTGGGATTTGGCTACCGCGGCGATTTCCGGTGTATCGGTGGCGACCGCCACCCGGCCGATTTGCGCGGCCTCGGCACGGCGCAGGACATGGACGATCATCGGCAGGCTGGCAATATCCAGCAGCGGTTTGCCGGGCAGGCGCGTGGCGGCCATGCGGGCGGGAATCAGCACCAGAATGCGGGTTTCGGTCATGGGAGCGGTCTTGAGAACGGCTTGGGGACGAGGGCCGGCCCCGGTTGATAACGGGCCGTAAATGATGGGGATTGGCCGGAAGTTGGCGCATTTATACGGGTTGCCAGAGCGCGGGCAAACCGATATCTGATCGTGGCTTGGGGTGCGGTGCGAAAGCCTGATTCCTGATGCTCAACCGCGGCCGCTCAGCCGGCCTGAAGTCGACCTTACGGCCCGGAGCCGAGCGAAAATGGACTCCTTCGAACTCAATAAAATTCTCGGTGCCATTCTGGGCACCTGCCTTGTTTTGCTGATAATGAGCTTCTCGGCCGGAGCGATTTTTGCGCCCGTGATACCGGAAAAGCCGGGTTATGAGATCGCCGTGAAGGAAGAGGCGTCGGCCGCCGGCAAGGAAGCCGCACCCGCGCCCTCCGAACCGATCGAGAAACTGCTGCAGACCGCCTCGGTCGAGAAGGGCGCCGCTTCGGCCAAGAAGTGCGCCGCCTGTCACACCTTCGAGAAGGGCGGCCCGAACCGGGTCGGGCCGAATCTTTACGGCATCGTCGGCGACAAGAAAGGCGAGGGACGCGGGGGTTTCAATTTCTCCGCCGCGATGAAGGCCAAGGGCGGTACCTGGAGCTATGACGACCTCAACCAGTTCATTGCCAATCCCAAGGGCTTCGTCCCCGGCACCGCGATGGGCTTTGCTGGAATCCCGAAGGACAGCGAGCGCGCCGACGTGATCGATTATCTGCACACGCTTTCGGATAGTCCGGTTCCGCTGCCGACCGCGGCGAAATAACCTTGCGACGGTTCTGGTTGAACTTCTACGTAAAGTCCGGCAGCGGCCAGGCATTGCCTGGCCGCTTTTGCATCTGAGCTTCGCCTCGTCATTTTGATGCGACGGCTCGCGCTTTTGTTATCGGGACCTTTCGCCGCAGAAACCCCTGTTACGGGGTGCTATCATGGGCAAAAAGCAACATAATCCGTCGAATCCTTGCCTTATATTACGCCCTCAATAGCGCTCCGCACCCACAGGAATTCTCCATTTGGCAATCACCCGACGACATCTTTTGCAGAGCGGGGCGTTTGCCGCGGTTGCCCCTACTTTGGGAGCGACGATCGGTCTCCCGACCGCAAGCCCGGCGAGCGCGCAGACCGCAACAGGCGCACCAAGTTGGCGGCACGCGTTGTCGATGTTTGGCGACGTCAAATATCCCGCCGGCTTCGAACACTTCGACTACGTCAATCCGGGCGCGCCGAAGCAAGGCATCGTACGTCTGTTCGAACTCGGTACTTTCGACAATTTCAACATCGTGATCCAGGGATTGAAAGGGTCGATCGCCGGCGGCGCCACCTTGATAAATCAAACGCTGACGACCAGGTCGCTGGATGAACCGGGGACGGCCTATGGGCTGCTTGCGGAAGCGGCCAGCTATCCCGACGATTTTTCGTACGTCATCTATCGATTGAACGCTGCGGCGCGCTGGCACGATGGCAAGCCGGTAATCCCGGCCGACGTCATCTTCTCGTTGGATGCGTTCAAGAAGAACAGTCCGATGTTCAGCGCCTACTACCGGCATATCGTCAAGTGCGAACAGGCCGGCGAGCGCGACATCAAATTTACTTTCGACAGGCCGGGCAACCGCGAACTTCCCTCGATCGCTGGCGAGTTCCCGGTGCTGCCGAAGCACTGGTGGGAAGGCACCGATGCGCAGGGGCGCAAGCGAGACATCACGGCGACGACGTTGGAGATTCCGCTGGGGTCTGCGGCCTATCGTATCAGGGAGTTTGAAGCAGGCCGCACGCTGGTGCTTGAACGGGTCAAGGATTATTGGGGGAAGGATTTTCCGCACAGCGCCGGCCAGGACAATTTCGACGAGCTTCGGTTTGAATTCTTTCGCGACGACACGGTTGGGCGCGAGGCCTTCAAGGCCGATCAGATGGACTGGTTTACCGAGCGCAGCGGCAAGCAATGGTCGACGGCCTACGATTTCCCCGCCGAGCGCGAAAAACGCGTCATCAAGGAAAAATTTCCCGATGCGAGTTCGGGGCACATGCAAGGCTTCGCGTTCAATCTGCGCCGGGCAATATTTGCGGATGTCAGGGTCCGCCGCGCATTCAATTATGCCTATGATTGGGAGGAGTCGGACCGGCAGCTCTCGAACGGAGAGTACCATCGCGACAGCAGTTATTTTGACGGCATCCCCGAACTCACCTCGTCGGGACTTCCCGAGGGTCAGGAGCTGCAGATTCTCGAAACGGTGCGCGACAAGGTGCCTGCCGAGGTCTTTACGATGCCGTACAAAAATCCGGTCGGCGGCAATCCGGAAGCCGCCCGCAACAATTTGCGCGAAGCCACACGGCTTCTGAAAGAGGCCGGCTTCGAAATTCGCGACCGCAAACTCGTCGGCGCCGACGGCCGGCCGGTCGCCGTCGAATTTCTGAGCCAGGACCAAGGCGATGAACGTGGCATTCTTTTCTACAAGCCTTATCTGGAGCGGCTTGGCCTGACCGTGAATATTCGCACCGTCGACAGTGTGCAGTATCAGAATCGCTTGCGCAGTTTTGACTTCGACATCACCACCTATGGGTGGGGACAATCACTTTCGCCAGGCAACGAGCAACGCGATTTCTTCGGGTCGGAGTCGGCGGATCGGCCCGGTTCGCGAAATCTTCCCGGCATTAAAAATCCTGCAGTCGATGCCCTGATAGACCGTATCATCTTCGCCAAGGATCGCGCGGAACTGATTGCGAGTTGCAAGGCGCTGGATCGGGTATTGCTCTGGAATTGTTACGTCGTCCCGCAATTCGCCGCCGGATTTCAGCGCGCCGCGCGCTGGGATCGCTTCAGTCATCCGGAGCCTTTGCCAAAATACGGTGTTACCGGATTTCCCTCCCTGTGGTGGTGGGATGCTGAAAAAGCCGCCAAAACGGGCAAACGATCTTGAATAGCCCTTATCGAAAGCTCTCGCTTTCTCGCAGGCATATACTCGGGCTCGGTGTCGGCGCGCTGAGTGCGACACAGTTTCGGCCCGCGATGGCGGCCGATGCCGATGCCGAGGTTCATGGCATCTCGGCGTTCGGCGATCTGAAGTATCCGGCCGACTTTCCCCACTTCGACTATGTCAATCTTGCCGCACCGAAAGGCGGGATGTTTTCGACGATTCCCTCGGAGCGCACCTACAATCAATCGTTTCAGACGTTCAATTCGCTCAACGCCTTCATCCTCAAGGGCGAGGGCGCGCAAGGCATGGACCTGACGTTTGCGACCCTGATGGCGCGCGCCGGCGACGAGCCGGACGCGTTGTACGGCCTTGCCGCCAGATCGGTGCGGATTTCAGCCGACAAGTTGACCTATCGCTTCACGATGCGGCCGGAGGCGAGGTTCCACGACGGCGCGAAAATGACGGCGCACGACGCCGCCTTCTCCCTGACGACGCTCAAGACCAAGGGTCATCCGCTGATCCTGCAGCAGATGCGCGACATGGTGAAGGCCGAGGCGCCCGATGAGGCGACCCTGATCGTCACTTTCGCGGAAAAGCGCGGGCGCGACGTGCCGCTCTATGTTGCGAGCCTGCCGATCTTCTCGCAATCCTATTACGCGACGCGGCCGTTCGACGAATCGACGCTCGATACCCCGCTGGGATCCGGGCCCTACAAGGTCGGAAAGTTCGAGGTCAACCGCTACATCGAATTCGAGCGGATCAAGGATTGGTGGGGAGCCGACCTGCCGGTCAGCCGCGGCAGCTTCAATTTCGATATTGTGCGTTACGAATTCTACCGCGACCGCGATGTCGCGTTCGAGGGCTTCACGGCGAAGAATTACCTGTTCCGCGAGGAGTTTTTGTCGCGATTGTGGGCGACGCGCTACGATTTTCCTGCGATCAAGGACGGCCGTGTCAAACAGGAAATCCTGCCCGACGACACGCCGTCGGGCGCGCAGGGCTGGTTCATCAACCTGCGGCGCGACAAGTTCGGGGATGTGCGGGTGCGCGATGCCTTGACGCTGGCGTTCGACTTCGAATGGACCAACAAGACCATCATGTATGGCACCTATGCGCGCACCCAGTCGCCGTTCCAGAATTCGGACATGATGGCCAACGGACCGCCGTCGCCGGAAGAGCTCAAGCTGCTCGAGACGTTTCGCGGCCAGGTGCCGGACGAAGTGTTCGGCCTGCCCTTCGTGCCGCCGGTGTCGGACGGATCGGGGCAGGACAGGACGCTGCTGCGCAAGGCCTCGCAACTGCTTGCCGATGCCGGGCTCGCCATCAAGGACGGCAGGCGGGTGCTGCCGAATGGCGAGGCTTTCAAGATCGAGTTTCTGACCGATGACACCACGTTCCAGCCGCACCATGCGCCCTATATCAAGAACCTCGGCACGCTCGGGATCGAGGCAAGCCTGCGGATCGTCGATGCCGTGCAATACCGCGCCCGGGTGGAAGATTTCGATTTCGACATGACCGTCGAGCGCTTCAGCATGTCGGCGACCCCGGGCGACGCCATGCGTCCGTTCTTTTCGTCGCAGGCCGCCGCCACCAAAGGATCCTACAACCTTGCCGGCATTGCGAATCCGGTCCTCGATGCCCTGATCGAGCGCATCATCGCCGCCGACAACCGGGCTGACCTGACGACCGCGTGCCGGGTGTTCGACCGGGTGTTTCGCGCCGGGCGCTATTGGGTGCCGCAATGGTACCGCACCACGCACCCGCTGGCCTACTGGATCGGGTTCGACCATCCGAAGAATTTGCCGCGCTATCAGATCGACAACTATTCTTCCAGCCTTGGGGAGCGCACCCTATGGTGGTGGGACACCGCCAAGGCGGCGAATTCCAGGCAGGCAAAGTAGTTCATGAGCGCATATATCGCCCGCCGCATTTTCCTGATGTTCCCTACGCTGTTGGGAATTCTGTTCGTATCGTTCGTGGTGGTGCAATTTGCGCCGGGTGGTCCGGTGGAGCGCGTCATCGCGCAGTTGACCGGCGCGGACACCGGCGGCACCTCGCGGATTTCGGGTTCCGGCGGAGATTTCGGCCCGCGCGGCCAGGTCAACGTGGCCGCCGGCGGCGCCATCAACTCGAAGTATCGCGGCGCGCAGGGGCTCGATCCCGAATTCGTCAAGAGCCTCGAGAAGCAATTCGGCTTCGACAAGCCGGCGCCGGAACGTTTCGCGTTGATGCTGTGGAATTATGCGCGCTTCGATTTCGGCAAGAGTTACTTTCGCGATGTCAGCGTGCTGCAATTGATCAAGGAGAAGCTGCCGGTCTCGATGTCGCTGGGAATCTGGATGACGCTCCTGACCTATCTGATCTCGATACCGCTCGGCATCCGCAAGGCGGTGATGGACGGCTCGAGGTTCGATACCTGGACCTCGGCGGTGGTCATCGTCGGATTCGCGATCCCCGGTTTCCTGTTCGCGATCCTGCTGATCATCCTGTTCGCCGGCGGCTCGTTCTTCAATTTCTTCCCGCTGCGCGGGCTGACCTCGGACGGCTGGTCGCAATTTCCCTGGTACTGGAAAGTCCTCGACTATTTCTGGCACATCACATTGCCGCTGATTTCGATGGCGCTGGGCGCCTTCGCCACCATGACATTGCTGACCAAGAATTCGTTCCTTGATGAAATCCGCAAACAATATGTCATGACGGCCCGCGCCAAGGGCTGCGGCGAACGGCAGGTGCTTTACAATCACGTCTTCCGCAACGCCATGCTGATCGTCATCGCCGGCTTTCCAGGAGCGTTCATTCATGCGTTTTTCTCCGGCTCGCTGCTGATCGAGACCATCTTCTCGCTCGACGGGCTCGGTCTGCTCGGCTTCGAGAGCGTGCTCAATCGCGACTATCCGGTGGTGTTCGGAACGCTGTTCATCTTCTCGCTGGTCGGCCTCGTCGTCAATCTGATCTCCGACCTTGCCTATATGTGGATCGATCCGCGGATCGATTTCGAGGCCCGGGAAGTCTGATGACCGTCATCGCGCCGCCGCCGATCGAAACCACCACGCACGCGCCGCTCGGCGAAGCCGTGCCGATCACCCGCCACCGGTTCAGCCCGTCGCCGCTCAACCGCCGCCGCTGGCAGAATTTCAAATCCAACCGCCGCGGCTACTGGTCGTTCTGGATTTTCCTGATCCTGTTCTTTGTCTCATTGTTCGCCGAGCTGATTGCCAACGATCGTCCGTTCCTGGTCAGGTTCGACGGCCATCTGTATTGGCCGGCCTTCGTCAGCTATTCCGAGACCACGTTCGGCGGCGACTTCGAGACCGCCGCGGATTATCGCGATCCTTATCTGCAGAAATTGATCGCGGACAAGGGCGGCAGGATATTCTGGCCGCTGATCCGCTATTCCTACGATACGCACAATCTCGACCTGCCGACGCCGGCGCCCTCGAAACCGACCTGGATGCTGACGGAAACCGAGTGCAGGGAGGTGGTGCAGAAAAAGGGCCTGACCGGCTGCCGCGACCTCGAATACAACTGGCTCGGCACCGACGACCAGGGCCGCGACTTGGTGGCGCGCCTGATCTACGGCTTTCGGATCTCGGTGCTGTTCGGCCTCGCGCTGACCATCATCTCGTCGATCGTCGGTGTTGCCGCCGGCGGGGTGCAGGGCTATTTCGGTGGCTGGATCGATCTGACATTTCAGCGTGTCATCGAGGTGTGGACCGCTATTCCCTCACTGTATCTGCTGCTGATCCTGTCGTCGGTGCTGGTGCCGGGCTTCTTTGTCCTGCTCGGCATTCTCCTGCTGTTCTCGTGGGTGTCGCTGGTCGGCCTGGTGCGTGCGGAATTCCTGCGCGGGCGCAACTTCGAATACATCATGGCGGCGCGGGCGCTCGGCGTCTCCAACGCCGTGATCATGTTCCGGCATCTGTTGCCCAATGCAATGGTGGCGACCATGACGTTCCTGCCGTTCATCGTCTCTTCGTCGGTGATGACGCTGACCGCGCTGGATTTTCTCGGCTTCGGATTGCCGCCGGGCTCACCCTCGCTCGGCGAATTGCTGTCACAGGGCAAGACCAACGTTCAGGCGCCGTGGCTCGGCTTCACCGGGTTTTTTGCCGTCGCCATCATGCTCTCGCTGTTGATTTTCATCGGCGAAGCGGTGCGCGACGCGTTCGATCCGCGCAAGACGTTCAGGTAGGCCGCCATGGACGCCATCAACCAGCCCCTGCTCGATGTCCGCGACCTGTCGGTGGCGTTTCACCAGCCCAGCGGCAGCTCGATTGCGGTGAACCATATTTCCTTTGAGATCAGGCGTGGCGAGTGCGTGGCGCTGGTCGGCGAATCCGGCTCCGGCAAATCGGTCAGCGCGCTGTCGATCCTGAAGCTGTTGCCGTATCCGACTGCGACGCACCCCTCCGGCAGCATTCATTTCAAGGGCCGGGAGCTGCTCGATCTGTCGGAGCGCGAGATTCGCAGTATTCGCGGCAACGACATCTCGATCATTTTCCAGGAGCCGATGACGTCGCTCAATCCGCTGCACACGATCGAATCCCAGATCGTTGAAATCCTGCAGCTTCACAGCGGCATTGGCGGAAATGCGGCGCGGGCGCGCACGCTGGAGCTGCTGACGCAGGTCGGCATTCCCGAACCGGAAACCCGGCTGGCGAGCTATCCGCATCAATTGTCCGGCGGCCAGCGCCAGCGCGTGATGATCGCAATGGCGCTCGCCAACGAGCCGGATTTGCTGATCGCGGACGAGCCAACCACGGCGCTCGATGTCACCGTGCAGGCGCAAATCCTGACGCTGCTGGCGGAAATTCGCGCGCGGCTCGGCATGAGCATGCTGTTCATCACCCACGATCTCGGCATCGTTCGCCGCATCGCCGACGTCGTCTGCGTCATGAACAGCGGCAAGATCGTCGAGCAGGGACCGGTAGAGCAGGTCTTCACCGCGCCGAAGCATCCTTATACCCGCGCGTTGCTGGCGGCGGAGCCGAAGCCAGACCCGGCGCCGCCGCGGCCGGATTCTCCGGTGGTGATGTCGGCCGACGACCTCAAGGTCTGGTTTCCGGTCAAGCGCGGCCTGCTTCGCAAGACGGTCGGACATATCAAGGCGGTCGATGGCGTCACGTTCAAGGTGCGCAAGGGCGAGACGCTCGGCGTCGTCGGCGAATCCGGCTCCGGCAAGACCACGCTGGGCCTGGCGCTGCTGCGGCTGATTTCGTCCGACGGGCGGATCGTGTTCCTGGGCAGCGATATCCAGGGGCTGCGCTTCAAGGCGATGCGGCCGTTTCGCCGTGACATGCAGATCGTGTTCCAGGATCCGTTCGGCGCGTTGAGCCCGCGCATGTCGGTTGGCGACATCGTCGCCGAAGGCCTCAGCGTGCATCAGCCCGGACTTTCGCCGGAGCAGCGCGAAGCCCGCGTCATCAAGGCGCTTCGCGATGTCGGCATGGATCCGGCGACGCGGTTTCGCTATCCGCACGAATTTTCCGGCGGCCAGCGCCAGCGCATCAGCATTGCGCGCGCGGTGGTGCTGGAGCCGGATTTCGTCGTGCTGGATGAGCCGACCAGCGCGCTCGACATGCTGTTCCAGGCCCAGATGGTCGATCTGTTGCGCGAACTGCAGCGCAAGCGCGATCTGACCTACATGTTCATTTCGCATGATCTGCGCGTTGTCGCTTCGCTCGCCAGCCATCTGATCGTGATGCGTCTCGGCAAGGTGGTGGAGGAGGGGCCGGCGATGGAGCTGTTCAAGAATCCGAAGACCGACTATACCCGCGCGCTGTTTGCTGCCGCCTTCCGGCTGGAAACCGCGCCGGACGGCACCGCCGCGACGTAGGGCAAACACCCACACTCACCGGGGACGGGCCGCGTTTCACCTCTCCCTCCGGGAGAGGTGAAGCCGAGTTCAAGTCGGCCGCTTGATCGCCGTGATTTCGCTGCCCGCGGCCTTGATGCGCGCGATGGCGCTGGGGGTATTTTCGATCGTGGTCGCCATGTGATGCGCATTGGCATGCACGATGCTGTCGGCATCACGCACGATGGCCACATGGCCTTTCCAGAAAATCAAGTCGCCGCGCTGCAGCCTGTTCAATTCCGCCGCATCCAGCGCTCGGCCGATGGCGTCCTGCTGCATGTCGCTGTCGCGCGGGCAGCCGGTGCCCGCGGCATTCAGCGCGATCTGCACCAGGCCGGAACAATCGATCCCGAGGCTGCTCTTGCCGCCCCACAGATAGGGCGTGCCGCCAAAGCGTTCGGCGACGCCGACGAAATCGCGCTCATAATGCTCGACGCTGCCGACATGCGGCAGCGGCAGATACCAGCCTTCGCGCGTGACGGCGAACGCGCCGTCCTCACGCACCACGGTTATTTTTGCTCCCAGGAGCAGAGCATCGACCGGCGGCAGCTTGATCGACGGGCCTGGAAACGCGAACGTCCGCAAGGCCGTGATCATGTGGGTCGGCGCTCCAACGGGTTTTGCCAGGGCGCGATCGGGAAGCCAGCCGACATAGCCGTCGCTGTTGAGTTGACCCCAGGCCCAGCCTTCGCCGTTGCGGTCATAGATGGTGACGCGCTCGCCCTTCAGCGCTTGTGTCAGCAGCATGGCATCCGAAGACGGCTGGCTGCGCAGCGGGGCGATGGCATCCGATATTTCGAACTCTTCGCCGGTGACAAAGCGCGCCGCCGCGACCTTGCCTTCGAGGTATTTCGCGGCGAGGTCCGGCCGCGCCGGGGTCAGGCGCGGATCATCCATAGCGTTCGCCGAGCAATTTGTAGATCGCACGGGCGGCCTGGCACTCACCGCCTTCCGGCCGCGCCGGTTTGGCCTGTGGCGTCCAGCCGTAGATATCGACATGCAGCCAGCTTTTGGCGGCCTCGACGAAGCGCTGCAGGAACAGCGCACAGACAATCGAGCCGGCGAACCCGCCCGACGGCGCATTGTTGAGGTTGGCGACCTTCGAATCGAGCCAGGCGTCGTAGGCCGGCCATAGCGGCAATCGCCACAATGGATCGTTCTCCGCTTTCGCGCACCGCGCGACATCCAGCGCCAGCGTCTCATCATTGGTGTAAAAGGGCGGTAAATCGGGACCGAGCGCCACCCGCGCCGCGCCGGTCAGGGTGCCCAGATCGACCAGCAGATCGGGCTTCTCCTCGTCGGCGAGCGCCAGCGCATCGGCCAGCACCAGCCGTCCCTCGGCGTCGGTGTTGCCTATCTCGACGCTGAGCCCCTTGCGCGAGGGGAAAATGTCGAGCGGCCGGAAGGCGTTGCCGCCGACCGCGTTTTCGACCGCGGGAATCAAGACCCGCAACCGCACCTTGAGCCTGGCATCCATCACCATCGATGCCAGCGCCAGCACGTTGGCAGCACCCCCCATATCCTTCTTCATGATCAGCATGCCGGTGGATGGCTTGAGGTCGAGCCCGCCGGTATCGAAGCAGACGCCCTTGCCGACCAGCGTCACCTTCGGATGCGCAGGGTCGCCCCAAGTGAAGTCGATCAGGCGCGGCGCGCGCGGCGACGCCATGCCGACCGCATGAATCAGCGGAAAGTTCTGCCGCACGAGGTCGTCGCCGACGATGCAGTTGAAATCGGCGCCAAAGCGCGTCGCAAGCGTCTGCGCCGCCAGCGCCAGTTGTTCCGGCCCCATGTCGTTGGCCGGCGTATTGATGAGATCGCGGGCAAGTGCCGCCGCTTCCGCCATTCGCGTAATATCGGCAATGTCGATGCCATCCGGCGGCACCAGTTTGACCTCGGGCGCATCGACTTTCCGGTAGCGGCTGAACCGGTAACTGCCGAGTGCGAAGGCAAGCGTCGCAAGCCGCCTGTCGTGCGGCGCGTTGGCAAAGCGATAGACTCCCGGCGGCAGCAGGCCCGGCAACGCGCCGGGCCGAAACAGGTCACGGGATTTGCCGGTCTCGTCCTCCAGTCCGAACACCACCTGCGCGATCTGTCCGTCCGCGGACGGCAATGTCAGGCACGCTCCGGGTTTGGCTGCAAAGCCGTTGGCTTGCGCGAACTGCTGCGCCTGCGCGGGAAAACCGGCGCAGATCGACTTCCATGTCGCCTTGGTCGCAAATGTAATGGGAATTGCCGATGCAGCGGCTGCGGTCTCGAACACTGAAGGCATCCTCTGTCTCGGTCTTCCATTGGAGCGGTCAGCGCGGAGCCGGCGTGGAGGGTGGTCTTTGACCGGAAGTTGCAGTCTGCCTGACGTCCGCAATCGGCTGGGTACGCGGTTGATCGGGCTGTTGTAGCAGCAACCGAAGCCGCCGCCTACTACACAGCGCCCGGAGATGATGCTAGGCTACATCACGCAATCCGGGAGGGGATCGAATGGCCAAGAAGGGGTTAGACAACAGGCATCGCGATACGACAGGCCGTATCGACAAGAAGCACGGCAACACGCGCGTCAAGGCCTTGCGAAAAACCTATGGCGAGCATTTTGCAAAAAGCCGTCGCGGCGACATGATGCTCAAGACGCTGCTCGTCGAGACCGGCACCGATTCGCTTCACGCCTATCTCCGCAAGCATCACAAATAGCCGAATACCGGAGGCGATATCTCGTCCGCCGGTGCCAAGCAAAGTCTAGCAGAGTCGGAATGCCATTTTCTCTAAACGGAGAATGCGATGGATGTTTTGTGGACTATTGTTGTTTCAGTCGGCCACGCGATCGAGCAGGTCATCAATTACATCGAGACCCACCACTGGATCTTCGGGCTTTTGGCCGGCGGTTATATTTTTTATCTTCACGACAAGGGGCTGCACGCCAGGTTTGATGCGCTGGACAAGCGGATCGACGAAATCAGGAAGCGCCTCGCCGTGGAATATTGAGGGTCGGGTTTTGCGGAATAATGGACAGCCGTCGCGCGCGGGAGACTTTGCCGAACCGGTGCTTGACCGACGCCTGATGGTAGCGGGATCGGGAGCGCATCGGCGGAATTAACCAACCGTTAGGGTTAACAGTCTATTGCTGGCACGTTCGGTTCGATCCATTCGCCCGAGTTAAAGTGTCATGCGTCATCAGTGCAGCCTTGCCCGGTTTCTAGCATCCGCGGCCGTGACGGCGATTTTGGCCGCAGGGCTTGGCGGCTGCCAGACCATGTCGGACATCACGGGATCGATCACGGCAAAGGCCGAGCCCAGCCCCGACGCCGATCCGCGGCGCGCGGTGGAAGTCTACGGCGAACGCTACCGCGCCAACCCCAAGGATGCCGATGCGGCGCTGGCCTATGGCCAGGCGCTCCGCGCCACCGGGCAGCGCTCCCAGGCCGCCGCCGTGCTCGAACAGGCCACCATCGCCCATCCCGGCAACAAGGCGCTGCTGGCCGGATACGGCCGGGCGCTCGCCGACAACGGCAATTTCCAGCAGGCGTTCGATGTTCTGGCCCGCGCCCATTCGCCCGAGAATCCCGACTGGCGACTGCTTTCGGTGCAAGGCACCGCGCTCGATCAGCTCGGCCGCCACGAGGAAGCCCGCCGCTATTATGCCGGCGCACTGAAGATTTCACCGGAGCAGCCGTCGGTGCTTTCCAATCTCGGGATGTCCTATGTTCTTTCAAAGGATTTGCCGAAGGCGGAAGAGGCGCTTCGCCGGGCCTATGACAGCCCCGGAGCCGATGCGAAGGTGCGGCAGAATCTGGGCCTGGTGGTTGGCCTGCAGGGCCGCTTTGCCGAGGCCGAGGCGATCGTGAAGGCTGACCTGCCGGCGGACGAGGCGGCGGCGAATGTCGCCTATCTGAAGCAGATGCTGAGCCGCAAGGACAATCCGCGCACCGGCGCCAGGCCGACGCCGATGGCGTCTCTCAGCCGTCCCGACTGATCGTCCGGATCACGACCGACTAGCCGAAGCACTTGCATCAAAAGAGGAGGTTATCCCCCTCCGGCTTGGTAGGCCGCGACCTTGATGAAGGTCGGTCCGAGGATGACGACGAACAGCACCGGCAGGAAGAACAGGATCATCGGCACCGTCAGTTTCGGCGGCAAGGCGGCCGCCTTCTTCTCGGCTTCGTTCATGCGCATGTCGCGATTTTCCTGCGCCATGACGCGCAGGCTCTGGCCGAGCGGCGTGCCGTAGCGTTCCGACTGCTGCAGCGCCAGGCAGACCGATTTCACGCCTTCGAGGCCGGTGCGCTTGGCAAGGTTCTCGTAAGCCACCTTGCGATCCTGCAGATACGACAGCTCTGCCGTGGTCAGCGTGAACTCCTCCGATAGCGCCACCGACTGCGTGACGATCTCGGTAGAGACCTTGCGGAATGCGGTTTCGATCGACATGCCGGACTCGATGCAGATCAACAGCAGGTCGAGCGCGTCGGGAAATGCCCGCTTGATCGAGAGCTGGCGCTTCGAGATCGCGTTTTTCAGGTACAGCATCGGCGCCTGCAATCCGAGATAAGCCGCGGCGATGCACATGCCGATCTTTACCGGTACCGACTTCTCCATATGCGAGATCACGAAAACGTACAGCACCGCCAGTATGAAAAGCAGGATCGGGGTCACCAGTCGGAAGAACAAGAATGTGACGTAAGGCGCGTGCCCGCGATGGCCGGCCATGATGAGCTTTTCACGCGCGGCCTCCTGCGCCAGCCATTTCCCGAGGTTGAAGTCTTCCACCACCTTCGAGACGACCTGCTTCGGCGCCTGGCGCAGCGACACTTTTTCGGTCTTGCTGAGACGCTCGCGCTCGCGTTGTCGGATCCGCTCGCGCTCGCTGGCCACCGCCTTCATCCGCTTGGCGAGGCCCTCGCCCGCGAAAAACGGCATGACCAGCGTATAGGCGGTCATGCTCGCGGCGATCGCAGCCAGCAGCATGGTCATGAACCGCGCGTCGTGAAGCTTGCCGACCAGAAAATCAATCATGCTGCACCGTCAGAAGTCGAAATTGATCATTTTCTTCATTACGAAGATGCCGATCGACATCCAGATCACGCAGCCGCACAGCATCAATTGACCGGTCGGGTGCGTCCACAACAGCGCGATGTAGTCGGGGGTCGAAAGGTAAACCAGCAGCATGACGATGGGCGGCAGCGAACCGATGATGCCCGCCGACGCCTTGGCTTCCATCGACATGGCTTGAATCTTTTCCGCCATTTTCTTGCGGTCGCGCAGCACCTTGGACAGGTTGCCCAGAGCCTCGGAGAGGTTGCCGCCGGATTTTGTCTGGATCGCGATGACGATCCCGAAGAAGTTTGCCTCCGGAACCGGCATCCGCTCGAACAGGCGCGCGCAGGCCTCGCCGAGTGGCATGCCGATCGCCTGGGTTTCGATGATGGCCATGAACTCGCCCTTGAGCGGCTCCGGCGCATCGGCTGCGACGACCTTGATCGAGTCGAATAACGGCAGGCCGGCCTTGATGCCGCGCACGATCACGTCGACGGCGTCCGGCAGCGCTTTCAGGAATGCCTTTTCACGGCGTTTCTTCAGATAGCTCAAGCCCCATCGCGGCAGGCCGAAGCCCGCGGCGAACGCCACGCCGCCGGCGCCAAGCAGACTGCCTCCGATCATCATCGCCATCGCGAAGCCGATCACCCCGAGAATACCGGAAATGATCATGAATTTCCGCGGCGACCAGGAGACGCCGGCCTGGACAAGACGGGCGCTCAGCGGCACCTTCTTTTCCTTCAGCCGGCGCGCTTCGAGATCCTTCAGCGATCCTTCGACCTGTTCGCGGCGCGTGCGCTGATTTCTGTCGGCCTGACGCGCGGCCGGCTCCGGCTTTGCGACGGACGCGCGGCGGCTCGCAGCCTTTTGCTCCCCCGACAGCAAGGGATAGATAAAGACCCACGCCAGACCGCCGACGGCGGCGGTGGCGAGGAAGGCAAATGCGAGCGCTTGGAGTTTCATGGCGCGCCCTTTAGATCTCCACGACGACTTCAGCGGCGTCGAGAGCCGCGGCAAGCCGCTTCTCTTCGCCGTAATAACGCGCGCGATCCCAAAAGCGCGGCCGTCCGATGCCGGTCGAGCGATGCCGGCCGATGATGTTCCCGTTGGCGTCCTCGCCGGTCATGTCGTACAGGAACAGGTCCTGGGTAATGATGGTCTCGCCTTCCATGCCCATCACTTCGGTGATGTGGGTGATGCGCCGCGAGCCGTCGCGCAGACGGGCGGCCTGAATGATGACGTCGATCGAGGCGCAGATCATTTCGCGAATGGTTCGCGAGGGCAGTGAAAAGCCGCCCATCGTGATCATCGATTCGCAGCGCGACAGGGCTTCGCGGGGATTGTTGGCGTGCAGCGTTCCCATCGATCCGTCGTGGCCGGTGTTCATGGCTTGCAACAGGTCGAACGCCTCCGGTCCGCGGACTTCGCCGACGATGATGCGTTCCGGACGCATGCGCAGGCAGTTTCGCACCAGTTCGCGCATCGTGACCTGACCCTCGCCCTCGATGTTGGGCGGGCGGGTTTCCAGCCGCACCACATGCGGCTGCTGCAGCTGAAGTTCCGCGGCGTCTTCGCAGGTGATGATGCGTTCGTCGTCGTCGATGTACTGCGTCAGGCAATTCAGCAGCGTGGTCTTGCCGGAGCCGGTGCCGCCGGAAATCAGGACGTTGGCGCGGCAGCGGCCGATGATCTGCAGGATATCGGCACCTTCCGGTGTGATCGCGCCGAATTTGACCAGCTGATCGAGGGTCAGCTTGTCTTTCTTGAATTTGCGGATCGTCAATGCGGGGCCGTCGATCGCCAGCGGCGGCACGATGGCGTTGACGCGCGAGCCGTCGGCGAGGCGCGCGTCGCAGATCGGCGAGGATTCGTCGACCCGCCGGCCGACCTGGCTGACGATGCGCTGACAGATATTGAGCAATTGCTGGTTGTCGCGGAAGCGGATCCCGGTGCGCTGAATGCGGCCCGAGACTTCGATGAACACCGTTCCGGCGCCATTGACCATGATGTCGGAGATGTCGTCGCGCGACAACAGCGGTTCCAGCGGGCCATATCCGAGAACGTCGTTGCAGATGTCGTCGAGCAGTTCCTCCTGCTCGGCGATCGACATCACGATATTCTTGATCGCGATGATCTCGTTGACGATGTCGCGGATTTCCTCGCGGGCGGACTCGCCGTCGAGCTTGGCGAGTTGGGCAAGGTCGATCGCTTCGATCAGGGCGCCGAAGATCGTCGCCTTTACCTGATAATAGGTGTCCGACCGGCGCGCCTCCGCCGAGGGCGCAGTCGGCGGCGGTTTTGCCGGTGCCAGCGGCGGCGAGGAAACGGCGGGCGGAGATGCTTCGCGCGAAACGGCGGCGGCGCCGGAAGCTGGTTCCAGCGCGCTGGCGGCGGGCTTCGCCGGCCTTGTATCGGTATCTGTTCCGCTACGCTTACCAAACACGACGGCACTCCAGGCGGGCTAACTTACTTTGCCCGCAACTTTCCAATGAGGGGTGACAGGAACGAACCCTTCGGCTTTTTGGTCTCGCCGCGGCCCGTCAGCCGCTGCGCGATCTGCAGAAATATCTCGGTGGTGCGATGATTGGCGGAGATTTCCGCGATCATCTGGCCATTGTTGGCCGCCGAACCGAACATCTGCGGGTCGAACGGGATCGCCGCGATCGGCTGGCTCTCGATGGCTTTGGCGAATTCGCTCGAATTGATTTCCGGCCGCTTCGGCACGCCGACCTGGTTGAGACAGTACAGCGGCGTCCGGTCGTTGGGCCGCGATGCCTTCAACAGGTCGAATATGTTCTTGGTGTTGCGCAGGTTGGCGAGGTCGGGCGCCGCCACAATCAGGATATCGTCCGCACCCACCAAGGCGCGCTTGGTCCAGCCCGACCATTGATGCGGAACGTCGAGCACGATGCACGGCATCGTGGTGCGAAGCGTGTCGAAGATCGAGTCGAAGGCGTCGGCGCCAAAGTCGTAGACCCGCTCCAGCGTGGCCGGCGCCGCCAGCAGGCTGAGGTGGTCGGTGCATTTCGACAGCAGCCGGTCGATGAACGCGGTATCGACGCGATCGGGCGAAAATACCGCGTCGGCGATCCCCTGGGCGGGATCCTGATTGTAGTCGAGGCCGGCGGTGCCGAATGCAAGGTCGAGGT
>NZ_SSMW01000016.1 GCF_004799405.1 Bradyrhizobium sp.
CCTTTCGCAAACTTGACACCAGCGTCGGGGTGTCAGGACCACACGACTTCGCCGTCCGCCTCAGGCGCATTCGTCAAAGCGCCATCCGCGTCCACCGCATCCCGCCGCGCGTTGATGACGTTGCGCAACGCCCCTCTGTGGGCGGGACGAGAATGGATATAGATTTGATTTGGGAAGGCCGTCAAGCTATTTTTCGGAAATTCGGAAAAAACCTAAGGGTGCGGCCAGCGGGTGCGACCGACTCGACCGGCTATCGGTGTTTTCTTGCCCACGGCTCTTTCGGCTTTTTGACTGGAACTACCCGGACCGGACATTCAGACAAACGAAAGGCCGCCCCGTGTGAGCGGCCTTTCTCGTCCGAACCCATCCGATTAGTCGCGGTCGTGCACGATCACCCTGGTGTCCGGCTCTTCACGCTCTTTCCTGATGATGGTGGTCTGCTCGCGCGGTTCCTCTTTCTTGATGATCGTGGTGCGGTCGCGATCGCGATCGCGATCATGATCGTGGTAGTCCGAGCCTACGGTTACGCCGGCACCTACCGGACCCACGCCAACGCCGATATGCGCATCCTCCGCAAACGCCGGAGCGGCCAGGCCCAGTCCAGCAGCGGTAATAAAAGCTATAGCGAGTTTCATCGTTCAGTCCTCTGGTAGCTTTCCTCGCAAAGCCAATGCAGGAAGCCGCATCCGGTTCCAAAGACCGCTGTTCATCCGACGAAACCTGCTCGCGGTTCCAAATGAAACAACTAGCCCGGCCACACCATTCCGTGACAACTGGGAACGGCGTAGAGCATGGCGTGTTGTCGCGCGCTGGGAGCTGAATTTAGGGAACCTCACATGGCGAATAGCGATCACAACAAAGCCGCCGAACTTCACGAAAACGCGGCAAAGTCTCACCGCGCCGCCGCTGAGCAACACGGCAAGGGCGATCACGCAAAGGGTATGGAGCATTCGAAGAGTGCTCAGCAGCATTCGCAGAGTGCAAGCAAGCAAACTGATCAGGCCCACGCGAAGAGCCAACAGCAGAAGTAAATAAGAAGAAGGCCCGGCTCATTGCCGGGCCTTTCACATATGGAGAATCGCCATGCCGTCCACCGGCCCGTCGGGGTATCGGGTCGCGTTCTGAACATAAAGCCGGAGCAAACTGTTTCTATCATCGCCCGACCCTTCGGTAGTTATCGGTGACAGAGAGTGCTGCATGCTCCCGCCTAATAAGGGAGTACCGGTTATGACGCACTATCGAGCATATCTTATTGGCCGCGACGGTCATCACATTAAAGCTGTCGATCTCAACTGCGCTGACGACGACGACGCGAGAAAACGCGCCGAACAAATGGTCGACGGTCATAATGTCGAGCTATGGGAACACGCCCGCAGGATTGCGAGGTTTGATGGTAAATGAAATAGCAGTTTCTCCGACCTCTAGGGGCGACTTCCGCTAAGGGTCAAAAGGCGACATGCCTCCCCGAATGGGCCATGTCCGATTTACCCTCGATGGCGGAAGTGAAGCAACGCCCATTGCCAGGTGACGACCGTTCGACGGCGGTGATGGCCACGGCGCTCACCCTTGAGGGCGCTGCACCTCGTTGAGGTCGCCTAAATACCTGATCACGGCGAATTGAGCGCCTTCAAACCGACTGGACGATCTTATGGATCGCAAAGAAGCCTCACTTAAACCTGACTGGACGCAAAGCCTATGGGTTGGAGGATTCGCCATGGCTTCCAAATTCGCAGTTGGTGACAAGGTCGATCAAGCATTCAGCAATCACGCCCAAGGAACAATAGTCGCGATTTTGACGGATGAGGTGGGGCATTGCCGGTATGCCGTCGAAATGTTCGGTCACCGGACGATACAGATCGCAACCGAGGCCAGTCTAGTCGCGCGCAGCAACGGGGTTTGATCTCAAGCCGCAAGGGCATCGACTTGACGCCGAACAGCCGCGAAAGCGTCTTTTATCGCTACTTGAGCATGTTCGTGCCGCGCGTCATTTGACGCTGATTGGTCCACGACGATGTTTTCGTGCGGCGGAATCGTCAACCAGATGTGGACCTGAAATCCGGTGCCGTGGCGATGCTTGTGACTGGGCGCGATCACTTTCACGCGGCAACCTGTAATACGATGATTATGGGTTTCCAATCGATCTATTTCCCGCATTATTTGAGCGCGAGCAGCATCGGATGATTCCGAACCTTCGAAGGTGATCTCTGGGGCGATTTGCATTTTGCTCCTTCCAGCGTTCGGGTTTAGCTTCCCATGCAAATGCGTGTCGGGCTGAATGGTTGCAATAGTCCGGCACCCTTTGACGATTGGGTAAGCGGCCCGCTGTTGCGTTGGCGTGATCCGGGAGCGGTGTCAGTAGCGCCCGCGTCCAGGACGGCAACGACGCGAGTTCCAGAGGCTGTTGCGTTGTCCTCCGCTGCCTGCGGTCGATCGTCACGCCTGCCCATTTGAAGGACTCACATCAGATGCCGAATTTGGGATAAACTTGCCGCTCGTTGCGGCGGGGGGACAATACCAAATGGCGGGACCATTGGTTCGACGCGCTGACTTTCTGATGACGCTGGCCTATGCAACGGACCTGGCCACGGGGCACTCGCGGGATTTCGCACTTCGTTCCTGCGTGCTGGCGATGCGCTTTGCCGAAGTGGCGGGCCTCGACGAAAATATGCGGCGCAAGGTCTATCATCAGGCGCTGCTGCGCTACATCGGATGCAATGCCGACACCCATCTGCTGGCGGCGGCGTGGGGCGACGAAATCACCCTGCGCAGGGAGCTTCACTATATCGACATCGGCAACAGGGCCGAATTCGTCGAGATCTTCGTGCGGGCCATTACCCGAAAATTGGCCGGCGCATCGGCTGAGGAACTGGCCAAGGCGGTGGAGCAGGGGCTCGCAGAGGGGCCGCAGGTGAATATCCCCATCCTGTCGGGACACTGCGAGGTTGCACAGAGGATAGCGGAGCGGATCGGCCTGCCGGAGGACATCCGCGAAAACCTCGGGCAGATCTATGAGCGCTGGGATGGCAAGGGGTTGCCGCGCGGCCTCTCGGGCGACGCGGTGAAGTTTCCGGTCCGCCTGGTGACGCTGGCGCAGGACGCCATCGCGCTGAGCGATCTTCATGGATACGAGACCATGACGGCGAAGATCGCCGAGCGCGCCGGCGGCGGCTACGAGACGGAAATGGCGCAGCTTTTTCTTGACCATTGCGAACAACTGATGGTGGGGCTGGACGGACCCGTCGACCGCGAGACCATTTTGGCGATCGAGCCTTTGCCCCATGCGATGCTCGACGAGACGGATTGCGAGCAGGCCTATCTCGCGATCGCCGATATGATCGACATGAGGATGCCCTTCACGTTCGGTCATTCCCGTGCGGTCGCCGCCCTTGCGGAAGCGGCCGGCAAGCGCGTCGGGCTTCCCGCCGCCGACATTCGCGCGGTGCGGTGGGCGGCCTACACGCACGATATCGGCGAACTGGCGATCCCGGTTTCGACCTGGATGAGACCCAATGCACTCACCGAACGCGAAACGGATGCAGCGCGGCTTCATCCCTACCACGGCGAGCGCGCGCTTTCGCCGCTGGGCGGCGACGGCAAAGCCGTTGCGGCACTGGTCCTGCGTCATCACGAGCGACTCGATGGCAGCGGCTATCACCGCTACGCCAAGGCGCCCGACCTTTCGCCCGCCGCCCGCATCCTTGCGGCGGCCGAAGCCTTTCAGACCGCGCGGGAGGCGAGGCCCCACAGGCCTGCGTTGAGCGATGCGGCAGCGGCGTCAAAGCTCCGGGGCGCCGTCAGGGAAGGAAAACTATGCCCTGATGCCGTGGAAGCAGTGCTCGCGAGCGCCGGCCAGCCGGCCCGCCGGAATGCCGCCGAGCGTCCGTCCGGATTGACGCCGCGCGAAATCGAGGTCCTGCAATTGATCGCAGCCGGGCATACGGCGAAGGAAGCCGCCCGCCGACTCGAGATCGCGCCCAAGACCGCCGATAACCACATCCAGAGCCTTTATTCCAAGATCGGCGTCACCACGCGGGCAGGTGCTGCCCTTTACGCCCTCGAGCGAGGCATGATCCAGCACGGAATATCCGCGGCATAGGGAATCCACCCCATGTGGCGGCGCAAGGTTGCCGCCATTCTCCCGGCATGAACCGCGCCATCCGGCCGCGGCACATCAAGGGAGAAAGCCATGACGGAATCATCCATCAAGGTTGGCGTCATCGCGGAGCAGACCGGCCCGCTGTCGTTTATGGGCATCGCCAACGCCAATGTGGCGAAGATGGTGATCAACGACATCAACGCCGGCGGCGGCCTCTTGGGGCGGCGGCTCGATCTGTATCTCGAGGATGGCGCCACCATCGACAGCGTCGCGGAAGCGAAGGCGACCAAGCTCGTCCAGTACGACAAGGTCGATGTGATCTTCGGCGGCATCTACAGCTCCACGCGGCAGGCCATCAAGGGTCCCGCCGTGGTCAAGGGCCGCAAGCTTTACATCTATCCGGAGCAATATGAGGGCCAGGAATCCGACCCGCTGATCTTTTGCACCGGGCCGGTGCCGGCCCAGCAGGTCGACCCGCTGATTCCCTGGCTGATGCAACAGACCGGCGCCAAGAAATTCTACCTGCCGTCGGCCGACTACATCTGGCCCCGTGTATTGAACCAGAAGGTCCGCCAGGTCGTCACCGCCAACGGTGGCGCGATCGTCGGCGAAGAGTATTTCCCGCTCGATCACATGGACTACGCCGGCACGGTCGAGAAGATCGCGTCGAGCGGCGCCGAGGTCGTGTTCAATACCATCGTCCCGCCCGGGCTACTGCCCTTCCTGGAGCAGCTTTACAACTCCGGCTTCAGCGCGCGCGGCGGACGGATCGTCTGCACCTATTTCGACGAGAACCTGTTGAGCCTGGTGCCGGCCGCGCACGTGGAGGGCCTGTACAGCTGCCTCGACTACTACCAGAGCGTCAGCGATCCCTTCAGTCAAAAGCTGCTCGGCCGCTACAACAAGCTTTATCCAGACAACGCGCAGTTCACGGGAGGCAGTGCCTGTTCGGGACTTTACCGCGGCCTGATGCTCTGGGCGGCGGCGGTGAAAGAGGCCGGCTCGTTCCGGCAGGACGACGTCATCAAGGCGCTCGATCACGCCAAGATCGCCGAAGGACCGGGCGGTCCGGCCGAAATGGTCCCCGGTCAGCATCATGTCCGCATGAACATGTACATCGGCCAGGCCAGCAACGGCGCCTTCAGGATCGTCAAGAGTCTCGGCGTCATCGATCCGAACGAGGCCAAAGTCCCGGGCGTTGCCGATACCGGCAGGACGCGCGCTGCCGTCTGATCGATAGTTCGGCCGGCAGAGCTACTCCGCCGCCTCGCTATGCCCCAGCCGAGCATTGAGCTTGTGGATCAGCTCTTCGGCGGCATCCGCGATCACGGTGCCCGGCGGGAAGATCGCTTCGGCGCCGGCCTTGTACAGCGCGTCGTAGTCCTGCGGCGGCACCACGCCGCCGATAATAATCATAATGTCGTCGCGGCCCTGTTTCTTCAGCGCCGCCTTCAGTTCCGGCACCGCGGTGAGATGGGCGGCCGCCAGCGACGACAGCCCGAGAATGTGCACGTCGTTCTCGACCGCCTGCCGCGCCGCCTCCTCGGCGGTGGCGAACAGCGGCCCAATATCGACGTCGAAGCCGACATCGGCAAAGGCCGAGGCAATCACCTTCTGGCCGCGGTCATGGCCGTCCTGACCGATCTTGGCGACCAGGATGCGCGGCCTTCGGCCCTCGGCGTCCTCGAACGCATCGATCAGCGCCTGCACTTTTTCGACCCGGTTGGACATGGTGGACGCCTCCCGCTTGTAGACGCCGGTGATGGATTTGATTTCGGCGCGGTGCCGACCGAACACTTTTTCCATCGCATCGGAAATTTCGCCGACGGTGGCCTTGGCGCGCGCGGCATCGATCGCCAGCGCCAGCAGGTTGCCGTTGCCTTCGCCGGCGCTTCGGGTCAATGCCGCCAGCGCCTCGTCGACGTCCTTCTGGTTGCGCTCTTTCCTGAGCCGCGCGAGCTTGTCGATCTGCAGCCGCCGCACGGTGGAATTCTCCACCTTGAGCACGTCGATCGGGGCTTCGTTGACCGGCTTGTATTTGTTGACGCCGATCACGGCCTGCTTGCCGGCGTCGATCCTGGCCTGCGTCTTGGCGGAGGCTTCCTCGATCCGCAATTTGGGTACGCCGGCCTCGATCGCCTTGGCCATGCCGCCGAGCGCCTCGACTTCCCTGATATGGCTCCAGGCCTTGACGGCGAGATCGTGGGTCAGCCGCTCGACATAATAGGAGCCGCCCCAGGGATCGATGATCCTGTTGGTGCCGCTCTCCTGCTGCAGGAACAGTTGCGTGTTGCGGGCGATCCGCGCCGAAAAGTCGGTCGGCAGCGCCAGCGCCTCGTCGAGCGCATTGGTGTGCAGCGATTGGGTGTGGCCCTGGGTCGCCGCCATCGCCTCGATGGTGGTGCGCATCACATTGTTGAACACATCCTGCGCGGTCAGCGACCAGCCCGAGGTCTGGCAATGGGTACGCAGGCTGAGCGAGCGCGGATCCTTCGGATTGAACTGCTTCAGCAGCCTAGCCCACAGCAGCCTTGCCGCGCGCAGCTTGGCGACTTCCATGAAGAAGTTCATGCCAACAGCCCAGAAGAACGACAGCCGCGGCGCGAAGCGGTCGACGTCGAGACCGGCCGCCAGACCTGCCCGCAGATATTCGACGCCGTCGGCCAGCGTATAGGCAAGCTCGAGGTCTTGCGTCGCGCCGGCTTCCTGCATGTGATAGCCGGAAATCGAGATCGAATTGTATTTCGGCATCTTCTGCGAGGTGTAGGCGAAGATATCCGAGATGATCCGCATCGAGGGCGCCGGCGGATAGATGTAGGTGTTGCGCACCATGAACTCTTTCAGAATGTCGTTCTGAATGGTGCCCGAGAGTTTTTCCGGCGGCACGCCCTGTTCCCCGGCGGCGGCGACGAACAGCGCGAGGATCGGCAGCACAGCGCCGTTCATGGTCATCGACACGCTCATCTGGTCGAGCGGGATGCCTGAGAACAGCGTGCGCATGTCGTAGATCGAATCGATCGCCACGCCGGCCATGCCGACGTCGCCGGTGACGCGCGGATGATCGGAGTCGTAGCCGCGGTGGGTGGCAAGGTCGAACGCGACCGACAGGCCTTTTTGCCCGGCAGCGAGGTTACGGCGATAGAACGCGTTGGAATCTTCCGCGGTGGAGAAGCCGGCATATTGCCGGATGGTCCAGGGCTGGTTGACATACATTGTGGGGTAGGGGCCGCGCAGATACGGCGCGATGCCGGGCCAGGTCTGAAGGAAATCGATGCCTTCGAGGTCGGCTTCGCCATAGGCCGGTCTGACCAGAATGCCTTCGGGCGTCAGCCATGGCTCCGCACCGCCGGCGGGTTCAGTGCGGGCGGTGTTTTCGAAGGCGATATTCGCAAAGTTCGGTATGCGGCTCATTTCGCGCCTCTTACCCCGGACATGACGGGACCGGGTTCGATATCGAACCTATCATAGCCCGTTCACAAGCGTCATTCCATGACCCAGCCGGGCGTGAACCCATAATTCAGAGCGGTCGGCGGACGTCCGCTTTGGTGCGCATTTGTGGACTCAAGTGGGATATGGCGAGAGGTCTGAAAAGCGCCAACCCCGGAAGTAGTCGCGCTATTCGATCACTTCATCGGCGCTCGCTACCAGTGATGCTGGAATCGATGCGGTCGGCATGTCGCAAACGCTATTTCTTTTCGAGGCCAGCGCGCTCCACGATTTCCTTCCACATTGGAATTTCACGGACCATGCGCGAATGCAGGTCTTCGGGACCTTCATATTTCACCATAAAACCGGCGTTGAGCATTTTGGCCTTGATGTCGGGGTTTTGCAGGATGACCCGGGTTTCTTCGGTTAAACGCGCGATGATCGGCCCCGGGGTTCCGGCCGGCGCCAAAAACATCTGCGTGGTTTCGACCACCGCATTCGGAATCCCCGCTTCGCCCATAGTCGGCACATCAGGCAGATCGAACCAGCGCTCACTGCCGGTTTGTGCCAGGCCTTTCAATTCGCCGGAGCGAATAAAGCCGATCAAACCGGCAATGGAGATCGACCCAATATCGGTGGTGCCGGCAAGTGCGGCCTGCAATGCCGGGGTTGCGCCGTTGAACGGAATATGCGTGATGCCGATATTGGCACGCAATTTCAAGAGCTCGACTGCGAGCTGCGAGACGCTGCCGACACCAGGCGAGGCGTAATTGAGCTTGTCGGGAGCTGCTCTTGCCCGGGAGATGAGATCGGCGATGCTAGCAATGCCGGAGGCCGGCCGGGTGATGATGACGTTGGGTGCGGCGCCGAGATAGGCGATCGGCGCCAAATCCTTGAGCGGATCATAGCTGACCCTGGATACGCTCGGATTGATCAGTACAACGTTGGTGACGACCAACAGGGTATAGCCATCCGGCTCGGCGCGGGCAGCGGCGGCAATTCCGATATTGCCGACTGCGCCAGTGCGATTTTCGACAATGACGTTTTGCTTCAAATTCGGCGCCAGCTCTGCTGCCAATAGCCGGCCGAGCAGATCACTGGGCCCGCCAGCGGGAAACGGAACGATGATGGTGATGGTGCGCTCGGGCCAGGCGGCGCGAGCCTCGCCCAGGCCCGCGAGCAACAAAGCCAAAATCAGGAAAACGCCGGCCGCCGATGGCGAGATTTGCGCAAGTCTCTTCACACAAAAAAGTCTCTTCACACGAAATCCCTCTATCGGACGACGCCGACGCCTGAGAGCATTGCAAGATATCTGATCGATGGCGATCCCGGTTCTAGTCATGGTCCGGATGCTGGTGGCTAACGATGCCGTCAAGCTTTTCGGGGCCGTAATTCTGCAGCGTGGTCTGGCTCGGCAGGTTGGCGATGGCCACCACCCAGCCGAGCCGGGATTCGGTTCCATACTGGCGGCTCGGCACCAGCCGGTCGGGGCGGTCGAAGGCGCCGGTCATGATCTCGATCCGCGGGCCGTCGATGCGGCGAAAACTGTGCGGCGTGCCGCACTGGCTGCAGAAATCGCGCTCGGCGATGGAGGAGGAGCGGAACGCGGCCGGCTTGCCGCGGGTCCAGGTGAAATCGCCGCGTTCGATATCGGCAAAGGATGCGAACGGCGCGCCGGATGCCGTCTGGCACATCCGGCAATGGCAGATGCTGACCTTTACCGGTGCGGCCGACAGCGCAAAGCGGATGGCGCCGCACTGGCAGCCGCCGGTCAGGACGGGTTTCATCTGCGATGTCATGGTCACTCCATCCGCCGGTAGGCTTGTTGCAGTGTCGCCAGCGCGTCGCCGCCGGCGAAGATGAAATCGCTAATGCCGGCGGCGTGGAGCGCTGCTTCCAGTTCGCCGGGGCGGCCCGCCAGATAGATTTGTTTTGCCCCTGCGGCTTGAAGGGCTCGTGCAGCGGCCACCGCCTGTGCGGCATAGATTTTGTCGGAGGAGCACAGGCAGACCAGCGGCGCGCCGGAAGTCCCAAACACAACGGCAAGCGCCGCCGGATCGGTGAATCCCTCGGTATCGACAGCCTCGATGCCGCCGGCCTCAAAAAAGCTCTTGGCAAAGGTCGCCCGCGCGGTGAAGTCGGCGGGTGTGCCGAGATTGGCGAGAAATACCCTCGGCCGCGCGCCGGTGGATTTGAGAATCTGGTCGGACGTGTCGCGCAAACGTTCGAACGGCTCGGCGAGCCGCATCGGCGCCAACGCATCGAATGCGATCCTGGCTTCGCCGTAGGGCGCAAGCTCAACCGGTTTTGCATCCAGCACCGCGACCGGCACCTCGTGGAGATTGGGGAACTCGCTGGCGCCGGTCAGCACCTGCTTGCGCCGGGCAATGTCGGTCTCGCGCAAAGCTCGCGTCGCAGCGACCTTGCGCTGGATCAGACCTTGCTCAAGGCTTGCGAAGATACCGCCGGCTTTTTCGATCTCCTGGAACAGCGGCCATGCCGCCTCGCAAAGCTGCTGCGTCAGGGTCTCGACGCCGCCGGAACCGGCGGCGGGATCGGACACTTTCGCGAGGTTGGATTCTTCCAGCAGCACGAGCTGCGTATTGCGCGCCACGCGACGCGCGAACGGATCGGGCAAGCCCAGCGCCAGCGTATGCGGCAGCACGGTGACGGCGTTGGCGCCGGCAAGGCCCGCGGCGAAAACCGCCACCGTCGCGCGCAACATGTTCACGTAAGGGTCGCGCCGGGTCAGCATCCGCCAGGCGGTCTCAGTGGCGACGAACAATGGCTTCGGCGCAAGGCCGCAAGCCTGCTCGATGCGCGTCCACAACAGCCGCAGCGCGCGGAATTTCGCCATGGTCAGGAACTGGTCGGCGTCGGCGGCAAGCCGCGCATAGATCATGCCCCGGGCATCTTCGAGTGCGATGCCGGCGCCCTCGAGCGCGCGCAGGTAGGCGAGGGCGGTTGCCAGCACGAACGCCAGTTCCTGCACTTCCGATCCACCGGCGTAATGGATCACCCGTCCGTCGGCGGGCGCGAACGGACCCTTGAATCCCATCGCGGCAAGAGCCTTGATGGCGCCGGTGACCGCGGGCACGATCTCGGGCCAGGCGTAGGGACTGGACCCCCAGACCGCGCAAGCGCCGATCGGATCGAGACCGAACCGAATATCGCAGGCCGCGGGCGAAACGCCCTTGCGCTTGACATACTCGGCGACATGAATGGCAGCCATCCGCGACTGCGGGCCGACCTCAAGTTCGATCGAAATGCCGGCGTCGATGAAGACGCCTTGCAAGACCTTGTCGATCGCTTCCGCGCTCGGCTCCAGCCCAAAGCCATAGGCGCCGTTGGCGCCGGCGAAAACCAGCGTCAGCCCGGTGGCGCCGTTTTCCAGATCATGCAGCGCCTGCGCATTGGCATCAGCCGCATCCGGATGGTCGATCCGCTGCATGATCCGCCAGGGTGCCGCCGCGGGGCGGCCTGCGATCGGTACCGCATGCGCGCGCTGGTAGATCGGCTCGATCCTCAACCCGTCATAGGTCTTGCCGACCAGTTTCTCGAACGGCGCGCCCTTCAGCACGCCGTCGACCAGCTTGCGCCAGTCGTCATAGCTCGCCGGCGCGAAATCGGCGGCAAATTGCGTCTCGTCATTCGCAGAGGTCATTCGGCGGGTCGCTCCCAGGCCGTTCTTGCCATTGGCTCGAAATTGCCACGGGCCGACCGCCAAGCCAAACGGTTGTTTCCGGCTTGGTTAGCCAAGATCGGGCAATCGCTCGATGCCGTCGGTGGATAGCTGTGCCAGCGCGGCCGCCACGCGGCGTCCCGCGATGAGGCGGTCGGGCGCGATTTCCGCCAGCGGCACCAGCACGAAAGCGCGCTCGAATGCGCGCGGATGCGGCAGCGTCAGTTCCGGCTTTTGAATCGAAACATCGTCGTAGGCGATCAAATCGAGGTCGAGGGTGCGCGGACCCCAGCGCGTTTCGCGTGTGCGATCGCGGCCGAACTTCGCTTCGATCCTGTGCAGCGTGAACAACAGCGCGTGGGGATCGAGGCCGGTTTCGATTTCGATGCAGGCATTGACGAAGCGGGCTTGCTGTTCGTCGCCCCAAGGCGGGGTTGAATAATCCGACGAGCGCGCCAGCAGCGCGCCCTGCGTCATGCCGCAGATATTGGAAATGGCCTTCTCGAACGTCGCGCGGACGTCGCCGACATTGCCGCCAAGCGCGATCAGGACTCTAGCCACAGGACGGCGGTTGCCGCGTGCGCGTCAGCACCACGCCGACATCCTCGAAGATCGCCGCGATCGGCGCGTGCGGCTTGTGAACGGTGACCTTGACGGCGCTGACGCGGGGAAACGCCGCCAATATCGCGTCGGCAACCGCACCGGCGGCGCGTTCCAGCAGTTTGTAATTGGCATTCTTGAAGGCTGAGGTCGCGCTTGCGACCACGTTGGAATACGACACCGTATCGGCGAGGCGGTCGGTGCGCGAGGATTCCGACAAATCAGCCGACAATTCGAGATCGATGACAAAACGCTGCCCGACTTCGGTCTCGTGCTCCATCACGCCGTGACGGGCATGGATGACGACGCCGGTGATGAAGATGGTATCGGTCATCGCCTGTCCCAAATGGCCGCCGCGATCCGCAGCGCCTGTACGGTTTCCCCGACGTCATGGGTGCGGATGATCCGGGCGCCGGCCTTTGCCGCGATCAGGTGTGCCGCGATCGAACCGCCCAGACGCTGATGCGGCTCCGACGGCGTGACCGAGCCGATGAAGCTCTTGCGCGAGGCGCCGACCAGCAGCGGCAGGCCGAATACGGCGAGTTCGCCAAGCCGGGCCAGCGCCGTCATGCTCTGCTCGGAAGTCTTGCCGAAACCGATGCCGGGATCGAGCACGATATTGTCGGATGAAATGCCGGCTTTCGCCGCGATGTCGAGCGAGCGCGCAAAGTAGTCGGCAATGTCCTTCATGATATCGAGATTGGCGTCGGCGCGGTCGCGGTTATGCATGATGATCACGGGCGAGCCGCGCGCCGCCAGCAATCCGGCCATGTCGGGGTCGCGCTGCAGGCCCCAGACGTCGTTGGCCATGGCGGCGCCGGTGCCCAGCGCCCAGCCGACGACGGCGGACTTCATGCTGTCGATGGATACGGGAACCCCGAGGCAAACCACGTCCGCCAGTATCGGCTGCAGACGTTTCAGTTCTTCCTCGGCCGGGACCGGTTGCGCGCCGCCATAGGGCCGGGTGGATTCGGCGCCGATGTCGATGATGTCGGCGCCCTCGGCAACCATGCGCCGCGCCTGCGCCAGCGCGCGCTCGGGGGCGATAAACTGTCCGCCATCGGAAAACGAATCCGGCGTGACATTCAGGACCCCCATCACGGCGGGATACGGCCGCGACAAAAGCGTCCGCAGCAGCGGATGATCTGCCGGGGTGGCTGCCGGGACGGGTCTGGAGGTGGTCGCGATCATGCGGTCGCTTTGCGCGGTCCATGCACGGGAGTCAAGATGCCGGGCGCACCGGCCGGAGCCGGCGCCGAACCGCTTTTCGGCCGGCTTAATAGGTGATTTTGGGCTGAAGCTTGCGGGCCTGCGCGATCAGTTGCTCGACCGACTTTTCCGAAGGCAAAACGCGCACGAGCTTGCGTCTGGTGTTCACTTCTTTCATGTTCTGAGCCAGGCGCGACGGATTGCGAAGCGCGAGTTCGCGTACCGTGGTGACGCCGGCGGCGCGCATCAGCCCGACCTTGGCCTTGCCCATGCCGGGAATCCGCATGTAGTCGGAAAAATTGGCCCATTCGAGCAGTTGCTGTACGCTGATGCCGGTCTTCGCGGCCAGCGCTTTACGCCCCTTCACGGTACGGGTGGCCTCGAGCAGCCCCGTCGTGGTGCGAATACCAAGCGCTTTCAGTTTCGAAGCGGAGTAGGCGGTCAGGCCATCAATCGCGGAGATTGGATATGTCATGGTACTCAATATGAAAAAGATGGTTTAGGCGAACTGACTGAGGCCCGGCGTCCCTGCGATGATCTCGCCCATCTGATCCGCTCCAATTTTGTCGCGGCCAAACTTGAAAAGTTCACGCGCGATGCTCTGAATTTGGCCGATGCCCAGGCCAAGTCCCATCAGCTTGGTGCCCAGCGCCATCAGGCCGCCGCCCATCAACCTGCCGAGACCGCCGCCGGCACTGAAGGCGGCAATCGCGGCTTCTGCGCCTGGAATCTTGTCGATCAAGCTCTGGACTTTGTCGGGCGGACCCTCGTTGCGAAGGAAACCGAGCATGATGCCGACGGTTTTCTCAGCCACAGCGTTGTCTATTCCGGCCTTTGCGGCCAGTTGCCCTACCAATTCGTCCATACTGCCCCGCCCCAACCGGTTGTTTGCCGGTTACTTGCTTGTGAATTTATCTTGATCGCCTGCGATGCGAATTACAAGCGATGACCGCATTCGAAAGTGCGATTCAGCTTCGATCACTTGGCGAGTGTTGCAGCAATGCAAGAGTGGAGGCGGAGTGAAAGCGGAATTTCGCAGCGAATTGTCGCTGCCCGGGCATTCGTTGCAACTTTTCGCGGAAGAAAGCGCCGAGGCGGACAGCATTATCCTCGATGAGGGTCGGATTCCTGCGCTGCCGGGAAGGTCGAGCGGTTTCAATCGGCTCGAAAGATGCGGTATGCTGACGGCCTTCGGCCAATGAACCCCCGATGCGCGCGAAGAGGCGATGTCATGGCACCATCCGACAACAAGATGGGCGATACCGACCAGAAAATTTTCATTGGCAAGGGCGATGCGCCGGCCTGGCTGACGCTCGCGCTCGGAAATCGCCATGGCCTCGTCACCGGCGCGACCGGAACCGGCAAAACCGTCTCGCTGCAGGTGATGGCAGAGGGATTCGCGCGCGCGGGCGTGCCGGTGTTCGCCGCCGATATCAAAGGTGACCTCTCCGGCATCTCCGAAACGGGGGAAGCAACGGATGCTATCGTCAAGCGGGCCGGCGATATGGGCCTGACGTTCCAGCCCGACCGGTTTTCGACGGTTTTTTGGGATGTGTTCGGCGAGCAGGGCCATCCGGTGCGGGCCACGGTCTCTGAAATGGGTCCGCTGCTGCTGTCGCGCATGATGGACCTGAACGACGTCGGGGAGGGCGTGCTGAACATCGCCTTCAAGGTGGCCGACGAGCAGGGGCTGCTGCTGCTGGACATGAAGGACCTGCGGGCGATGCTGTCCTACATCGCCGACCACTCCGCCGATTTGACCACGCAATACGGCAATGTCTCCAAGCAGACGGTCGGAACCATCCAGCGCCAGCTCCTGGTGCTGGAAAACCAGGGCGGCGACAAATTTTTCGGCGAGCCGGCGCTGGCGCTTAAGGATTTCATGCGCACCGACAGCGACGGCCGCGGCATGGTCAACATCCTGGTGGCGGACAGGCTGATGCAAAGCCCGCAGCTCTACGCGACCTTTCTGCTGTGGATGCTGTCGGAGCTGTTCGAGGAATTGCCGGAGGCGGGCGATCCGCCGAAACCCAAGCTGGTGTTCTTCTTCGACGAGGCGCATCTATTGTTCAACGATGCGCCGAAGGCGCTGATGGACAAGATCGAGCAGGTGGTCCGGCTGATCCGCTCGAAGGGCGTCGGCGTCTACCTGGTGACGCAAAACCCGATCGACGTTCCGGACAAGGTGCTCGGACAATTGGGCAACCGCGTGCAGCACGCGCTACGCGCGTTCACCCCGCGCGACCAGAAGGCGGTCGCGGCGGCGGCGCAGACGTTCCGGCCCAATCCGAAGCTCAATACCGCGCAAGTCATTACGGAATTGGGCAAGGGCGAAGCGCTGGTGTCGTTTCTGGAAGACAATGGTACGCCGGCGATGGTCGAGCGGGTCATGATCCGGCCGCCCTCGGCGCGGATCGGGCCGATCACGCCGGAGGAACGCAAGGCGATCATGGACCAGAGCCCGGTGAAGGGCAAATACGACACCACCATCGACTCCGAATCCGCCTATGAAGTGCTGCAGAAGCGCGTGGCCGCTAACGCGGCGACCGCCGACGGATCTGGTGGCGGCGGCATTCTCGGCCAGATCGGCGGAATCGTCGGAACGATTTTCGGGACCAACGTCGCGCGCGGCAAGATGTCGACCGGCCAGGTGATCGCGCGCAACGTCACCCGCTCGGTCACCAACAAGGTGGTCGGCGGCGTCGTTGCCGATCTCGGCAAGTCGGTAGGCGGTTCGATCGGCGGCTCGGTCGGCCGCGCGCTGGTGCGCGGGGCGCTTGGCGGATTGTTGCGACGATAATAGTCCAGCCCCTCGGCGGCCCGATCCGTGCTCCGGTTGATTTTCCGGTCATTTCATTGTCCGCTGGAGCGCAGATGGATCAGGAAGCACCTCCGATCGCGGCCTCGCCGGCCATCACCGAGATCGTTTCGACAGCGTTCCAGCGCCGGATCGCGCGCATCCGTGCGGCCGTGGTGCCGGGATGGGTCTGGGTGGTGCTGCTTTGGGCGCTCATGGCATTCCCGGCCGCCGCGATACGCGGCAGTCATCTTGAAGAAGCAACCGTGATCGGATTGGCGCGCGGCGCGGTCGAAGACGGCCAGTGGCTTTCTCCGCACCTCTACGGCATGCGGTTTATCGAGCGGCCCGTCCTGCTGTCGTGGATCGCCGCGGCGATCGGTACGGTTTCCGGCGGGGTCACGGTCTGGTCGGCGCGCCTGCCGCATCTGCTTTTTCTGCTCGGCGGTGGCTTGATGGTGTTCAACCTGGTCCGCCAGCACACACGCGACGCAGCCGCGGTGTTCGGCGCCCTGTGCTGGTTCGCCTGCCCGATGGTGGCCCAGAAATTCATTACCGCCGAGCCCGATGTCACCGTGTCGGTCCTGCTGTTCGCGGGCTTTTTCCTGTGGTGGAAGGGCGTATCCGGCGGCTCGGTTTCGCTGTTGCGGTGGTTCTCGATCGGGTTGGTGCTGGCCGCGGCGGGATTGACCAAGGGACCGCAGCCGCTTGGCTATTTCACGCTGGGTGTGGGCGCCTACCTCGTGGTGAGACGGCGCTGGAACGACATCGCGGGTTTCATCCTCGCCAATGCAATCGCAGTACTTGTCGTCGCAAGCTGGTATTGGACGGTCATGATCCCGGGCGACGTCGAAGGCTGGCTGCAGCATTCGCGGTTGTCCGACGGAATGACGATGACGCAATGGCTCAGGGACCACCTGGACTTCGTGGTCAGCATTTTCGCGGCGGAATGGCTGCCCGGTTCGATCCTGCTGTTTCCGGCAATCGTGGCCAGCGCCCGAAAGAACGCCGGCCGGGACGGCGATCTCATGCTTGCCGCGCTGCTTTATGCCGGATTGGCGTCACTGGTCTTGCTGGTGTGGCCCGGCGGCGTCGCTACCCGCTACGCGATGCCGGCGAATCTCGCGCTCGCCGTGCTGGGAGGCATCCTGTACGAACGCTGGTGGTTCAGCCGGCCCTGGCTGATCGCCACAAGCAACACCGTGGTGATCGGCATATCGAGCTATCTCATCATTCTCGGATGGATCGTCATGCCGCTTGCACCGGACCTGTTTCGTCAATCGCGGATTTCAGCGCAGACGATAGAGGCGGTCAGGAGCATCGTTCCGGGCACTCTCTATGTCAGCGGGTCCACTGCCGACGACAACGTGCTGGCTTACGTGGCCGCGCCGGTCCGCGAAGTCGCGCTTGAGGATATCGGAAATCTGAAAGGGCCGGCTCTCGCGATTCTCGCTGACTCGGAATTGTCGGAACTGATGGCCCGAAAACCCGGTTTCCGCGCCATTCCGCACGCCGTCGTGAACAAGAACGAGCGCACCAAGATTTTTGAAATCCCGTCGAACTAGAACCGGACCCAAAGGTCACGCCGGAAATTGCCGCAAGCGCCTTGTCTCCGGCGACCGGCGGGTTACAACCAGCCGTGCAGAGCCAGCCCGCCAGCCAAGGGAAGAATCCAATGTCCAGTGCCCAGCAACTTCAGCCGGTCCTCGACCGCATCGATGCCGATTTCGACAACAGCCTCGCGCGGTTGTTCGACCTGTTGCGGATCAAATCGATCTCGGCCGATCCGGCTTTTGCGGAAGATTGCAAGAAGGCCGCGGATCATCTGGCCAGGGACATCGCAACGCTCGGCTTTGCGACCGAGGTCAGGCCGACCGCCGGTCATCCCGCCATCGTCGCCAAAGCCAATGGCGGGGGCAAGGGCCGGCCGCACGTGCTGTTCTACGGTCATTACGACGTGCAGCCGGTCGACCCGCTCAATCTCTGGCATCGTCCGCCGTTCGAGCCCGCGGTTACCGACCATGCCGACGGACGGAAAATCATCGTCGCGCGCGGGGCCGAGGACGACAAGGGACAGTTGATGACCTTCGTCGAAGCCTGCCGGGCCTGGAAATCCGTCACCGGTTCGCTGCCGGTCGACATCACCATCATCATCGAGGGCGAAGAGGAGATCGGATCGAAGAATTTCGTGCCGTTTCTCGAAAAAAACAAAGCGGAGCTCAAGGCCGACTTCGCCCTGGTGTGCGACACCGGCATGTGGGACCGCAACACGCCGGCGATCACCACCTCGCTACGCGGGCTGGTTTACGAAGAGGTGTGGATCAAGGCCGCCAATCGCGATCTGCATTCCGGCGTGTTCGGCGGCGGCGCGCAAAACCCGATCCGGGTCTTGACAAAAATTCTCGGTGGCCTGTTCGATGACAACAACCGGATCACCATTCCCGGTTTCTATGACGGCGTGAAGGATCTGCCTCCCGATATCCTGGCGCAATGGTCGAAGCTTAATCTTACGGCCGAGACCTTTCTCAAGCCGATCGGGCTTTCGGTTCCCGCCGGCGAGAAGGACCGCCTGTTGATCGAGCAGCTCTCGTCGCGGCCGACCTGCGACGTCAACGGCATCATCGGCGGCTATACCGGCGAAGGCTCGAAAACGGTGATCCCGGCGCAAGCCTCCGCCAAGATATCGTTCCGGCTGGTGGTGGGGCAGGATCCCGACAAGATCCGGAAAGCCTTTCGCGATTACGTCACCGCGCGGCTGCCGAAGGATTGCAAGGCCGAATTCGGCGACCATTCCAGCGCGCCGGCGATTGCGCTGGACTGGAACACGAAGCCGCTTGCCGCGGCCAGGCGCGCTTTGACCGACGAATGGGGCAAGGAAGCAATCCTGATGGGCTGTGGAGCGTCGATCCCGATCGTTTCGGATTTCAAGCGCACGCTCGGTCTCGATACCGTGCTGGTCGGCTTTGGCCTCGACGACGACAACATCCATTCGCCGAACGAAAAATACGACCTCACCAGCTTTCACAAGGGCATTCGTTCGTGGGCGCGGATTCTCTCGGCCTTTGCGGACGCGCCGAAGGGATAGGGGCCATGGCCGGTGGAATGCGATCGGCCGCCACGGACGCGTTCTGGCGCGACTACCGCAAGGCCGCCGGCTTGCACCACGACGATTACGACGTGGTGGCGTTTGGCGACGGTGCGGCGATGGCGACCGAACTGGCGGAATTGACGGTGGCCGGGATCAAGCGGGCTACCGCGGGGCTGGTTCGCCAATTCGGCCCCGTTGGAGAGCCGCCGCCGGTCGCCGGGGGATATGTCGTGCTGCTCGATGGCGCCGACCTGCCCCGCGCAATCTGGCGCACCACCGAGCTACGGATCGGGCCGCTCAATTCGGTGGACGAACGGTTTGCCCGGGATGAAGGCGAGGGCGAGCGCACCCGCGACTGGTGGCTGGCCGCCCATCGCCGGTTCTTTGGTCGCCGCGCCGCTGCCGAAGGTTTTGCGATGCACGACGAAATCGAAACCGTGTTCGAACGGTTCGAGGTGGTTTGGCCTCCGGAAATTGCGGATACCGGCAAGCCCGGCGGCAAGATCGGGAAATGAAAACGCCGCCCGGAATTGGGCGGCGTCTTGATTCGAAGTGCAGAGGTCGTTGGCGCGATATTACACCAGAATCTCCGTTATGTCCCGGTAGCGACCAAATTCTGCGATCCGAAGGTACCCCGCCGCCAGCAAGGCCTCAATCCCGGGCTGCGCGCGGATACGGCGTACCGTCTTTACGGTGGAAACCTCTCACGCCATCGGGGCCCGCTTTCAACTCAAGATCGATGTCCGGATACGTCACCTCATCGCCTGCAGTCCGGTCGCCGATCACGAGGAAGACGGCATCCTTCTGCGTGAGATTCAGGAAATGATGGCCGTCGCCCGTTCCGGCTGGAAAGCCGATGCAGGTGCCCGGCCCAACGGTTTCGCGACCCGCCTCCGTCACAAGCATGAATTCGCCCTCAAGCACGTAAACGAACTCGTCCTGCCTGGAATGAGCGTGTCGCGCCGAAGACTGGCCACCGGGCAAAACCCGAATGAGATTGACGCCGTAATTCTTGAGCCCGGCATGATCGCCCAGTCGCCGGTTATATCGCTTGCGCTGTCCCTCCCGGAACGGCTCGGGATAGCTGGATGCGTTGCTCTCCGACACATCGGCTGGTCTGAATACCTTCGATCCTCTTACCATGGTCGCCTCCTCGCAAACCGTAAAGTCTGCAGGTACCAACTAGCACCAACGGGATTTCGTGTCATCGCGGCTGTGCGGCCAGGAAGCGGTCTCTGACCGTCAATCCAAATTGGTGGCACCGCTCTCGTTGACCCGGGCTGAAGGAGAACGGGAAATGACGAGCGCGCGATTTGTCTCGTTTTCGTTTGCCGACAGGCGCCGCCTTTGCTACGGGCCTCACGGTAGCGTTCGCGCGTGCAACATTGCTTTCGACCGCAGGTCGCGCTTGGATGCCAGCGGGTCTTGGGGGATCAGGACATGCGTATTCCGGGAATCGTAGCGTTATGCGCTGCGAACTAGCCAATGCCGACCGAGACGATTATGCGCGCTGGATCGCCGCAGCGTTCCTTCTGTACGGCGTATTGTCAACCGCACTACTGGCGATCGTTATGCCGCCGTTTCAGGTTCCGGATGAGCCTGCACACTTTATGAGGGCGGCGCAGATCGCGCGCGGCGAGCTCATCGGAATGCGATTTCCGACGACGGCGGCGGACGGATCTCCGCAGATGACGGCCGGTGGCCAACTCGACAGCGCGTTGGTGGGAACCATCACCCCATTCACCAAATCGATGCCAGCTCATCCTGAGGTCCGCGCTTCCCGCACGATGTGGGAGCCCGCCGTCCGCTGGTCCAACGATCTTGCGTTGTGCGCCTTTCCCAATTCGGTGATTTATCCGCCATTCTTCTATGCTCCTTCCGCAATCGGCATTCTGGCAGGGCGCGCAGCCGGGCTTTCTATCGTGCATACCCTCATTGTTTCGCGCATGCTGACCGGATCGGCGGCAGTAGTGCTAGGAGCCATAGCAATCGCGATCTCGGGAGGCGCGGCTGCATGGATCTTCGCAATTCTGACGCTACCGATGTCGTTGTCGCTGATTGCCTCTGTGTCGTCCGATGCGCTTTGCCTGGGATGCGGGGCAATGGCGGCGGCCTTGTTGATGCGATGCTTGCGACGCTGGACCGAGCAATCCGGTAAACTGCTGATAGCTTTGACAGCAATGCTTGGACTGATGGCGATGTCGCGACCGCCATACGCGGCACTGGCTCTATTGCCACTGGCGTTGACCAAGGCACCCTGGCGATGGCGAATTGTTTCGGCGGTTGCGGTCGCAGCATGTGGGACGATATGGTGGGCGATCGCCGCTGCCACGACATTCACTGGGTTCGGCGATATCGTTGATGCTAATCCAGCCGAGCAATTGGTTCGGCTCCAGCAAGACCCTCTGCTGGCGGTTCGTGTGATTTGGACTTCGCTGGTTCAATACGGGAACAGTTACGGCATTGAGTTTGTTGGCCAACTTGGCTGGCTCGATACGGGATTGCCAATCGCGTATCACAAGGCCGCAAGAGCGATGCTGGGGTTGGCTGCCGTTACGGCAGCACTTGGCATTACCGGGGGGCGGATCAGCGTTGCGAGCCGATTGCTTATCGTGGCGGGGCTACTGCTTTCGACCGTCGGAATCTTTCTGAGCATGTATCTCGGCTGGACCAAGCCCGGCGCCGCCATTGTGGCTGGGGTACAGGGCCGCTATTTCCTCCCCTTGGCCCCCGCAGTTGCAGCGCTGCTGCCAGCGCTTGGCACCGCGGGGTTCAGGAATTTGAATCGAGCGCTGTTGATCGTGGTTGTGGCATTTCCTGTGATATCTCTGGGAGTCGTCATGCACGCAATCGTGCTGCGCTACTATCTTGGGTGATCGCACTGTCATGACTCAGGGAGACAGCAATCTCCAACCTGCGCGGGGTTGCGGGGGTTAATTTGGCCGAACCGATTGTCCGCCCGTATGTTTGGGCTCGGGTGTCCAACGGTCAGGCGATTCTTGCTGGTACGATGCAGAACTAGATCGGGGGACCAGCAATGGCTGACGACGCGCCCAATCAACCCAAAGAGGTCGCGGCAGCCGAACCGATTTTCACTTTCGCGAGGTTCTTTGAGAAGGTGTCGCCGTCCAAAAACGTGAATGTGTCGGACGTTTGTACGCCTTCGATTGAAGTCCCTCGCTGGAAGGTGCTCTGCGCATCGTTGGTTTTAACCGCGTTCGGCGCCGACCTTTGGACTATTTCTCGCTACGGGAGCGCAACGCCAAATTGGGACGAATGGGGCGGGCTGGCCACCGAACTTTTTGTTCCATATTTCGACTCGACATTATCGTTGCAGCAGATGTTCGCGGTACATGTCGAGCATCGGATCTTTACAACGCGTGTCGTCTCGCTGGCGTTGATCGCTGCCAACGGAATATGGGATCCAATTTTACAGATGATTGTAAACGCTGCGATTCACGTGGCGTTGGGTGTGTGCATTTTGGCGATGTTCCGCAAATATCTCGATCACCGCGCGTTCATAGCAGTTACAATATTCATCACCCTATTGGTGGCCATACCCTACGCTTCGGAAAGCCTTTTGCTGGATTTTAATACACATTTCTACTGCGTCCTGTTGTTCGGGTTGATCGCTCTTAATTTAGTTGTGCGGGAATCCGGATTTACTGTTCTTCGATTGCTCGGACTGGTGGCTGCGACGCTTTCCTTTTTGTCGCTGGCGTCGGGAGCATTCGTTTTTGCGGTATGTGCAATTGTCGTGATCGGCAAACGTCTTCTCGGAGTTGAAAACGGCTGGCGAGAAATAGCAGTCGAATTTTTGCTGATCGCATGTTTTGTGTTTGCTTTAGCAGTCACTCCGATTAGCCTGAGCTCGCAAGTTATCGGGGCCCACTCTTTCCAGGAATTCATCGGCGCCTTCCTAACCAAGGCTGGCTGGCCACTTTCAGGCAATATCCTGGGAGCTACTTTCGTGAATCTTCCATGGCTGATACTTGTCTGGCGTATCCTGAGGCGGCCGCCGTCCAGCGCGAGCGTGTGTTGGGCCGTATTTGCAATAGGGCTTTGGAATGGACTGCAATTCGCTTCTCTCGCCTACGGTCGGGCCGGAGCCACAATTCCCGGTTCCCGCTATCTGGATATTTGCATATTCGGTTTGATGATCAATTTTGCCTACGCTGCTGTTGCGAGCGACACACTACGCAAGAAACTCCTGCTTGCAGGCTGGGTTGCGGTCATTTCCGCCGGGTTAGTCTACCGCGCTATGAACATTCCGGGAGAACTGGAGCAGCGACATCACTTGGGCGTCCTGCATGAAAACAACGTCAGGGCTTTCCTAGCTACCGGAAGCTTTTTGCCCGGAGCGAGCCCGTTCGATTTTAGCCTGCCATTTCCTGACCCCAGGCTGCTCGCAGAACTTTTGTCGGACAAGAGAGTACAGCGCTTCCTCCCGAGTAACGTGCAAGACGCAATTATTGAAAATTCCGGCGCGGCTCAACCGTCGGCGAGGCGAGATCGATTGGGTAGCGTTCGTGATTCGTTATTGCGCGCCGGGCCTTTTCTTTTCCTAACCGGCCTGGTGTTATGGTTCGCGGTGCTCTTCCGGTCCGCGCTTAATCGTCGAACCGTGCATGGTCATTAAATCGCACTATCTCTGCGCGTTTTCTGTCACTTAGGGTTGGAAACGAGACGAATCCGCCATACTGGCAAGGGCCCGATTTGGGTTTGTTGGCGCACAAACTCAACGTTTGGAAGCGCGCTACGGTAAGCAGCTTCGATAGGTTCTGGCACAATGAGAAAGATAGCCGCGCCTGGCGGCAAGGTTGCAAGCGCTGCGGCCGTCGGTAGCCCATCCATCGCTCGACCCTCGGGGATTCCGCGGTGAACGAAGGAGCCGTTTACGATCCAGCAGCCGGTCAGCATTTCTGCGTAGTCCAATGGACGATATCGTTGCATGGTCATGAAATCGCCGAGGAAGGTTGTACTTTGTGTGATCAGGAAGCATGGTGCTGCAGCGGTCAATACATCGCGCACGTTTGTCAGGTCGGCCCGCTCCACAGGTTGCGCGCGGTATGCGCGAGCAATCTGCGCAAAGTCAGCGCTTGCAAACAGAACGCCCAGAACTGCTATGCCGCCAAGCGCCCCGTACGCCACTTTTGTCCCGCGCTCATCACTACGAGCGTAACAAGCGACCGCGCAAAGGGCGGAAAGTATCAGAGCAGCCTGCGGAAAGATCAGGTACCAGCGGGTAAAGTCGTCCGTGATTCCGATGTTTATGACCCCGGTGCCAAAGGCAATTCCAATGAGCCACATAATGCCAAAGACGCCGGCCATTCGCGCAACGGCGAATGAGCGCTCATCAGATTTGCGCTGCAAATACACCGTTGCCAGAGGCAGCAGCATGCAACCGAGGAGAAAGAGCCCCCGATAGGGTGAGGGCAAGACGGAAGGCATCATCACACTATTATGAAAAATGAATAGCAGCTGGTCATACCTATCCAGCAGGACATGCGCCATGCGCCACAGCCCATTAACCGGGTCGGGCCATCCGAAGCTACCGGCGCGTGGATCGTTGAGGGCCTCTCGCATCAGCAGTACGAATATTCCGAGCGATATTAACCCGGTGAGTGCCAGCCGTAGCGCGTCCATCCAGTCTTTCCGCTCACGCGGAAAGTGGATGAGAAAGTAAGCGACAAAGAACGTCGCGACCATGTAAAATGCGGAATAGTAGATAAGGATTGCACCTACCAAAGCCGCAATAGCGAACGGAACGCCGATATTCGTACGTGTCGAGATCAGCAGTAGCCCGGCCAGAAATGGAAAAATAGCTCCAGCCAGGACCTGCGCATTTTTCCCAATTTGCAGCGTGAAGGTAGCCGTGCGTTCCAACCCGAAAACGGCGATGTAGGACAGCAGAAGCATCAGCCAGGCTGGCAACGACACGTGGAAAACGCGCTGAGCCATCCAGACCCAACCGACCGGAAGTAACAGCACCAGAATAATCGTTCCGACCTTAAAGACGAACAGCGACGACAGTGGGGTCAACAGTCTGCTGATCGCAGAAAACAGGATCGGATATCCGGGCGGATATGTGAATCCATGATCTCCCGGCTGATAAATCTCCATTGTCGTACTGTGCGAGAGCAAGCCGTTGGCGAGAGTTGGTATAATGATTGGATCGTGGCCGACCAACACATAGCCAGGCGCGGTGACGACAAACAATACCGTTCCAGCAAATCCTGTGATGAGAAGACCTGATGAGATAGTGTAGCGGTCCAGCCTTGCGAGGATGGCTGGCGGCGGCAAGACCCAACGCAGGAAACACCAAGCTATCGGACTAGCTCCGGCAAAGGCGAGCAAGTGTCGTCCGTGAACGAAGCCAAGTCGCGACATGGCAAAGAACAACAAAACATAGATTAAAGCGAAAAAAGGGATTGCCAGAAACAGCCGTTCTAGCTGAGAAATACCGGCGTTAGTCGTCATCATGAGTTTGTTCCATTGATTCCGCTATTCCGAAAATAGTCGCCCGTATTGATCATAATCTAACGCGATAACCGGAATCTAACGCGATGACCGGGCTATTGCCAAGTGCGGGCCCTAATGAGAAATTACGACATGTGCCGAGTCTGATTTAGTGGATTGGTCGACGATCATGTTAACCCTTTGTGCTATGAAAGCCGATCAAATATGAATTTCCAGACGGCTAGCTTTGGAAAAGAACGTCTGTTGGCGCTCGACCTGCTGCGAACCGTCGCCGCACTGATCGTAGCTGTGGGGCATAGCGGCGCTCTCTTCCCCAGATATTCTGACATCACCTATACGATGTGCGTTGCCTTCTTTTTTGTTCTGTCAGGCTTTGTTATTTCACACGCATATGGAGATGAAATCTCCCACGAGCAATTGACACTTCGGAATTATGCAGCACTCAGATTTGCGCGGCTCTATCCTCTACATTTCCTGACGGCTGTCGTTGTGGTCATCTTGTATTTTGCCGGACGACGGGCAACAGGGATTTCCCTGCTTTGGATTTTCGAGAACCTGACTGTCAGCCAATCCCTGATCACCTATGGCTGGTCGCTGAACCTGCCGGCATGGAGTATCGGGCCGGAAGTGTGGGGCAGTTTTCTGATCTTCGCACTTTACTCATTCCGGGGGCCGATGCACTTTTCGCTGATCTGCACAACGGCAGCAGTATTTCTTTTTTTCGAGTTTAGCGCTGGATTTCTTCAGTCAATAACCGAGCGGTATTTGATCGGGCTCGGATGCTTCTTATTAGGCTTTGCCGCTCACCGGGGTGTTATTGATATTATCGCATCTCGGATACCCTCATCGATCGGATGGGGCCTGGCTGCCACGGCATTCGCAGCAACAATTTTCTGTCCATATTCAATTGCGCGAACACCACCCGCAGAACTCGGTTTCTACGCGCTATTCACTTTGACGGTTGCAGTACTGGCCCGCGTTCGGATGGCTGGATTGATGGCTGACGTCGCAAATGCGTCGGGCAATATTTCATACGGCGTCTACCTGTGGCATTGGCCTCTGTTGCTTGTCTTCCGTCCTTTTTCGCACCTTGGCTTGGCCGTCTTCGTGACGGTTCTGATCGCGATATCGTGGATCAGTTACGTCGCGTTTGAGAGACCAGCCAAACGATATTTCCGGCGCTTGCTCAGCACCCCTCGGGGAGGGCTGCGGAATGAGCCGGCCCTCAATGAAATTGCTTCATAGGTATCTGGTCCGCACGCTTCGTTGCGTATCTCTCCGAGCAACGCTCCCGAAGCGAGGCTCTGGCTCATCAGGGTTAGAAGGCGCAGAAATCGGGCGACATTGGCACCCCTAGTTCCTTACGCATGAGCTTTGCGATCTTCGCGGTCCTCTCCTTTCGCATTTCCAGGACCTCTTTCTCCGCTGCCGGTCCCCTCTGCCGCCTGATCGCAGCGGGCGATTCGTGCTTTAATGCGGCCCAAGCGGTTGGCAATGGCTATCTCAGATCGTAAACTGTCTACGTGGAACAAGGTGAACTATTCAGAATGGGCGGACGAATTGGAAATATTCAGGCCTTGCGATGCATTGCAGCCTTTGTGGTATTCGCAATCCATTTAATTGCTACTCCGAGAAGCATCGGGCTGTTTTCACCCATTGACCGGTCGAGCTCGCAACGGGGCGTTGCCGGCGGAAACCCGATTGTTCCTCCGGTTTCTGTGCCGGGCTAGGTCAATGTGGGAGGAGGAATGAGGGTATTGGTCACCGGGGGTTGCGGCTACATTGGCCGCTACGTGGTTTCGGAATTACTGCGGATCGGCCATCACGTCACCGTAGCGCAGCGACGCCTTGAGGGCGTGCCCGCCGGCGCGGAGGGCGTTTCATTCGACATTTTTGCGCTCGACCGAGGGTCATTCGACCGGCTTGGCCGGCCGGAAGTCTGCGTCAATCTGGCCTGGGAAGATGGTTTCGATCACAACAGCGCAAAGCATCTGGACAATGTCGGCGGGCACGTGAGATTCATCAGGTTTCTGGTCGAGGCCGGCATCAAGCAGATTGTCGGTGTCGGGTCCGTTCACGAAGTCGGATTTTATGAAGGGATGGTGAACGAACGGACGGCGACAAATCCCGCCCACGCCTATGCGATTGCCAAGAATTTTCTTCGGCAGGTTCAGAAGCTGCTCTGCAATCAGCGCGGCATCGTCAGCCAATGGGCTCGATGTCACTACGTCGTCGGCGATGACCGCCGCACCAACTCGGTGTTCAAGAAATTGCTGGAAGCCGAGGATCAGGGAAAACTGGCGTTCGATTTCAATAGCGGCGAGATGCTGAGGGATTTCATCGATGTCGGCAGTCTGGGCCGCCAGATCGCTATCGTCGCCTCGCAAACGGCAGTCGCTGGAACCATCGATTGTTGCTCGGGCAAACCGGTCTCCTTGAGGTCCAGAGTCACGAGTTTCATCGCGGATCACCAATTGAAGATCGTGCCGATGTGGGGAAATCTTCCCGCAAGGCCATACGACTCCTCCGCCATTTGGGGTGATCCCTCGCGATTTGCCGAAGCCGCGCGGGCTCTCGGTCCCTTATCCAGCGTGGCCGTATAGATGCTAGTCGGGACGGCGCCGGAAAGATTGGGAATTGCCTTCTTTTTTGACGAGGACGGGATCGTCGACGACTACTTTGTGCATCTGCTCGCATCGCTTCGCCCATTCTGCAAAAAGATTCTGCTGGTCTCCAATGGTCCTCTGCTTGAGGAGTCCGAGGCAAAGGTTGCCGCGGTCGTCGATGAATTGATCGTGAGGGACAACAAGGGATTTGACGTCGGCGCATACAAGGAAGCCCTCATGGCCGTCGGGTGGGATGCGCTGGGCGCGTTCGACGAAGTCTTGCTGTTCAATCATACCTTCTATGGTCCGCTGTTCCCCTTCACCGAGCTGTTCAATGAGATGGACGGCCGGGATTGCGATTTCTGGGGGATTACCGCCCACAAGAAGGTGGTACCCAATCCCTTGACGGGGAAAGGCGTGCTCGATTTTCACGTGCAGAGCCATTTCATCGCGGTCCGGAAATCGCTGGTCGCTTCGAAGTCTTTCCGCGATTACTGGATGGCTCGACCGAAGATCAAGAGCTATCTGAATTCGATCCTGAAGCACGAAATCATATTCACGAAACACTTCATGGACCTCGGTTATTCATGCGAGGTTTACCTCGACTCCGAGGAGCTCGATTCTATCCACCCGATTCTGGACGATATCGACGAGGCCGTCGCGAAGCGCTGCCCTATCATGAAACGGCGTTCGTTCTTTGCCGATCCGAGACAGGCAGAGGCAAAGTCGCGCGATCTGCCGCGGGCGCTCAGACTGATTGCGCAGACGTCCGACTATGATCCAGCTTTGATCTGGCGGAATATCGTCCGCACCTCAGAACCCCGCGTGCTCAATACCAACGCGGCATTGATGACGATCCTGCCGGATATACGGACCGGCAGCAAATCGGGGAGCTACGGACGGATTGCGGTCGTGGCGCACATTTATTACGTGGATATGACCGACGAGGTTCTGGACTGGGTATCGAATATTCCCGTCGAATTCGACCTGTTCGTGACCACGGATACCGAAGCCAAGAAACTGGCCATCGAGGCGATCCTGTCGGCGCGGAACTGGAAAGGTCTCGCTGCGATCAGGATCGTTGAAAGCAACCTTGGGCGAGACGTCAGCGCCATGCTGATTGCTTGCCGTGACGTCGTTTTGGACGGGACCTATGACTTCATTTGCCGGGTCCACTCCAAGAAAGTGCCGCAGTTGCAACGGAGTCGCGGGCGGCATTTCACGCTCCATCTGATCGAGAATCTGCTTCATAGTCCGGGCTATGTGGCCAACCTTCTCGATATGCTCATGGAGCGGCCATGGGTCGGCATGGCAATCGCTCCGATCGTTCACATCGGCTACCCGACACTTGGCAAGTCCTGGTTTGGCAATCGTGAGACCGTGGAGCGTGTCGCCGAAATGCTGGACCTTCGCGTGAAGCTGGACGTCATTACGCCGGTGGCCGCCTACGGGTCCATGTACTGGTTCCGGCCCGTTGCGCTGCAAAAGCTTTTTCGCCACCCCTGGAAATGGTCAGACTTCGAGGAGGACGAGAAAATAGGCTATGGCGATGGCGACCTGGCGCATGGTCTCGAGCGAATACTGGCGTACGTCGCCCAGGATGCCCGGTATACAGTGCAGCATGTCATGTGCGCGCATTCCGCGGAGCAAAACTACACGATGCTCGAATGGAAGGCATCGGAAGTCAGCATGCTTGAACGGGCGCTAAAGCGTATGAGGAATTCAATAAGCTGGCGGCTCACCCGTCCCTTCAGGTTAGTGAAGGATCTCGTCAAGTGGATTCTCGGCATTCAATCCGAGTAACCGGGGTTGAGGCGGTCGAGCTTGCGGAGCAGCGGCGGCCACACCAGGTTGGTCGAACGCAGTTCGGCGCGATCGGGATTCGAGAACATCGTCTCGTTCTTCTCGACCACGGCCTTTTCGATCGGATAGGCGGTCGGGCCCAGCATGCGGGTGCGCACCTGCATGGTGCAGGCCCGCTCCAGATGGTACATCCGCTCGAAGGCGGAGGCGACCGAGCGGCCGACCGTCAGCGTGCCGTGATTGCGCAGCAGCATGTGGTTCTTGTTGCCGAGATCCTTCTGCAGGCGCGGGCGCTCGTCGTGATCCAGCGCCACGCCTTCGTAATCGTGATAGGCGAGGTCGTGGGTGACGAAATGCGCGGTCTGGTTCATCGGCAGCAGGCCTTCCATGCAGCTCGCTACCGCAGTGCCGTCGGGCGTATGCAGATGCAGCACGCAGCCGGCATCTTCGCGCACTTCGTGGATCGCCGAATGGATCGTGAAGCCGGCGGGGTTGATGCTGTATTCGCTCTTGGTGAGCTGGTTGCCGTCGAGGTCGACCTTGACCAGGCTTGACGCGGTGATTTCGTCGAACATCAGCCCGTAGGGATTGATCAGGAAATGGTGCTCCGGTCCCGGCACCCGCGCGGAGATGTGGGTGTCGACCAGATCGTCCCAGCCATAATGCGCGACCAGGCGATAGCAGGCCGCCAGATTAACCCGCTGGTTCCACTCCGCGTCCGTCATTTCCGATCGCACTTGTTTCAGGCGCGCTTCTGCTGGTGACATGACCGGTTTCTCCCGTATGGACCGTTGATTTTCGCGGCAAGATTAGCCCTGCGCGTGCCTCCGGGCAAGGCGCGGGGCCGGCGTGGCAGTCATGCTCTTGCAACGATCAGCTTTAAGGCGCCGGAATGGCCAGCAGGCTGGAAATGCTGCGTCCACGGATGTCGTAGACGCGCGCGAACACGACGTCGTCGCGCTTGATCTCCACCATCACCGGCGCGGTCAGGCCCTTGCAGTAGAACTCGCCGAGCGTCATCGCGAAGTCGGCGGCATGGCTATCCCAGCCGATGGTGAAGTCGGGGCCGAGCGCCACCTGCGCGGGACGCTGCGGACCGCACACCGCGACTTTCCACTTGCGTCCGTGCGGCGGCGTTTCCTTCTTTTCGGCGATCTCCTCGCGCAGGCCGTCGGAGGCCTGCTTCAGCGCAAGGCCCCAGTAGTCCAGCATATAGAGATCGTCGGCGCCGCGAACCGTGCCGGCGATGTGATTGAAGTGGGTGTACTGGTAAGGGTGCAGACGGATCATTTCGCTGAGCGGCAGCAGCAGGCCGAACGTCAGGACGGCCACCGCCGCAGGCTGCCAGCTACGGTGATTTTCCTTCAGCCAGTTCATTCCCCATGCGAAGGCTACGCCCGCGAGCGCCGTCATCGGCGGAATCACAAAGATGAAATGTCTGATGCCGTTGTAAAGTGCGGGCCGCTTCATCATCGCAACGGCCAGCGGCAGCGTCGCTGCGAGCGTCAGCATCAGCAGGATAGTCTTGCGGCGGCTCGATACATCGGTGCGCGTCAGCGACAATAACGTGCCCAGCACGCCGGCGATGGCAAGAGCGAGCAGCACCTCGGGAAGCTGCAGTGCGAACAAGGTCGGCAAATACGACCAGGGCATGTCCGGCACCGATACCAGCGCGCCATCGAACATCTCCTTCCACGGTTTCTCGAAGAAGTGCGAGAAATAGGTCAGGGCCCGAAATGGATTGGCCGGCTCCATGATCGACCACGGCCAGATCAGCCCCATGATGAGGTAACCGAGGATCAGCCCGGGCAGCAGCAGATGGATGACGTGCAGGAATCGCCTGACCGCTTCGCGCGCGCTGTGGCTGCGAATTTCTTCGAAGAACAGCGGCATAAAGCCGATCAGGGCATAGATCAGCGCGAACCCGCCGAGGATGCGTGAGCCGATCGACAGCCCGGCGCCGAGACCCACGATCAGGATGGTCCGCGGCGAAGGGGAGGGATATTCCTCGGCCAGGCGAACCAGGCCCAGCATCAGGATCACCATCGCAACGGCGAACGGCGCATCCTTCGGATTCATGAACATATGGCCGTAGAAGGTCGGGCATAACGCCAGCAGCAGCAATGCCACGAGTCCAGCCAACGGGCCGCCGGCGCGCCGGCCGAGCCGCCATGTCACCGCCAGACCGATCATGCCGACGATGGCGCCGAGCAGGCGGCGGGTTTCGAACAGTTCGAGCGGGATGACCTTGTGCAACAGTGCGGCGGCCATGTCGAAGCCGCCGCCGTACATATAGAGATTGGCGAACGACAGCGCGCCGGTATCCTTGAAGCCGGAACCGTACATGCGCAGCAAGAGATCGGCATATTCGGCGTGGGTGTAGTCGTCCCAGCCCAACCCATAATCGCGAAACGTCAGGCTTGCGATCAGCCCGACCGCGCCCAGCACGATGACGGCGAGGTCATCGCAAGTCCGCTCCACCGAGCGCCGCGCGGGCGTATCGATGGCCGAAGTGGTGATGGATGACATGCTAAAGGTAACCTGGTGTCCCTAGGGCCCAACTTTGGCGCTTGCGGGCCTCATTCCCCGGCATCCATATAGCGCAGTTCCCGCGGCAAGTAATTGGGAATTGTGGCGTAATTTCCCTGATGCAATGCAACAATCGCCTGAAGGTAAAGATTCTCGATGCCTGGAGATCGGGGGCGGTCGGACCTATCGCCGCGTCGATGCCATCGAGAAGTTGATTGCGGGAACGCCATCCACAATTCCCGGTTGGCGATGCACACAATATGACGGTATCGTGGCAGAGGCGGCTGGGGGTGAATTCGATGATGCTTGCGTTGTTAATTGCCGGAATAGCCGTGCTGCTGGCCGGCCTTCTCGCCGCTGTTTTCGGGTTCCTGATAGACCTTAGCTTCGGCAATACCCTGATCACCTCGGGCGCGATCACGGCAAGCACCGGAATGATCCTGCTCGGTCTGTGGATGGTGGTTCGGGAGTTGAAGAATATCGTGCGGCTGCTCGGCACGGGCGCTGCCGCGACATCGCGTTCGCGAACCGCGTCACAACCGGCTGGCCCGCCGCGCGATCTTGCCCCGGCGAAGGATGAATTCCTGTTCGACCGCGCTCAGCCGGCCGGCGAAAACACCGGCAATGCAGACCCGGCAGCGTCCCCATCCGCGCCCCCGCCCTGGCAGCAGGAGGCTGCGGCGCGCGATCGCGGACGCCATGAAGCGCCGGCGGTGGCGGAACCTGAGCCCACCGTCAAACCGCGGCGCAACCTTTTGTTCTCGTCGTCATCGCGCAAGGAACGCGAGCGCGCGCAGGCGCGAACGGCCGAGCCGTCCGCGATGGATCCGATGCCGGCCGCGCCGCCACCCGAGCCGAGCGCGCCGCCACCGGCGAGCTTCGATGATGCCTGGCCGCAATCGGAACGCTCGAAGGGCGCCGATGTGCCGCAGCGGCGCAGCGCCCGCGCCCCATCGACCTTCGCCGAGGCAAATCCCGGCGTTGTCCCGCCGGATTCCTCTCCGCCGGTCATGCGGGCCGCGCGAAACGAGGAGCAACCGCCGGTGACGGTTCTCAAATCGGGCGTGGTGGATGGAATGGCCTATTCGCTGTATTCCGACGGTTCGATCGAGGCACAAATGCCCGAGGGCATGATGCGGTTTGCCTCCATCGACGAACTGCGTTCGCACCTCGACCAGCGTCCGTGAGGGCTCTACTTGCCGCCAACGGCTGAGAAAAATAAAGCGCCGTCGTTCTTGTCACGCCGACAGCAATCCGCTCATATTCCCCAAGTAATGGACGATGCCGGAAGCGTATTGGCGCTCCCGGATACTGTCCGGTCCACAGGATTTTTTCGTGAAAGGTTCAGGCCATGAACGAGGCTGCCGGCAAGAGTTTCATCGACCTGACCGCCAACATCGTGTCGGCCTATCTCAGCAATAATCCGACGCCGGCTGCAGAAATCCCCAACCTGATCAGCCAGATTCACGCGGCCTTGCTGCGGGTCTCCTCGGGCCGGAGCGATACGACGCCGGAACCCGCCAAGCCTGCGGTTTCCGTCAAGAAATCGATGACGCCCGATTATCTGGTGTGTCTCGAGGACGGCAAGCGTTTCAAATCGCTGAAGCGGCATCTGCGCACGCAATACGGCATGACGCCGGAACAATACCGCGACAAATGGGGCCTTCCGGTCGATTATCCGATGGTGGCGCCGAATTATGCGGTGGCGCGTTCGCAACTGGCCAAGAAGATGGGGCTCGGCCAGCAACGGCGGCGGAAAAAGTAGTTCAGGACGCCGCGGCCAGCGCCTCGCGCGCGTCGGCGCGAATGCGCTCGACCATGGCGCGCAGGCCGTTGGAGCGCTGCGGCGTCAAATGCTCGCGAAATCCGAATTCGTCGAATACCGCGATGGCGTCGGTTGAAAGAATTTGCTGCGGGGTGTGGCCGGAATAGAGCGTCAGCAGGATCGCGATCAGCCCGCGCACGATATGCGCGTCGCTGTCGCCGAGATACTTCAGCACCGGCTCAGCGCCGCCGCTGCGGTCGATCTGTTTTTCGAGCCAAACCTGGCTGACGCAGCCCTGCACCTTGTTGGCGGCAGAATGCCCGGCTTCCGGCATCGGCTCGAGCGTGCGGCCGAGTTCGATGACATACCGGTAGCGGTCGTCCCAATCGTCCAGCAGCGCAAAATTATCCCTGATTTCGTCGATCGTCATCGCGTCCCGTGCTCGATCCCAAACCCATATATAGGGTCGCGGCAGATCGAAAGCGATATCGCCGGTGGAAAATGGGAAACGGTTCCGGGCCCAATCGCCGTCACGGGGCCGACGGGGCGCGCCATTCCGTGAGCAGGTCGTCCGGCGTCAGGGTGTCGCGCGGCGCCATTTCCGCCGGGGTCGCGTCCGCGTTCGCGATTTCGCCGATCGAGCCGGTACGGTCGGGCGCGCGCTTGTCGGTGATGATCTGATAGAGTTTGCGCGCGCCGTCCTGGGCGCGATGGGTGAGGATGTTCGCGGCCTGGCCGCCAACCTCGCACGCAGCCGGCTGGCGCTTGCAGAATTGACTCATGTCCGACACCGCGGCCGACGCGGCTGACACGGCTTCGGAGGCGCCCAGTTGCGGCAGCTTGTCCGATTCAGGCGTCTTGTCACGGGGCAACAGCACGAGCACCAGCCCGAGCCAGAACGCCATGCGAAGCAGAAAAAACATCTCGCGAACCCGACCGTCCGTTTTGATTCCGTTGCGAACGATCCCGCGAACCGCCGCGGTGATCCCGCAATCATTCCCTGACTAACAGCCGTCGATAAATCGCAAGTGTTTGCATTGAGGTTAAACCGTCGAAAACTTGCCGAAAATCCGATTGATTCGATTCGGTGTAAATTTTCGATTGATGCGGCTTTTACCAGCGTTATTGGCGCAGCAG
>NZ_SSMW01000160.1 GCF_004799405.1 Bradyrhizobium sp.
TTCATCGTCCGCAAGAAGGCGCTCTCGTCTTTAAGCACCCCTTGCGTCCACCGCATCCCGCCCCGCGTCCGTGACGATCGCGAGCGCCCCTTGAGGGGGCGGGACGCGATAGATATGAACTGATTTGGTCATTCTGAAAATCAGAATATTTTTGCAAAGGGCGCTTGACAGCGATGAAGAGGTTGAACGGACGTGGCTTTTTAGTCTCCAGCGCCAAGTGCTTTTTTCGGGATTTTGGCACCCGTTCCGTCACAACTTCGCGTTCAGCGCCCCTAGAACCGCGCGCTGGCCTCGATCGATCCAAACAGGTCGCTTTTAGACTGCGTGGTGTATTCGGGCGTACGCTGCGTCACGGAGAAACCGAGCTTGTAGCCGCTCTGGCTGAAGATTTCGGCGCCCGCCATGAAGTCGGTCACGAATACCTTCTTGGTCACGCTCGGGCTCCACGCAAACGTGCTGCCGTCGAGAAAGATATTGCGGGCCACGACCCGTTCCGCGATCCCGACATAGAAGTCCCAGCCCCAGGCTGGATCGTTCGGACCGGTGGAGAAGAACGACGCGCCGGAGGGCGACGGACGAATCCGCGTCGGGCCCCAGGTGGTCTGCAGCGAACGGCCGATCCGCAGCAGGGCACTGGCTTCCCCATAGGTAAATACGTTGCCGGCGGCGCCACCAAGCCCGGGGATCAGATCGATGCCGTAGCCATCGGCGAAATCATAGCCAATCTTCCAGCGCCGGTCCCAGGCCAGCACGATGCCGGGCTCGTTGGCGAGCTGCCAGTTGCCAGGCTGCGGCTGTCCGGACCCGATCAGGGAGTGAAAGCCGCCCTGGACGGCCTGCCACAACGAGGCGGACCCTCCGACGGCACCGACCTGGATCTCGAACGAATCGAGCTGCGAACGACCGGTTTCCTGGGCGACCGAAACGCCGGTGTAGAGCCAGCCGCCGAACGGCCGCTCACCCGGCAGGTGGACCGGGTCGGAGTCGCGCTGCGGCGTATAGATGCTCTGGCCGAACATCACTTGCATCTGCTGCTGGATCGCGCCGGCCGGCGCGCCGGCGGTCATGATGCCGCCTGACAGGAAGTCGTAGACGCTGCCGGCGATCGGATCTTTCTTGAAATCGTCGTACGCCACCGCGGCATAGAAGCCTTGGGTGTAGTCCCAATCGTGCTGCTGATCGAAGCCCAAGGCAGGGTTATAGGTTTTGGCGATGACGTCGTTTTCTTCGACAATGATGACGCGCTGCGCGCTCACGCTAGTACATGACAGCACGAACAGCACAAAACCCAACGGCGCCAGCCGACCCGCTGCCATCCACGACAATCGCATTGTTCATCTTACGGCGCGCGGGGGTCCCGAACAAGCCCCCGAGGGATGGCGGCAACAGCGAAAAGACCAGCCAAAACAACTGTCTTGTGGAAATTTATAACCTATTGCCACAACGCCACCGCGGCGCGGGGGTGAGGATGCGGCCTTACTGCTTGGGCATCATCCGCCCGCCCTTGATCTCGTGCGTGGCGGCTTTCCCGCGTTGCTTATCCAGCCAAGCCTCGGTTACGGCACTTTCGATGACGTGACGCTGAACACGGCGGCATTTTGGGCAAGTGAAGGTGCGCAGATCGTGATCGGCATAGCTTGGCTCAATCGCCGTCAGCTTCATCGGAGAGCCGCAAGCGGTGCACTGTGGACCCTGGTTCTGCGTGTCGAGCATGCGTCACCTCAGTTCGGCGCTCTGAGTTCGCCGTCAAGCCAACCAGCCGCCTTCGATGTGAAGGGATCAGATGCAATGACGCTTATCTCGACATGATCGCACCTGGGGCATTCGAACAACCGGCGTTCGAAACCAATTGGTCCCGCGGAAACGCGTTCCAGCATCATCCGCGTTTGGCAATGGGAGCAGCGAGGGCGCTGAATGGTAGTCAGGAATTGGTCGGGTAAGGGCATGACGTCTCCCTGCATGCGGCGGGAGCGTTACCGATCTCTCAGTCACCGGTAACTGCCGAAGGCACGCGGTGATTGTACGAATATGCCGCAACGCGTTGCCTCCCTAGTGGTCAAAATTGCTCACTTCCGAAAAGTTAATGAGCATTAATGCTTCGGCGTGATCTGGAGGATCGTCAGGGATCAACGCCCAGCGGCCTGTTTCAAAAATCAGCGGCAACCAGATCATAGGAACCTTTGCTGCCGCGGACGTACATCCTGGCAGCGGCGGCACATATCAAATCGCGGTTGATGTCGAAGGCGTTCAAAAAACCCGGCTCATCGAGGCAGGCATCCGGTTGAATCCGCCTCAACGCATCTTCGGCTACAAAAAATGACGCCTCTATTGCGCTATCGTGTCCCCAAAATCGCACGGCACGCCGCGTTGGATCGTATGACCGGCTGTGGTTTGGAAAATCGATCATGATGCCGATCAGTGATCGCGGCGATGGACGAACTCGCGATGTATCTCGCGGCCCGAGGCGTTGACTACCGATATCTCAAGGTCTGGATCGTCGGTCAGACTGTCCTCGTAAAAATGTTCCGTGAGCATCCCGCAGTGCGCAATCGCATCGGCGTCGGTGTCGAAGTCTTTTCCGACGCGATCCCGCATTGGAACGCCGTCTTTCATATCGAAGAAGAACATCGCCATACGAATTGCCTCATCATCAATGGGTGCAGATCACTTGGAACGGCTTGCCGAGACTGCGTGCCTTGGCACGAACGACAGTTATCGAACGTTTCAGAACAATAGCGGTGCGCGCGGCGGATGTACCTGCATCGATTAGCTTCGTCAGGTGTTCAAGTTGAGCCACCGACCAACGTCTGCTGCCAATGCGCACCATAAGGACCAATACGGCCTGTCGGCATTCGTTCCAAAATGAATCGCGTCTGTGATTCCCAAACCGGGCTATTCATCTTCTTTGATATGCGGCTTGTCGTGCAGAACCGAATCCAGCAACGAGCGATGGACGTCGATTTTTCCGTTGTAGCTGATGAAGCCCTTTTTTCGAAACCTGTTCATAAAAAAACTGACGCGGGATCGGGTCGTGCCGATCATCTCTGCCAACATTTCTTGACTCAGGGTGACTGGGACCGGTTTCGCGCCTTCCTTGCCGAAATCAGCCAGAAGAAGGAGAAGGCGCGCGAGTCTTCTTTCGCTTGAATTGAATAGCTGATCGACCAGATCCTCTTCGATCCGGCTATTGCGTGACAAAAGGTATGACACAAAAAATGCGGAAAGTTCCGGCTTCGCTTGGAGCGCCGAAATCATCGCCGCTTTTGTCAATGAAGTGAGAAGGCATTCTTCCATTGCGCGGGTCGTTGCGGTGCGCGACTTGGCGCCGTCCAGGCATCCTTCGCCGAAAAACTGTCCTTGCGATAGAATCCCGACCACCGCCTCCTTGCCATGTTCAGATAATACCGTGACTTTGACCTTGCCTTTCTGAATGTAAAAGACGGTCTCAGCGACTTCCCCCTGGACGAAGATTTCCTGATGCTTTTGGTATTTCTCGATCGTTATCCCCACGTCTGCCCGGCCAAGAAACGCCCTGGCATTAAAGGGTGCTTTTGAATTCTGATCGTGAGGTAAGTCAGCCACGGTGTGGACTCCCTGTGGCGGGAGCGCAACACTCTCGGTCACCGACAAAAGCCAAGAACAGCTCGGTGATGACAGTCAATACGGTTGGGGCAAAAAGGTTCCCGCCAACGCTGTGCTTTGGCAGCCGCTGGCCTTGGTGAGGGCGTGCGTCGGCTTTTCTCGGGAATTCCGTATCCGTTCCACTTTTCCGCGACCGACACCTTACGGTAGCGTTGCGGTAGGTGAGGGTTGTGTGGGGTAACGCCGAATGGCGGAGCGGGGCGGCGCTCAGGGCCGGGTGCAGGGCTATGCGGGGACCTGGCCGCCGCGGCAGGCGGCGTGGACGGGCGATTTCGCGCCCTCGGGTTTCGATGCCTGGTCGTCTTTCATCGAGAAGTTGCGGACGTGGGTTCGCGCTGAAGCGGGCGCCGGCCGGTTGCTGCCCTGGGTGCCCGTCGCATTCGGGGTCGGTATCGCGTTCTATTTCACCGCGGATTATGAACCGGTTGCCTGGGTAACCGCCGTCGCTGCCGTCATTCTCGGCGTGGCGGCGTTCCTGCTGCGGCGGCAAAAACTGTTTCCGCTCGCGGTGATGATCGCTGCCGTCGCCGCGGGGTTTGCGACCGCGACGTGGAAGACAGCAATCATCGCTCATCCGGTGCTGGCAAAGGCGATGTTTTCGGTGCCGCTTTCCGGCTTCGTCGAAGCGCGCGACATTCGCGAGCGCACCGACAGATTCGTGCTCCGGGTGGCGCAGATGGAAGTCCCGCGCGGCGGCATCCGGCTGGAGCGGGTCCGCCTGTCGGTGCGCAAGGGTACCGCGCCTGATGTCGGCAGCTTCGTCGAGTTGAAAGCGCGGCTGCAGCCGCCGCTGGCGCCGCTGCGGCCGGGTTCCTATGATTTCGGCCGCGACATGTTCTTCCAGGGCATCGGCGCTTCCGGCTTTGTCACCGGCGCCATCAAGACCGTGGCGGCGCCGGTCAGCGGCGGACTGTCGTTGCGCTATGCCGCGTTCATGCAGGGGTTGCGCGATGCGATCGACGACCGGATTCGAAAATCGATCGGCGGCGACCAGCGCGCTATCGCCACGGCACTCTTGACCGGCCGCCGCGACGCCATCACCACGCCGGTCAATGATGCCATGTTCATTTCCGGGCGCGGGCATGTGCTTTCGATCTCCGGCTATCACATGGCCGTGGTCGCCGGCGTGGTGTTCTTTGCGGTTCGTGCGCTGCTGGCGCTGATCCCGGCACTGACCACAGGCTTTCCGATCAAGAAATGGTCGGCGGCCGCCGCGCTTGCCGCCGCGGCCTTCTATCTCCTGCTGTCCGGCGCCGAGGTCGCGACCCAGCGCTCGTTCTTCATGACCGCGGTGGTGCTGATCGCCGTGATGGTCGACCGCCGCGCCGTGACCTTCCGCACCCTGGCGGTGGCCGCCATGATCGTGCTGGTGCTGGCGCCGGAGGCGCTGGTGCATCCGAGTTTCCAGATGTCGTTTGCGGCAACGCTCGGACTGGTGGCGCTGGTGCAGATCGGGATGCCGCGCCTGTTCGCCTCGCCCGACAACTCGATGACGGCGCGCGCGGCACTCTGGGGCGGCCGCGAGATCATGACGCTGACGCTGGCTTCGCTGGTGGCGGGATTGGCGACCACGCCCTATGCCGCGTTTCATTTTCATCGGGTGACGCCCTATGGCGTGCTCGCCAACCTGGCGGCGATGCCCGTGGTGTCGGCGGTGGTGATGCCGGCGGGCATGCTCGGCCTCTTGGCAATGCCGTTCGGCCTCGACGGGGTGTTCTGGAAGCTGATGGAATTCGGCATCGACTGGATGATCGTGGTGACGGAATGGGTCGCAGCACTGCCCGGCGCTATCGGCCGCATGGCGGCGTTCGGGACCGGGCCGCAATCTCGGCGTCCGTGGCCGGGACGGGCGGCTGCATCTGATGCGCACCGCCAAGGATGCGTTCCTTGTCAAGGAGTGGCTCGCCGCCGACGCCGACCCAAGGCTTCCCGCGGATTCCTCGCTGCCGGCAGGCGTCTCCTGTGACGAGGCCGGGTGCGTGGCCGAGATGTCCGACGGCGGGCTGGTCACGCTGGCGCTGAAGCCGGACGCGCTGACGGTCGATTGCGGGCGCGCGGCGCTGGTGGTGACCGCGCGGCAGGCGCCGGCGGCATGTCTGTCTCCCGTCGTCGATCAGGACCGGGTGCGAAGGCAGGGCGCGATGGCCTTGCGGCGAACCCGGGACGGATTTGCGGTCGACGCGGTCAGGCCGAAAGGCGCCGACCGGCCATGGTCGCCGGCGGTTGGCGGAGATACGGGCGACGAAACCAGCATTGCGCGCCCGGTATCGCGCGGCGCCGTCGATGCAACGCCACCGGAAGCGGAGTTGCAGCCGGAGGAGTGAGGCGTTTCGTCGGCACCCGCCACCGGGGCCGGCGCGTCGCGCTTCCGCACATCGATCAGTGACTTTGTTCCGTCACGCGATCCGAAATTTCCCGGAACCGATCGACAGGCCGTCAGGTTGTTTCCGCAGCCATTTGGGAGCGAACCATGACCGCCAGACTGACGACGATGGCTGGAGCCGCCGCCATCCTTTGTTTTAGCGTGGGCTTTAGCGCGCCTGGATCGGCTGACGAAATTGGCGTGGGATTCACGGCGACAACCAGGTCGACTGAGACCTTTTCGGTGGGTGACCGGCAGCTTGTGAAGATCCACACGCCCCGGGGCGAGATGATCGTGGTCAAGGACCGCATCCCGGATCGTCGCAGACCAAGTATCGTTGAATACGAATAGCCGTAGCGCGCATTTGAGCCAACTGGCTTCTCGTCCGGCGCCGGAATCACTGCTATAGCCCTGTGGTGGATCGCGCCATGAGGGCGTACGATTTTCCATGGCTGGAGTTTCGTGTGGTCAAGCTCATCTTTGCGACCCTTGCGCTTGCAATGGCTTTTGTTGCCGCCCCCGCACAGGCTCAATGGTATGATTCCAGCCATCCGATCTGCCTGCACGTCTTTGGCGAGTTGGAGGGCGAGCGGATGGATTGCGTCTTCACTTCGCTCGCCCAGTGCGAAGCCACGGCCTCGGGCCGTTCAGCGATGTGCGAGGTCAATCCATATTTCGCGCCGGTATCGCGTTTCGCGCCGATACCGCGTCGACGCAGACACTGAGCCGATCGGTCTGTCGTCGCCCGCCAAACCACGATGTTGACGGCAAGGTGTTTGTCACCACCCGCGAAAGCGTGTGGTCCAGGAAACGCCGGCGGCGCGACTCTCACAAATGCCGCGAAATACTGCATGCCCCGCTTTGGCGGGGCATGACGGCGGAGGACCGCTTTGATCAATACTTCCGGTAAAGCCCGATCAGCTTGCCCTGAATCTTGACCCGGTTCGGCGGCAGGATGCGCACCTCGTAGGAGGTGTTGGCGGGCTCGAGCGCAATCGAGGCGCCGCGGCGGCGGAAGCGTTTCAGGGTTGCTTCTTCTTCGTCGATCAGGGCGACCACGATATCGCCGGTCTCGGCGGTCTCGTTGCGCTGGATCAGCGCCATGTCGCCGTCGAGAATTCCGGCCTCCACCATCGAATCGCCGCGCACCTCGAGCGCGTAATGCTCACCGGAGCCGAGCATGTCCGGCGGCACGCTGATGGTGTGGCTACGGGTCTGCAACGCCTCGATCGGCGTGCCGGCGGCAATGCGGCCCATCACGGGTACCGCGACCGGACGGTTGCCGTCGTCCTCGGAAGCGCCGCTGCCGCTGCGCACCTTGCCGAGGTTGCCTTCGATGACGCTGGGGGTGAAGCCGCGGCGGCTGTTGCCGTTGCCGCCGCCGGAAAGCTCGGGAAGCTTGATCACCTCGATGGCGCGGGCGCGATTGGGCAGGCGGCGGATGAAGCCGCGCTCCTCAAGGGCGGTGATCAGGCGGTGGATGCCGGACTTGGAACGCAAATCCAGCGCGTCCTTCATCTCGTCGAAGGAGGGCGGAACGCCGGATTCCTTCAGGCGTTCGCTGATGAAACGCAGGAGTTCATATTGTTTGCGCGTGAGCATCTCGAGCAGTCCCCAGGGTTGCCATCGCCAAGCTTGGCGTGTCGTTCGATTCCAAGACGTTCATTCCAAGAATGATCATTCCAAGAAGATCATTCCAAAGCGTTGGTGCCGTCGTTTACTCGAAACAAATAGTGAACAGACACTATATGTTCCATATGTGTTCCGCAACCACTTAATTTCCCGTCAACGCGCGAGGCTTTTGTCGGGACGCGCGGGGAAGGGGGTTAGCCGGGCAGCCGAAGGATGTCGCAAGGCGAGCCGGCGGCGGCGGCCGGCGCAAACGGCGGACGGATCACAAGTGCCCGTGCCGCAGCGAGATTTCCCAATAGCGAACTATCCTGATGGTCGACCGGGGTGGCGATCAGGGCTCCGTCGCGGCGCGTCTCAAGGCGGGCGCGCAGATAGTCCTCGCGCTGGTCGTTGGCGGCGACACCGCGCCCCAACAGCGCGGTCGCGCCGGCGTGATGGATGTCGCTGCGGCCGGACAGAGCCCGAATCAACGGCACCAGAAACAGGTAGCCGCAGACATAGGACGACACCGGATTGCCGGGCAGGCCGATCACCCGCATGGCGCCGAGACGGCCGTGCATCATCGGCTTACCCGGGCGCATCGCGATCCGCCAGAACGCCATGGTGACCCTTTCGGCCTCCAGCGACTGCTTGACGAGGTCGTGGTCGCCGACCGAAGCGCCGCCGGTGGTGATCAGGATGTCGGCCCTGGCATCGCGGGCGCGGCGGATGCCCGAGGTGGTGGCCTCGACGGTGTCGGCGGCAATGCCGAGATCAATAGTCTCCGCGCCCTCGGCACGGGCCAGCGCGCGGAGCGCATAGCCGTTGGAATAGACGATCTGCCCGGGCCCCGGGGTTGAGCCCGGCATCACCAGTTCGTCCCCGGTGGCGAGAACGGCGACCCTGGGGCGGCGGCGCACGGCCAACTCGGGGTGGTTCATGCCGGCGGCGAGCGACAGATCGCGGTCGGAGAGCCGCGTTCCACGTTTTAGCAGCACATCGCCCTTGCTGAAGTCGATGCCGGCCGGGCGAATATGCCGTCCGGTCACCGCGGCTTCCGTGATGGTGATGCCGCCGTCCTCGATAACGGTGTCTTCCTGGATGATGACGGCGTCGGCGCCCTCGGGGATCACGCCGCCGGTAAAGATCCGAACCGCTTCGCCGGGACCGAGCTTGTTTTCGAACGGTCGGCCTGCCGCGACCTCGCCGATCACCTTGAGCCGTGCTGCAACGTGAGAGGCGTCCGCGGCGCGGGCGGCATAGCCGTCCATCGCCGACATCGCCTGCGGCGGCTGGGTGCGCAAGGCCGCAACATCGCGCGCCAGCACGCGGTGGTGGGCCGCGTCGAGTGCGATCATTTCCTCGGCCAAAGGCTCGGCCCCCGCGAGGATGGCAGCAAGCGCATCGGCGACCGGCATCAAGGCCAAGACAGAACTCCCAAAGCCAGTCCTCTAGAACCCGAGCGCGGCAAGCGCACCGGCGACATCGTGCGGCGAGGTCACGCGAACCGCTTGCAGGCCGCTGTTACGCGCGCTCTCGACGTTCTCGGCGGAATCGTCGAAGAACACGATACGCCCGGCAGGTACCCCGATCGCCTTCACCACGTGATCATAGGTTTCATTCAGCGGCCATTGATCCGTCAAGCATTTTTCCATGCATCGCATTTAGGCCTTGGAAAATCAAGTACATCTCTGGACAAGCTCGGACAGCGCCTTACATAGGCTGGACGCACTTTGCACTTTGCGGTGCGGACACTGTGCGGACACGGGAGATCCAGCGATGTCGCGAAAGCAGACCAGAACCGGAGCCACGGCCAGCCGGACCGCCAAGGTCACGGCCCTGATCAAGCACCCCGGTACACCACTAGGTGAGCAGCAGGCTGGCGTAGCCGCGCTGGAGCGCTTGGGCGGCCCGCTGGCGCGTCCCACGACACCGGGCAACCATTTGACCGACGCCGACGTCAGGAAGCTGCAGCCGCCCGCCACCGGCAACAAGATCACCTACGACGGCGCTCCCGCCGGTTTTGGCGTGCGGGTCACCGCCGCAGGCACCAAGAGCTTCATTTTCAATTACCGGGTCAAGACCAGCGGTCAGGAGCGCCGGTACACCATCGGCGAGTTCGGGAGCTGGTCGACATCGGCGGCGAGGGCCGAAGCCAAGAAGCTTCGCTCGAAAGTCGACGGCGGCGGCGATCCCCGTGGTGAGGTTGAGGAGCAGCGCGAAGCCCCGACCATGAGCGAGTTGTGTGACCGGTTTGAACGAGAGCACCTGCCCAAGAGGCGCGTCACCACGCAAAAGCAGTACGCTCGGCTGATCCGGCTCTACATTCGACCGCACTTCGGGAAGTTCGCGAAGGTCAGCGACATCAAATTCGCCGACATCGACAAGCTGCACGGCAACGTCACGAAGAAGAGTGGCCCATACAACGCCAACCGGTGTGTTGGCGTGCTCAGCAAGATGTTCTCGCTCGCGATCAAGTGGGAGTGGCGGACCACCAATCCATGTCGCGGCATCGAGCGCAATCCCGAGCCGCCGCGCAAAAGATACTTATCGGGCGAAGAGTTGATGCGGTTGACCATGGAGCTGACCAAGCAGGAACGGCAGTTCGCCGACATCATTCGCCTGTTGTTGCTGACTGGTGCAAGACGCGGCGAAGTTCTCGGCATGCGCTGGTCTGCGCTTGATCTCACCAAAGGCATCTGGACCAAGCCCGCCGCCGAAACCAAGCAGGCGTCCCTTCACGTCGTGCCGTTGTCGGAGCCTGTGGTGACGCTGCTGAAGGCAATCGAACGCGGCAAGAGCGAGTTCGTGTTTCCGAGCGACAGCACGACTGGCCACGTCGTCGAGATCAGCAAGGCGTGGTGGAAGCTGCGCGAGTCTGCTGGTCTCAGCGATCTGCGCATCCACGACCTTCGGCACAGCTTCGCCAGCTATCTCGCCAGCTCCGGTGCATCGTTGCCGTTGATCGGCGCGCTGCTGGGACACAGCAACCCAACCACGACTGCACGATACGCGCACTTGTTCATGGATCCGCAACGTGCCGCCGCCGAAAAGGTCGCGGCGATTGTCGGCAACGGTGGTCGCCATGGCTAAGGCGTCCGACGACCTGTCAGTGTTCGACGTGGTGAGCGACGTCATCGACGACGTCCGCAATCAACTACGTATTGGTGAAGCGAGGCAGGGCATCACGTTGACGCTGACGGCGGACGAATGCACCAAGATGCTTGCCTGTCTCAAGGATCCGCCGCTCGCCCACCGGAAGCCAAAAAACGGTATCGAGAAGGCGCAGAAGACGGTAGCCATCGCCTTGCATTGCTTCGGTCTTAAGAAGGGCGGAATGCTAATGAAGAATGCCGTCGAAGATACAGCCGAGCACTTTGGCTGCAAACGTTCGACCGTCTACACAGCATGCAAGAGGCATCCGCCGTCCAAATAAGTCTGAGACTTCCTTGGACCGAATGCTTTTAAAATTGACCGAATGCTTTTGAAATTCAGGTTTTTCGGTCCTATTGAGGAGGCTGACCAAATTTTGAGGCCAGCCAAATGTCCAACGCCAACGCCCTGAGAACTACGCCGCGTCCGCCGCGCCTGACGCGCGACACCCGTCCAGACATCACGCTTCCGAATGGCAAGCTGATCAAGCCTCGCGTTCGCATCGCGAAGGAAAACGGGCTGTGCGAGAAAACCGTCCAGCGCATGAACCCCGAGACCGTCTTCGTCGGTGGCGTCGCGTATTGCGACCCTGTTGAGGTTCTGGAGATGATTGGCGGCAATCTTAATCGCCGCAACGCGCCGCCGAAGCGACGCCGCCGCAGTTGAACGCAAAACGGCACCTTGGCGGGGGACCAAGGTGCCGTCTGTGTATGCACGATTGAGATTTCAACTTCGTCGGCGGGCAAGCCGACAACAACATGGAAGGGCTGCTTCCGATGACACGTATAGTCAAAAAGGTTCCAGACCGCAAGACGCGGCACAAGACCAAGGCAACGCATCAGTTGTTGTGGATCGCGTACGGGCCCCACCGCCATCTTGCGGCGCGGACTGTCGACGGGTGCTACGTCATCCAGCCGCTGTTCGGGGACCGCCGCAAGAAAGGCAAGCTGCCCTTCTTCGGGTTCGTTATCAGCTTCGTTACGTGGTCCGACAGCCTTGACGATGATCCGTTCATGGCCGACGCCGAAGAGGGAGGCGTTCGCGTCATCGCGACCGGCGTACAGGACGAAGCTGAAGCCAAGAAGATCGCGCAGGCCGATGCCGACACCATCGACGATGTCAAAGCATGATCGCTGCAACGAAAGCGCGTCATGCCGGAACGCAAGAGTATCACGACGCAACAGTTTCGAGTTGCAGTGCAGGCGGCCAAAGAAGCCTATGCCAGCAGCTGGCGGATGCTTGATGCGGCGCTGGCGTATGCCGCGCATGGTGTGCCGGTGTTTCCACTCGACCCGGTCAGCAAGGCTCCAATCCCGAAGCGCGATCCTGATCCGACCGGGAGAGATCCGAAGGGCATTCCGCGCACTGGCGGCTTCTACAAGGCTACCTGCGACCCGGTTCAGATCGCGGCGTGGTGGAAAAGAGGGCGCAGGAACCTGATCGGCGTGCCGATGGGACCACGGTCCGGCGTCTGGGCGCTCGACGTCGATACCGACGTGGAGCACAATGATAACGGCATTTTGGCGTGGAGTGTTCTGTCAGCCGAACATGGTGAGACCGTCACTCGCGAGCACCGCACCGCCAGTGAAGGCCTGCACCTGATTTTCAATTGGGAGGACGGACGACCGATTGGCTGCAGCGCAGGTTCACTGCCCGGCGGCATCGAAGTCAAGGGTGTGGGCGGCTACATCGTGGTGCCGCCGTCACGGCGCGAGGGCAGGGGGTATTACGTCGGCGTCGATATCGAGCCTGTCGATGCGCCAGCGTGGCTGGTTGAGATCATCGGTATCCGGAAAGAGCGAGTAGCTTCGCAAGCGAGGCCGTCACGTCATGTCGATGCCGGTGATGATGACGATGATGGTGATGACGAAGGTCGGGTGTTCCGAGATTTTGCCGATCAGGTAGACATCGCCGATCCCGGCGAGTTGGCCGACGCGATGGCATATGTGCCGAATGATGACCTGCCGTGGTTTGAATGGAATAAGCGAGCGATGGCGCTGTTCGTTGCGACAGGCGGCAGTGAATTCGGTTATGAGCTGCTCGATGCGCTGTCGAAGAAGTCATCTAAGTCTTGGATCAATGTGAAGGAGACGCCGCGCCAGTGCTGGGAAAGGATCAGGGGATCGCCGCCCAACGCCATCGGCGCGGAATATCTCTTCAAGATCGCCACCGACAATGGCTGGCGCGTGGTGGCACCGCCGTTGCCGGATCCGGAGTTCTCCGATCCCGAGCGGGCGCGTGCCGAACTTTCCAAGCAACTGCAGGGGTTCTTCGAGCTAGTGGCCGAGATACCTGAACCGAACGTGTTTCAGCTCTGGGCTATCAAAGTTGGCGCGAAGCGTCCCGATCCACCGCCGGTGCAGGCGATATGCAGCAGCACCGGGCTTGGCAAAACCCAGCTCGGTACCAAGGAGGCGGTGCGTTTTAATTCTCGGACCAGACCGCCGCGACCTCGTCGCAGATTACGTCGAAGCAGGATCATGTATCTGGTGCCGACACTGGACCTTGGCGTGAAGGTCGTTGGGGATTTTGCAGAGCAGGGAGCCAACTTCGAACT
>NZ_SSMW01000161.1 GCF_004799405.1 Bradyrhizobium sp.
GTGGCTCGTCAGCTAAACGAACGACCACGTGAGACCTTGCAATTTGAAACCCCAGCAGAGAGATTTAACGCCTGTGTTGCGTCGACCGGTTGAGCCGGCACCCCAACAACGGACATCCAGCGGACATCACGGCAAGTCCGTTAAGTGCCAAACCCGGAAGTGCCTGCTGCGAGCAGACGCTTTCCGCCTGCTACTTGTTATCGTTGATCCCCAGAACAGCCATCATATTCTGACGATTGGCTTGGCTTTCGGACCATTTCCGACCGAGAGTAATTCCGCCATCAACGACAAGTTCGTGGCCAGTGACAAAGGTGGATTCATCGCTCGCTAGCCATAGCGCCGCCTGAGCAATGTCCGCTGGAGTGCCTGCCCGCGGGATAGGCTGCATCATCGCCAGCGCCATCTTCATCGGCTCGACAGTCTGATCTGCGACCTGTGTCGCGAGCCCAAACATCTTTCCAAAGATAGGGGTGGCGATACCCCCAGGACATATGCAGTTAACGCGCACATTGCTCTCGCCGAGTTCACGCGCAGTCGATTTAGTAAGTTGAACGACTGCGGCCTTGGCAGCGCTATAGACATGCGGCCCAAAGCCGATTCGAATACCTGCTACGGATGCTGTCGAGATGATTGAGCCGGACTTCTGCTGGCACATAATTGGTGCCGCGTGCTTGATGCCGAGGAACACACCACGCAGTCCAACGGCAACAACTGAATCGAATTCCTCTACGGGCGTATCTGCAATTGGTCCACCAAAACCAGGAATTCCTGCATTATTGAATAGACAGTCAAGTCTGCCGAACTTTTCGATCGCAAAAGCTATCATCGCTTTGACATCTGCCTCATTAGCGACGTCGCAGCGCACATAGCTTACCTTGCCACCAAAATCCTCGACGAGCCGCGCCCCTTTGTCGTCCTGAAGATCGGCAGCAACCACCGACGCGCCTTCTTTGACAAAAAGCTCAACAGTCCCGCGTCCAATCCCGCTCGCCCCGCCAGTAATGATAGCGACCTTACCCGACAATCTGCTCATGAACTTTCCTTTTCCGATGATTTTTTAGATTCCCCGAATCCAACAGCGGGACAACCCCTAGATTTGTAATTTCATCCCAATGTATCAAAGCATATCGGGGTATTGCTGGACTAGGGACGACTTCCGTTAAGGGTCAAAGCGGAAAACCTCTGACTGAGCATATGTTTTCCGCTGTTCTCCGGATAGCGGACATCGCCCGCCAGGCCAGCCATGACCGTTATGTGCCAATAGGCGCCATTGCCAGCGACGACCGGACACGAAAGAGGTCGCCAACTTAAGCGGAAAAAGAACGAGGCCCGGTGCGCCTAGGAGGCCGGACTTCGTAGCCGTAACAGTCTGTACGACAGGCCACTCGGTATGAGCGCACCTTATGAAGCGTTGGTAAGGCCGTGCTGATTTTTCTCAAGCTGCCAACTGAGGCGGCCTATGGCACCACCGCTACGTTGCACGTCGTACACTGGAAGTCGGGGCCATGCTGGGTGGCAACGACCTTAAAGCCATCCGGTACGCCGTGAACGGTCGCTATGTCGGCATCGTCGTCTTGAGACAGGCTAGCTATACCCGTCTTGCCGCATTTCGGGCAGCGCAGTTTTTCGTTCCAATCATCGGTCATGGCCCGAGAGAATAAAAGCGTTTCGCTTGTTTGTCGGTTCGGTCCCGGACCGGAACTCCGCAGAACCAATGCGAAAAGGGACCACTAACCATCACGCGGGATGGAAAAGGGGGCAGTACTCCGCCGCGGTCAACAGGAAGCGGTGTTGTAACGTTCCAGACGATTTGAGCGGCTCGGCTGCTTGTTGTTGCGCCCGGAACGCGATTATCGAATACTAGCCGCGCTACGATCTTCGCAGCAAAGGGAGTGCGACGCCACTTATCGATGCCGGCGCGGCGCTACGATGCACGGACGAACGACTGAGCTGACGCCGATGGAGGAAAACTGATGTCATTTTACCGAGGCATGACTTGCGAGAACGTGACCATTAAAGGCGACAAGGGAACCCCGATTACCGCTTATGTGGCCAAGCCGTCGGGTCCAGGTCCCTTTCCTGGCGTCGTGCTCGTCCACCATCTCCCGGGCTGGAGCGAGTTCTATATTGAGACGACGCGCCGGTTCGCCCATCACGGCTATCTCGCGATCTGTGCCAACCTCTATGAGCGTGCGGGCGAGGGCAACCCGGACGACGTCGCCGCCAAAGTGCGCGCCGACGGCGGCATTCCCGACGCCCAGATGGTCGGCGATACCGAGGCCGCGGTGAAATGGATGCGCGCGCAGTCCAATCACAACGGCAAGGTCGGTATTTTCGGCTCATGTTCTGGTGGCCGGCACGCCTTTATCTATGCCTGCCAGAGGAAGGACGTCGACGCCTGCGCCGAGCTCTGGGGCGGCCGCGTGGTGATGGGCAAGGAGGAGCTCAATGCCAAGACGCCGGTCGCGCCGATCGAGATGACCAGGGATCTCTCTTGCCCGCTGCTTGGCATCTTCGGCAACGACGACCGCGCGCCGAGCCCCGAGCAGGTGAACCAGCACGAGGCCGAACTCAAGAAGCACGGCAAGGTGCACGAGTTCTACCGCTACGACGGTGCCGGTCATGGCATCTTTTATTGGCACCGGCCACTCTACCGGCCCGAGCAGGCAATGGACGGCTGGAGCAAGGTGTTCACCTTCTTCGGCAAGTACCTGGCGAAGTAGGAGGCCCGGACATGTGCACGTCCATTATCGAGATCGCACGAGCCGAGGGCATGGCAAAGCGCGGCGACGAATGGTTCCCGCTCTCACAGGCGGTGGTTGCCTATGACCACGCGCGCCATGCTCCGCTGGGCGACGTCATCACGCTCGACTTCATCAACAGTTGCCTCGAACCCGGGGCGCGGGCTGGGATTGAGCTGACGCTGCAGACAGCAAAGGAGCTCCGCGCTGCTCTCGACCGGGTGATTACCGCCGCCGAGTTCGAGGAAGCGGAAGTGAGGGGAAAAGGCGCCGTGCCCAGCCTCGTTCGGGCAGCGTCACATGCCAGATGAGCCGGCCACTGACCGCGTGGCATTGCGGAAGTCATGGAGCGGCTCGAAAATCGCGAATAGCCGGCGGCAAAACGACGATTTCGCCCGCTCACGGCGAAAACGGAAAAACACGACCCGCCCTCCCGTCAGAATAACTAAAGTAACGGTAAAATAGCTATGCCAGGATAGCGAAGGGGCTTCAGGTCGACCCTTGGAAGCTGGATAGCGACCGAATGCCGAATCTGATGGCGCAACCCCTTTTACCGCAGCTCCCAATCATAAGCGCAGGCCGAAGTCGACTTTGGGGACTGACTTGGGGGCCGAAGGTAAATATTCAAAAATTATGTATAATTTTCAATATATTGCCAGAAACACGTGGCGGAGAGAGTGGGATTCGAACCCACGGTACGGTTTCCCGCACACACGCTTTCCAAGCGTGCGCCTTAAGCCACTCGGCCATCTCTCCGGATGCCCTGTCTTGAAGGCGCGAGAGGACTTTTGCAAGCGACCGCGGTTACGGAGCCGCCAATTTCCACAACCGGTTGAATAATATAGGTAATTTATCGGTGAACCGAAAGCCGGTTACGGGCGACGACTGATTGCACTGACAATCTCACCGGCGGAGGGGGCATGACCATCGAACGGGCGCTTGTGTTCGCAATTTCAATGTTCGTAATCGCCGCTCAATGCACCGGGCCGGCAAGGGCGCAGGCGTGCAGCAGCGAAGGTTCCGTCGTGACCTGCGATGACGGCCGGCACGGTTTGCTGTCCGGCGATGCGATCATCTGGCCCGACGGCACCCGATCAAGCCTGTCGCCCCATCCGAGCGTCATCATCGGCAACAAATCGTCGGTGGTCGTCGGACAGGGCGTGTTCGTCGGCCAGGGCAAAGGCGTCGTGCCGCTGGATAACCCCAGCGCGCCCAACAAGACGCGCTGCGCCGTGCTCAACGGCATGTCGTATTGCTACTAGAAATCGTCATCTTGGGGTGCGGGCGTGGCGATCTTCGAAGGATGGCGGATCTGATATCGCTTCCGCTAATGATACCTCGCGCCGGAATTGACCGAGCGCAGCGGCCATAAGGTCGGCGGTTCCGGTATCGGCGGCCCGACCGTCGCGCTAGCGGTGTGGGTCTGCTGCAGCACGTCGACGAAATCGGCAAACCATTGCTGGATGGTGTGGCCGCGAAGTTTCGTCATCATCGCTTCCCACCGCATCCGCCGTTCCAGCAACGGCATCGAGAGCGCGAGCGCGATGGTTCGCGCCATGCCGTCAATATCGTGAGGATTTACCAACAGCGCGGTGTCCAACTCGTTGGCCGCGCCGGCGAATTTCGACAATACCAGCACGCCGGGATCGGCAGGATTTTGTGCCGCGACATATTCCTTGGCCACCAGATTCATCCCGTCATGCAGCGGCGTCACCACGCCGACCTGGGCGGTACGATAGAGCCCGGCCAGCACGGTCTGGCTGAAACCTTTGTTGAGATAGCGGATCGGGGTCCAGTCGACTTCGCCATGACGGCCATTGACGTCGCTGACCAGTTTTGCGATTTCGCTCTGCAGATTGCCGTAGGCTTCGATCGCGCCGCGCGACGGCGTCGCGATCTGCAGCAAGGAGACCGTGCGCTGCATCGCCGGTTGCAAGGTCCACATCCGATCGAAGGCCTCGATACGGTTGACCAGTCCCTTGGAATAGTCCAGCCGATCGACGCCGATCGCCAGCTTCTCGCCGTTCAGGCTTCGCCGCAACCGCGATACGTCGGGATGGGATATGGCCTTGGCGGCTTGCCGGGCGAATTTTTCGGGATCGATTCCGATCGGAAATACCGCCATCCGCGACGTTCCGTAACGCGAGGTGACGACACCGTTCTCGATTCGAAGATCCAGGTCCGACCGGAGGTATCCGAGGAAATTTTCGCAATCATCTTGGGTCTGGAACCCGATCAAGTCGTAAGCCAGCATCGCCTCGACCAGTTCGCGATGATGCGGAACCCCGGCGACGACGGCGCGCGCCGGCCAGGGCGTATGCAGGAAAAATCCGACCGGCTGGGTGACGCCGAGATCGCGCATCTCCGCGCCCAGCGCCAGGAAATGATAATCCTGAATCCAGAATACGGTGTCCGGCTTGGTGAATCGCTTGAGCGCCCGCGCCATGAAGGCGTTGACTTCGCGATAGGACAGATAATCCTGCTGTGAGGAGCGGATCAGATCCGTGCGGGAATGCAGCGCCGGCCACAATGCCGAATTGGCAAAACCTTCATAATATCCGCCGTAATGCGCTGCAGGCAGATCCAGCATTGCCAGCGCGCCCGCGCCGAGGGCTTCGACTTCCGCGAACGGCTCCTTCTGGGTGCCGTCGCGGACCCGGCCGCTCGAACCTACCCAAATCGCACCGGATTTCTCTACCACCGGCAGCAAAGCGGCCGCGAGCCCCCCCGTCATGGGCTCATTGGTTTTGCCACGCGCCACGCGATTTGAAACGACGACGAGGTTCACAGGTCCCCTCCTGATGTTCCGCTCGCCAGTTAACAGCCATTCATCAATATGGTTCCGTGTCACCTTTTCAACGAAAAGGCACCAAATTCAGGCGGTATGCCGCCGGAACCTTGCAAGTCCACGAGACAGGGAATTTGCCGGAAGGTTTTTCGCAAAAAATTGTCTCGATTCTTCAAACGGACAGAAATGGCCATTCCGGTTCCAGGCGACATTGCGGCATCAACGAACCATATTCTGTGAATCCACGGTGGCCTTTTCGTCGTCGAGCAGATGTGCGAGCCATTCACGCACGTCGCGAGGTTCATCGAAATGACCGGCTACGCCCTGCGCACGGCGGCCGACGGAGAATGCAACACCGCCAAGGTCGGGCATGACCGCGAACACCGTTTCATCCGTCACGTCGTCGCCGATAAAAATAGGACGGCGCCCCCGGAATGGTTCGTGAGTCATTAGTTCCACAACACCCGTAGCCTTGGTGAAACCGGAATGCTTGATTTCGCACACGCATTTCCCCGGCAGCACTTCGATCGGCGCGTTCGGAAGGTCGGCCCGTATCAGCGAAACCGCCGCATAAATCGCCTTCTCGGCATGCGGCGCCAGCCGGTAATGCAAGGCCAGCGAGTAACCCTTGTCCTCGAGCAGAATGCCCGGGCTGAGTTTCGCGATCGCCGCTAATCGCCTCTTCAATTCCTTGTCCATCGGCGGCGCGTGGGTGGCAACGGCTTCGCTATCGCCTGAGATTCGCATTTCCGCACCGTGGCCTCCGACTGCCGGAAATTGCTCAGGTGCAAAGATCAAATCGATATCGTTCAGCGAACGTCCGCTGACCAGCGCCAGCGCGCCCGAGGTTCTCTGCAGCAAGCGGTTGAGCGTTCTGGCCAGGCCCGGCGGCACCCACACCTCACGCGGCGTCGGCGCCAAATCGAGCAGGGTGCCGTCGACGTCGAGCAGGATCGCGCACTGATCCAGCTGCGAAACCAGCGAATGCGGCACCGGAACGGCGTCAGGCGAGGCCTCTTCTTCCGATATGTCTTCTTGCGGCATGTCAGCCGAATCTTGATCCATCAAGTCCTGTGTCATTCATTCTACTCCACAAAGGCGAGCGGCCGGGCAACTGATTCCAGCGGCAGGCGCTCGGCTGCGATGCAATAACGCCACGCGATAACAGCCGCCGCCGCCATCAATCCCGCCCCGAACAAATAGCCCGCGAAAACGCTGTTGCGCGATCCGGTATCGATCAACGCGCCGAACAGCGCCGGGCCGGCGACACCGCCAATTGCCGTTCCCATCGCATAGAACAACGCAATCGCCAGCGCGCGGACCTCAAGCGGAAAGGTCTCGCTGACGGTCAGATAGGCGGAGCTTGCGGCAGGCGACGCAAAAAAGAAGATCACCATCCATGCGATGGTCTGGGTTTGCGCGCTCAATGCACCGATCGCGAACAGATAGCCTGAAAGCGCGAGCAGAACGCCCGAAACGCCGTAGGTCAGCGCAATCATCGCGCGGCGTCCGACCGTATCGAACAAGCGGCCAAGCAGCAGCGGCCCCAGGAAATTGCCGGCTGCGAACGGCAGAATGTACCATCCGACCTGGCTTGAGGCGATCCCGAAGAAATCGGTCAAGACCAGCGCAAAGGTGAAGAAGATCGCGTTGTAGAAAAACGCCTGCGCGATCATCAATACCAATCCGACCAGCGAGCGCCGGCGATAGGTCGCGAACAGCGTTCGCGCCACTTCGCGCAGCGGGGTGTGATCGCGCATTCTCAACCTGATTTTCGGCCAGACATGTTGCAATGAATCCTGTTGCGACTGGTCCTGCAGCTTTCCGATCGCCGCCCGTTCGATGTCGCCGACAATCGCCTGCGCGCGGCTCGGATAACCATGAATGATCAGCCATCGCGGGCTTTCGGGTATCCACATCCGCATCACGAACACCACCAGGCCAAGACACGCGCCGGTAAGATAGGCCAGCCGCCAGCCGAGGTCGGGGCCGACCAGAACCGGGTCGAGCAGCACGATCGCGCTGGTCGCACCCATCGCAGCACCGATCCAGAAGCTGCCATTGATCAAAAGGTCGGTCCATCCGCGGTAGCGCGCCGGCACCAATTCCTGGATCGTCGAATTGATCGCGGTATATTCGCCGCCGATGCCCGCACCCGTGAGAAACCGAAACAATGCATAGCTCCCGAGATTCCAGGACAGCGCTGTCGCGGCGGTGGCCGCAAGATAAAGCGCCAGCGTGATGAAGAACAGTTTCTTGCGTCCGATCCGGTCGGTGAGCCAACCGAACCCGAGCGCACCGAGCACGGCACCGGCCAGATACGCGCTGTTGGAAAATCCGACGTCGAAATTCGTGAATTGAAGCGACGGACTTTCCTTCAACGCACCCGACAGGGCGCCGGCCAGCGTCACCTCCAGTCCATCCAGGATCCAGGTAATGCCGAGCGCCAGCACCACGCGGGTGTGAAAACCGCTCCAGCGCAGGCTATCGAGCCGGGCAGGAATATCGGTCTCAACGACCCGATTTTCGGTGGTTCGATCATCGCCTGCGAAATGATCGGAATGCGGCAGATACATTGGATCGGACCGGGCAAGACGGACCCCGGGAACCTTGTTTCGGGCGACTAACGGTTTCATTGGGCCGGTGCTTGTCTCGTTAACGCGCGGCAATGAGGGAGGTTCCCATGGTGGGAGCGTGCGGAACCAGTTGAACTGTTTCGGGTTTTGAACAAAAACAGGAGATCGAGCATGGCCGCACGGGTTGAGCCACGGCGCACCCAAAAAAACCGCGACGCGCAAGAAGGCAACGACCAAGCGCTGGTCGCAAAGGGTCACCCAGGAGAGCGACGCGCTCGATCTGAAGCGCGGCGTATTCACGCTGCGAGACCCAAAGCGGATTGCGGCGTCGCTCAAGCGCTCGGCGGAACGCAGTTCGCGCCGCAAGGCCGGCGCTTACCGCTCGGCACTCTCGATGCTGACCTTCTACATCAACCGCGCCGGCAAGACATTGCCGAAAACGCAACGCGAGCGGCTGGAGCGCGCGAAGAGCGAATTGAAGCGGCAGTTTGGAAGGGAATAACTTGTCGTCCCCGCCTAAAGCCGGGACGATCGATCAACGCTAGGCCGCGCGGATATTCGCCATGAAGCGGTCGAGCTCTTCACGCAACCGCGTGCTTTCGGTCGAGAGCGTTCGCGCCGAATTCAAAACCTCTTCCGACGCCGAGCCGGTTTCGGTGGCGCCGCGATTTACCTGCATGATATTGGCGGCGACTTCCTGGGTGCCCTGGGCGACGTTCTGGACACTACGGGCAATTTCCTGCGTCGCCGAGCTTTGCTGCTCGACCGCACTGGCGATCGTCGAGGCGATACTCGATACCTGGGCGATGGTGCCGCCGATCTCCTTGATTGCTGCGACCGACTCCTGCGTCGCGCCCTGCATGCCGGAAATGTGCGACGATATCTCGTCGGTCGCCTTCGCGGTCTGGCTCGCCAGCGACTTGACCTCGGAAGCGACAACGGCAAAACCCCGGCCGGCCTCGCCGGCACGGGCCGCTTCGATGGTCGCATTCAGCGCCAACAGATTGGTCTGCTCGGCAATCGCGGTGATCAGTTTGACGACGTCGCCGATTTCCTGCGCAGCACGCGACAATTTGCCGATCCGCCCGTCGGTTTGCTGCGCCTGAAGCACCGCGGCCTCCGCGATCCGGTTGGATTCGCGTACCCGTCTGCCGATTTCATCAACCGACGCGGACAGTTCCTCGGTCGCAGCAGCGACCGATTGCATGTTGCTGGAGGCTTCTTCTGATGCGCCGGCCACATGGCTGGAAAGCCCCTGGGTGGTTTCCGCGGTCCGCGTCAGGACCCCGGCAGCCGATTCAAGCTGAACGGCCGACGCCGAAACGTTGGAGACGATCGCGCCGACCGCGGTTTCGAATTGATCGGCGAAGCGGATGAGTTCGGCGCGGCGCGCGGCACCGGCAGCCCTATTCTGGGCTTCATGCGCGGCGGCGTCGCGTTCAGCTTTGGCAATGGCCTGCAGCTTGAATTCTTCCACCGCGGCCGCCATCTCGCCGAGTTCATCCTTGCGGCCAAGGCCGGGCAGCACGACATCGAAATTGCCGCCGGCGAGTTCGCGCATCGCCTTGCACATCGCGGTCATCGGGCCGGAAATTCCCTTGCCGAGCAGCAGGGCCAGCGTTCCACCCAGCAGGAGCCCGCCGGCCGCGAGCATCATAATCAGGTGCTCGGTCTCGCCGACGATCGCGTCCGATTCAGATTCAAGCCGCTGTTGATCGGAGAGCAGCTCAGCCTTCATCGCGCTCGATCCCTGCATGATCGCCGTTGCAGAATCGTTCATTTCGGCCGTCAGTTCGTCGATAGACTTTGAATTCTCGACCAGTTTGCTGAAGGATTGCCGGTATTCTTCCAGCATTCCCGAAATCTCCTTGAGCGCCTGCACGACCTTCTCATCGCTCGACGAGATCGCCCGCAGCGAATTCTCGACGAACGTGAGGCGCGACAAAGCGCTGGTGGCAACCGTCTGATCGGAATTGATGACGAACGTATTGGCGAGCGCCATCACCGCCAGATATTGCGCCAGGACTTGCTTGGCGCCGAGTTCAACTGCCGGAAGTTCGGCTTCGGCGGCAACGCTTGCGAGATCCTCGAGCTTGTAGCGCAACAAGGTGCCGCCGCGCGCAAGCTGATTCTGCGCGGTGAATGCGCTGTCGCGCTTGACCCTCAGGATATCGGCGAAGATCTTGGTGAAGATATTGAATTCCCTCGCAAGGCGCGTGACATGATCGAGCCCCGCCGGATTGGTGGTGCCCCTCATCGATCGGTCGATGGCGTCCTTGAGGCTGGCTTCAGCCGCTAGCGCTGTCTTGGCGTCGTCATCTTTCCCGGTCACCACATAATATCGCGCCAGCGCCCGGTACGAGATCAGCTCGCGGTCGATGTTGCGCGCCAGGTCGGCTTCCGACACGCTATTCCGGTAGAGCGCCACGCCGGCGGAGATGCGCTCGAATCCGAGATAGGCGATCCCGAGGCTGGCGGCCGACACCGCGAGCACGACGGCAAAGCCGAGCATGACCTTGGCGCGAAACCGCAAGGCCGGGATTCTCGTGAATATCGAGTGTCGCCAGGCGCGCTTTGATAACCCCACCCCGAACCCCCGTCTTCGTGCCTGCGAATTCGGAGCAGCGCGAGCTTTCCCGAATCGAGTCCGGAAGATTTAGGGGGAGAATGGATAAGGGGGCGTAAATATGCAGCGAATCCTCATCCCGAGGAGCGGTTTTGGGTCGTGTTTTCGAAGGGGAAGCAGCCTCAGGGTTCGGGACGGCGCCGACGCTGCCCTAACCTCCTCCTCGGCAGGATACAAATTTTTCGCGCGGACCCGCATCACAATGACCTCCGCGACCAAATTCCCAG
>NZ_SSMW01000017.1 GCF_004799405.1 Bradyrhizobium sp.
GCCTTCCGGACCCCCGGCATGTAGTCTACCAGCGGCGCACACAGCGTCGTCGCCAGCATGTCGATGGGACGTTTCGGCCAACGCTGTTTCAGCACGCGGACGACGGTGTGGCCTCGCACGAAGTCGCCAATCCACATGTAAGGGACGATCAGGAGCGGGCGCTCGTCCGACTCGTCGACCTGGGACGGCTCAACCTGGAAAAAAGTTCTTTCGGTCATGGATGATTTTGTCTGGACTTCCGCTCGTATAAGGGTTTTGCCATGGCACGGTGATTTTCCCGAACGGAAGGATGGTCGCGGTCAGCGGATTGTGGCCATGTGTCGATCTGGTCTTGATATCGATGGAAAGATTCCGGAGCGCGCGACCTGTCAGGTTGCGATCCTCGTTTCGGACGAGGGGGTGGATGGAAATGGTCGATGATCTGTCTACGGCAATTTCTCCGGATTTGCCAAGCACAAACGCCGGACCCTGATCGGAGAACGCCATGCAATCGAGTGGGAGCCGCGCGGCGCTGAAGATCGTTGAAATTGGAGACAAGCCGTTCATCAAGTCGGCATTTCCGGAACAAACCTACTTCTTTTCGACCTATGCGGCCGGATCTGTAACCGATCTCCAAGCCAAGATATTCAACATCTCGCTGTCGACGATAAGATATTTACGTGAGCTGCTTTCCGACTCCACAGTCTCCCTGATCGTGTGCCACCCGACGCCGTCTTCGCCATGGGGAGCGAGGGCGGTCTCGCGCGCCCTTTTCAACAAGCGAATCTTCCGCGGGCATGTTCCGCTGTTGCGCGCCTTCGGACCTCAATTTTTGCGAGGCCAGCATTCAGCTCCTCTGGTGGTCCTCGACCAGGATGATTATCCGTTGATCGATCGGTCAAATCTGTTCCTGCTTGAACGTTGCCAACTTTACTTCAAGCGCGAGCTTCCGACCGATCGGTGGCGGGTTTTCTTGAAAACCGCCCATCCCCGCTTGCCGACTTATCGATTTCGCAAGCAAGCGCGCTGGGAGCGATTGATCGAGAAGCTGCGACCTATCTCGCTCGGTTTGCCGCTGCAAGGTCATGGCGGCGGCTACCCGCAATCAACCGAAAAGACGGCGGATGTGTTTTTTGCCGGGCGTGTCGAGGCGTCGTCCTGGGTCAGAAAAGTCGGCGCCGGAGAGCTTGCGAGCCTTTCCGAAGCCGGGGTCAGGGTCGACGCGCCCGAGGGGCGCCTGGGCCCGGAAGAGTTCTATTCCAGGTGCGCATCTGCGTGGCTGACCTGGTCGCCCGAGGGTTATGGGTGGGATTGCTTCCGGCATTACGAAGCGCTGGCCTGCGGTTCGGTGCCGATCATCAATTATCCGACCATCGAACGGCATCGTGCTTTCGTCGACGGCGAGCACGCGCTTTTCTATTCGGGCGAAGCGGGCGCGCTCGGGAACGTCGTTCTCGGTGCACTTGCGGACAAGCAGCGGCTCAGCCGCATCGCCGGCGCCGGGCGCGCCTACGTCATGGAGCACCATACGCCGGCGGCTTTGGCGACCCATGTCGTCGAGCAGGGACTGGCCCTCGGCAGCAGCGGACGATAGCGGGCGCCGCATCGGCCTCGTTCAGGCCGCCGGCGACGGCGAGCGGTCTCGCTGGGCCAGGTGGGCAGCGGCGAGGTTTCGGCGGCCGGCTTCTTCAATTTCAGCCACCGCGCAATCCAGGCCCGAATAAAGATCCTCGCGGGCCGCATAGTCGAGGGCGTTTCGGCGCCAGTCGGCGCGCAGGGCCGCGTCCTGTGCCGACACCAGCGCGGCGCGAAAACTGTCGTTGTCGAATTTTCCGGAGATCACGATGCCGGCGCCGGCGCGGATCACATGCGCCGCATAACCGCAGGCTTCCGTCGTAATGACCGGCAGGCCGTTTGCCAGGGCCTCAAGTATGACGGTTCCGGTGACGTCCTTGCGAGACGGATGCACGAGCAGGTCGGACGCGGCGATCAACGCCGGCGCTTCGTTCGTGCGGCCGAGCAGGATCAGGCGATCCGATACGCCATACCGCTTTGCGAGCCGGCCCAGGCCGTTTCGCGCCAGTTCCGCCGGATCGAACCCCACACAAAGGCATTGCGCGGCCGGCACGGCATGAAGAGCATCGATCACGCGATCGAGTCCCTTGCTTTGCGGATAACGAGCCACGAACAACCAGACCAGCGCGTCATCCGAAAGACCGAGCCGCCGGCGTATATCGGCACGTGCGCGTGCGCGCTCGCCTGCCTCCATGACCTGCGTTCTTTCGAGCGTCGGGGGTAACACCCTCATTCTTGAGGGAGCCGTCCCGTAACTTTCGCGGAATTGCGCCATCTGGTAGTCGGCCAGCAGCAACAGCCGGGTTTTCGATTGATCCCCAAAGCATGCCAGATCCAGCCGTTGATAGCCCCTGACGCGCGGGTTGAGTTTCTGAAAGATCGTCAGCGGCTTCGGAATCGGAGGATCCGCGCAGTACAAAACGTCAAGATGAGGTATTTTGTTGAAGCCGGCGACCACGTCAAAATTGTTCGCCGTAGCCAGAGCCATCGCGCGTGAAAACCGCAGATTGCGGTTATGGTTGAACAGCGCGATGTTGGGAAGACGGACGAGCTTGACGTTCGGCGGCGCACCCTCGGTCTCGCAGCAGAAAATCGTGACATCGTGGCCTCGGTGAACGAGACGTTTGGCGATACCCAGGCAGTCACGCTGCAATCCGCCGGTACTGAAGAGATCAACGATAGCAAGTGCGATACGAATTGTGCGGTCCTTGCAGCTCGGGTGTACTTCAGTTTCAGGAAAAACAGTTTAAGCGCGGCACGCATCAAAGGCAAGTTTGCAACTTTGCATGTTGCGTTTGTACGTTGCGCGGAGATAAGAAGCTGACGAAATAAATCGCGTTTTTCGCCTTGCCGAGACTTGTGGCGAGCGACTGCATCTTTAGAGTCGGCTGAAGACGGATGGCAGGGACGCGCCCCGCTGTCTCAAGGACGGATTTAGGTGGTCCAGGGCAATGATTGCGAAACCAGAACATGTCGACGTGCTGATCGTGGGCGCTGGCCTGTCCGGCATCGGCGCCGGCCATCACCTGCAGCAGAAATGCCCTGGCAAGAGCTACCTGATCCTCGAGGGCCGCGATTGCATCGGCGGCACTTGGGACCTTTTTCGCTATCCCGGCATCCGCTCCGACAGCGACATGTTCACGCTCGGCTATTCGTTCAAGCCGTGGCTCGAGGCCAAGGCGATCGCCGACGGGCCGCGGATCCTGAACTATGTCCGCGAAACCGCTTCCGACAACGGCATCGACAGGAAGATCCGCTTCCACCATCGGGTCAAGCGGGCGTCGTGGTCGTCACCGGACGCATGCTGGACCGTGGAGGCCGAACGCACCCAGGGCGAAGGCGGCGTCGAGACCGTGCTCTTCACCTGCAATTTCCTGTTCATGTGCTCCGGCTACTACAATTACGAAAACGGCTATTCGCCGGAATTTCCGGGCTCAAAGGATTTCGCCGGCCGCATCGTGCATCCGCAGAAATGGAGCGACGACGTCGACTATGCCGGCAAACGCGTCGTGGTGATCGGCTCCGGCGCCACCGCCGTGACCCTGGTGCCGGAACTGGCGAAAAAAGCCGCGCACGTCACCATGCTGCAGCGCTCGCCGACCTATGTGGTCTCGCGCCCGGCGCAGGATCCGGTCGCCAACAAATTGCGGGCAAAGCTGCCGGCCAAACTCGCCTATCACGTCATCCGCTGGCGCAACGTGCTGTGGGGGATGTATTTCTTCCAGCTCTCGAGGCGCAAGCCGGATCGGGTCAAGCAGCTGATCCTGGGCGGGGTGCGGATGGCGCTCGGTCCCGACTACGACATCGCCACGCATTTTACGCCGCGCTACAACCCCTGGGATCAACGGCTGTGCCTGGTGCCCGACGGCGACCTGTTCGGCGCCATCAAGCAAGGCAGCGCGTCGGTGGTGACCAACCAGATCGAGACCTTCACGCCAAAAGGTATCCGGCTCAAGGACGGCAGCGAACTCAAGGCCGACATCATCGTCACCGCGACCGGGCTCAATCTGCAGGTACTCGGCGGCCTCGAGGTCAGCGTCGATGGCCGTAAGGTCGATTTCGCCCGCACCCTGAACTACAAGGGCATGATGTATTCCGACGTGCCCAACCTGGCGTCGGCGTTCGGCTATACCAATGCGTCGTGGACGCTGAAATGCGACCTGACGTGCGAATATGTCTGCCGGTTGATCAATTACATGGACCGCCACGGCTACAAGCAGTGCATGCCGCACAATCTCGACCCCACCATCACCGAATTGCCGTCACTGGATTTTTCATCGGGTTACGTCCAGCGCTCGGTCGCCAAGATGCCGAAACAAGGCTCGAAGCGGCCGTGGCGGCTCTATCAGAATTATGCGCTCGACATCGTCAGCCTGCGTTTCGGCAAGCTCAATGACGGTGTAATGCGATACTCCTGAGGGTTGGGCCGGGCCGGGTCCGCCCTGGCGGCGCCATGGGTGGTTTCGCGTATTTGCGCGTTTGCCCGAATCGGCGATGATTCAGGGACGGTTAACGCCGTATTAATCGGCGAATTCTACGCTAGTCGGTCGAAGCTGCCGACAGCATGAGGAAGTCCATGGACGTCCAGAGAATTGCCATCGATGCCGTAGTTGCGTTGACCGATTGCGACCGTGATGCGATCGCCGCCTTCATCCGCAGGCTTTATCTGGCCGGCGTGAAGGATCCGAAGCGCCTGACCTTCAAGGGCCTGCAGGCGATGGCACGCGGCTGACGGCCGGCAAACGCCTTTAAGCCGCCGCCGCGATCGACTTCAGGAAGCCGTCGATCTCGGCCTGCAGGCTGGTGGTGGA
>NZ_SSMW01000018.1 GCF_004799405.1 Bradyrhizobium sp.
ACGAAGGTCTCGCCGCGAACCGGGCTCTCATGATTGAACAGGATGCCGTTCGAGGCGAACATGCCGTAGGCCTCGCGGTAGTTGACCGTGATCCAGTAGCCATAAAGCTTGGCAACCCCGTAAGGCGAGCGCGGATAGAATGGGGTGGTTTCCTTCTGCGGGGTCTCCCGAACCAGGCCGTACAATTCCGAAGTCGATGCCTGGTAGAACCGGGTCTGTTTTTCCATGCCGAGAATCCGGATCGCTTCCAGCAGCCGCAGCACCCCGATCGCATCGGCATTGGCGGTATATTCCGGGCTTTCGAAGCTGACGCCGACATGGCTTTGGGCTGCGAGGTTGTAGATCTCGGTCGGCCGGATCTGCTGAATCAGCCGGATCAGGTTGGTGGAATCCGTCATGTCGCCGTAATGCAGCAGGAACGGCACATTGCCGGCATGAGGATCTTCATAGAGATGGTCGATGCGCGCGGTATTGAACGAGGACGACCGCCGTTTGACGCCATGGACGGTGTAGCCAAGGCGGAGCAGATATTCAGCCAGGTAGGCGCCGTCCTGGCCGGTGACGCCGGTGAGGAGCGCAACGCGCCGTTTCGAATCCGCAGCCGCCATGTTCACTCCACAAACCGCCAAACGGCCCAGGGCAGACAGAGGTAGACCAAGACATATCCAGCCCCATTACCCGGCAAAACCGGGCGCGCAAGGCGTTCCGCCCCGCGACCGAGGCCATAGCATTCGACCCCGGTGAAGTCTAATACCATGTCGAGCGGCCTTTCGCGGGGCCGATGCCTGCGACAGCGAAACCGTTGACGTGGCGGTGTCCGTGAAACAGGTTAACCGGTCAGGACGAACCGGGTTGGTCTCGCCAGCCGCGGAACGAAGAGCGCGCGGAAAGCGCCCTGATGGAGGGGATGCGTGGAACACGCTTTGGAAGTGCGCGGGGTGTCACTGCGCTTTGGTGGCGTACGCGCGCTGACCGACGTCAGTTTCGGCGTGAACGACGGCGAGCTGTTCTCGATTATCGGCCCCAACGGCGCCGGCAAGACCTCGATCGTCAACTGCATTTCGGGCCGCTACCGGCCGACCGAGGGCCAGCTGTTCTATCGCGGCCAGGATATCACCGCACTCAATCCCAATGCGCGGCCCGGGCTCGGCATCGGCCGCACCTTCCAGAATCTTGCGCTGTTTCATCACATGAGCGTGCTCGACAACATCATGGTCGGGCGGCATCATCTCTTGAAAAACAATTTCATCACGGGATCGCTGTACTGGCTGACCGGGGCACGGCGCGAAGAGCTTGAGCATCGCCGCAAGGTCGAGGAGATCATCGATTTCCTCGACCTGCAGTCGGTGCGCAAGGCCATCGCCGGCACGCTCCCCTACGGTTTGCGCAAGCGGGTCGAGCTTGCCCGCGCCATGGCGCTGGAGCCGCGGCTGATCCTGCTCGATGAACCGATGGCCGGCATGAATTTCGAGGAAAAGGAGGACATGGCGCGCTACATCGTCGATCTCAACGAAGAGTTCGGCATGACCGTGATGATGATCGAACACGACATGGGCGTGGTGATGGATATTTCCCACCGCGTCATGGTGCTGGATTTCGGCCGCAAGATTGCCGAAGGCGATCCGGCCTCGGTACTGGCCGACCCCCATGTCAAGCGCGCCTATCTCGGCGAAGAGGATGAAGTGCTGGTCGATCCCGACGATGTCCCGGCGGCCGCGGAGAGCGCGGCATGATGGATTACGCCGCCCGCGCCGCGCAGGCCGATACCTATCCGAAGCTGTTGCGCCTCAACGCCCAAGAACATGGCGGCGAGATTGCGCTGCGCGAAAAGGACCTTGGACTCTGGCGAGAGTTCACCTGGAACGATTACCAAACCCGCGTGCACGACTTTGCACTCGGCATGGCCGAGCTCGGCCTCGGCCGCGGCGACGTCATCGGCATCATCGGCGACAACCGGCCGGACTGGGTCTCGGCCGAGATCGCCATCCACGCCATCGGCGCCATGTCGCTCGGTCTCTATCGCGACGTGCTGGACGAAGAGGCTGCTTATCTCCTCAGCTACGGCGAAGCCAAACTGGTATTCGCCGAAGACGAGGAACAGGTCGACAAGCTGCTGGCGCTGGCCGACCGCGTACCGCATCTCAAGCACATCGTCTATTCCGATCCCCGCGGCATACGGAAATATCATGACCCGCGCCTGATGGAGGCCGACAAGCTCGCAAGCCTGGGGCGCGACCGCGCCGCGCGCGAACCCGGTTTTTACGACCGGCTGGTGGACGCGACCCATGGCGAAGACGTTGCGATCCTCTGCACCACCTCCGGCACCACCGCCAATCCGAAGCTTGCGATGCTCGCTGCCGGGCGGGTGCTGAGGCATTGCGCGACGTACCTGTCGTTCGACCCGAAGGGGCCCGACGACGAATACGTCTCGGTGCTGCCGCTGCCGTGGATCATGGAACAGGTTTACGCGCTCGGCAAAGGCCTGCTGTGCCGGATGAAGATCAACTTCGTCGAGCAGCCCGACACCATGATGAACGATTTCCGCGAGATCGCGCCGACCTTCGTGCTGTTCGCGCCACGGGTCTGGGAATCGATCGCCGCCGACGTGCGTGCGCAAGTGATGGATGCCTCGCCGCTCAAGCAAAGCCTCTATCAGCTCGGCATGAAGGCGGGCTTGTCGGCGCTGGCGGCGGGCAAACATTCCGGTGTCGCCGACATCTTGCTGTTCCGCGCCTTGCGCGACCGGCTCGGCTTTACCCGGCTGCGTTCGGCGGCAACCGGCGGCGCGGCCCTCGGTCCGGACACCTTCAAGTTCTTTCAGGCCATGGGTGTGCCGCTGCGTACGCTGTACGGCCAGACCGAACTGTTGGGGGCCTATACGCTGCATCCGTCAGGCGAGGTTGATCCCGATACCACCGGGGTGGCGATGGCCGACGATATCGAAATCCGCATCGACAATCCGGACATCCATGGCGTCGGTGAGATCGTGGTGCGTCACCCCAATATGTTCCTCGGCTATTTTAAAAACCCGGAGGCCTCCGCGGCCGACATCAAGGATGGCTGGATGCAGTCGGGCGATGCCGGCTATTTCAACGGCAACAAGCAACTGGTGGTGATCGACCGCATCAAGGATCTGGCGGAAACCGCCCGCGGCGAACGGTTCTCGCCGCAGTATATAGAGAACAAGCTGAAGTTCTCGCCCTACATCGCCGAGGCGGTGGTGCTGGGCGCCGGCCGCGAAGCGCTCGCGGCGATGATCTGCATCCGCTTTTCGATCATTTCGAAATGGGCGGAGAAAAACCGTATCGCGTTCACGACCTATACCGATCTCGCTTCGCGGCCGGAAGTGTACGCGCTGCTGTGCAAGGAGGTCGAGGCCGTCAATGCCACGCTGCCGCAGGCGCAACGCATCTCCAGGTTTCTCCTGCTCTACAAGGAGCTCGACGCCGATGACGGCGAGCTGACCCGCACCCGCAAGGTCCGCCGCAGCGTCATCAACGAGAAGTACGCCACCATCATCGATGCGATCTATGGCGGCCGGCGCGATATTCCGGTCGACACCGTGATCCGCTTCCAGGACGGCACCACCCAGCGCATCCGCACCACGCTGACGGTTGTCGATCTTTCGCGCGAGACGGCAGAGCCAGCAGCGGAGGCGGCGGAATGAGTGAGCTCGGACCTCTCGTTGCGGTGTCAATCGTAACGCCCTCTCCTCTTGTGGGAGAGGGCATCTCCGTTGGTAGGCTTAACCACGGTCGGGTGAGGGGTTCGCTGCAACACACCACGCTGTTGAGAGAACCCCTCACCCGTCTCCGCTTCGCGGAGCCACCCTCTCCCACAAGGGGAGAGGGGAAGAACGCTGCAGTCGCGAGCGGGAAACCATGAACCTCCAGTTCCTGGTTCAGCTTCTGGTCAACGGCCTCGTGGTCGGCACGCTCTATGGCGTGGTCGCGATGTCGTTCGTGCTGATCTACAAGGCCACGCAGGTCGTAAACTTCGCGCAAGGCGAACTGCTGCTGATCGGCGCCTGGGTGTGCTGGGCGCTGCTCACCAGGTACCAGGTGCCGTTCTGGGCCGGCATGCCGCTGACGCTGGTCTTCATGTTCGTGTTCGGCATCGCGATCCAGGTCGTGATCCTGCGCCCGATGATCGGCGAGCCGATCATTTCCGTGATCATGGTGACCATCGGGCTGTCGACAGTATTCCAGGCTTCATTGAAATGGATTTTCGGCGTCAACCCGCAGCCGTTTCCGCGCGTGTTCACCAGCCAGTCGGTGAACCTGCTCGGACTCCAGATCCAGACCGTCTACATCATGAGTCTCGTGGTATCGGTGGCGATGATGATCGGCATGGCCTGGTTCTTCCGGGTTTCCAAATACGGCCTCGCCATGCGCGCCACCGCCTTCGACCAGCAGGTGGCGCAGTCGCTCGGCATTTCCGTCAAGAACGTGTTTGCGATGGCGTGGGCGATCTCGGCGAGCGTCTCGGCAGTCGCCGGCGTGGTTGTGGCCGTGGTCAATGGCGTGTCGTCGGGCCTGTCGGCCTATGGCATCAAGGTGTTTCCGGCGGCGATCCTCGGCGGCCTCGACTCGATCGGTGGCGCGGTACTCGGCGGCATCATCATCGGCCTGTTGGAAAATATCGCGCAATATATCGACAGCGAATATCTGCATTGGGGCAATCTCTATGAGATCGCGCCGTTCTATGTGCTGGTCATCATTCTGATGATCAAGCCATACGGCCTGTTCGGCACCCACGATATCGAGCGGGTGTAATCCAGATGGCGGGCCCCTCCCTCATTCCTTCCGGCGATTACCGTACCACCTATGCGGCCGACACCACGATCTTTCCGACCAAAGCCAGCCGCAATGCGGCAATCGCGGGCATCGTGCTGATCTGCTTCGCGCCGCTGGCCTTCAGCGAATACTGGCTGAGCATCCTGATCCAGATCGGGATTTTTGCGATCGCTGCCCTTGGCCTCAATATTCTGGTCGGCTTCACCGGTCAGATTTCGATCGGCCACGCCGCGTTCTTTTTGTTTGGCGCGTTCACCTCGGCCTATATTTCCAACACGCTGCCGATCCCGGTATTCTTCGCCATTCCGCTGGCGGGCGTCATCACGGCCCTGGTCGGCCTGATCTTCGGCATCCCGGCGGCGCGGCTGAAGGGACTTTATCTCGTGATCGCGACGCTGGCCGCGCAATATATCCTGCTCGACTTCTTTTCTCGCGCCGACTGGTTCTCAGGCGGTGCGGCGCCGGCCAGCGCCAATCCGTTCTCGATCTTCGGTTACGTCTTCCGCGGCGACCGGCAATATTTCTATGTCGTGCTGACCTATCTCGTGGTCAGTTATCTGCTGGTGACCAATCTGATGCGCACCCGCGACGGCCGCGCGCTGGTGGCGATCCGCGACCATTACCTCTCTGCCGAAATCATGGGCATCAACCTGACTAAATACCGCACGCTGTCGTTCGGGCTTGCGGCATTCTTCGCAGGGATCGCCGGCGCGCTCTACGCGCATTATCAGCTCGTCGTCTCTAACGAAGGTTTCGGCATCGAGCGCTCGATTATCTTCCTCGCCATGGTCATCATCGGCGGCACCGGCTCGATCATGGGCACGCTGATGGGCACCGCCTTCGTGGTGCTGCTGCCGGAATCGATGGAGTGGATCAGCGCCGGCCTGAAGGGCAGCGCCATCGACAAGGCGTTGTCGCTCAACAACAACATCACGTTTTTGCGCGAGATCGCGATCGGGCTGATCATCATCGCATTCCTGATGTTCGAGCCTGATGGGCTCGCGCATCGCTGGCGGCAGATCAAGACTTACTGGAAACTCTACCCGTTTTCGCATTGAGGTTGGAACAAGACGGGTTACAATAGACACCAACAAAAAAACCGGAGGAAAATACCATGACCATGAAATCCCTGCTTGGCACCGTCTCACTGGCACTGCTGCTCGGCGGCGCCGCGACAGCGGCGCAGGCCCAGATCGCGATCGGCCATCTCGAAGACCTGTCCGGCGGCACGTCGGACGTCGGAACGCCCTACGGCCAGGGCGTCGCGGACACCTTCGCCTGGGTCAACAAGAATGGCGGCATCGGCGGCAAGCAGCTCAACGTCGACAGCAACGATTACGGCTACCAGGTGCCGCGCGCGATTGCGCTCTACAAGAAATGGTCCGGCGCCGACAAGGTCGCGGCCATCATGGGTTGGGGCACCGCCGACACCGAGGCGCTAACCGGCTTTTTGGCGCAGGACAAGATACCGGACATCTCCGGCTCCTATGCCGCGGCGCTGACCGATCCCGAAGGCACCAGCGGCAAGGCCAAGCCCGCGCCCTATAACTTCTTCTACGGCCCGAGCTATTCGGATGCAATGCGGGCGATGCTGACCTGGGCGGCGGAAGACTGGAAAGCCAAGGGCAAGCCCGGAAAACCGAAATTCGTGCATATGGGCGCCAACCACCCCTACCCGAACGCGCCGAAGGCGGCCGGCGAAGCGATCGCTGCCGATCTCGGCTTTGAAGTGCTGCCGCCGCTGGTGTTCGCGCTCACGCCCGGCGATTACAGCGCCCAATGCCTGAGCCTGAAAAGTTCCGGCGCCAATTACGCCTACCTCGGCAACACCGCCGCCTCCAACATCTCGGTGTTGAAGGCGTGCAAGACTGCCGGCGTCGACGTGCAGTTCATGGGCAACGTATGGGGCATGGACGAGAACGCCGCCAAGACAGCCGGCGACGCTGCGGACGGCGTGATCTTCCCGTTACGGACTGCGGTGGCGTGGGGCGGCGACGCACCGGGCATGAAGACCGTGATGGAAATTTCCAAAATGTCGGATCCGACCGGCAACGTCTATCGTCCGGTGCATTACATCGCCGCCGTTTGTAGCGCGCTGTATCTGAAGGAAGCGATCGATTGGGCCGTCAAGAACGGCGGCGCCACCGGAGAGAATGTCGCGAAAGGCTTCTACCAGAAGGCCAACTGGGTACCTGCTGGCATGGAGGGCGTCTGCAATCCCTCGACCTGGACTGAAAAGGACCATCGTCCGACCATGAAGGTTGACCTCTATCGTTCGAAGATCTCCGGTCCAACCGATGGCGATCTCAACGACCTGGTCAAAAAGGGCACCATCAAGCTCGAGAAGGTCAAGACCATCGAACTGCCGCGCAAGCCGGAATGGTTCGGGTGGTAAGGTAGGCGGGTTGGCGACCGACGGCATCCCATGTTCAACTGTCGTCCTCCGCGAAAGCGGGGGACCCAGTACGCGGCGGCTCCTCGGTTGATCACAGCCGTCTCTGGAATACTGGATCACCCGCATTCGCGGGTGATGACGGTGGTAGTGGTATTCGAACATGACTGAAGCCACGGAAATCGATCGTCCACCCGCAGCGCAGGCCCGCGCCCCGCTGCTTTCCGTGCGCAACATCGAAGTGGTCTACGACGACGTCATCCTGGTGCTGCGGGGCTTGAGCCTTGAGGTGCCGCAAGGCGCGATCGTCGCCCTGCTCGGCGCCAACGGGGCCGGCAAGTCGACAACCCTGAAGGCGATTTCCGGACTGCTCAAAACCGAAGACGGCGAAGTCACCCGCGGCGAAATCATCTTCGACGGCGAGCGCATCAACGGCATCGATCCCGACAAAATCGTTCGCCGCGGCATCTTTCAGGTGATGGAGGGTCGTCGCATCATCGCCGACATGACGTCGCTGGAAAACCTGCGGCTCGGCGCCTTCACCCGCAAGGACAACGAAGTCGCTGACGACATCGAGATGGTCTACGACTATTTCCCGCGCCTGAAGGAGCGCACCGGCCTCGCCGGCTATCTCTCCGGCGGCGAACAGCAGATGCTGGCGATCGGCCGCGCACTGATGGCGCGCCCGAAGATGATCCTGATGGACGAGCCGTCGATGGGATTGTCGCCGCTCTTGGTCAAGGAAGTGTTCGGGATCATCGGCAAGATCAATCGTGATCTCGGCGTCACCATCCTGCTGGTGGAGCAGAACGCGCGTGCCGCACTGTCGGTCGCAAGCCACGGCTACATCATGGAGCAAGGTAAAGTGGTGCTCGACGGCTCCGCCGCCGAATTGCGCGACAACGAAGACGTCAAGGAATTCTACCTCGGCGGCGCAGGCGACCAGCGCAAGAGCTTCAAAAACCTGAAAAGTTTCAAACGACGGAAGCGGTGGCTTTGACCGACTATTACGACGCCCTCGAAACGCGCCAGCCCGCAGCCCGTGAAGCGGACCTGTTCTTGCGACTACCGGACGTATTGCGCAAGGCGATGGCGGCCCCCGCCTATGCCGAGCGCCTCGCAGGAATCGACCCCGCTGCAGTTACCAGTCGCGCCGCACTGGCGCCCCTGCCGGTGCTGCGCAAGTCCGAGCTCCCTGCCCTGCACAAGGCAGCACCTCCGTTCGGCGGATTTGTAATGGGATCTCCGGGCTCGTTCGGGCGTCTCTTTACATCGCCCGGCCCGATCTTCGAGCCCGAGGCAACTCATGCCGATCCCTGGCGCGGTGCGCGAGCGCTGTTTGCCGCCGGATTCCGGTCCGGCGACGTGGTGCTCAACACCTTCAGTTATCATCTGACCCCGGGCGGCTTCATCTTCGATGCTTCCGCGCGGGCGCTCGGATGCGCGGTGATTCCGGCCGGTCCCGGCAATACCGAGACCCAGTTCGAGCTGATCGAGGCCTATCGTCCGGCAGGCTACAGCGGGACGCCGGACTTCCTCAAAATCCTGCTTGACGCCGCCGCAAGCGCCGGGCGCGACGTCTCGTCGATCAAGCGTGCGCTGGTTTCGGGCGCGGCGTTTCCCAAATCGCTGCAGGACGAGATCAAATCACGCGGCGTCGATGCCTACCAGGCGTTTGGCACTGCCGATCTCGGCCTGGTCGCGTTCGAAACGCCGGCACGCGATGGCATGGTCGTCAATGAGGATCTGATCCTGGAGATCGTGCGGCCCGGCACCGGCGAGCCGGTCGCGGAGGGCGATGTCGGCGAGATCGTTGTGACGTCGCTCGATCCGGATCACCCCTGGATTCGCCTGGCACTCGGCGATCTCACGGCGGCACTGCCCGGCCAAAGTCCCTGCGGACGCAGCAACATGCGCATCAAGGGATGGATGGGACGCGCCGATCAAACGACCAAGGTCAAGGGCATGTTCGTGCGGCCCGAGCAGATCGCGGAAATCGGCAAGCGGCATCCCGAGTTGGGGCGGTTGCGTCTCGTGGTGACGCGGGCAGCAGAGACGGATGTGATGACGCTCAGAGCCGAAGTGGCAGCGCCAAGCGACCCGTTGCGCGACGCGGTGGCGACGGCACTGCGCACCGTCGCCAAGCTCGGCGGCGGCGTCGAACTCGTGGCGCCGGGCAGCCTGCCGAACGACGGCAAGGTGATCGCGGACGAACGCGGTTGAGAAGGATGGATTGAGGTCTGGATTATCCAATTCCCGGCCGTCATGGAAGACAACCGTGTCGGCGCGCGCACGATCGACGCACCCCTGAAGAATTACGGAACCGATATTATCTGTGCGAACCGCAGAATGTCGGTTCCCTCGTCGTAAAACGAGAACGCATGTTCGGCGACGAGGGAGACCTCAAGCCGGAAATCTCCGGGCTTTTTCGGCAGATCGGTTGACAAGGCAAGCTTCAAGTCGCCGCCGGGAAGAATATCTTTTGGAATCTGGAAGCGGGGATCCCACCCCGCTCCTTTCTCCGGATCTTTTCCGGCCTCCACGAAACGCCAGGAAACCCGGACGGGAGAGAACGAACGGGCGGCGATCCGCGTCTCGCTACTGTTGCGGATTGCGATTTCAAACGCGAGTTGCGATTCGTGTTTATCCAGCGACAACGGAATCAAGGAAACGAATTTCGCGATTGCCGGAGGAAGCGGCGGTCCAAAACTCGCATCGGATTCTCCAGCGATACTTCCGCCGGAATCGCAGCGGGGCCAACCGACAAAAACCAGGCGGCTCAGGAACTCGCCCTCGCCAATTTCAGGTCCGGCGTGATGCTGCCTATGCCAGCTCTCGTACGCCGCCATCTGGCGGGCCGGAGTTTCGCATGTCGACCTGTAGTCGTAACCCGGCACGGAATTTCCGGAATAGCCATTAATGGTCGGCCAGCCAAGCTGCTGCGCGGCGAACATCGCATCGAGGTGCGCCTTGTACGGGGCTTCGTCGCCCTCCATCACGAACAGGATGGGATTTGCGATTCCGCGCGATTGGCGGTGGGCTTCATCCACGATCGCGTCGGTGCGGCTGTCCGATTCCGATCTCGAGAATCCTCCCTTCTGGACCATGGCTATATCCAGCAGCGACGCCGTCAGCAAAATGCATACCGCACTCAGACCCGGCGTCCTGGGTTGGGTTCGCAACAGGGCTTCAGCGCCGGTTGCAATAACGATCGCTGCCGGAAACATCAGAACGACGATAATTCGCGTCACGGCCCGAATCGAGTTCAGTCCGGGGATATAGGTCAAAAAGAAATAGAGGCTTTCATTTCCGAACATCGTCAGGACAACGAACAGGCTGACAAGCGCCAGCAACGCAGTCTTCGCCAGGTTATCCTGGTATCGCGGGACGTTGCCGGCAATGGTCGTGGCGGCTCCAATCAGAAACAGGCTGAAGGCGCCAAATCCCATGAACATGTTCTGTTCATGCCGCGTCGGGACGTCAGCACGGATCAGGGTTTCATAGACGACTTTCCAGTACGGCAGGTTATCCATCAGCAGATAGCTTTGAGGACGCGGAATCTGGGTGGCGATCTCTTTCCATCCTCTGCCGAGACCATACATCGCGCCCCAGTGGTGGTATGCGCCCAGCAGCAGGATCGCGCCAACCGCCGGAACTGCAGCGACCAGCAACATGGTCCAGCGTCGAACAGACCATCCATGGACCAGCGATCGACCGTCGATCTGGCTCAACCGCAACAGAGCCACCAAAGAAAGCGAGCGACGATTGAGAAAGAGCGACCATGCGGCGACCGCCGCGAGCACAAACACCAGGAACACGCCGGTGTAGATGCTGCACAGCAATTGCAGACTCGTCCACGCAATCAGGGAGAAAGCATGCTTTAACAGTCCGCTGCGCAGATAGTTCAACAGGCTGAGAAATGCCAGCGGAACACCGACTCGATACACCAGTTGCGCATGCCCAATTTGCTGGATGCTGGGAAGGCTGAACGTGAATATGATTGCCGCGCTGACGGCGACGACCGGCCTGAATCCCAGCTGCAACAATACGTAGTAGCTTGCCGCGAATGTCAAAAAATACCCGGTAAGCAGCCAAAGCGTAAAGGAAGGGAATTCGGCTACTCCGAGCGATCGAAAGAAAATGTAGAATGCTGCGGAGCCGATATGGGTGTCGCTGAGGAATATGGCGCCGGGATAGGGATAGAATATTTTCGGCGAAAAATAGGACAGGTTTCGCGTGTCTATCCGCTGGAACGTATGTTCGAGAATGTAGGCATTGAAACGCGCATCACCGAGATCTCCGGGGACTGTTCCGGTGACGAGATAGGGACGTGCCATGAAGACGTAGAGCAACAATATTGCAAATGCGCCCAGCAGCCATGGGACAGCATTTCTCCACCGGGCGCCGACGGCAACGGGCCCACTATTCAACGATCCGGTCGGGGCAGAAAACTCAATCACGAGAACCTCGCACGGGGAGGATATCCTCTCATTTCGATCTGGTCGCACTCAAGTCGCCGACGGCCAGCAGGTTGAGAAAGCCGCGGCCGTCCATTGCTTCGACAAGCTCGGCAGCGCGCCGGCTTTGCGCTCCGATGATCGCCTCGCGCATTTCCGGCGAAGACAGCAAAAGATGAAGCTGCTTCGCTAGACTTTCGAAAGACTTGTCGCTGAAGATGACGCCAGCCATGCCCACGGTCTCCCGGACGGCCGGCTCGTCATAGGCAAATACCAGCACGTTCCGCATCATGGCTTCGAGAAGTGGAAGGCAAAAGCCCTCGTGCTCACTCATCGATACGTAAACCGCCGCCTCGCTGTAAAGGCTATCGAGCTCGCTGTCCGAAACGCTGCCCCGCCAGTCTACCGCATCTTCCGGAAGGTTGAGCTGCTCGATCTGGACCCAACGAAGGTAATCGCGGTAGGCGACGCTGTCGGATGATCCGACAATCATGACCCGCGCCTGCACATCCAGTTTTCGATACTCCGCGATCAGATGCAGGACGTCTTCAATACGCTTATGGCTGATGACGCGCCCGACATGGATGAACGTTGGTTTGACGAACCTTTCAGCCGCCGCCGGCTTCCCGGTCGCTTGCGACGGCGGTGTCGCCTCCGTTCGCATCGAACGCCATAAACGGGCCTCGCTGGCGCCAAACAGCTTCGGGGCAATGACGGCAATTTCCCCTGGCATCGAGACATCGCCGTCAGCGAGCGCTTTCCGCAATGTTTCCGCGCTGGCGCGTGAGTTCGTCGCCAGCCGGTCGAACTTTGCCAGCAAAGGCAGTTGCTTGATCGCCTTGGCGCATTCGGCGCTGAGTTCCGGATCAAATACCTGCAGCAGCTTGGGTGGAGTAACGCCATGAAAATAGGCGACCTTGCAGGCGCATTTCATTTCGACCAGTTCGGTGAGCTTGCTGTCGTGTATCGAAAAAAAATAGACAATGATGTCATTCGGCTTCAGCCGGGACAGCAAATTTTCCCGGCGATCAATTACGTCGTTCATCGCAAGGTCGAAGTTCCCGGCGAACAACCGCACGCCGACCTCGTGCTGCCTAAGCATCCTGTAAAGCCCGAGACACAGATTACCCACGGCGTCTCGCTGAAAGATATTTGTTGCAACAATGTGGATCTGCCGATCGGCGGGCAGCACATAGTGCGGCGGCGCATAGCGCGGTGACTGATAATTCCGGTCGAAACTCGACCTGAACGCTTCCAGGTCCGCAACGGACCGCATGACCGCAATTCGATGCGTCGACAGGATCGCATGGGTGATGACAGAACGCAGAACGATCAGCAGCTCGATGCGGTTGGCCGCAACCTCGGCCGGGTTGCGCCATTCGTCGACGGCCTCCACACCTTTGAAGTCGGGCCTCAGCTTGCCGTCCCTGTCGAGGATCAGTCTGCCGGCCGGACTTGGATATAACTGAGCGATCTCGTATCGCCACCAGCCGATGTGTCCCGCTGGATGAACCGGATTGTCGAGGTCATACAGATCGACGACCAGGAACACATTCGACGCGATCCATTCGGCGGGTATGTTGAGGGAGAACGCGCCGCCGCGATCGAGAACGATTTCCTTTTCCACGACGGTCACGGCCACGCCGGCAGCTTTCGGTTCATTCATTTGCGCCGCCGTGGCGCGTGATGCCGTGCATTCTCTCGGTGAAATCGCGCGTCATGCGAACGTACAATTCGCGGTTGGCCGCCGAGACTTCGATATGGGTATTCGGCGCCGCCATACTTTTCCAGCAACGGAATAATGATTCCCAGATTCATGCGAGGAGTCCGGGTCCTTTCATCCGTCAAACCGGCTGACTGGTCAGGATTGGACATTATTCCTCTTCGCACGCCCGGACATGTGAGCCGAATTGATGTTTTCAAGCATTTTGTCGAGACGCGCGTCCCACGAATTTTCCACCAGGATCGCATCGTCCAGCCGCAACGGCGGCGGCCTGTCCGACAATTGCTTCCGGATGGCGTCGACGAACGACCGGGAATCCGGTGCCGTGCTGCAGATTGGTCCGAAATCCCGAATGGCGTCCAGTGGCGTCGACACGACCGGAAGGCCCGCGGCGAGGTATTCAAAGAACTTCATTGGAAACATCGCTCGGGTGTAGTCGTTGATAAGCTGGGGTAGCAGCGCGACGTCAAGTCCGCTCAAATAGCGCGGCAAGTCGTCGTAGCAACGCCACCCCAAAAGATGCACATTTCGGCGTTTCGCAAGCTTCCGCAGGCCATCGTCAGACTGCCCTGCGCGCTCCTCTCCGATCAGGACCAGATGCCAATCCGGCTGATCGTCCGCAATGCGAGCGAGCAGATCAAAATCGATCTTGAAATCGCTCAGCGCGCCCACGTAACCGAGCCGAGGCCGGGGTATGGCAGCAAGTTCGGGCGGAATATTTCCGGCGATACGCGCCTTCCCGAAGTGACCGACATCTGCGACATTACCGAAATAGTGCGATCGCGATCCGGCAACCGCTTCGCACCGGCTCTGCAAATAGCGGCTCGTCGTGAAGGTGATATCGGCGCGCTCGAGCAACTCGCGCTCGGCGATCTTGAACGATTCGGGGTCAACCCCGGGTATCGCGGCGAGATTATCGGCGCAATGATAGATGAGCCGCGAAGCGTCGATGGATTTGACCGCGTCCAGCATATAGGGATGGTAGGTCCACACCATCGGAGACTTGACTTCAATAGCCGACATCCAGCCTTTGATCCGGGTGCGGAGCTGCATGCCGTTGACAGCAGCGATTGCCGGGCTGCGGTGGCCGAAAGGGATGGTCAGCGGCGACAACGTCCACACATTGTCCTGGACCCGGGCGATCGGCGCGACCCCCCGCTTTACCCGGGCGAGAATTCGGCCGGCATCCAAAGCATTCAGGCCCGGCAATCGCAGTCCGACCGTTTCGACGTAGAGAACCCGGTGGCCACGTGCCGCCAGGCGCGCCGCCATGTGTTGCTTGTTGGTCCAGTATCTGGATTTCCAGTCAGCCGTCGAAAACAGGATGACGTCCTCGGGCCGGTTCGCGGTCATGGAGTCCGCGCCAGAATTTCGGCGATGCGGTCCGCGGCGTGACCATCGCCATAGGGATTGACCGCGCGGCGAGCGGCAGGCGCGCCTTTCAGTAACTCCTCCGCCCGGGCGACGATCAGTTCTTCGTCCGATCCGACCAGAAACGACAACCCCGCGGCAACCGCCTCCGGCCGTTCGGTATTCTTGCGCAGCACCAATAACGGTACATTGAAGCTCGGAGCTTCCTCCTGAATTCCGCCGGAGTCGGAAAGCACCAGCTTCGCGCGGGACAGCAGAAACAGCAGTTCGGGATATGACACCGGCTCGATCAGGTTGACATTCGCCTCATTGCCCAGGGTCGCTGCGACCTGGGTGCGAACGTTCGGGTTGAGATGAACCGGAAAGACGATCCGGTGATCGCGGTGGTTCGCGGCAATCCGCGCAACCGCGCGACAGATGGCGCGCAGGTCGTCGCCAAAGCTCTCCCTGCGATGGCAGCTGACGAGGACAATCGGCGCGGGGCCATCCGCCAATTCCAGTATCGAAGGCGATACAAGGCGGCGGCGATCCTCCGTCTCCAGTGCCTGTCGAAACCACTGCAGCGCATCGACGACGGTGTTGCCCGTGACATGAATTGACGACGGCGGCACACCCTCCGATGCGAGCGCATCCGCCGCGCCTTTGGTCGGAGCGAAATGCAGGTCCGCAATGCAGCTGATGGCTCGCCGGTTCACTTCTTCCGGAAATGGAGAATACCGGTCGTTGGAGCGAAGCCCTGCTTCGACGTGGGCGACCGGGATCTTTTGGTAGTAGGCTGACAAGGCGGCGGCGAACGCGGTCGTCGTGTCGCCCTGCAGGACGAGGCGATCGGGTTTGATGTCGGCGATGCTCGCGGTCAGTTCGGATATCAGTTTGGCGGTCAGGCCCGGCAACGTCTGGCCCGGGCGCATAACGTCAAGCCGCACGTCCGGCGTCACTCCGCACGCCGTCAGGGCCTGATCCAGCATTTCGCGGTGCTGATCGGTCGAGCAAACGATCGTTTCAAAATATTGCGGCTTCGAGCGCAGCGCCGCGATCACCGGCGCGAGCTTGATGGCGTCGGGCCGCGTCCCCAGCACTACCATGAGGCGCCTAGTCACGCTGCGCCTCCAAAACTTCTCCGTGGTAGCCAAGCGACATCGGGAAACCTGCCGCGCTGGTTTTCGTGATCTCGTACTTCTCCTGGACGACGTCGAAGGCGATTTCCGCGGAAGCCTTTTCCTTGATGAACTGCATGCAGGTATCTTCGTTCACGAACAGAAGACCGCCATTCCCGCTGGCGGATTCCAGGAAGTCCAGATAGTCCGAATGCGCGGCGAGTCGCGTTTCTTCGTCGGGCCAGCCATAAGTGTACCGCTCCGAGAAAGGATGATCGAGGTAGCCGAAGAACTCGCCACTGTCGCGCGCGAGCGCGAAAGCTTCCTTGAACACACGCAGCCGATCATCCCCGGCGAGCATGCAGTCGCCATGCAACATACAGCTCTGCGAGTGGGAAATCATGCCCGCGGGCCCGAACGGCGCAGCCCCGCCGCGCGCCATCAAGTATTCCGGGTCGCCGGCGATGCTGCCCCCTATGAAGCCGTCATATCCCGCCCGGGCGAGCGCCCCGGGAACATAAGACGGGTTTTGATGAAATGGCGATACGGCGTATCGGACCTTCAAGCCGCTGATGTTCTTCTCCAGCCACGCTCTGGAGTCTCGCGCTTCGCGTTCTGCTGCTTCGCCGGAGCCGCCCCAATCCGCGGCATGCGTCGCCGAATGCGACAGGATCGAGCCACCGGCATCCAGCACATCCCGCATCAGGGAGCGGTTTTCCGGTGAATCCGGCTGACCGGTCATTACGGCCAGGGACAAGGGATAATTTCGGGATCGATAGAGGTCGTACAGCTGCCGCGCCGACGCTATATCCTCGTCACAATCGAGCCGCATGCTTACGGCTGCGCCAAAGCCGTGAGGAATGCCTCTCAGAAATGGCCGGCACGGCAACTCATTTGCCCTGTGCGCCGAAATGAAATTTTCAACCACCGACCAGTCCTGGCCATCGATGGCCCCCGCCGGTCTTGCGAACCACAACACGGAGCCGAAAGACAAATCAAGCAAAGTCACGGCGGCGCCAACAGACGATGTCTGGTCGATCCTGACGTCGGCAACCATCGCCGAAAACCTGGAGGCTAGCTGGGCAATCGACCATCTGTCCTCACCGAAACCGATCCGGCCATATCCCAGATTATTCCATTCGTTCGAAAAATCGAACCTGACAAAGTGGCGGCGGCGAAGGCATGAAGCCGTCCCAATCCCTGAATCCGAATACACCATCGAGGCACGGCTCTGGGATGTCCCATGGACAGGCGCGGGTCCGCATTCGGCAAACTCCGAAAATTGCGGCGCGGCCGCAAAAGTCTCCACGCCGGCGATCTCGCCAACCGCTGGGCCCAGCGACCCCTGCAGGACAATTTTGCCTCTGTTGCGGATTAGCTGGCCGAGCATTTTCGCCGATTCATCGTCCGGCGAAACAACGATGACAACGGCATTGCTGGTCGGTATATCCTGATAGGCATCGATCAGGCGAACCTGGCCGCGGGTAAACGAGCGCTCAAACGCACGGACCACGATCTCGGTGGTTGCCGCGTCGCGCTTGTCGGCCAGGATGTGGATCACTGCAATTCCATCTATTCGGCGTCCGGCGGTTTCACGAGGTGATGAAACTTCGATCGCCAGCCTTGTAACTTCAGCGCATAGGCTTCGATGAATTCAATGCCGATGGAGTCGGCCCAAAGTTGACGCAATCCGTGCTGGATAGGGTCTTTCGCGGCATCGCTTTCCGGGACAATCCGAAACACCGGCCGATGGGCATCGCTTTCGATTTGAAACTCGCGTATTCCCCCTATCCTGTCCAGAACATCCTGAACATGATGTGTCGGCACGGGTACCCCGGCGATATTTACCACGTCATGGACGCGTCCCACCATGTTCTGGATGTAGAAGCCATTGGGCGCCTCGCGTAGCGTGGCGATGTCGCCCGTGCTGTAGCGGATCAGGGGCATCATCCGGTTGGCAAATGGGGTGACGACCAGCTCGCCGGTCCGGCTTTCGGCCAGTTGCGGAAGTTCCCCTCCGAATTCGACTTCGACGACTTCGGGCCAAGCGACCGGATCAAAGAAAAGCATTGCGTCATCTGCCGGATCGACCTGATAGGCGAGAACGCCGGCCTCTGCCAGTCCGTAGCGGTTAATAACCTTGCACTTGAACACCCTCTCAATCACGTCGCGCTGAACCTGTGTCAGCATCTCCCCCGACGATTCAAAAATCCTGAAGGCGCGGTTCTGGCCCGCCCGCGCCGCCACATGCAAGGCAAGTTGGTACAAGGTCGATGGATGGCCGTGAACGAGATAGGGCCTGATTGCGTTGATGCGCTGCCAAAGGCGATTCAGTTCGTCGGAAGAAAATGATGCGAACGTCAGATTGAACCGGTTGTTCGCCAGGCATTTGATTTGCTCACGCATGCGCGCCCTGATCGGAATCCTGTCCTGAAATCTTGCCGCGAAGTGCAACTCGCTTTTGGCCGGGCCGGCACCCACTTGCGCGCGGGCATATCGCGTCACCGCCGACGACGAGTCGGCTGCGTGTTGATCGTAGGTCACGCACATCGATGGGCCCGTTGAGCCCCCAGTCTTGGAGACGTGCTTTCGATAGTCCGCGTGATCGTCACGCAACATTCGATCGCCCTGCGAGCGGATGATGTCTTTGGTGAGGACCGGAATTTCAGCGAGATACCTGGAGTCGCGAACCAGCAGTTCCGGATCGAAACCAATTCCCGCGAACAGATCGCGATAGTAAGGCACATTGACGGCGGCAAAACGTACTATGTCGATCAGCCGATTCCAGGAACGAAGCCGGCGCTCACCGAAAGGGACCGACATATCGGCGGCCAGATCTCGTTCTCTGGCGCGCATTGCCCGTCGTTCGAGCCGCTCGGCGATTGGAAAAACGGCACCGGACCCGACAAGACCGCGTATTCCATTGTAAAAAGTACGATGCACTATCAACTCAATGGACACAGCCCGGCAACCTTGCAGGTGATACCGGATTGGTACCCGAAACGCAATGCGCCGAGGCTGGACGCCCCTGCAGTGCGAGACGTTTTCTGAGCCATCCGCCGTGCGCCGAAGCCTCACCTGTCCGGAGACTGACGCTTTTCGTTGCCGGCCGGCAATCGAAGCGTCGTGGCCCAGAATTCTTCATAACGGGCAAGATTGGCGTTATTTCGCGGCAAGGTGTGATTGATGTAGCCGTTGAGCAGCACCGCATTAAGTACAACGAGCGCGGAGGCGGTGATGGCTCCTGACCACTTCCATCGGCTCGACAACAGCCAAGCGATACCGCCAGCGAACGGCACCAGCAGAACGGGCAAGAGTTCGATGCTCTGGCGGGAGCCGAAGGAGTCCCCGAACGTGTAATCGCCCCAGGATGCACCGACATAAAGCGCAAGCAACACCATCAGCAGGGAAATACGACCCTCGAACGGCCGGCGGGGAAGCTGTTGCAGCAGCGCGCCTACCATGAACAGATAAAGCGGGTGCCAGAAAAATACGCCTTTGCGGATCGAGAAGAGATAGTTGCGCAATTCGGGCGATCTGAAATGAAAGCCCTCCCCGACATAGCTGTAGTAAATCGGCCGGCCTGTGGTGACATACCAAAGGATCATCTGCGGCGACGCGGCGACGGCCGACGCCAGAACGGCGCAGGTACTTCCCACCAGCAAAGGACGCAGCGGCGCGGCGCGTGCAAAAACGAGAAACAGCAATGCGTAGACGGCGTTGGTCGGCCGCACCATGACGGCCAGCCCCATCAGAAAGCCGAACGTGATAAATGCCGGTAGCGAAGGTGCTTTGCCGGATTCCACCTGCCAGATGGTGAGATAAACCACCCCGGACAGGATGCAGTAACCATAGACATGGGAGAACGATCCGTCTCCTGTCGCGTAATCGAGCAGGTTGGTTGCCAGAATAACCGTCGCAAGCGCGAGCGCGGAGGGCAACGCCGAATAACGCAAGCGACAGGCGCGGAAGATGACAAACGAACCAAGGCTAAAATAGAACATGACTGAAATAGCGTTCGCGACCTGGAACGTAGTCTCGAAACCGTTAATGGAGGCATATCGGAAGTAACTGACCGAGAGCGCGACCAGGAAAAACGGCAGTTGCAAGACGGCAGGCCCGCATGTGTACTTGTCGAGATATCCGGGGCCGTGGACCGAGAGGCCCTGCCAATGCCCGTCTGGAAAGCGATAATGGGCGATGTCGCCCGGCAGGTTCGGCAGATTCAAAAAGGCAAGATGCGGGTCGCCGTAAATGAAAATCGCCGGCAAGTGCAAGTAATATCCCCAGCCGTCCGAGCCAATCGCGTTGCCGTTAAAGTGCATGCCGTAAACGTATGCATCCACACCAATCGCCAGCATGGCCGGAAGCCAAAATGCGGGATGTCGGACGATCGACCAGGCGTACCCAACCGCTGGCATCATTAAGCGCTCCGACTCTCCAAGGCGGTCAGTTGCGTAACTGTCGCTCAAAGTACGCGATGGTCTTTTCGAGACCTCGCTCAAGCGCAACCTGCGGCTCCCATTCGAGGCTGGATCGGGCCAGCGAAATGTCCGGTTGCCGTTGCTGGGGATCGTCCTGCGATGCCTGTTGGAACACGATGGACGACGAAGATCCGGTCATTTCGATCACCTGTTTTGCCAGATCGAGAATCGTGCACTCAATGGGATTGCCGATGTTGATCGGACCGGTCACATCCGCCGGCGTTCTCATGAATCTGACGGCAGCCTCGATCAAGTCGTCAACGTAGCAAAACGATCGCGTTTGCGTGCCCGTACCGTAAATCGAGATGGGCTGTCCGCGCAGCGCCCGAGTGATGAAATTAGATACGACGCGGCCGTCATTCTCGTGCATGCGGGGTCCGTAAGTATTGAATATCCGCATGACCTTGATTGCGACCTTGTGCTGCCGCAGGTAATCGAAGAACAGCGTTTCGGCGCAACGCTTGCCTTCGTCGTAGCATGCGCGAGGCCCGATCGGATTGACATTGCCCCAATACGCCTCGGTTTGCGGATGCACGCTGGGATCGCCGTAAACCTCGCTCGTCGAGGCCTGAAGGATGGGGCACTTCACGCGCTTGGCCAGCCCCAGCATGTTGATGGCGCCGTGAACGCTCACCTTCGTCGTGGCGACCGGGTCGAACTGATAGTGCACAGGCGACGCCGGGCAGGCAAAATTGAATATTGCATCCACCTCGACGAACAACGGCACCGTCACGTCGTGCCGCATCGCTTCAAACATGGAATTGCCGACAAGATGCGCGATATTGGCGCGACGCCCGGTAAAATAATTATCGACTGAAAGAACTTCCGCACCTTCGGCGAGCAAACGCTCGCACAGAAAGGACCCCAGAAAACCGGCCCCTCCCGTCACCAGCACGCGTTTGCCCTTGTAAAAATTCTGCTGCACCGTCGCTGCCATTGCCATCTCGTCCCTTCGTAGCGATCAATTTCCCGGACTGATCCGATAACGGATCAAATACCAGAGGGCTTTCAGACCATCCTTCCAGTTGATCTTTTTTCCCTCACGGTAAGTTCGGCCGTAGTAGTGAATTCCGGTTTCATAGATCCTCCACTTCCGTGCCAGCGCGATTTGCGCGCTGATCTGCACCTCTATTCCAAAATCGTTCGCGGTAATATTGAGTGTTTGCAGAACCTCACGGGTAAACATCTTGTAACAGGTCTCGATATCGGTCAGCGTCTGATTGCACAGTACATTGAAAATCATGGAAATCAGGCGATTGGCCAGATAGTGATGGAAATAAAGCGAGCGGTGCGGCTTTCCGTAGAAGCGGGAGCCGTAGACGACGTCGGCGACCTTCTTCGTGGCGATCAATCCATACATCACATTCCAGTCTTCCGGGTCGTACTCAAGATCGGCATCCTGAATGACCAGAACCGCTCCCGTGGCTACCCGCATTGCCGTTTGAATCGCTCCGCCTTTGCCCTTGTTGCGAGAGTGAAAGATCACCCGGATGATGCATTCATCCGTTGCCGGATTGACGGACGCGGCCGGGCCGCCGGCGATGTCCCCTTCGACAATGGTACGAAAGTTGTCCGCGAGCCAGGCCCGGGTGCCGTCGTTCGATCCATCATCGACGATGACGACCTCCTTGGAGATGCCGGGAAGCGACGCCTTAACGATGCCGATGATGTCGGCGATGCTGCCGATCTCATTGTAAACCGGCATCAGGATCGAGACGCCGGGAACTGTTGGGAAGCTTGCTGCGCTATTCATGTTCTGTGCTGCGACATGACCCGACCATAGAGATTCACGTATCGGTCAACCATCTGACTCGCGGAAAAATATTCTTGATACCGAAGAAACGCCCGGTGACCCATTTCCGTGCCTCGCGCCGGATTGTCGACAAGCAAACGCATCGCCTCGCCCAAAGCGCCTGGATCGGCGGCCGGAACGACCAGTCCGGTTTCTTCATGCTTGTTAATGTAACTCGTACCCGTACCGATTTCGCTCGAAATCATTGGCTTCCCGAACATCGCACCTTCGAGGAGGGATATACCAAACGCCTCCGAGCGCAGGTGGGAAGGAAGCACGACCGCACGGCTGAGCATAAAAAGGGCAACCTTGTCGATTTCCGATATTGTCCCGAGAAATGTCACCTTGGTAAGTCCGGCATCCGCAGCGTGCTTGCGCAATTCAGCCTCCACAGGCCCGGCCCCCACAATCACAACCGGAAAATTCGTGCCTCGATTTGCCTCGAATAGAATGTGGAGCCCCTTGTAATATCTCAACATCCCCACGAAAAGGAAGAATCCCTCGCCCAACTGTGCGCGCCACCGGTCGATGCGTGAAGCATCGGGCGTCGGATATGCGAGGCGGTCGAGACCAATCGGTATGACCTCTGTTTTCTCGCGGAACGCCATCAGCGTCTGGCTGGTCTCCAGATAGTTTGGCGAGGTAGCCACGATTCGATCGATGCTCCCAAGAAAACGATTCATCAGCGGCTTATACAACTTCATCCATCGTTGTTGCCGGACTATGTCCGAGTGATAGGTCAGGACGGTCGGTTTCGAAACCCCGGTCGCGAAATGCACGATGTCCGCAAAGGGCCAGGGATGATGGTAGTGGATGATATCGGCCCTGCTTGCGAGGGCGGCGAACTTCGCAAAAGACCTGATTGAAATGCCCGTCGAGGCTATTTCCAGATTTTTCCGGACACGATGAGAAACGTGATTGTCATACAAGTTACTCTCGTCGGTCACGTCCGAACTCAACGACAGGACATCGATCTCCAGTCCCCGTTGAGCGCAACCGCGGGCCAACTGGTAAATGAACTGTTCGATGCCTCCATGAGAATCTGGCAGATATGTCTTGTAAAAATGCAGGATCTTCAAACTTGCAGTTTCCCCGATCTATTTTCCGCCGAACGGGCGAAACGCATGCATTAGCATGAAATAGCAGAGCGGGCAGAGCGGGCGCTGTCAAGCGTGCGAACCAGCTGAACTTCAGCATTGTTTTGGACCGGTCGGGATACAGTTCTTTTCGTCGTAAGGCCTCACGATCAGAGCCGTCACCCGCCCCGTCACACCGGGAAACCCCATCAAAACAGATTGAACGGTGAATTCGGATCGGACCGACCGAGCAGGCGGCGCAACCCTTTCTATCTGTATGATGCAACCCTCATCGTCGCTGAAGCACATCGATCCCCATCCTCGTTCGAGGGTAGCTTGAGACGGCGCAGATGAATCGTCCGGCTCCCAAACATGCTGATATTGCGGATGATCCGGACTGTAGAAGGCGGCGGCAAATGCCAGCCCGTCGGTGCCGCTCACAAACGGCAGCGGCGCGTCGGACACTTCGTGCCATCGCCTCGTCAATTCGGCGACCGCCGGCCGATAGAAATTGCGTCCTTCCTTGAAGGGATGGGTGTTGCGAAAAATCGCATGAGCGGGAGCGACCACGACAAGGCAGATTGTCACCATGCCAAAAACGAGAATGGCGAGGTTGACCGGGTAAAACCGCTCGATCGAAAATCCCGCTCCGCAGACCACCACGATGACAAAGAGAAACAAGCCTTGCCAGGCCCAGAGCGCCGGAAAATGGGTTCTCAGGCCGACCGCTGCGATCATCGGCAAGACGACGGTCGCGATGCCGATGAGAAAAAGCAGCAACAACCCGGAATTCAGCGCCTTGAAATCCGCAGGCCATTGTTTGAGCCGGGAGCCCGCGATCGCGATCCAGCTCAGTGCAGGCAACACCATCGTGGCGCCAATGCCCAACAGGAAAGATCCGGCATCGATCAACGATTGGCCAAGGCTCGCTTCGCCAGACGTCTTGAGGGCGTATGTAAAAGGAGACGCGTCGGTCGTGGCCAGCCAATACAAATGAGGCGCAAGCACCACCAGGCCCGCGGCAGTGGAAACCCAAGGCGCGAAGGAACCGAAATATGTCCGGCGCTGCGGATGGGCAATCGCCGCAATAACGAAGCCGCCTACCAGAAACACCGAATAATACTTGCCCAGCATGGCAAGGGCTGCGGTTGCGCCGGCGGCGACCGCCCAGAGCAGATCGCGGGTCTCGAACGAACGCAGAAAGCAATAGGTCGCGATCGGCCAGGTCGCCAAGAGAATTGCGTTGGCATTGAAGCGTTGCGCATGAAACTGGTAAACCGGCGTCAGCATCAGCAGCAGCAGCACGACGATTCGCTTGTCGCCTCGGACAAAATGGCGGGAAATCAGGTCGACCGACCAGAGCGCTATCGCCGAGTTGGTCATCGCCAATAGCTGGAACGACCAGTCGGTGAGCGGAAAGACCGAGGTCCAAAGGTAGACCGCCCATCCCACCAGCGGCGGATGCTTGGAGTTACCCCACTGCCAGGTCCGGCCGAACGACCATGTTTCCAGAACGTCCGGGTGGAGATAGCCGGAGAGATAGGCGATCTGCAGATAGACCACCCAGACGGCGATGAAGCCCGCCAGCAGCAGCGGAACAGCCCACCCCGCCTCTACCCCGCCCAGCCATTTCAGGAACGGCCGCCGCCAGCGCGCCGGAGCGAGATCCGAACGCGCCGCCGCTGCAGAGGATGAGAAAGAGGTGCGCACCGCGATCCTGACCATGAATGATGCGAAGGAAAAGGACCTTACCCTATCAGCGACGAAACGACGCGCTCAAACCGGCAAATCCGCACCACTGTTATTTCGTTGTGCGAGCCTCATGCCTCATCGACGAGATCATGAAGACGATGTTCAAGTCCGCTTTCACTATCGCCTTGGGGGTGACCGAAGCTTTGAGTGTAGAGACGTGACACCGACGTCATCGCACGGCCCGCCATGTCAAAATATGATTTTCCTGCTTCAGAGGATGCCAGCCCTTGCTCATCCAATCTCGCTGCAATTGGCGCAAATGATTTGTAAAGCTCCCACTCTGCCGGACTACGACAGCAATATTTAATGCGCTCAGGGGAAGCAGGGTATGCGAGCCTCCTGAGCGATCCGTCAGCTATTGCAAGACTTGTGACAACTCGCTCGAGAACAAGCGCAATCTGAGCTACCGGTAGCTGGTTGGGAGCGCGCCACTGTCGCGGCTCGAAAAGAAAAGACCTGCTTTCCGGTCGTAATTTTTGCCGATCGACTGACAGGATATTGTCGATAACACCCATGAGACGATCCCAGAACTCTTTCTTTGCAACCCAGAAGTTCATGCAGAAGGCGTTCGAGAAATCCTCTCTCTGATTGATCCACACGTCGGGTTCATAACCCGCGAGCTCAATAATCTCCCTCGCGCACGCCAGAAAGCGGCTCCCAAACTGGTGCGATGAATTGATCCAACCGTTGAAGAAAAAAACCGGAAACTGAGGTCGCGGATCTACAAAATAGAAATCGTACCCGGGATTGTCCCCAACCCATTGCTTGAACTCCAAACCGGATACGCCGCTCTTGGCCGCGAACTTTGGCGAAAACGCTCCAGTGAGGTCGAATTTTCTCGTATCACCCCTGGCATGCAACTCTCGAAAGGCCGCAAATTCGCGATGGTCTGGATGTGGATTCCGGCGCCAGTCAAAAGCGACGAAACCAGGCTCCAGCTTAGAAAAACTACGTTCATTCCAGCAGATTTGAAAAATCCCTGATGCCATGGAGATTGACTGACGCTCCCGAGATAAATCAATGGGATAGACCAAGCGCATCACTTGCGACCCGGCCATCTTTCGAGCAACAATTCAATCTCCTGGATCAACCGCGCCGTGCTTTCGGGCTGGACAAGCTGCTGCTTGATTCGATTGACCAGGAGGTTGCGTTTTTTGCCGGCAAGCGCGCGTGATACGCCTTCACCGATATCGGAATTGTCAGCGGCGATATAGGTGACGTCATCGCCCAGCAGTTCACGGGACCATGGATGCTCATGGAGCACCAAAGGGGCGCCCGCGAGACCGGCTTCAATTGCCGAATGACCGGGAAAATCAACGCCGAGTTCGAGATAGACCTCGCAGCTCTGCATGGCGGAGCGGACGATTTCGGATCCCGCCTGAAGGTAGGGCAAAAACCGCACGTGATTGGAGGCGGCGGCCTTGCATTTCTCGAAATAGGATCTGTCCCGGTATCCCCCGATGAAGATCAATGGAATGTCGTAATCGTTCAAGGCTTCGATCGCCTGCAGTTGCTGCTTCGCCTGCTCCAGCGCACCCACCCACAGAATGAAACGTTCAAGCCCATAGGCCGAGCGGAACAAATCGTCCGGGACCAACTTTGCAAAGGAAGGGTTAATGCCCGGCGGCACGATCACCAGCTTGCGGTCATCGACATGGAAAGAGGCCTTGCACAGCTCGCTTTCGACATGGGTCCTGACGACGATCAGATCGGCAAGATCGAGATGCTCCCGGACAACCTGCGCCGAGGTTGACGCCGCGTTGAAGAAATTATAATTCGGCAGCAAAACAATGGGCTTTCCGGCATCCCGGATGCTGCGAAGCAGCCCTTCGCCGCCGCCAAAGGCCGAGAAATGGATGACCGCATCGTACTGACGAAGCGGTCGTGAAGTATGTCCGTAAAAATCCGCGCGAACACCGTTTTCACTCAAGTATTCGGCGAGTTGAAGAAATTCGGTTTCGCCGCCGCCGGGTGCCAGAAAAGCCTGATGATAGGTTGTCAGCAATAACCGCATTCGCACCACTCACGCAAACCGAGCACGACGGACTTAACCTTTTTTCGCCCCTTCTGCCAAGCAGTGATTGATCTCGGGAATGAGCAAATTAACTGATTTTGTTGGACTTTTCGCTATCGCTCCGATATCAGAACGACCTCAACTCGTTGGTGGTCGCAACCCGCCAAATTCGTTCGATGCGATCCTGTTCGCTCCTGGTTTTGCTTTGGTATCGGATTTTGTGCGTGGTCTAGGAAGCTCGGGGGCGGACGCGAAATGACCAAGCCAAAATTCAAAGGCATCATTCTGGCCGGCGGACGAGGCACCCGGTTGTTTCCGGCGACCATCTCGATCAGCAAGCAATTGATCCCGCTCTACGACAAACCGATGATATATTACCCGCTCAGCACCTTGATGCTGGCCGGCATTCGCGAAGTCATGATCATTTCGACCCCCCCGGCACTTCCTTTGTTTCAAGAGCTTTTAGGCACGGGGCGACAGATCGGAATGGAATTCGAATACGCGGTTCAGGCGGAAGCGAGGGGTCTGGCCGAGGCATTCGTCATCGGCGAAAGGTTTGTAGGCCGGTCCCATGCGGCCTTGGCGTTAGGCGACAATATTTTCCACGGAACCGGCGTCGGCAACGCCATTCGTCACGCGGTTGCGCTGGAAAAGGGTGCGTCGATATTGGCCTATTGGGTCAACGATCCCAGGCAATACGGCGTCATCGAATTGGACGAAAGCGGCAAGCCGCTTTCGATCGAGGAAAAGCCGAACAATCCAAAAAGCAACTATGCCGTCACAGGCCTGTATTTCTACGACAATGATGTGATTGAGATTGCGAAGGGGGTAAAGCCGTCCGCTCGCGGCGAACTCGAAATCACCGATGTAAACAATGCCTACCTCGCCAACGGAACCTTGTCGGTCGAAAAACTTGGACGGGGAGATGCCTGGCTTGACACCGGCACCTACGACACCCTGCTCGAAGCCAGTCATTTTGTTCAAACGATCGAAAAGCGACAAGGGCAGAAAATCGCGTGCATCGAAGAGATCGCTTGGCGCATGGGCTTCATCGACGAGGAAGAGCTGGAACAGCTTGCCCATCCTTTGATCGTCAGCGGCTACGGCAAGTATATTCTCAACCTGCTTAAACACTAGCCGTGACCGGTGGCGGCAACCGTTACGCCGGGGCAATGGTTAAGCTGTTTGAGTGATTGAATGCGAATTTTGGTCATTGGACGAAACGGACAGGTTGCAAACGTGCTTGCGCGGCTTGGCGCTGCGGGCAGGCATAGACTGACATGTCTCGGTCGCAACGATATCGATGTTTTCTCCAGGCGCGCCATCGAACAAGCCGTATTGCGATTTCAGCCCGAAGCCCTGATCAATGCTGCCGGCTACACCGCGGTTGATAAGGCGGAAAGCGATCGGGATGCCGCCTATGCGCTGAACCAGTTCGCCCCGCGCCTTCTGGCCGAGATTTCAGCGGCTCATCGTGTCCCGTTTATTCATCTCTCCACTGATTATGTCTTCGATGGAACGAAGCCGACACCTTACAAACCGGCAGACCCGATCGGGCCGCTGAACATATATGGCGCATCCAAAGCGGCGGGCGAAAGCGCCGTCCTTTCGGCGAACCCCGCCGCCGTAATCCTGCGCACGGCATGGGTTTACAGCGACATCGGTTCGAACTTCGTCAAACGAATGCTGGAGTTGGGCGCAGAACGCGACGAACTGCGGATCGTTGACGATCAACTCGGCAATCCTACCTTCGCAGACGATATCGCGGACGCATGCCTGCGGATCGCGTCGCACGAGAAACTACGCACAGGAGCGGCGGGCGGAATCTATCACTTCGCCGGCCGTGGCGAAGTGACCTGGTTTGGTTTCGCCGGAGCCATCTTCGACGGAGCGCGGCTGCGCGGGCGTCGCACTCCCGCCGCCTTGGTTGCCATCACCACGGACCAGTATCCGACGCCGGCAAGGCGCCCGGCCAATTCACGTCTCGATTGCACGCTGACCGAGGCCACATTTGGAATCGCCACGCAACCCTGGGAGGCCGGGTTAAAGATATGCCTGGACCGGCTGTTGGTTTAAAGCGACCATCCATGCCGGTTTCGATGCGCGGCATTTGCTTGACTTTGACGGTCGTCACGCGACATTTGTGGGCAAATGATGGGCTAAGGGCGAAAAACCTCCGACCCAAATACAGACATGCGGAACCAAAACGCGATGAGTACAGCCGAGGCAAGCGCCGGACCAAGAAAGCGGCGACCCAAGTTTTCCGTTTCGCACTATCTCGATCTGATCCTGACTCTCGCTCACAAAGAGGTCAAGGTTCGTTATAAGAACAATATACTGGGCTACATCTGGTCGCTGGCAAATCCGCTCGCTTCGGCGCTGGTGTTTTATTTTGCGCTGCAGGTGATATTCAGATCGAGCATTCCAAGGTATCCGCTGTTTCTGATCATCGGTCTGTTCTCGTGGCAATGGTTCAGCAATTATCTTATCGGGGCCTGCAATGTCTTCATCAACAATGGCAGCTTGATCAAGAAGTCCGTGTTCCCGCGGTCGGTCTTGCCGGTCGCGCTCAATATCCAGGATGCATTCCACTTCGTGATGTCGATCCCGATCACCATATGCTTCATGTATTTTTATGACATTCCGATTGGCTTAAGTATCCTTGGTGGCCTGCTGTTTCTTATCCCGGCTCAATTCTTTCTGCTGCTGGGCATCGGACTCGCCATTTCATCCATCAACCTGTTTTTTCGCGACATGGAACGAATTCTGGCGATCACGCTCAATATGATGATGTATCTTTCGCCGGTATTGTTTCCGATCGACCAGGTTCCGGATCCATACAAGGAATGGATGAAATTTAACCCGATGACGCCGCTGATCGAAGCCTGGCGCGGGGTTTTCCTGAACAATGAGCTGCAATGGGGAAACATCGGTCTGATCTATCTCTATGCGGCGATCGCGCTTGCGTTCGGCACAGTCGTGTATCGCAGGTTGGTTCACGGCTTTGCGGAGGTCATCTAGGTGCAGGGGCCTCACGCGCGAACCCCGCGACATAGCGTGAGTCGCGACTTCGAATTGCGATCTGGCGAGAAACAACAGGTGGAAACCGCCCCAATTGCGATCAAATTCGAAAATGTCTCGAAGAGCTATTCTGATCGCACGTTTTTGGCTGGCGGGCTTAAGAACTATGCCTTGAATGGTTTTTCGGCCACGAAATACCGGAAGAGCCACTTGGTCCTGAGCAACATCTCCTTCGAGATTCGCCGCGGCACGACGGTTGCGTTCGTTGGACGCAACGGCGTCGGAAAGAGCACGTTGCTTGGGCTGATCGCGGGCATCATGCGTCCGGACAGCGGAGAAATCACGGTTGACGGGCGGGTCTCGTCGCTGCTCGAGCTGGGTGCGGGATTTCATCCCGATCTTTCAGGGCGGGAGAATATCGAACTCTACGGGGTGGTCCTCGGCTTCTCTCGCTCGGAGGTTCGACGACGGGTCGATAGCATTATTGCGTTTTCGGAGCTTGCAGAACATATCGAAACACCGATCCGCTTCTATTCAAGCGGAATGCTGGCGCGCCTGGGCTTTGCGGTAGTGTCGCAGCTTGATCCCGAAATCCTGCTTGTCGACGAAGTGCTGGCGGTTGGCGACTTTGCCTTTCAGGCAAAGTGCAACGACGTCATTCGACAATTCCGTGCATCCGGCGGCACCATCGTCCTGGTATCCCATGCCGCGCACAACATTATCGAGCTTTGCGATGAGGCATTCCTGATCGAAAACCACGGCATCGCGGCGTCAGGCGATCCGCGCGAGGTGATGAAGCGGTATGAAGACAGGGGGTAGCGACGATCGATTTCGTTTATGCCAATTTCGAAGCGGCTGCCTGCCATGCGCATCTCTTGACAACGCTCGGATGCTGCCTATTCTCGCTGTTTTGTCGAGGTTTTGAGAGCATTCCAGCCTTGGGAATGGAGAGCACGATTGTTAGTGACGTACTCCATATTTGTCCTTATTCAATTCCCGGTGTTCGCTTGAGCTAACGGCATTCTGTTAGACGTTTCGCTGGGACTTTGTTGCATGTCGGCCAAGTTTGGAATTACCGACGATCAATACCAAAGCTGGATTCAGGATTTCGATACGCTTTCGCCGGCCGATTGCGAGCTGATCGAAAGACACATCGCACGCCTTTCATACAAGCCGCTGATTTCGATCATTATGCCGGTTTTCGATACGCCGGCGTATCTACTAAGAGAAGCTATCACATCGGTTCGCGAGCAGCTCTATCCCCACTGGGAACTGTGTATCGCCGATGATGCATCCACTTCCCCGCACGTTCAGGACGTCTGCCAGGCGGAGGCCGCCGCCGATCCCCGCATCAAGCTCATAAGGCGTGAAAACAACGGCCACATATCGGCCGCTTCGAATTCGGCCTTGTCGATCGCAACCGGAGATTTTGTCGCGCTGATGGATCATGATGACCTGATCCCGCGGCACGCACTTTACCATGTCGCAGTTGTCATCAACGAAAAGCCCGACGTGGACATCATCTATTCTGACGAAGACCAGATCGACGCCGGCGGCCGCAGGCGATCGCCCTATTTCAAGACCGGCTGGAATCCGGATCTAATGCTCGGTCACAACGTGATGAGTCATCTGACCGTCTATCGAAGAAGCCTGCTTGAGAAGGCCGGATATTTTCGGGAAGGGTACGAGGGAAGCCAGGACTACGACCTTTCGCTAAGAGCCATAGCCGCAACGACCTCCGACAAGGTCCACCACATTCCCCACGTACTCTATCATTGGCGCCGCGGGTACGGATCTGCTTCGTTTTCAGAAGCCTGGCTGGAGAGATGTTGCGATTCTGCACGGCGTGCCATCGCGGACTACCTGGTCCAGAAAGGTGAGCGCGGAACGGTGTCCGCCCACCCTCTTATCAAAAACTGGCATCTTGTCAGGCGCGATTTACCGCCTGTCCCGCCACTCGTATCCCTGCTCATACCGACGAGAGACAAGGCGGATCTTCTGGAGAAGTGCGTTACCGGACTGCTGCGCCATACCGATTACAAAAATTTCGAGATCCTGATTCTTGACAACGAGAGCCGGGAGGCGGCAACCCGACAGTTGTTCAAGGAACTTTCAAAAGACGATCGCGTGCGGATTGTCCCGTATGATCAGCCATTCAACTATTCAGCCATCAACAATTTCGGAGCAACCAAGGCAAGAGGTTCAATTCTCGGGCTCCTCAACAACGATGTTGATGTCATCGATCCGAACTGGCTTTCCGAAATGGTCTCGCTGGCCTTGCTTCCCGAAGCCGGCGCTATCGGCGCAAGATTGCTTTACGCAGATGGCCGCGTGCAACATGGCGGCGTGGTACTCGGGGTCGGTGGAGTAGCAAATCATTTCAATCATCTTCTGCCCCGAGAAGAGTTTGGTTATTTCGGAAGAAGCATTATGAGATCGACTGTCTCTGCCGTCACTGGCGCTTGTCTGGTGGTAAGAAAACCCATCTTTGAAGAAGTTAACGGCCTTGATGAAATCAATCTGCCGGTGGCTTTCAATGACGTTGATCTTTGCCTTCGGATACAGGAGAAAGGCTATCGCAATATTTGGACACCGGTCGAGCTGTACCACCTGGAAAGCGCGAGCCGGGGTGTCGATACAACGTCAGCCCAATTTATCTCTGAAGCAAGCTATATGGTTAGCCGCTGGAGCAATGTTCTCGCCGAAGACCCGTTCTACAGCCCAAACATGTCGTCCGAGAACGGAAGATTTTTTCTAGCGTCCCCACCGCGCGTGACTAAACCCTGGAATAACCTGTAATGCGTTTCCGGTACAAGAAGGCGTTCGCCCTTCCCAAGGAAGTTGTCCTAGAGTAACCAATTCAAAATGCGCCTTTGCAGCAAACCCAAGACCGGGATTTGCGAAGTAAGTGCGAAAATCAGGCTTTCGAATTCGCAAGAAAGCAAATGTTTGAGAAATGGACACTGAACAAATAGCCGGCTTGATCGCAAAGCCCTACAGACACCTCCCGGAATTCGGCTACGATTTTCCTACTGGACTTTTATTGGCCTGGCTGGCGTGCGGCCGGGTCACCCAGCTCGCGTTTGACCTGGAGACGGATCGAGGCGCCGATGATTGGACCTTCTGGTGGCTCCGCGGCGGACGGAAAAATTTCCCGGGCATTAGCGACGAACTCGATCGCGAGATTTTGCAAAAGCTGCACGTACAGCATCTGACACCCAAGCCGCGCGCCGAACGGCTTCAGTTAACGCCACTTCTGTCGTTGATCCACCGGCATCGCGACGATTTACGCGATTTATTTGACGTCGACACAGCAACCGGCTGCGATCAAATGTGGTACTGGTGGCTGTCATTCGGCGTTCAGGAATACTTCGGTTCTCCACCCTGGCTCATTGCTGCGCAGGTCAAGGCGTTGCACCGTCTTGACGCCTCTTTTTTCCGAAAAACAGGACTCGTCCGACCAACGGCGATGGTCATGGTCGCATGGAACAACAACCCGGCGAACCGACAGCGGATCGACATAGAAACGGCCTCGGGCTCGTCCATCTTATGGCAGTCTTTTTTGGCGTCCGAAGCCAAAACGTTCAGGCTTCCGAACAGGGGGTTGCCGCATATCTCCGATACGATTTCGCAAACTCAGTCGGATTTTTCAGATCCTCTCAAGGGCTTGATACCGCCAAACTTGGCGATTCTCCGCTTAAGCCGTCCGGACCTGCGGGCTGCGTTTGAGTACAGCGAACGCGGCATTTCCGATCTGGTGTTCTGGTGGCTTACCCATGGCCGCGGCGAATTCGCGGATTTGCGCCCCCAGATCGACCAGGCCTTGCTGCGGTCGCTACATCTCGATTTCCTGCCCGCGGCAGGTTCTGGAGCCGCACGTCGCCTCACTCCCCTGTTGGGCATCATACACGGTCACAGGCCGGACTTGCACTCCACGTTCGATGTCGCCACACCGGATGGAATTACCGGAATGTGGCGCTGGTGGTTGGAGTACGGCGAGCGAGAAACATTCGGCACGCACACGCAAAAACCTGCACAAATGCCGTCACAGGCAAATATTCATGGCGGATTCGCCGCTGCACCGGCGCGGTCGTGGGTAGATAACGACAGACCATCAATCGCGCCCGCCTCCCCTCCGACCCGCGCAGGCAAGTCGGGGGTCTGTCTTGTCGGCCATGCCAAGGGCGAATTCGGACTGGGAGAGGATGTCCGCCTTCTTCGCGCGGCGCTGGATCAGGCGAACGTAGCCAACTTTGTCGTCAAGGCGCCCTGGCATATCACCGCCCGTGAATCGATCGACGAACCCGCGCTGGACGCCGCCGACGCCGGTTTTGACTCCGATGTCATATTCTATGCGATGCCGCCGTTCGATACGGTGATGCTGCTGAACAAGATCGGTTCGCGCGCGTTCTCGGCGCGGCGAAAGATCGGCTTTTGGCAATGGGAGCTCGAACGCTTTCCGGCTCCGGCAAACCTGGCCATGGCTCTGGTGGACGAGATCTGGTGTCACTCCGAACATGCCGCGACCGCGTTTCGGCAGGCAACCGACAAACCGGTTATCAAGGTTCCCCTGCCCGTATCTGTTCCGGACACCGGAATCGCATCGCGCGCCGCGTTCGGCTTGCCCGAGCAGGCGTTCGTGGTTTTCACCAGTTTCGATGGCGCCTCGGCGATCGCCCGGAAAAATCCGCTCGCTGCGATTCTGGCGTTCCAGCGCGCGTTTCCGGCTGACGGAAGCGTTGACGCCCGGCTGATCGTGAAGGCGATGAACACCGACAATGACTCGCTTTGGCGGGAATGCCTGCGCAAGGCCGCCGCCGACGAACGCATTGTTATCATCGATACCGTGCTGGACCGCGATGCCTACTACCGGCTATTGCGGGCGTGCGATGCCGTGATCTCGCTTCACCGCGCCGAAGGTTTCGGGCGGTTGATGGCCGAAGCGATGGCTTTCGGGATTCCCGTGATCGCATCGGGCTATTCCGGTAACCTGGATTTCATGACCGAAGAGAACAGCTGGCTGATCGACGGAGACCTCATTCCGGTGTTGCCCGGCGACTATGCATTTCATCAAGGTCAGAGATGGCTGGAGCCCGACGTCGAGAAAGCCGCGCGAGCTCTCCGCGAGTGCGCAACGGATGATGGAAAGTGTCGGCAGCGCGTTGCTTTGGGCATCACCGATATTGCCTCGAAATACAGCCTCAAGACTTGTGGGGAGGCTTATGCAAAACTTCTGGACATGGACTCGATGGAAGTCCGGCTCACCGCACGACGCCAATGCGCATCCGTGTGATCGCACCCGACATCCGGAGGCATGACGCCGTCGGTGATTGCTGCCTTCTTCGTCCTGGGTGCGCACAGAGACGATTGATGCCGATGAGCCGGCTGGCATCCGCGCGGCGCGCGCGCCTCGAAACACTTCGGCGTCGTGCCGATGGACATCTAATTCTGGACCAAGCCAGGACCCTGCACCGTGCGCGTATTATTTAGCACCTATCCCTGGGCATTCGAAACGCCAGGCGGCGGCGAGATCCAGCTGAAAAAATACGCCGAGCACCTGCCTGCCCACGGCATCGAAGTGCGGTTGCACGATCCGTGGCGGGCCAACCTCGCCGAGGTCGCCGCCGTGCATTTCTTTTCCTGCATCGGCGGTTCGGTTCACTTCTGCAACTATGTGCACCAGCGCGGTCTGCCGCTTGTGATTTCGTCCTCGCTCTGGATGACACCGGAGACGGCCGACCTCTACCCCGTCGATGAAATCCGCTCGCAGCTTTCGCTGGCTGACGTCGTCGTCACGAATTCGGACACGGAATCCGATCTGCTATCGCGCGTGCTGGGTTTACCGCACGACCGCTTTATGACGGTCATGAACGGATTTGAGCCGCGTTTTCTGCAGCCGCAGGATCCCGACCTGTTCCGCACTGCTTTTGGAATCGAGGGTCCGTTCATCCTCAACGTCGGCAATATCGAGCCGCGCAAGAACCAGCTGGGGCTTGTTCGCGCCCTGGCGGGCCATCCCTTGCCGCTGGTGCTGCTGGGACATCAGCGCGACAAAGCTTATGCCTCCGAACTGCTGGCTGAGGGCGGATCGAGGGTACGCCACCTCGGCGCGCTGGATCACGCCGACCCCCTCCTCGCCTCCGCGTTTGGGGCCTGCTCGGCGTTCGTCCTGCCTTCGACGCTCGAAACGCCGGGGCTGGCTGCATTGGAAGCCGCGGCGTCGGGTGCACCTGTCGTCGTGACCTCGGAAGGCTCGACCCGGGACTACTTCGGCTGCCATGCCCACTATGTCGACCACCGCGACCCCCTGGATATTCGCCGCGGCATAGATGCCGCCGTAACTCAGGGTCGCACATCCGACCTGAAGGCCCATGTCGCTTCCCGTTTCGGCTGGCCGACCGTCACCGAGAGGCTTGTGGAGGTCTACTCCGTCGCCCGGCGGCGCCTGGCTGCGCGATAACTGGCAGGCAAGCCAGTCTCGATTGCAGTCGCAAGTGGCAGCGGGTATCCCGCCCGAATTCGCCGCCGTGCGGGTTCACAGGCTCGCTGATCGTTTTTCGCCGCCGAAATGCTCCGGACATTCCAAACTCACCGTGGCGCCTCTTGGGCCGCAACTATTGAAATCGCCCGGTTTGCTGCGACATCCGTACCATACTACCGTGGCGGCGCACGGCTAAAACGGGCAGTTCGATCGGACCGTTGGCCTGTATATATTTTACGATTGGAAAGCCGCCGACCGGTTCTCGATTGACATTTCGTCGCTGAGCTTCCGGAGCGAGGATCGGACAAATAAATGACGATTGATGAGTTGAACATACCCGGCGTATTGCTGATTACTCCGAAGCGGTTTTCCGACAGCCGCGGCTGGTTTTCGGAAACGTACAGTGAGAGGGCGTTCAGGGAACATGGGCTGGAACTGAACTTCGTGCAGGACAACCACTCGCTGTCCCTGATGGCAGGAACGATTCGCGGCTTTCACTTGCAGACAGCGCCCCATGCGCAGGCCAAACTCGTGCGCTGCATCCGAGGCCGCATTCTCGATGTCGCGGTTGATTTGCGAATCGGCTCCCCGACCTACGCCAGGTATGCCTGCGCCGAACTGTCGCCGGTTGATGGCAGGCAGCTTTTCATTCCGGTCGGATTTGCGCACGCATTCCTGACCCTCGAGCCCGAGACCGAGGTCATTTACAAGGTGAGCGATATTTATGCTCCGCAATGTGAAGTAGGCATCCGATGGGACGATCCCACGATCGCGTTTCCGTGGCAGATTAAACAGGGCCCGTTTCTGTCGCGGAAAGACGAGAACTTGCCTGAACTCCGCGACGCTTTGAAAGTGAGCTAACGCGTCAAGTTCGCGCCGATTGCGGCCCGCCGCGATCAGGTCCTCGCGATTCTCTCGACGCGCACGCCGGTCCTAAGACTGTTGGAAAAAAGGTCATGGAACTTCACAGTGCCGATCGTGCCGACGACTCAACGATCGATTTAGGCGTGCTTCGACTGGAGCGCGTTGTTCTCACAACCGTCCTTCTTCTCCTGATATATGTTTTGACCTTCCTGGCCGTATCGCGGCTGGGTCTCGCTCACGGACGCCCCATTTTTGCCTTTGCTTTGGCGGGTGCGGCAGGCTGGGTGTTCCAACAATGGGTTTTGCCACCGCAACTCGCCAAATCGACGCTGGATAGCCGAGCGCTCTTGGCATGCTTCCTCATTGTTGGCATCCCCGGAACCGTTTTATTTGTCGTTACCTCGCCGGGTTACGTTCTGGCCGGAAACGATCCAGTCATCGTGCCAACTCTCGCCGATGGATTGCTCTCGCACGCCACGACAATGGATATCTACCGCCCGGGAGATTCCGGGTATGCCTATCCGCCCGGTTATCCGATTATATTTTCGAACATCAGCAGACTGGTCACCCCTCTACAAAGCCTGTTCGTCTTCAAGATGTTGTCGGTCGTTCTGGTGACGCTGCTCCCGATCGGTTGGGCCTGGACAGCTTGCCGGATTTTCCACCTGCCGATACCGTTCTGGTTGACTCTGATGTTGTCCTACGTTGCTGTGTTTGGACTGGAACGGTCAGCTACATTCACGCTGCAGTATGGAAAGAATGCGCAGCTTCTGGCCGGAGTCTTATTCCCGTTTCTGGCCGGGTTGCTGCTGATCGCAGCAAGGAAAAACATCGGAATTCCCTTCGCCGTTGCGGCTTTCGCCGGTGGGATACTGCTCCATTATTCGATGTTCTATTTGGTCATCACATTCCTGGTGGCCTACGTTCTCGTGCATTTTCCCCGTCAACGGGACGAGTGGATCGTCGCTCTGCGACTGGGCCTTATCGGACTGTCGTCCTTCGGTGTGTTCGTGCTGTTGATGAAGCCGGCGCTCAGCGATCCGCGCGGCAGCAGTTTCGGTACGCCCCACCCGGTGCAAGCAATTCGGCAGATCGTCGATATCCTGTTCAGCGAATATGACGAAATACTGTTCATCTTTAACGGTCCGTCCTTCCCGCTCTGGCACTCGCCCTACAGGGGAATGTTGCTCGTCGGCTGCATCTTAATTTGTTTAGCCGCGGCCAATTTGTTGCGCGGAGTACATACGCGCGCATCGGCGTTGCCACGTATGGCCGGAGTTTGGGGTATAATGTGGCTGGCCGGAATTGCGTTTGCGACAGGTGCTTTCCCGGTCGGGATCACGCCCGACTTTACGCGCTGGTATCTGATATTTCCGCAAGCGGCCTTGATGTTTTGTGCCTTGTGCGCAGTCGCCTTTTTCGCGATTGGCGAGGGCCGAGCAGCACGGGCGGCAAGCTGGGCGTTGGGAGGAGTGGCCGCCCTGGCGGCTGTCCTGGCAGCCGGCGACCTTGTGCACGTTGCCGGCGTTTACCAGAAGGAGCGCATTTCGCGTTCCGACCTGACGAATGTCCGGGATGTTTTCGGCGGCAAAGAACCCTGTTTTTTGATTACGGAAAGTCACACCATGGTCGATGGCCTGCTTACCGTGCAGCATTATAGACCGCTGGAGTACGCGGAAATTCTGACCGGCTGCCGGATAGCGAACGGTTCTTTCGTTCGGCGCGGAGTTCCACAGGGTCGGGAACTGAATGGACTGCCGACCGCCGAGGCGCTTGCAGCGCTGCCGACCGAAGCGAATATTCTGCTAGTTGTACCGCAACCCACTGAAACACTTTATCAGGCAGCGATTCCAGGCGTTGAGTTCGTGCGTCAGCAAACACCAATTGGACCATTGCCGGTATGGCGCATCCGGCGGCCGTGATCTGACGCGCGGCGAGTCGCACCTGTGCTTCACCGCAGCACTCTTGTTTGATGCTGGAATTTTGGTAACTTTTCGCCGCTTCATATTGGTCCTCGAACTTTGCCGGTTCAAAGTGACCCGCCTTTATGCTCCGCCATGTGAAGTAGGCATCCGATGGGAACGATCCCACGATCGCGTTTCCGTGGCAGATTAAACAGGGTCCGTTTCTATCGCGGAAAGACGAGAATTTGCCAGAGCTCAGCGATGCTTTGCGAGTGAGCTGATGCGTCAAACTCGCGCCGGTTGCGGTCTGTCGTGGAGGGCGGCAATCGACAGAAATGCCGCCACGACCGCCAGGTAAATCGCTGGCGCGGCATAAAGGTCATTCACCGCCGGCAGCGAACTGGCTTCGATCAGCGCCAGTATAACGACACGCGTGGCAACGAGCGCCCACGCCGCGAACGCCGCCACCAGCACTGCGTCAAGTGCCCGCGCTCTGACGGCGCGGCAGATCGCTATTGCGGCGGCGAAAAGACCGGCAAATATCAGTGGTGGCATCAGAATCTTGTAAATTCGAACCAGCCACAGCCGTACGCGGCCCGCGAACGTCTCCCCCGGGTTGATAAGTCTGCTCGCGTTCGCGCCGGTGACCGAATCGACATAAAGCACGGCGCTGCCGGAACTGGCCTCCATCGGGCGGTCCCGATCGACGGTAATGCGAACGTCCTGATGACCGGACGTCGGCGCAGCGATCGTGCAAGTATTGGGACAGCGAAATGACATCTCATATCGGTTTTGGTCCGCCGAGGGGTCGGAAAAATGTTGCTGAAGATCGGGGCTGGCCAGCCTCGTAGTGGATGACGGAATTTCGACATCCTGTTCGGCATAGGCCTTGAATGCCGGCCAATCGGATGAATACGGATCCCGAAACCAGCCTCGCACCGTCATGTCATAGCTACGCTGAACCGGAGTGTCGATGCGCGGATTGTGGAGAAACGTTAGATACTGCTCGTCGCTGCTTTTTATGAACGACGGGTAGACCACAGCCGGCATCGGTGGACGGAAGAAAATGATCCGGTCGATGACGGCGAGCAGTGCGCCTGGAATGGCGGCCCTGTCTCGCGCAGTCAACGGCGGCATATAGCTCAACCATCGGTGATGGCAGCGCAGCCTGCCATCAGAACATGCGGCGACTATCGCACTGACGATTTTTCCAAAATTTTCCGATGCCGCCGCCGGAGTCCGGTAAAATTTGCTTTCGGCCGCGGCGTCGCGCAAAGCCCACATGAACCAGCCGCCGGCGATATCGCCGCAGGTCTCGCGGTAAATGGAACATCCGGCCTTATTCCACCTGGCGAAAATCAGCTGGCCCGGAGCCAGCGCTGCGCTCAACGGGGCGAATGCAGGACTGACTTTCGCAACCTCTGCACGCACGGTATTGGAAACCGGCACGTATGGAATGACAGGACCGGCATCGACATCTTCCAGCGCCTCAAGTGTGGACTTGAAATTGCGCTCCTTGAAGTCAACGCCGACGAACGATCCATAGGCGAAGTGATTACCGGTCATGAAGGCCGCATTTACCGCGACAAAACCGATCGCCGTGACGCCGATATTTCGTGCAAGAGCCAGCAATTCGCGCCGTTGTCTTCGGTGGATCAGAATGGCTCCGGCGGCCAGCAACCCGAGGCCTGGAATAAGCCAGACGCCTTCCTCGCGGGTCAGCCATGCCCAGCCAAGGATCAACCCGGCAAAACCGGCGACAAGCGCCGCGCCGAATCCCCCGCGCGGCGGCGCAAAGAAAACGACCGCGAGGAGGGAAAATACCAGCAGCGTCTGCGCCCAGTAGATCTGGTCCCGGACCACTCTCAGAAGTTCGGGCATAAATCCGACAGGATAGAAAGTAAGGCTGACAAACGTCAGCGCGGCGATCGCGTGCGAAGCCGTCAACCGATACACGGCCCATGCCGTCACCACGATTGCCGCAAACTGAAACAGGGCGTGGGTCGCCGAGACCGGCAACCCCGACAGACCGGACAGAGCGAGAAACACGGGATAGCCCGGTCCCTTCATCAAAGTGAATTGATTGAATTCGCCCAGCCAACGTCCGGAGGCGAGGTTTGCGGCAAGACGCATGTAAAGGCCATCATCATGGCCGGCGCCGGGCAAAAACAAAATGGGCAGATTGAGAACGACGATAAACCTGACGATCGCCGCCATGCAAAGACCGATCAGAAGAACCGTTGAGAGTTTCCGCGGTGCTGAATAGTCGGTGGTCGTCAGTCCCGATGACATAAGCTTTGTATCCCAGGTTCAACAATGAAACTCGCCGCAATTTGGCAGACGAAGCGTCCAGCCTATCGGTGAAATGAAGAGCGGCGCGTCGGGATTTTTCTCATGGTTTTTCGCTTGCTCGCTCCACTCGGGAGCGGAAGATTCGAATACGTAGGCAGTCCGTACGAGAGCTGTTTTGCTGCGGGAGCGCAAGCAGCTCCACGAAGGCCAGAAGCGCGCCAACCGCTGCAGGATTGGACGGATCAAACATTCGAATAAGGCATAAACAGCGGAGATCTGGCCAGGCCGAGCTTGTGCAACCGAAACATGGCTGACGTCGCCAGGACGCCGAGGCCATATACAACGCTGCTGTGAAAATTGATCGATGAAGCCTCGGCAAAATACCGGGCCGGACACGAGATTTCTCCGGGACGGAGGCCGAAAAACACTGCCTGACACACCATCTGGCTGTCGAACACGAAATCGTCGGAACAGCGATGATAGGGAATAGCCATCAATGCTTTCCGGCTCCAGCATCGGAATCCCGTATGATACTCGGACATCTTTTGTCCGATCAGAATATTCTGCAGCAAGGTCAGCACACGGTTGAAAAAATATTTGTACCGCGGCATTCCGCCGGCCAGCGCCTGGTTTCCCAGAATTCTCGAACCGAGCGCAAAATCGTACTCACCCGACGCCACCATGGCGGCGAGCGCAGGAACCAGCCGCGGCGAATATTGGTAGTCGGGGTGCAGCATCACCACGATGTCCGCACCTCGCGCGATGGCGGCATCGTAGCAGGTCTTCTGGTTGCCACCATAGCCCATGTTGCGGGTGTGAAGAATGGTGTAGATACCGAGCGAACGAGCGACGCGCTCGGTCGCGTCGGTTGAATAGTCGTCGGTCAATATGATGTCGTCGATCAGCTCTTTTGGCAGACTGTTGAACGTCTTCTCCAGGGTCGCGGCGGCGTTGTAAGCCGGCATGATCACCGTGACTTTCAGACCGTTCAGCATATCGCCCCGACAAACCCAAAAACACGCTTACGCACATGTTCTACCCGTCTCCGCCGAGGGAGAGGTTCTGGATATGCTTGCTGGATGGCGGAAATGTCGTTCGAAATCAAGGGAGATTCTCGTGATCCAGGGTATCCTGCGGAGGATTCACCGGGATCAAGGTATCGTCGATCCGATTCCACTGCCGGCATGGACTTTTCGTTGATGACAGATCGTTTTTCGCAAACGGCGCAACAGCAGCCCGGCATTGAGCTTACGATTCTTATGCCTTGCTTGAACGAGGCAGAAACCCTCGCGCTCTGCATCAGAAAAGCCAGGCTCTTCCTGGACGAAAGCGGGGTTTCGGGCGAGATCCTGATCGCCGACAACGGGTCGACGGATGGCTCCCTTGAAATAGCCGAACGGGAGGGAGCACGTACGGTCTCGGTACCGCAGAAGGGGTATGGCTCAGCCCTCTGGGCGGGCATTGCCACAGCATCGGGCCGCTACGTGATCATGGGCGACGCTGACAATTCCTATGATTTTTCAGCGCTGATGCCGTTCGTCACCCTGCTGCGCGAGGGAAACGATCTCGTCATCGGCAATCGCTTCAGGGGCGGCATTACTCCCGGAGCAATGCCGTTGCTGCACAAATATCTCGGAAACCCGCTGCTGAGCCGGATCGGCCGGCTCTTTTTCGGAATTGGCATCGGCGACTTTCACTGCGGGCTGCGCGGCTTTCACCGCGATCGCATCCGTCAACTTCAACTGCACACCTCGGGGATGGAATTCGCCAGCGAGATGATCGTCCGATCCGCATTGAGCGGCTACCGAATTGCCGAGGTGCCGACGACCTTGAACAAGGATGGCCGATCCCGGCCGCCGCACTTGAGGACATGGCGGGATGGATGGCGCCATCTGAGTTTTCTGCTGCTATACAGCCCCCGATGGCTGTTCTTCTATCCGGGCGTGGCGCTTGTTCTATTCGGCGTTTCTGCAACGGCGCTCACTTTTCCCGGTCTTGTCATGATCGGTGGCGTCGGATTTGACATCCACACCTTCGTCATCGGCTGTATTTCGATCGTTATCGGCACCCAATCGATCAGCTTTTCCGTCATTACGCGTCGCTTCGCGACGCTGCGCGGTTGGCTGCCCCCGGGGAATTTTTCGGATTCCCTGACATCGCTGACGCTCGAACGCATGTTGCTGATCGCAGCAATACCGGCCTTGCTCGGCGCCAGCGGTCTCTTCTACTGCGTGGCCAATTGGGCGTCGACGGGATTTGGCGCCTTGCAATATGCCGAGATGCTGAAATTGCTTATTTTGTCAATGACGGGGCTTGCTGTCGGGGCGCAACTCGCTCTTACGGGTTTTCTGTCGGCAATGATCGACATTCCTTCTATAAACTAGCTGGCGCGATTCCGCCGGACGGCGTGGCGCGCTGGGAAAGCCTACTCGCTTGAAGAGCACAGAGGGGTCACCTAAGGTTGCACGAATGGTTGAGGTAAAGAAGCGCGCATTGGTCACGGGAGGCGCAGGCCAGGACGGATGGTATCTCATCGAATTGCTGCTGGCCCGCGGCTATGACGTGTTCGCCCAGTCCAGGAGCCCGATCGACCCGCGGATTCATGACGGTCGTGTCAGCTGGCATACCGGCGATCTCACGTCCGAATTGTTTCTCGGCGAGCTTCTCGCAACCTCGGCTGCCGATGAGATTTACAATCTGGCTTCCGTATCGCGGCCGGCGCAGTCCTGGGACATTCCGATCGAGACCGCACGGTTGAATGGCCTGGTGCCGCATCGGATCTGTGAATACATCCGGCGTGAACGTCCGAAATGCCGCCTGTTTCAGGCCTCGTCCTCGGAGATTTTCGGCGATACCGTCAGTCAATTTCAGACCGAGAGTACACCGATCAACCCGAAATCGCCGTACGGCGTCGCGAAAGCCTACGCGCATCAGATCATCGGGGCTTACCGCGAGCAGTTTGGCTTGCATTTATCCTGCGCGATTCTGTTCAACCATGAAAGCCCTCGCCGTCATCTCGGCTTCGTGTCGCAAAAGATTGCGCATGCCGCCGCCGCCGCTTCAATCGGGCTGACTGAAACGCGAGAGTTGGACGAACGCGGCAGGCCGATCCTTTTCGACGGTAAACTTCACCTTGGCGACATCAACGTCCGCCGCGATTTTGGTTTTGCCGGTGATTTTGTCGAAGTGATGCAACTCATTGTCCAAAACGATATCCCGGCTGACTACGTGGTAGGAACCGGTCTGGCTCATTCGATAGCGGAATTCTGTGAAGCGGCCTTCAATGTCGGAGGGCTTGACTGGAAACAGTATGTAGTCGTCGATGAATCTTTGGTCCGCAAAGTAGACAGCCATTTCACGCGCGCCGATTCGTCGAAGCTTCGGTCTCAACTCGGATGGCGACCGAAAGTCGATTTTCCGGCGCTGGTTACAATGATGGTCGAAGAACGAATTCGACTTTTGAAGCTCTCGCAATCCAGGCAACCGGCCGGTAAATAGACCATCCAGATTGACAACGACAGATCAAGGATCGCCAGATCCTGCGGCAAAGCCCTTTATGCACATAGGCTTCGACATCTCGCAAACCGGATCCCAAAAGGCCGGCTGCGGCTATTATGCAGATGCCTTGATCAAGGCGATGATGACCGTTGCCCCGCAAAACCGGTATTCCCTGTTCCCAAGCTTCGGCGATTTTTTCTTCGATGCCCAAATGCCCATTTTGACTCCCTATCGCGGCGCGCAAGTACATTACGGCCCGCGGCATCTCACCCGGGAATCCGCCCGCAACTTCTGGAACGATGCCGAACTGGAAAAAGCCATCGGTCAGCTGGACATTGTCCACTGCAATAATTTCTGGGCCCCGATCCAGATTTCATCGAGCCGTGTTATCTATACGATCTACGACCTCGGATTCGCTGCCAACGCGGATTGGACGACGGAGGCAAACCGCGTCGGCTGTTTCGATGGCGCGTTTCGCTCGTCGGTCGGCGCCGATTGGGCCATCGCCATTTCGGAGAATTCCCGGCGGCACTATCTGAATGTATTTCCGCATTTTCCGGGAGATCGCGTGCGCGTCGTTTATCCGTGTTCCCGCTTCACCGACCTGACGCGGCAAGGCTCGCCGCCGGCGGGCATGAAAGACCATCGGAGCGATGAATTCTGGTTGAGCGTCGGAACGATCGAGCCGAGAAAGAACCAGCGTTTGCTGGCGAAAGCCTATGCCCGGTATCTCGATGCCGGCGGCAGGCCGATGCCGCTGGTGTTCGCCGGGGGCAGAGGGTGGATGATGGAAGATTTCCAGGATTACCTCGCCGAGCTTGGAATCTTGAATCACGTTGAATTACCGGGCTACGTCACCGATGACGAAATGATCTGGTTGTATCGCAACTGCCGCTTTTTCAACGATCAGCGATAACAGTTGGGTGACGTCGTTGCAGCAGGGTGACATCCAGAGATCGCTCCCCTTGCGTATTCTTCATGCCTACAAGGTCTACTGGCCAGATGCCGATGGGGGCATTCCCTCAGTCATGTTCTGCCTCGCGCAAAACACGGATCAGGCCTTTCATTCCATCCTTTCAGCGCGCCTTTGCGGGCTAGGCCACAAATACGCAATGAATGGCGTGCCTGTTGAAGCCGTGACTTCCCTCGGCACCGTGCATTCGATGCCGATGGCGCCCGGATATTTTTCGGCGTTCTTTCGGTCGGCACGGATCGCCGGCATAGTGGTACATCACGCGCCCTTTCCGCTCACCGATGCCGCCATCTTGTTGGGTCTGCCATCCGACGTCGCTGTCATCGTATATTGGCACGCTGACATCATCGGTCGCTCGCTGTTCAAACGCCTGGTCAGTCCGATCCTGCGTCGCGCGCTGGCACGGGCCGATAAAATCATCGTTTCCGGGACGGCCATGTTCGAAAGTTCGGATTTGCTAAAGCCATTCGCCGCAAAATGCGAGGTGCTTCCTTACGGGGTGGATCTCGATTACTGGCGAACGCTGGACACCGACGACGTCGCAGCAGTCGAACGAATAAAACAGCAATATCCCAGACACATTGTGGCTGTGGGGCGCCTGGTCGGCTACAAGGGCTTCGATGTGCTAATCCGCGCGATGCGCGATGTCGATGCGCACGCGACAATTGTCGGCGAAGGACCTCTGCATGGCGAACTGAGCCGGTTGGCAACGGAGCTGGGAGTCTCCACTCGTGTTCATTTTGCCGGCCGCCTGGAGCGCCGCGACATCAAGAGACTGTTCCATTCCGCGCGGATATTTGCCTTCCCGTCCGTCAATGACGCCGAAGCATTCGGAATTGCCCAGGTCGAAGCAATGTCGACGGGGTTGCCGGTCGTCAATGCGAAATTGCGCACGACCGTTCCCTGGGTCGCACGGCACGATCAGGAAGCCTTGACGGTCCAACCGAACGACGCCGGTGCCTTTGCGCAAGCGTTGAATTCCCTGCTGGATCAGCCGGCATTGGCGCAAAGGCTCGGCGCCTCGGCATACGCCCGGGCAACCAACGAATTCGATCAGGATATTTTCCGCGCCCGAATGACGGCGGTGTATCACAACGCCATGCGAGCCAGAGAGGCTGTCAGGTGACCTGCCGCGGGGGTTTCGCTGGCATCGCTTATCACGTGTCCTGCGAGGACGCCGAGAATTCAAACTTGCGACCCTGCGTGAGATAGAGATCGTCGACGTTCAGTTTCCCGCTCGGAGTAGCCCAACCTTTTCTTATGAACACAATTGCCGGAAATATCCGGATGCTCTCGATAGCCTGCCGTAATTCGCGCATGATCAGCTGACTCATGGGCCGGCGCTGATGCACGAAACGTGAAGTTGTTTGAAACTCTCCCGGCCAATGCGCCCAGCCCCAATCCTCAATCACATAATAGCCGCCCGGCCTCAGTCGTGGAAAGCATATCTCGAATGACGCCCGTGTCTCAAAATAGAGATGGGAAGCGTCGTCGACGATTAGATCAATCGCTTCAGTGCCGAATTCGCGGGAAAAAATCTCGTTCAATTTCGCTTCGTCATTCTGCGATGTATTGTAGTAGATCGATATCGAGCGACCGATCGGGTTTTCCGAAAGGATTTTGTCCAGCGCCGGTACCGGATCACAAATATCGACACCAACAAGCTTTAGCGGCCTGAAAATGGATGCAAAGAGCAACGCCGATCCGCCCTGAAAGACGCCCAACTCGACTATGTTGTCTACCTTCTCGCGCTCCAGAATCTGGGCGTATTTTTCAAGAAAATCCGGCGCCTTCAGTGCAACCACGGCCTTCTCATCGGTCCTGAGATCACGTCTTCCCAGCGCATTCTTGTACGAGATTCCGTCAAGCCGGAAATCCTCCGTGTTTCGCCATTCTATGCTGCGAACCCGATCTATCGGCGACATTCGAACTCCGGATGTGGACGCTGGGCTCATCGAACCAGGGCAGGCCCCTTAACGTTAGGCAAGCCTAGAATATTTCGTCGGGACTGTCAGTTCCGGCACAAGGTCGCTCCATGTCGGGATAAGGCTTTTCGACGCCGGCCGGAGCGTTGTCGACGGTAGGCTTGACCGAAGCGATGACGGAGTTGCCGGATTTATCAGTGGCGACCGTGGAAAGAAGGGCCGGTTCGGGTACAACCGCTCCACCAGCAAGGATTGTCGGCTATAAAGTTAAGTAGTGCGTCGTACTTCGGTGACGAAGCGATCAAGACGTTTTCGAGGGCGCCCCATGAACCGAATTTCGACCTTGCCCCGATATCTGCAAAAGCACTGAAGAAACCTCCGCCAGCTTGCTTCCATTTGTGGAGGTAAGTCGTATACGCAGCGCCCATGCGGGGGTCCTGGTTTGCTGCTTCGTATAGCGCCGTAGTGAGCGCATCATCCGAATCCACGAGGGATTGCCCGCCCTCGTACGCTATCAGGTCAAGACCGTAGGAGTTGGCATTTGCTTTTTGAGCCGTTGTCCAATCGATCGCCTGCTGGATCATGCCTGTCGGGTATCCGCCGGGCCAGTCCGGATCCGCGCCGCCTTGATTGATCTCCTGAAACAGCCGTATCAGGCCGCCGTCCGGGTCACGGGTCCATGAGTCCGGAACAGTGTATCCGAAGTACGGGCCAATTGCGACGGCGCCAATTCCGTAATTTTTTCCGCAAGGCCCGCCGGACCATAGTGAACAATCCAACGCCACTTGCGTATTTGCGACATCGCGCGCTTCCGTGGCCAGCACACAAATCACCCGGTTTGCATCTGTTCTCCAGGCGTCTGTCCAACTCCGACAGATCTGAGCCGTACGCATGCCGTAGTAGTTGCGGTTAGCCTGAAAGGGACTGGAGTAGCTGGGAAATGAAGCTTCGCCCTGGCTTGTTACGAAACTCGATTGCGAAAACCGGTCGTACCACGTCTCGTTGCTGTACTCGACGTACACCTTCTGATCAGGATCCAGATGGTCGTGAACGTAGGTTGCAAACCGGGTGATGTAATCATCGGTGGCCATCGCCGGCATGTTGAACCAGCCATCGGCGTGCACCTTGTTCAGAACAGACACCATGACTTCCAGCGGAGCACCGTTGGCGCTCCAAAACACGTTACTGGGAGTCGGCCGCCCGGTCCACGTCGACTGAGTGCTATTGTTGGTGCGCATCCAAGCCATAAAGCGCAGCAGGCGGAATGGCTGGACACGGTTGATGAAGACAGGATTCAGAATCTCGCCGGAGTCGAGCAAAGCTTCGTTGGGCGCGTACACGACGCGGATGTTGCGGATGTAATCACCCGTGTGACCTGGGTCTGTCGATTTAATCTGGAGAAAAACGCCCTCGCGGCTCGCTGTCAGGTTGATAACATCGCGGCCCGGGAAATGGGAAACCAGCGTGGCATAGTTATACGCGAGAGTTCCAGTACCTTCATACAAGACAACGTAATCCCCGGCGGGATAATACGGGCTTGGCAAGTCATGCAGCAACGGCGTTTGAATCGTCGTGAAAGTGACGGGACCACCGACAGGTCCAAGCATGGAGGTTGGATAGCCGTCAGCGTCGAGCTGCAGAAGGTTTTCTTCGCCGGTATCGTAGATGGAGTCAGCAGAAGTAACCCACGATCCAGTCTTCATGATATTGAGGAAAGGCTGCTCGGAGGCGTAGAAGGCGATACCGTTTAGCTCAATTCCAAGAGGAGATCCTGTGTTGGCATAGGTGGCGATCGGAGATGCCGAAACGTCAGCGTTGGCAGGTGTTGAATCCGCTCCGCCTCCCTCACCTTCCGCAACGCCGGCAAACGAGAGCGACGAAATGATCAGGATAATGGAGGTTACGTGCACGCTACGGCGAATATTCATAACTCACTCATGGATGGATTCGATACTCTTCGATCC